>JBQTJA010000025.1:0-27650 GCA_052387595.1 Nitrospiraceae bacterium | reverse complement strand
CTCCCAGACTCTTGTAACATTCTTTCAGCCCCACATACTTGCCCACCAGCGCGACGGAGATTTCATGCTTTGGCCGCTTGATCTTCTGCACCATCGCATCCCACTCGCGAAGATTGGGCTGGCCGGTTTCCATATGGAGCTGACGAACGATCAATTCGTCTAACCCCTCTTTTCTGAAGACGATCGGCACTTCATAGATCGTCTCGACATCTTTGGCCGTGATGACCGCATCCTTGTCCACATTACAGAACATGGCAATCTTGCCTTTGAGCTCCAGGGGAATATACCGGTCGGTGCGGCACAAGAGGATATGGGGCTGAATACCGATCTCACGGAGCTTGTTGACTGAATGTTGCGTCGGCTTGGTCTTCAACTCACCGGCCGCCCCGATGTAGGGCACGAGGGTCAAGTGGACATACAACACATTGTCGCGCCCGACGTCGTACGGCATCTGTCGGATGGCTTCGAGAAACGGCAGGCTTTCAATGTCGCCGACCGTGCCGCCGATCTCGACGATCGTCACATCGACCCCTTTGGAGATGCGCATGATCGCCTGTTTGATCTCATCCGTCACATGCGGGACGACCTGAACCGTTCCACCAAGATAATCCCCGCGACGCTCTTTCGTAATGACCGAGTGATAAATTCGACCGGTCGTGTAATTACTCTCTTTCGTCAGCGCCAACGAGGTGAATCGCTCATAATGTCCAAGATCAAGATCCGTCTCCGCTCCGTCGTCTGTGACAAAGACCTCTCCGTGTTGATAGGGGTTCATCGTGCCGGGATCGACATTGATATAGGGATCCAGCTTCAGAAAGGTGATTTTCAAGCCTCGGCTTTCCAACAGATTCCCGATGGACGCCGAAGCCAGCCCTTTTCCAAGTGACGAGACCACGCCGCCGGTCACAAAAATGAACTTGCTCATGGCTGTCCCCTCTCGTGGACGTCAAACCGATCCGCTCTCGACAGGAATCTCATGGCTTGAAAAATACGCCGCTGTTCTGCAGCTCTCGCTTGACCGCCTCGAACTGCTGCAACCGTTCCGCGACATCCGACACGTCTTCAGGACGGTCAACTCGCAACGAGGCATGTTTGGTTTCCCACACCCGGATGGGAATCCCATGATCCAAGGCACGGAGTTGTTCAAGCTTTTCGGCATCCTCCAAACGACTCGTCGGCAACGCTGCGAAACGCAGCAACGTGTCCTTCGTATACATGTACAAACCCAAATGGATGTAGTGGAGTCCTCCGATCACCTGCCGTCCTGAATCATCACGGACAAATGGGATCGGAGCTCGGGAAAAGTACAACGCATCGCCTCGAGCATCGGTCACCACTTTGACCACGGCAGAATTGAGAAGGTCTTCCGTAGGGTCCATCACCCGCTTGAGCGTCCCCATGCCGACGCCGCTTTCAAGAAACGGCTCAATAAGATCGGTCAACAACTCGGGGTTCAGTGGAATCTCATCCCCCTGCAAGTCCAAAAAGTACTCTCCCGCGAATATACGGGCCACAGCGGCGACCCGGTCCGTCCCCGTCCGATATTCACCGGTAACCATAATCACACGCCCACCAAACCGCTCAACTGCATGTTTGATACGCTCATCGTCGGTTGCGACCAACACATCGGAAACGGCATGGCAAGCCGCCGCCCGTTCATAGACATGTTGAATCATCGGCTTCCCGTTTAGCTCGACGAGCGGCTTGCCTGGGAACCGTGACGACCCATAGCGGGCTGGAATCACAACCGTGACAGACCGTGAACCCTTATTCATCTCCAAACGCCTCGGACAACTGTTTCGGCGAAACCGTCGCGGTACCGACCATGCCTACCACGATCCCGGCCGCATAGTTCGCCATGACCGCTCCGGTCTTGATGCTTGCTCCAGCCGACAGGGCCAGCGCCAAAGTTCCGATGACCGTATCCCCAGCACCGGTGACGTCGTAGACCTGCCGAGCCTTCGTCGGCAAATGCCACGACGCGCCGTTGCGCTCATACAAGCTCATGCCTTTTTCACCGCGTGTAATCAGGACGGACTGACACCCGAGACGCTGCCGAATCATCGCGCCGGCTTCGTCGATTGTCTGGTCGCTGTCTCCGTGCAACCCGGAGGCTTGAGCCGCTTCAAGATGATTCGGCGTCAGCACGGTCACGCCTTTGTAATAGCTGAAATGTTCGACCTTCGGATCGACAATGACCGGAACTTTTCTCAACGCAGCCAGTCGTATGAGATCGGACATGAGTGCTGGCGAGACGACTCCCTTGGCATAGTCCGACACCACGATGCAGGCCAACTCTCGAATCCGTGACTCCACATACCGGAGAATCTTTTGCCGCAGCGCGACCTTTAGTTCGCTCCGTCCCTCGATGTCATACCGCACAATCTGCTGGTTATGCGCGATCACACGACTTTTTCTGGTCGTTGGGCGATCATGATCGATCACCACCCCCCCGCGGCTTGATCGTTTGTTGCCGATCTCCTTCATCAACAGACGCCCGCTTTCATCCGACCCGATCACACCGCAGAGATCGGCCTTTCCTCCAAGCGCTAAAATATTGTTGAACACATTCGCCGCTCCACCAAGCCGGAGAGACTCCGACTCGACATGCACCACCGGAACCGGAGCTTCTGGGGAAATCCGGCTGACCCGTCCCATGACATAGTGATCGAGAATGAGGTCGCCGACAACGAGGATCGATGCCTGCGGAAATCGCTGAAGATACTGCCGGAGCGCCTTGGGCGACAACGCATCACCCTTCCCATTCGAGTCTGCACTCGGAAGAGACGCGACGCTGCGCTTCGTTATTGAATCGCCTTTCCGAATCGTTCCCATCTGACCCACTCCGTCCAATTTCCCTGCCCATTCCAGGACCAATAGATACGGAACGCTCTCCCGCGGATCTTTTCTTCGCGCACATAGCCCCAGAACCGGCTGTCCAGACTTTGGTCGCGATTATCGCCCATCACGAAATACGATCCATCGGGGACCGTCACCGGGCCGAAATTATCGCGGGGGTTGATCGTCCCGTCGATGACACCAGGATCGATTCGTTGCGTAAAGGCTTTGTCGTCGAGTGGCTGGCCGTTCACCAGGACAACCTTGTTCTTAAGCTGGACGGTATCTCCTGGCAGCCCGACGATGCGCTTGATGAAATCTTTCTCTTCATCCTCGGGAAACCGAAACACGATGATGTCGCCCCGCTGCGGTGTGCCGAATGTCACGATCGTTTCGGACGTGTAGCAATTAACTGGTGGGAAACTCCATAGCACCTTGCAGTCCGTCGGCCACTGCAGCCCATAGGAGAGCTTGCTAACCAAAATATGATCGCCGATCTGCAAGGTCGGAATCATTGATCCTGAGGGAATCTTAAATGCCTGCACAACGAACACGCGGATGGCAAATGCCAGGAGCATCGCCACAATGATCGCTTCCGCATATTCCCGGACAAGAGACTTCCGCCCCGATTGGTCCGTGTTGTCGGCGAGTTTGGCCTCCGAAAGCGCGGCCTGGTCTCCTCCCCCACGCGGAGCGCCTGGCAACTTATCCGCATTTCTCGGATTCTGATCGAGGCTCATTCGTCTCCAACCTTCAAGATCGCCAGAAACGCTTCCTGAGGAACCTCGACGCTGCCAACCGCTTTCATGCGCTTTTTTCCTTCCTTCTGTTTTTCCAGCAACTTGCGCTTCCGCGTGATATCGCCACCATAACATTTTGCCAGCACATTCTTCTTCATCGCACCGATGGTCTCACGCGCAACGATCTTGCTGCCGATCGCCGCCTGAATGGCAATCTCGTACATCTGCCGTGGAATCAGCTCCTTCATTTTCTCGGCAAGCTGCCGCCCACGTTGAACAGAACGATCTTTATGCGTGATAAACGACAGGGCATCGACCGCTTCACCGTTCAAGAGAATATCGAGCCTGACAAGATCGGAGTTGCGGTAGCCCAGCACTTCATAGTCAAGTGACGCATAGCCCTGCGTACGCGACTTGAGCTTATCGTAAAAATCGAGAATGACCTCGTTAAGAGGCAGTTCATAACTGATCATGACCCTGGTCGGATCGAGAAAATGCAGACCCTTTTGGATGCCTCGGCGTTCCTGACAGAGCTGGAGGATCGCTCCCATATACCGTTCGGGCGTGATGATCGAGGCCAAAATAAACGGCTCTTCAAATGAGTCAATGCTACTGGGAGGCGGGAGCTGCGACGGATTATTGACCTCCAGTATCTCGCCCTTCGTGGTGAGAAGTCGATAGACGACGGTCGGAGCGGTTGTGAGGAGCGTGAGATTATATTCACGTTCAAGCCGTTCCTGAATGATTTCCATGTGCAGCAGGCCCAAAAACCCACAGCGAAAGCCGAATCCCAACGCGAGCGATGTCTCAGGTTCATAGACGAACGAGGAGTCGTTTAATCGTAGTTTGACTAACGCGTCGCGCAAATCTTCGTATCGGCCGGTATCGGTGGGATAGAGCCCGCAGAATACCAGCGGTTTCACCTCTTTATAACCAGGAAAGGGCGCGCTCGTGGGCGAGACCGCATCCGTGAGTGTATCGCCGATTTTGACGTCCGCGACCTCTCTCATATTGGCACAGAGATATCCCACCTCGCCCGTCAACAGCTCAGTCTTCTTTGTCCGTTTCGGGGTGAATTGTCCCACTTCCATGACTTCAAACGTCCGATTGTTCGACATGACTTTGATCTTCATCCCTGGCCGGATGGATCCATCCACCAGTCTCGCCAGGACAATGACACCTTGGTAATTGTCGAACCATGAGTCAAAAATCAGTGCCTTGAATGGAGCCTGGGGATCGCCGGACGGAGGAGGAATCCGCGTAATGATTGCCTCCAACACATCAGGGACTCCTTTGCCTTCCTTCGCACTGATCGGCAAGGCATCGGCTGCCTCAAGCTGCAGCACCTCCGAAATCGAATGTTTCGTGCTCTCGATATCCGAACTCGCCAGATCAATCTTATTGATGACCGGAATAATAGTGAGGTTGTTGGCCATCGCCAAATTCACATTGGCAATCGTCTGCGCCTGCACCCCTTGCGTGGCATCGACCAGCAAGAGCGCCCCTTCGCAGGCCGCCAGACTCCTCGACACTTCATAGGTAAAATCGACGTGTCCCGGCGTATCGATCAAATGCAAGGCATACGTCTTCCCGTCCTGAGCCTTGTACCGGATCGCCACCGCGTGGGCCTTGATCGTAATGCCACGTTCCCGTTCGAGGTCCATGGCATCGAGGATCTGGTCTTTTGCCTCTCGAGCAGTAACGGCGCCAGTAGCTTCTAGGAACCGGTCAGCGAGGGTTGATTTACCGTGATCGATGTGAGCAATGATGGAAAAATTGCGTATAAGGCTTTGCAAATCCTAGCTCATTAGTAAAAATCGGTTCATTATAGTAACTGCTCCTTGGGTTGTCAAAGAGATCACCTCCACCTATAATCACGTGCCGCCATCGAGGCCACTCCCTCGTCCATCGGCAGTCGTCAAGAGTCAATCACAGATCCCCAGGCCGATCACAGGATTGACGAACAACATTCAAGGAATCATGACTCGACCACCTTCTACGAAGCAGCTCAGGAACTGGGACCGCCGCTACCTCTGGCATCCGTTTACCCAGATGCAAGAGTGGGTACAGGAAGACCCGCTGATCATCGCGCGCGGGAACGGTTCCTACCTCATCGATACGGAAGGGAAACGCTATCTCGATGGCACATCGTCCATCTGGGTGAATCTCCACGGACACCGACATCCCATCCTGAACCACGCCATCAAGAAACAACTCGACAACATCGCCCACTCCACGTTCCTGGGCCTCTCCAATCCACCGGCCATTGAGCTGGCGCGCGCCTTGATCCAGATCGCACCAAAGGGGCTCACACGCGTCTTCTATTCGGACAACGGTTCAACGGCGGTAGAAATCGCGCTGAAGATGGCCGTCCAATATTGGCAGCAGCGGCATCCAGGGGCCGGCCCCAAAAATACCTTTCTCCATCTCAAGATGGCGTATCACGGGGATACGATTGGAGCTGTGAGCGTCGGCAATATCGCGCTGTTTCATTCTCGATTCAAACCGCTATTGTTCCCAACGCTGGCAGCAGAACCGCCCTATTGTTACCGCTGTCCGCTCAAACTCGCCTATCCCTCCTGCGAGATGGCCTGCATCGACCCAATTGAACAAATCTTGAAACGCCGTCATCGCGAACTGGCCGGATTCATCATCGAGCCGCTGATGCAAGCGGCAGCCGGTATGATTCCACAGCCGGCCGGGTATCTGAAACGAGTCCGCGCGCTCTGCACAAAATACAACGTCCTGTTGATTACCGACGAAGTCGCGACGGGCTTTGGGCGAACCGGAAAAATGTTCGCGGGCGAGCATGAAAGGATCACACCGGATCTGATGGCGATCAGCAAGGGACTCACCGGCGGGTATATGCCGCTCGCGGCGACCCTGACAACCGATGAAATCTATCGAGGATTTTTGGGCACCTACGACGAATTCAAGACCTTCTTTCATGGACACAGTTTTACCGGAAATCCCCTAGGCTGTGCCGTGGCCCTGGCCAATCTCCAAGTGTTCCGCCAGGAAAAAACACTGTCCCGACTGTCCGCGAAGATCAAGATCTTGACCCAATGGCTAAAGCCGATCGCTGAGAACCCCCATGTCGGGGAAGTCCGCCAACGCGGGTTCATGGTTGGCATCGAGTTAGTCCGAGACAGAGCAACCAAAGAACCCTACCCGCTCAGCGCCAAGGCTGGTCACCACGTGGCGGCCATTGCCCGAGCAAAGGGACTGATCTTACGGCCCATCGGCAACGTGCTCGTGCTGATCCCTCCCCTTTCGACAACGGCAGAAGAGTTAAAAAAAATGGTGGAAATTCTCAAGCAATCCATAGAGACTCTGCAGATCGATTGAGTTTCTTGAAGATGCGTCGCACCATCGCCAAGAGAGCCACGACACAATATGCGAACCTGTGATTTTCTCGTCATCGGAGGCGGAGTGATCGGCCTCAGTATCGCGCGTGAGCTTCGCAAACGCCGGGCCGATGCCCGCGTGCTGTTGATCGAAAAGGAACCTTCTTGCGGGGCCCATGCCAGTGGCCGCAATAGCGGAGTCCTCCACGCGGGCTTCTACTACTCACCGGACAGCCTGAAGGCCAAGTTTACCCGCCTTGGGAACGAACGGCTGACCACCTATTGCGAGGAAAAACAAATCCCCCTCAATAAATGCGGCAAGCTCGTCGTCGCGAAGGATGCGGGCGACTTGCCATCGCTTGACGAATTGCTCCGTCGAGGTCAAGCCAATGGAATCGAACTTCAGGCCATCACGGAAATAGAAGCCAAGTCCATTGAGCCACGAGTCAAGACCTACCAACGAGCCCTCTTTTCGCCACGTACCTCGACGGTGAACCCGCTCCACGTCGTCAACGCGATGCAACAAGACGCACTCGATGAAGGCATTCGAATTCAGTGCAACACGGCCTATCGACGACGAGACGACACAAGAGTGTACACCGACCGCGATAGCATTAAGGCCGGTTACGTCGTGAACGCCGCGGGTCTGTATGCCGACAAAATCGCGATGGACTATGGATTCTCGGAAAAGTATCGCATCCTGCCTTTTAAAGGCCTCTACCTTTATTCCGATGAACCACCAGGTTCGATCCGTACCAATATTTACCCTGTTCCTGATCTCAGAAATCCGTTCCTGGGCGTCCACTTCACAATCACGGCCGACGGAAAAGCCAAGATCGGTCCGACAGCCATTCCAGCATTGTGGCGAGAGAATTATGAGGGGCTCGGCAACTTCAATTTCGGTGAACTTATTGAAGTCGCAAGTCGAGGACTCGGGCTCCTGACCGGAGCTGGATTCGATTTTCGACGCTTGGCGACGGAAGAGGTCGCCAAATACTCGCGAGGCAAGATGGTGGCGCTTGCCTCAGTCCTTGCCGAGGGCGTGGCCGAGCGCAACTACCACACATGGGGGCGTCCTGGAATTAGAGCCCAGCTACTCGACATCACGAAGAAAAAGCTTGAAATGGATTTCGTCCTGGAAGGCGACAACCGCTCCATGCACGTGCTCAACGCCGTGTCGCCTGCCTTTACCTGCTCGCTCCCCTTCGCCAGCCATGTTTGCGATCACATCGATACAATGATGGGCTGAGACAACTCAGCACAGGCGGACCTCTTCTCCTACACCAACTTGCAGACAGCGCGCCGCGCTATCTTCCTGCAAAAAGATTTCTAAATTCTCACTGCTATTGATCAACGCTGATGGCCTCTGCCGATTTCCCAGGCTATAGCTCCCGACCAAATCGGTGATGACATAGGCTCCGACATGGATCTCGAAAACCTGGTCTCTGACTGCCCGAAACTCCCTCACCTGCCTCGCGGTGATGTTAGAAATGAGATTCCCGGAGCGATCCATCAGCAGGATCCTCACGATCAGCAACTCGTCGTGCAACTCCGGGATTACCCAACGCGGTGAATCGGGTCATGGGCCACCGGGCCCAAAAACAACGGTGGCACGCTTGTGCTCAACCAGACAGCAGCCGCTGCGAAGACATCACGACCGTCGTCTTTCGTCGCTTGTGGCAACAATCCTGTTCCTCCTCCACACCCCCGATGAAGACCTGTTGCCTTTTGCGCCTGTTTTGCCGACCTTGTGAGGCCAATCTCCTCACAGTCATCTCACTCGCCTCTGCTTTTGCTCTGGCTGCCAACGCCGATAACCAGCTGTTCTCGTTTCATCTGTCCTCGTTTTGCCGATATACATCAACCCGGCACACCCATTGCTCGTACATTCCAACAACGGCACCAATTTGGCAAGAAGATATCTCACGAAGGCAGGGATCAGATGTGAGGAATGGTTCTTGTGCAGGTCACAACCTTCCTCCTTCGGTCCGCACATATTGAGTGTACTCTGAAGACCGAACACCCATGCTCTAGAACAGATTCCGCCAAACCCCATGTGGGGCGACACGGGCAGGGTTTCGTCGGCGATGTCCAGAACCAGAAGAAGGGCTCGGGCTGGTCATTCGTTATGGGTAAAGTAGGCCCGGATGTCGTCCCAGAGCGTGTGGGCGCTGCGATAGACCACGCGCTCAACTGTTTCTTGGTGAGCATGGAAAGCCAGCACCCCACCAGATTGATCTAGGACACGCTAGTGGGATCACAGAAACCCTGGCCGGAAGACGTATGGAGAAAGAACATACGGTCTCAAAAGCGGACATGTCGGCCCCATGGCTGACGGAGAACGCGATGGAACTCATGACGGTTCATCCTGCAAGCCACACCCTCCGGGCAAATCCCTGTACCCATAGCCGAGTGATTGCTGTGCTCTGTCTTCTTATTACACTCTGCTTGATGTCCAGCGCCTGCGGTCCCTCGACAGATGACAACACACCCGGTACTGCAAACGACCTGACACCGCCCTCGGCGCCAGCCAATCTTACAAATGCAGCGGCTTCCTCCACCATGGTGGACCTGAACTGGGACGCCTCGACAGACGACGTGGGCGTCACAGAGTATTGGATTTACCGCTGCATCGGTACGAACTGTTCGCCGACCAGGTATCAGTTCGGAATCACCGAGACAACATTTAGTGAGACAGGGTTGGCGCCCAATACCCGCTATCGATACGCTGTTTCGGCACTTGACGCGGCAGGCAACCAAAGCCCCTTATCAGCGATCTATGAGCTCACCACACCGCCCCTACGGGATACGAAAAGGCCAACACCTCCATCCGATCTGACTGCAGCTACCGTGTCTTCCACACAGATTGACATAAGATGGACTGTCGCAACAGACGACAGCGGGGTGATCGCATCCTATTCAGTATACCGCTGTCAAGGAGCCTGCAGCCCAAGCAACTCGGTGGCCAGGGGTGTCAAAACCACAATGTTTAGCGACAAGACAACATCTCCCTCCACGCCCTATACCTATGCGGTGACAGCCTTTGATGCGGCAGGGAATGAAAGTCTTCCTTCTTCAACGATTAGTGCGACTACGCCTAACCCACCCGACACGATCTCACCGACAGCCCCGACCGGACTGAATGTGACTCCGATCTCTGCCACACAAATCAATCTGTCATGGCAGGCCTCGACGGACAATATCGAGGTCGAAGATTACAGTATCCATCGCTGCACAGGAGTTGGGTGTACCAACCCTGTGCAAATCGACACTGTGCCATCTGAAACTTTGGCGTATCAGAACACCGGCCTGATTCCCAGCACAACCTATACCTATTCGGTCAGGGCAAGGGACCAGGCAGGAAACATCGGCCCCCCTTCTACGACAATCTCTGCAAAGACCTTTGCCGCACCGGATACCTCGGCCCCATCGGTTCCTACCGCATTGAGCGCGACAGCACAGTCCAGCAGTAGGATCTCACTTTCCTGGGCAGCCTCGAGCGACAATGTAGGGGTGATGAAGTACTCCATCTATCGCTGCACCGGCTCAGGCTGCACTCCAACTACGAAGCTTGTGGACATCACAGCTCCGACCACCTCTTTCAGCAATAGTGGGCTGGCTGCGAGTACTACCTATACATATGCAGTGACCGCATCCGACGCCGCAAAGAACGAGAGCGGAAAATCGCCGCGCGCATCCGCGACCACACAGGCTGCCCCAGCCGCGCAAACCTATACCCTCATCGGCGCCGGCGACATCGCATGGCCCGCCAATATATAGTGGCGCAGAGTCGACGGCCAAATTGCTCGATGCCGCGGTGGCGGCCGATTCTGATACGATCGTGTTTACCGGCGGCGACAATGTTCACCCAAGCGGAAGCGCGTCGGAATATTCGACATACTACGATCCGACATGGGGCCGACATAAGGCGCAAACCCGTCCCAGCCCAGGCAACCACGACTATGAAACGTCGGGAGCATCAGGATATTTCAACTATTTCTGTCCGAACAGCGCCAATTGCAGCTTCCCGGGTGGAACCAAGCAACCCTACTACAGCTACGACCTCGGCAACTGGCACCTCGTCTCGCTCAACAGCGAGCAGATCAATTCTTCCCAGCTCGCCTGGCTACGAAACGACCTCGCCACTCATTCGGATTCCTGCATCCTTGCCTATTGGCACAAACCGCGCTTCAGTTCGGGCATTGATACGGGCAACAACCCCAACGTTCAACCCTTCTGGGACGCACTTGACGCAGTGAAGGCCGATGTGGTCGTCGCTGGTCATGAGCACAACTATGAACGATTCGCCAAGATGAGTGCCAGCGGGTCGTCAGATCCTAACGGCATCCGGCAGTTCGTCGTCGGCACCGGTGGCGCCGTGAGCTTTGGATTCGGAGCTACCAAGCCGCACAGCGAATTTCGATTGGCAAATATCAAGGGCGTCATCAAATTCACTCTTCGTGACAAGAGCTACGACTGGACCTTTCTTCCCAGCACGAGCACCTCGGCTGGGGACTCCGGGAGCGACACCTGCAATAAAAAATAGCATGGTCGTCCTCAGCTGTTTTGGAGTGATCGACCAACACATGGCATAAGATATCAGTCCGACGTTCTCACCTTGTGAGCCGCCACGAAAGAGTACGAGCTACGCACCGGTCCAGGATCAGCTATCAGCTCTAGATAGGGCTGGCTTCACAGCTCACGGCTGGCATGGTCGAGCGTAACTATCAACAATGGGGCCCTCCCGGAATTAGAGCCCAGCTGCTCAACATCACCAAGAGAACGCTTGAGATGGATTTCGTGTTGGAGGGCAATCACCACTCCATACATGTCCTGAATGCTGTGTCCCCTAATCTTCACCTACTCACTTCCATTCGCGAGCTACCTCTGCCATCACATCGACAACGTGATGAGCTGAGACTGCTCAACACAGACGGACCTCCTCCCCCACACCAACTTGCAGACAGCGCGCCGCGCTATCTTCCTGCAAAAAGATTTCCAAATTCTCATTACTATTGATCAGCGCGGATGGACTCTGCCGATTTCCCTGGCTGTAACTCTCAACCAAATCGTTGATGACATAGGCTCCGACATGGATCTCGATGGATTGACCCCCGACTGCCCGAAACTCCCTCACCTGCCTCGCGGTGATGTTAGAGATGAGATTCCCGAAGCGATCGACGGAGACGATCCTGCCGATCAGCACTTCTTCATGCCACACAGGAATCGCCACGGAACGGTGGATTGGATCTTGGATCACTGGTCCAAAAAATGCCGGCGGCACGCCTTTGCTCAACCAGGCAGCGGTCGGCGCGAACACATCTCGTCCATCAAAGGTCGACTCTGCCGTTTCAAGACGATAGTCCTGATTCACGATCTGCCATACCTTCGCCCCCTGCTCCTGCTCCAGGAGTTCACTGAACAACCCATTATCCGGTCCCACAAAAAATGAGCCGGCTGCGGACACGAGCAACGCACGACGCTCCGTTCCGACTCCGGGATCGACCACAGCAACATGAATGGTTCCTGCCGGAAAATAGCGATAGCAGGACTTGAGAAAATAGCCGGCTTCCTGAATCTGATGAGAGGCGATTTGATGAGAGAGATCGACAACGGCAGCGGTGGAATTGATCGACAGAATGACCCCTTTCATGCTTGCCACGAAGCAATCCCGCTCGCCAAAATCCGTCAGCAGCGTGATGAGGGGGCGTGCATTCTGCACGTCAGAGTTCCTCGAATTTGATCTCCATGACCTCGTATTCGACCATCTTGACGGGTGTCTTCACTTCCACGAAATCTCCGACACGCTTACCGATCAGCGCGCGCCCGACAGGTGACTGCACGGAGATCTTGTTGAATTTCATGTCGGCTTCGTCCTGTCCAACCAACGTATATTGTTTCTTGGCTTGGGACTCCTGTTCGACGACCAAGACCGTCGCACCGAAGACGATCGTCTCGCTGATGCGTCCTGCGATCTCCACCACGCGGGCGTCGGCCAGCTTGGTTTCAAGTTCAGCGATGCGCGATTCGATGAAGCCTTGGCGCTCTTTGGCGGCATCATACTCGGCGTTCTCGCTAAGATCGCCATGCGCTCTGGCTTCCGCGATGGCTTCGATGACTTTGAGCCGCTCGACCTTGCGCAAACGATCCAATTCCGCCTTTAACGCCTCGTAGCCTTTCTTCGTAATTGGTGTCGGCATACTTCAGTCACTCCTGAACAGTTTGAGGATACTACAAAAGTCGTCCGGCTTCGTGCTCGCATCGTTCAAGGCTTCAACGTACCAACCACGTACGCCTCAGCCTTTCACTCGCTGCGGCCTTGCCGGGCAAACTTTTTCAGCATCCTCTAATTTATGGCCGATGATACTCCTGCAATGTGCGAATTGCTAAGCCCTTTTTGACGATAGCTTCGATGCCCATCACCGCAGCATGGGCCCCTCTCATTGTCGTGAAATATGGAATACTGCGATGAAGCGCTTCCCGCCGGATGGCCGACGAGTCCAGATGCGCCGATGCCGTTCGTACCGTATTCACGACGAGAGCGATCGAGCCATTCTTGATGTGGTCGACGATGTGCGGCCTCCCCTCAGTCACCTTGTTCACAATCTCCACGGTAAGCCCGTGTTCACGCAAATACCCCGCTGTCCCGCTCGTTCCCTGAATCCGCATCCCCAACTTATTCAACGCCCTGCCCACTTCCAGTGCTGCGGGACGGTCGGAGGCTTTCACACTGATAAAAGCGGTTCCTGACGTCGGCAGCACCGCCCCCGCCCCGGCTTGCGATTTCGCGAATGCCCATCCGAAATCTCCGTCGATGCCCATCACTTCACCGGTCGATTTCATCTCCGGCCCGAGGAGCACATCGACACCGGGAAATTTATTGAATGGAAACACCGCTTCTTTGACTGAAAAATGCTGAGGGAGAGGAGCGCTCGTAAAGCCAATTTCCTTAAGCGTTTTCCCCATCATCACTTTCATGGCCAACTTTGCGAGTGGTACGCCGATCGCCTTGCTGACGAATGGCACGGTCCGAGATCCGCGTGGATTGACCTCAAGGACAAAGATCGTCTGTCCTTTGACGGCAAACTGTGCATTCATGAGCCCGACAACCCCCAACTCCAGCGCCAACATGCGCATTTGACGCTCAATCTCACGCACAATGGCCTTGTCGAGTGTATAGGGCGGAAGGGAGCAGGCGGAATCGCCTGAATGAACACCGGCTTCTTCGATATGCTCCATGATTCCCGCCACAACCACAGTTTCGCCGTCCGAAATGGCATCGGCATCGACTTCGATGGCATCGGCGAGATACTTATCGATCAAGACCGGATGATCGGGTGATGCCTTGACTGCGGAGTGCATGTACTCCAGCAAGCCGGCTTCGTCATAGACAATCTGCATCGACCGGCCACCCAACACATACGACGGACGGACCATGACCGGATAGCTGATCCGTTCGGCGATCTGCACCGCTTCCTCAATAGATCGGGCAATTCCGCTTTCCGCCTGCCGTAGACCCAACCGATTAAGGAGTTCCCGGAACCGCTCCCGGTCTTCCGCCAAATCAATCGCGTCAGGACTGGTTCCAAGAATCTTCACACCGGCTTTCGAGAGCGAAAGCGCGAGTTTCAACGGCGTCTGGCCTCCGAACTGCAGCACCACACCGAGCGGCTGCTCACAATGCACGATATTGAGTACATCTTCGTGCGACAGAGGCTCAAAGTAGAGCCGATCAGAGGTATCGTAGTCCGTGCTTACGGTTTCCGGGTTGCAATTCACCATGATCGTGTCGACCGCTTCTTCTCGAAGCGCCATGGCCGCATGGACACAGCAGTAGTCGAACTCAATCCCCTGCCCGATTCGATTTGGGCCTCCGCCGAGAATCACGACTTTTTGTCGGTTCGATGGCCGGGCTTCACACTCCCTACCGTAGGTGGAATAGAGATACGGCGTCTGCGCCTCGAACTCCGCAGCACAGGTATCAACCCGCTTATAGGTGACCCCTCGTGCCCCTTGTTGCGTACGTGCGCTTTGAACCGCGAACGCCTCGCATCCGAGCAATTGTGCGATCCGATCATCCGAGAATCCGAGTTCCTTCGCCTCCCAGAGCAATTCGCTGCCCAACACGGCCGCTGGGTCGCCGGCATGACCGGCAAGTATTCGTTCGAAGTCCACCAGTTGCCTGACTTGCCCTAAAAACCAGGGATCTATTTGGGTCGTTACAAACAGTTCCTCATCCGTGAATCCCAGGCGCATGGCATCAGCCACGTACCACAGTCGTTCTGCTACTGGTGTCCGCAGCACCCGGTTGAGCTTCTCGATCGCTTCAGGCCGGTTAAAGTCAGCGGGAACACCCCGATCAATCCCAAACCGGGACGCCAACCCATTGAGGTTTAACTCCAGGGAGCGAATGGCCTTCTGGAGAGACTCCTTGAAGGTACGTCCGATCGCCATTACTTCCCCAACCGACTTCATCTGCGTCGTCAAGGTTGGATCGGCCCCCTTGAATTTCTGAAAAGCAAATCTCGGGATCTTGACCACCACATAGTCGATCGCCGGTTCAAAGGAAGCCTTTGTAACACCGGTGATGTCATTGGAGATCTCATCCAGCGTGTATCCGACAGCGAGCTTGGCCGCGATCTTGGCGATCGGGAACCCAGTGGCCTTTGATGCCAAGGCTGAACTTCGAGAGACCCGAGGATTCATTTCGATGACAACCATCTCCCCGTCGGCAGGGTTGATACCAAACTGAATATTGGACCCTCCCGTATCAACCCCAATCTCTCGGATGATACGAAGTGCCGCGTTCCGCATCCGTTGGTATTCTTTGTCGCTCAACGTCATGGCCGGCGCGACCGTGATACTGTCTCCCGTATGTACGCCCATCGGATCGAAATTTTCGATAGGGCAGACGATCACAACATTATCCTTGAGGTCACGCATGACCTCTAATTCATACTCTTTCCATCCGATGACTGATTCTTCGATCAGCACTTGACCAACCGGACTCATCGCCAAGGCCCATTCGATCAAGCGCTCGAACTCTTCACGATTGTATGCGATGTTTCCGCCGGTCCCCCCCATCGTAAACGATGGACGAATGATCGCGGGGAATCCGACGGTATCGAGAACGGTCAGTGCTTCCTGCCGTGTGTGTACCGTGCCGCTCTTCGGCACACGCAGGCCGATTCGATGCATCGCCTGTTTGAAGGCATCCCGATCCTCCGCTTTATGAATGGCTTCCGCCGACGCACCGATGAGAGCGACTTTGTATTGCTCGAGAACCCCTCGCTTCACCAATCCCATGGTGGTATTCAGAGCCGTTTGCCCGCCCATGGTCGGAAGCAAGGCATCCGGACGCTCTCGCTCGATCACCTTCTCAACCACATCCAAGGTAATCGGTTCGACATACGTCCGATCAGCCATCTCCGGATCCGTCATGATCGTCGCCGGATTGCTGTTGATGAGAATGACTTTGTACCCCTCCGCTTTCAGGGCTTTGCAGGCCTGTGTGCCGGAATAATCGAATTCACAGGCTTGGCCGATGACAATCGGACCGGAACCGATCATGAGAATTGATTGAATATCTGTACGTTTGGGCATCGTATCGTGATGGTCAATCAGCTGGATGGAAGCGACGGTCCAATCCGTGGGTAATATGGGGACGACGGTATAGATGGAGCATCGCCCTGCGCCGCGTGATAATACTGCATGGCCTCCGGCAACCAGGCCTCAATCTGGTTGATACGTGCCAGATCCGAGGGGTGCGTGGATAGAAACTCCGGAATATTATGCTTCGATCGAAAGCAGACCTTGTCGATCATCTGTCTAGGACAGCCGCTCATCCTCTCCCAAAAGGGAACGGCCTCTCGAGGGTCATAGCCAGCCTGTGCCATCAACCTCAGTCCGATATAGTCGGCCTCCGATTCCTGTTTTCTTCCAAACGGCAGAGAGACCCCAACCCCATAGGCACTCATCGCAGCCATTGCCGCATCCGGACGTCCGACCGCGGCTCCGGCTGCCAACGCACCGACTTGGCCGATCGTTTCAAGGATACTTCGGCTATATCGCTCCGCCCCATGGCGTTGGAGCGCATGCGCCACCTCATGCCCAATCACGGTCGCTAACCCGTTTTCGCTCTTTGTCAACTTGAGAATGCCCGTGAACACAGCAACCTTGCCACCCGGAAGCGCGAAGGCATTGATCATGCGGTCGTCTCGAATAATGGCGAACTCCCACTCATACTCTGGTTTATTGGCCACCGCGGCAATCCGCTGACCAACCCGGTTGACCATCTCGGTTAACTCAGGATCGTTACTGATTGGAGCCTGTCGCAATAATTCGCGATAGCCGCTGATACCCATCGCAATTTCTTTCTCCTCAGAGATATAGATGAATTGATCTCGTGCCGTTCCCGGCGCGCGGACACATCCCCCCAGAGCAGCAACCACGCCAGCCGCTGTTCCAAGACAGGAAAGGCACGTCAATCCCAACATTCCGCGAGCCCAGTAGCGAAGCAATCCGCGACGCTCGATGGGCGTTGAAAACAGGAGGTCGATCTGCTGATCTGCCGGCTTTGTCATCTCGGATCTCACGATCAAGGCCGATTCTTATCATCCTACCAGTCTCGATCTCCCTAGTCATGCGACCGGCGCCTTCTCTCACTATGGCATCCACATGTACATGAACTGGGGAGTTCCCCCACGAACAACCGCCATGAGATCGAGATCGGCAAGACTGGCGAGCCCACTCGGTGCCAAAAGCTTGGAATACATATTGTTGGAATATTCACCTGGACGTTGGTACGTCACGACTCGGGCTTCCGTCAGACCGGCTTTCTTCTTAGCTAATTCGATTGCGTCTTCGAGATAGCCGATCTCATCAATCAAACCAGCCTCCTTCGCTTGCCCTCCGGTATAGATTCGTCCATCAGCCAACCGCTTGATCTGTTCCATCTGCAAATTAGAACGGCCCTCCTGCACGATATTCAAGAACCGCTGATAAAACGAATCGATCAGCCCTTGAAAGATGGCACGCTCTTCGGCCGTCATGGTCCGAAACGGCGAACCCATATCCTTGCGAGGCCCCGACGTCACAGCCGTAGCCTCCACTCCCACCTTCTCCAACAGCCCTCGTGCATTCATGGTGAGCATGATCACGCCGATACTGCCGGTCACGGAGGAAGGATGCGCCAGTACCGTGTCAGCGGCGGCGGCGATATAGTAGCCCCCTGAAGTCCCCAGATCCATAATGGATGCCACAATGGGGACCTTACGACTGGCTTTGAACGTTTTCAGCTCGTGATAAATAATATCCGATGCCGTCACCGTTCCCCCAGGCGTGTTGATACGAAGTACGACCGCTTTGACATTCTCATCCTTAGCCGCCCGGGTCAGCTGTTCCTTCACGCTTGCAATCATGCTGGGCGCGGGTCGCAACCCATCTTTTTCCTGTGAACTAATCATTCCGGAAATTTCGACCAACAGCACTTTTGCTTTTCCGGTCCCGTCGACCTGCATTTCCTGCAGAGGTCCGGGGCCTGGAAACAGCGGGAAATTAAACGTGCATCCAGACAGCACCAGTCCGATGACCCCAATGAGAACACGGTTATGCATGATGAGTCTCCATAAGACGCACGAATTCATCGAACAAATAGGCAGCATCATGAGGTCCCGGTGCCGCTTCCGGGTGGTATTGGACCGAGAAGACCGGATGATCGAGACAGCCCATCCCCTCAATTGAGTGGTCGTTCAAGCTGACATGGGTGAGCGACAGTTGTCCATAGCGAGTGTCAATCACGGGTGGGGCCTTCGGCATGTCATGGAGAGGCGTGGGACTCTGCACGGAAAAATTATGGTTCTGCGACGTAATTTCAACTTTTCTCGTCCGAAGATCCATCACGGGATGATTCGCCCCATGATGACCAAACTTTAGCTTATAGGTCTTGAGGCCGAAGGCCAGGCAGAGAATCTGATGGCCTAAACAGATGCCAAAAATAGGATAGCGTCCGATCAGTTGCTCCATTGCCTTCGCGGCATAGGGAAGGCCCTCCGGATCACCGGGACCGTTTGACAGGAAAATGCCGTCGGGTTTTAGCGCCTGGACTTCCTCTGCCGATGTCGCAGCCGGCACTACCGTCACCTGACAGCCGACATCCACCAATCGTCTCAGAATGTTGTGTTTGATGCCGAAGTCATAGGCCACGACCCGCCAAGGCTTGGACGGTCTATGTTCCTTGCCGTTTGCCGACGGTGCCCAATCTCCGGTTCCCGTTGTCCAGTCATATGAATGGGCGCAAGTCACCTCAGCAGCCAGATCTCGACCGATGATGGTGGGAGCTTGCCTAGCTTGTCGCACAGCCCTATCAGGGTCGAGATCAAGATGTGTGATGATCCCCTGCTGTGACCCGTGCTCGCGTAAGTGCCTTGTCAAGGCTCTGGTGTCGATGCCTTCAATTCCAACGACTCTTGCCTCGATCAATGACTCTTGAAGGGTCTGTCGCCTTCGCCAGTTACTGGCGAGACGGCTGGCTTCCATGACCACGAACCCCTCTGCCCATGACCGACCGGATTCGACATCTTCAGGTGTGACTCCATAGTTTCCGACATGGGGACAGGTCATCGTGATAATCTGTCCTTTATAGGATGGATCGGTCAGTATCTCTTGATAACCGGTCATAGCCGTATTAAAGACGACTTCTCCAACCGTTTCTCCCTCGTGGCCAAGAGCACGGCCTTCGAACACGGTTCCGTCTGCTAGTGCCAGTAATGCTCTTTTCACGACTGCCTTCTCTTCTGATCAAGTGAGCGATTCACCTTGATTCCGACAAGCACGATGCCCAAGACCAGGTTCACTATGTACAACGACCGGGTTGGTAATAACACACGAAAGAATGCCTCCAACGCTGCTTTCCTGGCCGTCTCATCTTTCGCCGCGAACGCCTGAGTTTGAAGCAACACAGCATTTGGATGGAGAACCACGATAATAAACCCAGCGATCATCACCATGACAGCTAAAACGATTATCTCACTTCGACCGACCTCCACTATCGGATCCCCGCTCCACCGACGATACCACATGGCAGCGCTGAGGATCACACAAGCCCCAATGATAAAACGATGGTAGTTTTCAAATACTCGGGTCAAGAACATTCCTCCGGAATCCTGCCCTCCGAATGTATTGAACACCGCCGGGATCACCGCTCCGCTCAGCACGACCATGCCGCCAACCCAGACAGCCAGCGCGACCCACTCAAGCGTAAGACACCCGACCATCCCCCAGCGAGGCAACCGTCGCACAGCACTACCGCTCCACCTGGCCGTTCTCGAACACTATCTTGCCACCTACAATGGTTGTCTTCACTCGCCCTTTCACCTTCCATCCCACAACCGGCGTGTTGCGGCTCTTGGACCGAAACGTAGACGGGTCAACTTCCCAGGATTCTTGCGGATCGATGAGGGCGACATCCGCATCGGCACCGACCGCCAACGTCCCTTTCTTGAGTCCAAATGCCGCAGCCGGAGCCGAGGTCAGCTTCTGAACCGCTTGCTCCAGTGAGAGTACCCCTTCCTCCACCAATCCCAACGTCAGCGGGAGCGCCGTCTCAAGTCCCACGATTCCGAATGGGGCCTCAGTGAAATCCTGTTGTTTCTCCTGCGTCGCATGGGGGGCATGGTCGGTCGCAATCACATCGATCGTACCGTCCCGCAAGCCCTCCTTGATCGCTTGGACATCGGCCCAGGTACGCAGAGGGGGATTCATCTTGGCGTGGGTGTTATAGCCGCGCACCAGTTCCTCCGTCAGCGTAAAGTGATGAGGACAGGCTTCGGCCGTCACACGGATACCCCGGGCTTTCGCCTCTCGCACCATGCGAACAGACCCAGTGGTGCTAATATGGGCGAGATGCAAACGAGCTCCGGTCAGTTCCGAGAGGGAGAGATTACGCGCCACCATTACATCTTCAGCTGCTGACGGGATCCCCGGCAACCCCAGTTCGGTCGAGATCAACCCCTCATTCATACAGCCGCCTTCCGCCAAATGCAGATCCTCGCAATGGTCGACGACCGTCAGATCAAAGGCCAAGGCATATTCCATCGCTCGCCGCATCACCAGGCTGTTCATGACCGGCTTGCCGTCGTCAGAAATCGCCACGCAGCCCGACCGCCGTAAATCACCGATCTCCGCGAGCTCCTTTCCTTCCGATCCCTTTGTAATGGCACCGATCGGCAACACATTCGCGAGGCCGGCCAGCCGGGATCGCTCCAGGATAAACTCCGTGACGGCTTGGTTGTCATTCACAGGATTCGTGTTCGGCATGCAACAGACTGTCGTAAATCCGCCGGCAACCGCCGCAGCACTGCCGCTCTGAATCGTTTCCTTATACTCGAATCCCGGTTCGCGAAAGTGGACGTGGACATCAACGAATCCCGGTACCACCAGCTTCCCCGTAGCGTGAATGGTCTGGCCGCCGGCTGGAGCGGAAAGATTCGACCCCAGTGCGGCAATCTGACCGTTCTCGATCAGCACATCGGCGACGCCGTCAAACCTGCCTGGATCAATGACTCGACCACCCTTAATCAGAATCGATACCATAAGCCCTCTCTACAATTTCCAGAATCTGTTGATCTGATGATCTGTTGTGGAACCCTCACTATGCACGCTCGGCCTATCGCTGACGCACTCGACAGATCATCAGATTATTAGATTCACGAATTTGCTCCGGACATGAGGTACAGAATTCCCATGCGCACTGCCACCCCATTCGCCACTTGATCGAGAATCACCGAGGACAAACTATCGGCCACATCTGGCGCGATTTCCACTCCTCGATTGATCGGTCCAGGGTGCATCACAATCGCGCCGGCGTCGGCCAGGCGTACCCGTTCACCGGTCAAGCCATAGAGCCGTGAGTACTCCCGGATCGTCGGAAACTGCGCCCGTCCCTGCCGCTCCAACTGCAGCCGGAGCATCATGATCACATGCACGCCGCGCAGACCTTCATCCATGTTGTAGTAGACGTTCGCACCCAGTTTCTCCACACGGCTCGGCATCATCGTCGGTGGTCCCACCAGGCGCACCTCGGCGCCCAGCTTGATAAGCGCATAGATATTCGATCGAGCCACACGGCTATGCGACACATCTCCCACAATCGCCACGCGCAGCCCATTGAAATTCATCCCTCGTTGCCGGATCGTATAGAGATCGAGCAACGCCTGCGTCGGGTGCTCGTGCCATCCATCACCCGCGTTAATGACGGATGACTTGACGCCATGCGCCAGGGTTTCGGCGGCACCGGCCGAGGAGTGGCGGAGGACGATGATGTCCGCCTGCATGGCTTCGATGTTCCGCGCGGTATCAAGCAGGGTCTCTCCCTTCACCACACTGCTGGAGGAGGGAGAAAAGTTGATCACGTCGGCGCTCAGTCGCTTGGCCGCCAACTCGAAGGACGTACGTGTTCTGGTACTCGGCTCAAAAAAGAGATTCACGACGGTCTTACCTCGGAGAGCCGGCACTTTCTTGATTTCGCGCCCGGTCACTTCCTTGAAGGAATCCGCCGTCTCCAAGACGAGCATGATCTCGTCCACGGACAACGAAGCGAGGCTCAGCAGATCTTTGCGCTTGAGGCTCATGGGATCCTCCGCTTCAGGATTTTAAGATGACCACCCGGTCATCTTCCCCATCTTCGTCCAACAGCACCTGCACCTGCTCCTCTCGGGAAGTCGGAAGATTTTTCCCGATATAATTCGCTTTAATCGGGAGCTGTCGATGACCACGATCGACCAACACCGCCAGCTGGATCTCCTCCGGACGTCCCAAGTCCATCAGCCCATCCATCGCCGCCCGTATCGTTCTTCCGGTGAACAAGACATCGTCGACGAGCACGACGACTTTATTCGTCATGTCGAATGGTACGGACGTTTTTCTCAAGATCGGTTGATTTTTTCGCAACGCCAGATCGTCGCGATACAATGTGATGTCCAATTCGCCGATGGGAACCTGCACGCCCTCGATGCTCTGGATGCGCTTCACGAGCCGATGGGCGAGATGCACACCACCTGTCCGTATTCCCACCAGCGCCAGATTCTTCACCCCTTTATTCCGCTCCACAATCTCGTGCGCGATGCGCATCATGGCACGGGAAATATCCCCGACATCCATGATCACCTTTTCGTCTCTCTGCTCTACAGGCTTATTCGTAGGAGTCGTCATGCGCAGCACGAGGCGTTATTCGGTTCCTGTCAGATTCAGGACACAAAAAAACCTCCTCACCGCACTGTAGTGAGAAGGTCACCCACATACCGGCCAAGGCCGGACTACGATTCATCATTGACTCCTTGCTCACCTCACTGGATGAGCGTTAAAGGCGGTGTGATCTTACTGGAAGACCAAAAACCTGTCAAGCGCTCGAAGCCAGCACGAGACAGGTTACGAGGTAACATCCGAGTGATAATTCACGAGATCGTTCTCGGTCAGCCTATGCTATAAGCGGTTGACTTCTCTCTTGGCAAGAACGATCAAGGACCATATCTAAATGAATAGCCTAAAAAACAGGTGCTGTCAGATCATGCCCTTCGGCCTCCTGCTTGCAATATCTGGTTGCACGCAAGTAGCTTTCACCGCCGCCAATCTTCCCACCCACTTGGTCGAGATGGCCGTCGAACATGATCGGGCATATGGCCCTGAGCCGTCACAGAAGCTCGACATTTATCTTCCAGCCGATCCCAAGGACAAGCACATGGATGTCATCGTCTTTTTTTATGGTGGGCGCTGGACCTATGGGGCCAAGGAAGATTATCGGTTTGTCGGCGCGACATTCGTGAAGGAAGGCTTTATTGTCGTCATTCCCGATTATAGAAAATATCCCCAGGTACGCTTTCCGATGTTCGTAGAAGACGGAGCGAAGGCTCTTGCCTGGGTCTCTGACCATATCACCGAATTTCACGGTGATCCTGCGCGGATCCATGTCCTGGGACATTCCGCCGGAGCTCATATCGGCGCGTTGCTCGCGGTTAATCCTCAGTACCTTGCCGACGAGGGAAAAGATCGCTCGCTGACCATTCATGACTTCGTCGGCCTCGCCGGTCCCTACGCCTTTACTCCTGACGAGCCTGATCTGGAGGACATGTTCGGCCCACCGCAGAATTATCTAAACATGCAGGTCCCCACGTTCATTGACGGCACGGAACCACCGATGCTGCTGCTCTACGGCGACAAGGACACAGCCGTGAAACTCGCCAATCTTGAAAAGCTGGAGCGACGTATCAAGCAACGAGGCGGCTGTGTTCGGTCACGCATCTATCCAGATACCGATCACACAGACCTCATCGGAGCCCTGTCATGGTGGAACCGACAGAGGGTCCCCGTCGTTGGTGACATCACAAAGTTTTTTTGGAGCATGTCGTGCGGCAGGAGTCGAATGATCGAATCGAACGGGAATAGGTCGCTTAATACGACCTAGCCTTCCCACTGGGCGCACAGAGGGACCGGTCTACCCGCCTATCGTTCATTGGAAATAGTTCTGGGGGCCTGAAGAAGGATGATGCTGTCCGGCCAGAGCATGGCCGGGTCTTTGTCGAATATATTGAACGCATGTGACGGCAAGACTCCCCATGCCCCTTCGAGCATTTCATGTTCGAGCTGCCCCGGTGCCCATCCGGCGAATCCGGAAAACGCGCGGAAGGTCTCGGTCGGTTTGAGCTGAGTCATGATACGTTCCAGGACGCGAGGTGTGCCTACGTAGATTCCATCGACGATCTGATGTGTATCAGGCAAGAGCTGCGTGAGCCGGAACACCAGAATCAACTGTGTTCGCTCGACTGGCCCCCCGGCAAACAATCGGTGGGTGGTTCGCTTCAGCACGGTAAAATCCGGCAAGACTTCGGATACAAGCACATTCGTGGGGCGGTTCAGAATAAGCCCAACCGTCCCACCTCGTCCATGTTCGACAATGAGCAGGACAGTTTGATGGAAGTTGGGATCACTCAGCGAGGGACTGGCTACCAGGAGCACCCCCTTTTCGACCGACCTAGGCGAAAACTCTTGTTGAGCCTGAGCCGATAACGTGGGCAGAAGGAACAAGGTTCCCATAAGGAGGGTGCTTCTCGTGATGTTCCGCACCACAACAAAAGCCAAGATTTCACCTTGAAGCCAAGGCTAACAAATATCTTTTCTCTTCAGTGAAAGCAACAGGGCGTGGCGGAACAAGATCGTGATTGTATGCTTGGCATGGTAGCTTTCTAGAGAGTGAGATGTGCTAGAGTAGTTCCTGCATTGGCTGCTGCCTATCTGACCAGCAGCCAATGCAGGAATGTTTCGAAGGAGAGGGATTATGAAGACCTGCCTGCGATATCTCATGATGATGACCGCCCTTTGCACGCTATCGGGATGCATTGATCCACCGAAATCCCCCTACGTCGACGTGCGAGACACAACGTCACGGATCGATGCACTACAGTCAGCCGCGGAACAAGGGAGCGCCGAGGATCAATACAATCTGGGCCTGCGATATGAGAACGCTTTACCAAAAGACCATAGGGAAGCCGTTCGGTGGTACCGCATGGCGGCTACCCAGCAACATGTCGGTGCCTTCTATCGGCTCTGCGTGCTGTCTGACATCGGTCGTGGGATGCCCCAGGACTATCAGGAAGCTCTACGGTGGTGCCACCTTGCTGCGGACCAGGGGCACGGACCAGCGATGTTCGTAATCGCCACCTATCATGAAAAGGCACGAGGAGTTCCCAAGGATGTCGTCCAGGCCTACCAGTGGTATAACTTGGCGGCAGCTAACGGGCAGGAAGATGGAGCGAAGTGGCGAGATCGTCTGGCTACAAATATGACACCAGCCCAAATAGCCCAAGCACAATTCCTCGCACGGAACTGGAAACCCAAGACCCACAATTCAGTTCAAGAACAGTAACCCATGGGTTTCTCCAGCCTGCTCTTTCTAATCTGAGGCCCCTGACTGAGATACACTCCTTGAAGTCGGCTTATTCCTGTCGCCACTCATACAGTAGGCTACACGGACGCCTTTGGAGAACGTGATCGTCTTCAAGGCTCTCCATCAGTCTACCCCTTAGCCACGATTGGCCCCCTTGAAGTTGCGCCCTCCCGCTGCGTAGGATATCGCCCTATGGTTCGCTAACTGGCCAGCAGATATTGATCACATTCACAATCATTCAGAATGGCTTACCGGCTACCCTACCAGTGTGTGACTTTCGTAGGATTTCTTCTGGCATCCTTTCTCGCATCAGGCTGCACCGCGCCCCCTTCTAGTCCGCCACAACTACTCATTGGCGAACCAGCCGTGGGCGAAGTTCTCAAGCGTGCTCAAACCGGTGATCCCAACGCTCAAAATGAATTGGGCATACTGTACAGCGAAGGACGAGGTCTTCCACAAAACTACCTTGAGGCTAAGGATTGGTTCAAAAAGTCAGCTGATCAGGGACATGCAGGCGCTCAAGTCAACCTTGGAACGCTCTATTCGCTCGGGCAGGGTGCACCGTATAGTGACCACATGGCGTTGTTCTGGTTTCAGAAAGCCGCTGAACAACGAAATGCGCTCGCATTTGCCAAACTTGGAATGATGTATGAACGAGGGCGCAGTGTGCCTCAGAGTCTTGTGGAGGCGCACATGTGGTATAGCCTTTCAGCTGCCTATGGTGAGAAACGAGCCGCTGAATCACGCGACACCATTGCCACACGGATGACTCGCAGCCAGATTACCGAATCCGAAGAACGGGCCAAGAAATGGACACCCAAATGACAATGATCACCTCACATCATTCTGGATGATGAGAGAAAATGAGGTCGGACAGTCAAAAAATTCCGGCCTGTTTCTGAAGCCATCGGACGTACTTCACGATGTGGCCGACATCACCAGGCTTGACAGCATCGATCTTGGGCATGTCGCCAAACTCCCAATGATGAGCCTTTACTCCGTTGGCCGCAGCTCGCTGAAACGCTTCATCGCCGTGATGATTTGGCTCATAGACCTTGTGAAGAAACGACGGGCCTTGAGTCGTTCCGACTCCCCCGATACCATGGCAGCGTGAACAGTTGGCGTTGAATTTCTGCTCTCCTTCCCGTAATTCCACCGGTGCAGAGGCCACGGTACTCCTTCCCTTTGGCTCCCCCTCATGTTGGCTACACCCTGATGTGGCACCAAGAATCACGAGAACAAGACTCACGGACAGAATTGGTGATAATTTCATAGATCTTGACCGCTTATTCGAGTCGAACTATTGGCTCAACATACCGCATACTGAATCGGATCCACAACTCCCGCCTCCGAAAACCCCCCTTTTCGAATCAGACAGCTGTCACATTGCCCACAGGCAATCGCCCCGATTGGGTCATAACAACTATGCGTAAGCTGAAAAGGAACGTTCAAGGTGAGGCCAAGCCGGATAATCTCTGCCTTCGACATCCGGAGCAGGGGGGTTCGAATCTCAATGCCCCTGCCCTGCATGCCTGCCTTTGTTCCTGCTTGCAGCGCTGCCTCCACAGCTTGGATGAACTCCGGACGGCAGTCGGGATAGCCAGAATAGTCAATTACATTGGCGCCGAGGTAGATAATCGAAGCCCCGAGCACTTCCGCGTGAGCCGCAGCCAAAGACAGAAAAATCAGGTTTCGGCCTGGGACGTAGGTGACAGGCACATCCCGGCTCCGCTCAGATTCGGTCCGCAGCTTCGGCACCGACAGATTGCCGGTCAGGGCCGATCCACC
>JBQTJA010000024.1:0-101476 GCA_052387595.1 Nitrospiraceae bacterium | reverse complement strand
CTGGTGCGGGTTGTTTGGAGCCGCCGGTGGTGTCGCGGCGCAGATCGTGAGCCGGATGTCGAATCTGGCGGACGTGATCTGGAACAACGCCCCCAAGGCCATTCTGGATCCCTTCCCCAGCCAGGTGAACCCGAATGCCAAGGCCGGGTACTAAGTAGACGATTCAACCTGTGACCTTTACAGAGGGTTTACAATCAGAGGGCTGGTTCGGGTATCCGGACCAGCCCTCGCCTGTATTATGTGGCAGATTATAAATGTACGAGTTGGTTGGATGAGGTGCAGGGGGTGCAAGAGGATTCAGGACAAGATGGATGGAGATTGGGAGATTGGTTGCGGGAGAGAATTTGAAGCTCTGACCTTTGGGTTATGAACTGGATAAGGTTAGACAGCTTAATCAGGAGGGCAGGGAGGCGATCGCTGCTCGGGATCTCGCTGCCTCTGACAGCTGAGACGATCAGTGCACCAACTCATATCGGACGGCGCTCAGCAGTTCCTCAATTCCAAATGGCTTGCGTAACGTTTGTCGAGCGCCCAACAGCCGGGCCGTCTTCAGCATGTATTCATCACTGAATACTCCTGAGATGGCAATGACCTTGATGTCCAAGAATTCGCGCGTGAGCTCGATAATCGTATCGGGTCCGTTCAATTCAGGCATCAGAATATCCACGATGACCAAATCCGCTGGCCTCTGACGGTACAACCTGAGGCCCTCACGCCCGTTGGACGCTTCGACCACCGCGTATCCTGCCGATTGAAGAGCCGCCGACAACAACGCGCGAACGGGAGCTTCATCATCCATTACTAATATGCTGGTCATGCAATCCCTTCAGTGAACATCTCTCTGAGCAAGGAGTCTGTCGAAGTCTACGTGAAATGCGCCGAGTTTCAACAAAAACATGACTCACAAGAGGGGAAGCCTCCGGAGGGCCGAAGACTTCCCTGCGAAGCGCTTCAACACCTCAGTATGGGAGCGGTCATCCACTCCTTCGACTCACAGGCGACATACACGGGCGCCTCCAGGTCGTTGAGACCGAATGAGGTGCCTTTGCGTCAGGCACCGGACTGATCCTTGAATGGTCGGGAGTAAGGTCGTGGCGAAGAACGGCCCTTTCTGACTGCCATTTTGCTAGATCGTTGCAGTGATGTTGTCGGTTGTGTGGACGAGTTTGGTGGTTGCCACCGTGTTTCCTCCTTGTAAGACCTCACAAGAAGTCACTCGGGGGGGAAGAGAGGCACTGTGCAATTCACAGAGGAAACAGGAGGTAAAGACCGGAACCGGCGTGCCGGCGAGATTCAAGCAGTGGGAGTGACGGT
This sequence comes from Nitrospiraceae bacterium, assembly GCA_052387595.1. Classification (GTDB taxonomy): domain Bacteria; phylum Nitrospirota; class Nitrospiria; order Nitrospirales; family Nitrospiraceae; genus Nitrospira_D. The sequence continues at coordinate 100,162 of JBQTJA010000024.1, read as the reverse complement.
CTCATTGGCGCGAGCAATGCCTCTCGCAGGTGCTGGCCGATCGGTCATAGCCGGTGGTGACCAGATACATGCGAATACAGGTTGATGCCGCACAGGCAGACGTTGCCAGAAAAGCCTCCCGGTACCTGTTCGCCGGTTCGATCCGATCCAGTGAGCATTCGCTATTCGGTCTCTTCACCGCCTTCAAGGCACACTTCACATTGATCCAATTCCACAGTGCCGTGCGCACTGCAGAAATACCGGCGGCACCGGCTACACGTCATGAAGGTCATTCTGACTCGATCTTGGGTTTCGCATCGATCACACTGGCCGGCGCTGCGGGCTTTGGGCATTACGTTGTCTCCATGATAAGTCGTAGGAGTTCTTGGGATGTCATTCCATGATCTGGCGATGACTGCAGGAAGTAGCCTGCGTCCGCCATACGGGTAGCGCCACACTGATACCACATCGGTGTTCGTCGTTCCAATTCACAACCGGCATGCGTAGGTCTTGTGAATCACCATCGCCATGACTGTACGCAAAATCGAGCAGGTCAAACGCTGGACGGTGGGAAACCATTTCGATGCTTATGCGATATGCGTATCACCGTCCGGAGAGTGTACGTGCCGGCATCGAGATTCTTGATCGAGTACCGGAGGAGTCTCACACAGTGTTAGCACGATCGGCTAATTCACTGCGTCGGAAGCCGGGATAGAATCGGCTGTAAACTATTGAAAAGGAAAGAGAGAAGATTGGTTGCGGGGAGAGGATTTGAACCTCTGACCTTTGGGTTATGAGCCCAACGAGCTACCAGGCTGCTCCACCCCGCGATGGGATGCTAACAAAGCGTTGAATGACAAGTCAAGTTGAGGTGTTGCCTGATTGCATTCTCGAGACCACGATGCTAAAGCGATAGCATGCGAATTGTCTTTATGGGTACACCCGAATTCGCCGTGCCGTCGCTTGAGGCGCTCCTTGGATCCAAGGAGCAAGTGGTCGGAGTCGTCACGCAGCCGGATCGACCGAAGGGAAGAGGTCATCAGCTCGTCGCGCCGCCTGTGAAACTGGTTGCGGAGCGCGCCGGTATTCCAATTCTACAGCCGCTCAAAATTCGTACACCCGAGTTCTTGCAGGCCCTTTCTGCCTGGCAGCCTGATCTCATCGCGGTCACAGCCTTCGGGCGGATTCTGCACACGCCGATTCTCCGGCTCCCAGCGATGGGCTGCGTGAATGTCCACGGGTCTCTGCTGCCGAAATATCGAGGCGCGGCGCCGGTCCAGTGGGCCGTCATCAATGGCGAGACCAAAACGGGTATTACCACGATGCTCATGGATGAAGGAATGGATACGGGACCGATGCTGCTCCAAGGGGAGTTGGACATCTCGCTTGATGATACAGCCGGGACATTGGCGCCTCGTATGGCAGAGCTAGGTGGGCAGCTGCTCATCAAAACGATCGATCAGCTGAAAGCAGGGACGTTGGTGCCGACGAAACAAGACGACGGGCAGGCTACCATGGCGCCGCTCCTAAAAAAAGAAGATGGATTGATCGATTGGTCAATGGGAGCCACGTCGCTGGCGGATCGAGTGCGAGGGCTTTCTCCCTGGCCGGGGGCCTTTACATTTTTCGGTGAGGAGCGTTGGAACATATGGAAAGCAGTCTCGGTTATGGGTGCGACGACCGAGAGGCCCGGAACGATCGTCACGGTGAATAAGCAGGCGATCCTGGTGGCGACAGGCGAGGGTGCTCTCGAGATCCATGAAATTCAGACGGCCAATTCGAAGCGCATGTCGGTCGGCCAATTTCTGGCCGGGCACCGAGTCACCGCCGGTATGCAATTGAGTTCATCGACGGCATAACGCTTCTCTTCACCACAGTCGCCATCTCCTTGCCCCGACTATGACTGACGAAAGACCGGTGCGTACTGATGTGCAGGGGCTTTCTCCACGATCGATTGCGCTCTCTATCCTCCTGTCCTGTCAACGAACTGATGACGCACTCGATGAGCTGATTGAACAACGAGCCGCATCAATTCCCCAGCCACGTGACCGTTCGCTGGTGAAGGAACTGGTGTATGGGACCTTACGGCGGCAGGAGACAGTTGATTGGAGACTGGATGCGGTTCTCGCCAAACCTCTCCACAGATTGCCCATTGTCGTTCAGATGTTGTTGCGGCTTGGCACCTATCAACTGCTGTTTCTCGATCGCATCCCGGCCTCCGCAGCGGTGAACGAAACCGTCCTTTTAACAAAGTCCTACGCAAAACAATTAGGACGCGATTGGAGTGGGTTGGTGAATGGAGTTCTGCGGAACCTGATTCGTGTCCCGGCGCCACCTTTCCCAGATCCAGCACGTTATCCGGCTCAATCGTTATCGATTCGGTATGGAATCCCAATTTGGCTGACAGAGCGGTGGCTCAGCCGAATGACATTTGAGCAAGCAGAATTGGCTTGTCGGGCAAGCAGTACGGCCCCAAGCGTCACCCTTCGAGTGAACGCCAATCGACTCACCAGAGAAGAGTTTTTGGAGAAGTTGCGGCAGGCCGGTATTGAGGCACACCTAACCGCTGTCAGTCCCGTTGGGGTGGTGTTGGGAAAAGGCCAGGATGTCACGGCGTTGCCGGGGTTTCAGTCTGGCGATTTCTATGTGGAAGATGAAGCGGCTCAACTCATCCCTCGGATCCTTGATCCACAACCTGGCGAAACCGTGTTGGATGCTTGTGCTGCTCCAGGCGGCAAGGCAACGCACCTGGCCGAACTCATGGGGGATCGCGGAACGATCTGCGCGGTTGATCGGAAGACTCTCCGCATGGACCTGCTCCGACAGAATTGCGAACGGTTGGGCGTGCGGAGCGTCGTGCCGATCGTCGGCGACGTGAGAAGATCATCCGAATGGGCCGGGATGATCGCCCGCGGGCCGAACCTCCTGGAGGGATCGCTGCTGTTCGATCGGATACTCGTGGATGCCCCGTGCAGTGGGTTGGGTGTGTTGCGCCGACATCCTGAAGCGAAATGGCGGAAGGATAGTTCGACCTTCGCCAGGCACCAGAAACTGCAATCCGAAATCCTTGCCTCGGTGGCTTCCTGCTTGCGACCCGGTGGGGTGCTGGTCTATAGTACTTGCTCGACGGAGACGGAAGAGACGGAAGGGGTCGTCACCTCTTTTTGCGAAGCCTATCCTGGATGGATGCGTGAATCTGTGGCGCCGTGGCTTCCCACCACTGCTCTCCCCTTTGTGACCATCTGCGGTGCGTTCTCCACTATGGGTAACGAGTGCGGGATGGATGGCTTTTATGCCGCCCGCCTACGGAAGAAATAATGGGTCATTCGATTCAGATCGCCCCCTCGATTCTTTCCGCGGACTTCGCTCGATTGGCTGATGAAGTATCCGCAGTGGAGCGAGCGGGTGCCGACCTGCTGCATGTCGATGTGATGGACGGCCATTTTGTGCCGAACCTGACAGTGGGGCCACCGATTGTCGAAAGTCTCAAAAAAGTCACCAAGCTTCCACTCGACGTTCATTTGATGATCACCAACGCCGATGCGTTCATTCCTGAGTTTGCCGATGCCGGAGCCGACTATTTGACCGTGCATGTTGAGGCCTGCCCGCACCTCCATCGTACGATTCAATCGATTAAGGAACGGGGGGTCAAGGCCGGAGTAACCTTAAATCCTGCGACGCCACTCTCGTTGCTTCAGGAGATCTTGGGAGATGTCGATCTGGTGTTGATCATGTCGGTGAATCCTGGATTCGGCGGGCAAACGTTTATCCCATCGGTGCTCAAGAAAATCGCCGATATGCGGGCACTGTTGGACAAGATCAAAAGCCAGGCGCTGCTAGAAGTGGATGGCGGCGTGAAGGTGGAAAATACTCGGGAGATCGTGGCCGCCGGAGCGACGGTCCTCGTGGCAGGGTCCGCGATTTTTTCCCAACGCGACTATACAGCCACCATTGCAGCCATGCGGGCGGCTGGAGCAATGGCCGTCTCGCCGGCGTCACGCACTGCGGTTCATCAATAGGCGGCTCGGGTGGACATCTCCACACTCATCGATAGTCTGCACCCTCTCGAAATTAAAGTTCTCACGACTTTGGGGCTTCGTCCGTCGGGAACCGCTCTGGGCAGCGAACAGTTGGCCGGCGCAGCTGAGTTGGAGGCGTCTCAACTCAGTATGGCGGTCGAGTGGTTATTGGCCAAGTCTCTCATCATGGTCCAGACGGAAACGGTGACGCCCATCGTCTCGCTGACGAAGATCGGGGAGGAGCATTACCAAACCGCCTCGCCCATCGAGCGAGTCTTGGCGGCTGCGCGGGAAGCCACTGGTACCGGGAAAAGACTGACCATTCCCGACCTTCAGTCGCAAGGCGGACTGGACGCTTCGGATGTCAGCAAAGCTGTCGGGCGACTGAAAAAAGAAGGGGTGGTCCTGATCATCCAAGGGGGGTGCATTGAAACAACTGGACGCCCGAGTCAGACTGCCGAGGCACTCCGAACTCTCCTGGGGGAAATGCATGACTCACCGAAAGAGCTGAAGAGCTTCACGGAAGCCCATCGGCAGATCATCGAAGACTTTGCCGTGAAACGTGGCAATGCCAAAGAACCGTTCCGTGTGGACGAGCGGGTGGCCCGCTCATTTATATTGTCACCGGACGGAGCTGGCGCAGCGACGCAGTTGCTGACACAGGGGGTTGCTGAAGAAGTCTCGCAGTTGACTCCCGACTTGTTGAAGGATGGGAGTTGGCGTCAGACGCGATTGAGAAAGTATACCATCAGTCTGCGCCCGCCTCGTATCGGAACAGGAAAGAAACATCCCTATCGCGAATTTCTCGATACGGTCAAAACCAAACTTGTGAGCATGGGGTTCCAAGAGATGCGGGGGGCGCTGGTCGAAACCGAGTTCTGGGATATGGATGCCCTGTTTATGCCGCAATTCCATCCAGCCCGGGACATCCATGACGTCTATTTTATCAAGGAGCCCAGCCATACCACCGCTGTGGATGAGCCGTTCTTGTCGCGTGTGGCCAAGGTACATGAGAACGGCGCAGAGACAGGTTCCACAGGCTGGGGCTATTCGTTTGATGTGCATCGGGCTAAACGGTTGGTGTTGCGGAGTCAGGGCACGGCGGTGTCGGCTCGAACGCTTGCTGCTTCGCCACACATTCCCGGGAAGTATTTCTCGATTGCCCGGTGTTTTCGCTATGACCAAGTCGACGCCACCCACGCCACGGATTTCTTTCAGGTGGAGGGGATCGTGCTGGGAGAAGACATCAACTTTCGGACACTGTTGGGGCTCTTGAATTTGTTTGCCCGGGAAGTGGCACAAGCGAAGGAAGTAAAGTTCTTACCGGCCTATTTCCCGTTTACTGAACCGTCGGTCGAAATGCATGTGCGGCATCCACGTCTGGGATGGATGGAGCTCGGCGGTGCCGGTCTCTTTCGCTCCGAAGTGACATTGCCGCTCGGCGTCACGGTACCGGTCATTGCCTGGGGGTTGGGGCTTGATCGCATGGCGATGGTGGCGTTGGGCATCCATGACATACGCGAACTCTTCACCGATAACCTGGAATTGATCCGCACGACCAGAGGACTGTTCTAACTCCACGTATGCCTACTATCACGATTTTCAAGGACGATTTAGAGTCGCTTCTGGCGGGTGAGGGCGGTGTCGACCGTGGCATTCCGATGGCTCAGTTGGAAGAGTGGCTCATGCTCGTGAAAGGCGAGCTGAAGGGACACAATCCGGAAACCGGAGAGTTGCGCATCGAACTGCAAGATAGCAATCGGCCGGACCTCTGGTGTTGCGAGGGAATTGCCAGACAAATTCGCATCAAGCAGCAAGGCCGGTTGAAGCCGTATGCCTTCTTCGCCAAAACACCGAAGTCGCCCCATCATCTGATCGTGAAGCCCGGCATGGAGCAGGTGCGCCCCTATGTGGCAGCCTGTACCGCCAAGGGATATCGGGTGACTGAGAAGGGGTTGGCTCAGCTGATTCAAACACAGGAGAAGTTGGCCGACATTTTCGGGCGGAAGCGCAAGACCGTCTCCATCGGAATCTACCAACTGCGCAATATTACCTTTCCCGTGACCTATGAGCTGGTGAAACCTGACGAAGTGCGGTTTACCCCGCTGGGTATGGAAACGGCAATGACCCTATCGGAAATTCTCATGGTTCACCCCAAGGGGTTGGAGTATGGGCCTATCTTGGCCGTCCAAAGTCTGCTCCCCATCCTTCGAGATGCGAAGGCTCAACCGTTGTCCTTTCCCCCGATTATCAATAGTCGGGAAATCGGAGAGGTACGGGTGGGTGATGATGAGCTCTTCGTTGAAGTGACCGGGACAGACCTGCGCATGGTGATTCTGTCGTTGAATATCTTCGCGGCGAATTTGGCCGACCGTGGCGCAACCATCGAGCCGGTGGAAGTCCGGTATCCAACGAGCACGGTGCTGGGCAAACGGGTCAAAACACCACAAGATTTCGGGAAGCCAGCGACCATTCGGATGAAAGCGATTGAACAGGCATTGGGCCAGGAGCTCGGCGAGACAATGGTGAAGCAAGCTCTTGAGGCCTATGGGTACGACGTGTCGGCAGAAAGGGGGTCGGTCAAAGCAAAGCTCCCACCATACCGCCATGATCTCATGCATACGATGGATGTGGTTGAAGATGTCGCCATGAGTCGTGGGTATGCCGAGTTTACCCCCGTCATGCCGGCGCACTTTACAGTGGGAGGCTTATCGGCCATTGAGCAGCTGTCCGATCGATCCCGAGAATTGATGGTGGGGCTCGGCTTTCAGGAAATCATTTCGAACATTCTCGGCTCACCGGATCAGTATTGCCGTGGTATGCGTCTGGAAGGGACGGAATGGGGAAGGACAGTCGAGGTCGATAACGTCATGTCGTTGAGCTTCTCGTGCCTCCGACAATGGATGCTGCCCTCACTGCTGCGCATCGAAGCTGCTTCGAGTCGGGCGTTCTACCCCCATCGCCTCTTCGAGGCCGGTGATGTGGCGATTCCCGATGGGACCCACGAGTTGGGGTCTCGAACGGAAACCGTGATCGGCGCCTTGATCGCTCACGCCACCACCCATTTTTCAGAAATCCATTCCTGTCTGGATGTGCTGTGTTACTACCTCGGCAAGGAATATAGCCTTGAGCCACTACAGCACCCATCGTTTCTAGAAGGCCGTGCCGGCCGTATCCTGGTTGCTGGCAAACCAGTCGGCGTTATCGGCGAAGTCCATCCAGAAGTCCTCGAACGCTGGCAGATCTCCATGCCGGTCGTCGCCTTTGATGTGAACCTGTCGCAGCTGATAGCGCTTGGGTAGGGACTGCCCCTAGAGCAGATAGGGTAGCAAAGGGGAGACGACAAGATGTCGGCTCCCCTTTTAAGCAATATTCTACTAGAGCGGATAGTTATGCGGTGGCCAGAGTCATGTGTTGCTTGGCGAGGCCGCACAACTTTTCAAATCCCGACGAATCTTTGATCGCCATATCCGACAAGACCTTTCGATCCAGCAACACATTCGCTTTCTTCAGCGCGTTGATAAACCGACCGTAGGTCAGTCCTTGTGCCCGAACTGCTGCGCTGATACGAGCGATCCACAATTGTCGGAAGTCCCGCTTCCGGTTCTTGCGACCCGTGTACGCGTAGGTTAAGCCCTTATCCACACTTTCTGTTGCCGATCGAAAGAGGCGGCTTTTCCCGCCGTACTGGCCTGACGCCAGCTTGATCCGTTTCTTTCTCCGTTGCCGAGTTTTTGGTCCACCTTTTGCGCGAGGCATGCTTCATTACTCCTTTTGGGTCCTGAAATTCACAACACGACACGATCGTCGTCTATGTATACGGCAGGAGACGATTCAATGTAGAAACAACCGTGGAATCCACCACTGCTGTTCCGCTTAGGCGGCGCTTTCGGTCGTGCCGCTTGCTGGTCAGTATGTGCCGCTTGCCCGCCTTGCGGCGGACAATCTTGCCGCTTCCCGTTTTGGTAAATCGTTTGCTCGTTCCTGAATGCGTCTTCATTTTCATCGGGGATTCCTTTGGTTGATCGATCACCGCATCGCACGTCAATTATTTGGGCGCCACAATCATAATCAAACTTCGTCCCTCCATGCGGGGGGCATACTCGATGGTGCCGGCTTGCGCCAATTGTTCAATGACGGAATTCATCACAGCACGACCCATTTCTTGATTGGCCATCTCGCGCCCGCGATACGTGAGGGTGACTTTGGTTTTATTGCCTTCTTCTAGAAAGGTTTTCATCTGCCGAACTTTAATCTCAAGGTCATGCTTATCGGTTCGTGGGCGCAACTTGATTTCCTTCACTTGCGTGGACTTTTGATGGCGCCGACTTTGATGGTCCTTTTTGCTCAACTCATACTTATACTTCCCAAAGTCCATAATTCTACAGACCGGAGGGACGGAGTTGGGCGCGACTTCCACCAAGTCATAGCCGCCTTCCTGAGCCTGTCGAAAGGCGTCCGGCGTCTGAAGGATGCCAAGTTGTTCTCCTTCCGGGCCAATGACACGAATTTCTCGGACTCGGATCTCACGATTCACACGCAATTTGGGAACGATAGGCCACCTCTTTTTTAATGTGTAGGTTGAAGTTCTCGCTGTGTGTGTGTGACCTCGGCTTGCAGGAGATCCAACACTTCAGCCACTGTCTTGCTTCCTAAATTTGCCCCACTTCGGCCTCGTACGGAGAGAGTCCCATCCTGCATTTCACGATTCCCCGCGACCAACATAAACGGGACTTTCGCCTTTTCCGCTTCACGAATCTTGAACCCAATCTTTTCGTTCCGGAGATCAGGCTCGGCACGAAAGCCGGCCGCCCTCAATTGCGCCACGACGGCCGCCACGTAGTCCTGCTGATGATCGGTGATGTTCATGACGACGGCTTGTACCGGGGCCAGCCAGGTCGGGAACGCACCTCCGTAATGTTCGATCAAGATACCGAAAAAGCGCTCGATGGATCCCATCAAGGCGCGATGGATCATAATCGGGCGATGGGCTTTGCCGTCCTCTCCGATGTAACTTAACTCAAACCGCTCTGGATTGTTGAAATCCACCTGAACCGTGGAACATTGCCACGAACGGCCCAACGCATCTTTGATCTTAATGTCGATCTTCGGGCCGTAAAATGCCCCTCCTCCCGGATCAAGGTGAAAGGAGATGTTACGACTCTTCAGGGCTGCTTCCAATGCGCTAGTGGCCAAGCTCCAATGTTCATCACCACCCACGGATTCTTTGGGCCTGGTTGACAAAAACACTTCAAATTGATGGAATCCGAATGTCTGTAGCACGAAAAATGTAAAGTCCAGGACCCGGCTGACCTCGTGTTCCATTTGATCCGGGCGGCAGAAGAGATGGGCATCATCCTGCGTGAATCCTCGCACCCGCATGAGCCCGTGCAGCACACCGGTCCGCTCATAGCGGTAGACCGTTCCCAGTTCTCCATAGCGAATGGGGAGGTCTCGATAGCTGCGCAGGTGCGATTGATAGATCATGATATGGTATGGACAATTCATCGGTTTCAGCTGGTACTCACTGCCTTCCAGCTTCATCGATGGGAACATGTTTTCGCGATAGTAATCGAGGTGTCCACTGGTTTTCCAGAGGTCAAGACGTGCGGTATGTGGTGAATAGACCAGCTGGTACCCATCACGAATATGCTGCTCTCGCCAGAAATTCTCGATCAATAGGCGGACTGTCGCGCCTTTCGGATGCCACAGTACCAGTCCGGGTCCAACCTCGTCCTGAATGCTGATCAAATCCAAATCTTTTCCAACTTTTCTGTGGTCGCGTCGCTTAATTTCCTCCAGCTTGGCCAGGTAGGCATCCACTTCCGTTTGTGTTGGAAAGGATGTCCCGTAGATCCGCTGTAACATTGGATTACGTTCATCGCCACGCCAATAGGCCCCACCCGTGGTGAGTAATTTTATGGCTCCGATGATACCGGTGGCAGGGAGATGTGGGCCTCGACAGAGATCCACAAAGTCGCCCTGTGTATAGGCGGTGATCGGCTCTCCATCGGGGAAACCTTGAATCAGCTCGACCTTATACTGCTCTCCACGGGCCCTGAAAAAATCTATCGCATCTTGCTTTGAGAACTCTCGCCTTGTGATAGCGAGATTACGTTTGATGATTTCAGCAGCGCGTTCTTCAATTCTCTGCAAGTCTTCGGGGGTAAAAGGACGTTCGAAGGCGAAGTCATAATAGAAACTATCTTCCAGGGCTGGGCCGATGGTCAGTTGTGCCGACGGGAAGAGTTCCTTGACTGCCTGGGCCATGAGGTGGGTGCTGCTATGGCGGTATACCTCACGGCCTTCTGCACTGTCGAACCGCAGCAATTCGAGAGTCGAACTTTCAGTTAGAGGGCATGACAAATCAACAACCGATCCATCTACTTTAGCTGCTAGAATATTCCGGTCGGAGACACCTAGGTCAGACAGAGCGCCCCCCACTGTCATGCCGCTTCGAATGTCACCGCTTGGACCGTCTTTGACCGATATCTTCATGACCTGCGTATTTCACCAGCACAAAAACAACAAAGGCACCGGGCCTCTAAGAGGCAAGCCAGTGCCTCAGCCTGATATGGTAGGCGCGGACGGTCTTGAACCGTCGACCTCTACCGTGTCAAGGTAGCGCTCTCCCCCTGAGCTACGCGCCTATCAAGAGAGGGGGCATGCTAATATAGCCTCACTGACACTGTCAAGAAAACGAAAGAGCAGGCCGCACTCCAACAGCTCACTGAAGTAATGCAATCGTGCTCTTTCATCATGTCTTGGGTCAGACGCCTAGGAGTTTTCGAACCGTTACTTCACGGCAGAGCGAAGTTCTTTTCCGGCTGAAAACTTCGGGACTTTGGTCGCTGGGATTCGTAGTGACTCGCCTGTCCGTGGATTTCTTCCCATGCGTGCTTTTCGTTTTGAAATCATAAAAGTGCCGAAATTGACGAGAGAGACGCGCTGCCCTTTCTTTAACGAGGTCGTCACCGCCCCGGTGAGTGCCTCGAGGGCGGTTCCAGCTGCAACCTTAGTAATTCCAGCTGAAGCCGCCATCTTTGCGATCAGCTCTTCCTTTGTCATGATGTCCCTCCTTCATGAGTGGTAAGAGATGGGTTGATGGGAAGTGAGCCCTGTAGCACACCTGTGACAGCCCTGTTCACGCACTATGATTCGCTCTCGCTTTCGTCTGTTTGATGGGGATGTGAAGATTCACGATTTTTTTTCGCAAGGTATTACGGTTGAGACCGAGAAGCGCAGCAGCCTGTATTTGATTACCTCTGGTTTCCCTGAGCGCTGAAGTAATGAGAGGGCGTTCCACGGCGGAAATCAGAATCGGGTGAAGGTTTTTAGCTGATCCGTTTCGCATCCCCTTGACGAATTCACCCATTTTTACATCAAGATAACTCTCCAGGGAGGTGTCGTGGGATTTGTTCTCCTGGGGGCTGTCTGGCTGATTCATCAGTTGGAGTACTTTCAGCGTTCTTTTCAAGACAGCCTTAGCCCCGCTGATACAAAGAGTGCGAGTAGGGTCGAGATGCTCATGAAGCGTCACGATCTGGTCCTGTCCGCCTTGCGTTTCCACCACGATGGCATCGAACCGATGTCGAGGCAACTCCTTTTGGAAGGTCAAAACGTCCCGAGCGACCATCACGGAAGCGCTCTTGAATACCTGGCTCACCAGGGTTTGTATGGTCGTATCATTTGTGAATAACAGAATAGTAAATGAAGATGATGACACGGACATGAAGGTACCACCCGAAGAAGAGGTCGGATTATTGCTTAGGGCGTACACGATGTCAATCGGATTTTATAGATGCGATAGCTTTCTGGCCTGCTTTCTGTGCGGCTTTGCAGGCATGAAATGGATAGTAAAGATGTAGACTTATGGTCTTCTCGTGACTCTCACAATTTCACTGAAAAGATAGCTTGGCATGCTAAATGTTACGGGATGTGTCGACATTCTTCAGGGAAGTTGTCCGGTGTCTTGACAGACTAAGCGAGAAGAAGGTATAGGTAACTCAATTCCGACAGGAATAATAAAGAATGAAAGTGTCTATGCGAGCCACATACGGAATTATGGTAGCCGTTGATCTTGCTACATATGCAAAAGAAGCCCCGATTCAAGCGCGGGCTATCGCGAGGCGCCATGGGATTCCAGCCCGTTTTCTCGAACAGATTCTCCATGCGATGAAGAAGGCCGGTTTAGTCGAAAGTCAACGGGGTGCCCAAGGAGGCTATCTCCTTACGCATGAACCAGCCGCGATGTCGATTGCCGATATTTTCGAGGCGTTGGAAGGGCCGGTCTTTCATCGGTCATTTGTCGGTCAGCGAACACGCGACCGTCAAGCAACCAAGCCGGAACTGCTGCTCGGTGACGTTTGGGAGCAGGTTCAGCAGGCAGAACGCAAAGTGCTCGAAAACGTGACTGTCGAACATTTAGCAATGCGGCTACGAACGATCGATGCCCAGCGCAGTCCGATGTACCACATCTGACTTATGAAGCTCCTCTCTCGAGGAGATTTTAGGAGAGCGGTATATTATGAACCACGTTGAAGCCCTCACAAGCCCTCACATTGTCACGAGTCCGATCCCTCCCGCCATTCTGGAGGAAATAGAAACCTTTGAGGCCGAAGCTCTGCGGATATTGGCCGGGGAGATTTCTACTGATCTCTTCAAGCCGTTCCGCCTGCAGTATGGCATTTACGGGCAGCGCCAACCTGGTGTGCAGATGGTGCGGATCAAGATTCCGTTCGGCGGGTTCAATGCGAATCAGCTGCGGCGTGTGGCGGAACTCACCGACCGCTATGCGACCGGGGTGGGTCATGTCACGACGAGACAAGATATCCAGCTGCACTTCGTGGAACTGAAGGATGTGCCGGCCATCATGCGAGGGTTAGCCGAGGTTGGACTGACGACCAGAGAGGCTTGCGCCAATACTGTGAGGAATGTGACGGCCTGCCACCTAGCTGGTGTGTGCCAAGGCGAGGTGTTTGATGTGACTCCGTATGCAAAGACGGTCGCATACCACCTGCTACGGAACCCCTTGAATCAAAGTCTGCCACGCAAGTTTAAGATTGCGTTTTCCGGCTGCGCGCACGACTGTGCCTTGACGCCGATCCACGACATCGGTTTGCTGGCGGTGAAGCGTGCGGATGGGGTGGTTGGTTTTCGCATGGTGGCAGGTGGGGGGCTCGGTTCCACGCCACGCGTTGCCCAGCTACTCCGAGAATTCACCCCGATGGAGGAGTTGATTCCCAGCATTGAGGCCGTCATTAAAGTGTTCGATACGCTCGGCAATCGCAAAAACCGCAACAAGGCCCGCATGAAGTTTGTGATCGATAAACTGGGCTTTGAGGAATTCACGCGCCGCTGGGAAGCCGCCTACGTAGCAATGGGTCACGCCCTCCCCAAGAACGGGCCCCTCACGCTTCTATCATATCAAGATGAGCCCAAGCTCATCATGCCAACGCGTACTGGTTTGGCTGATAGCGCAGGGAATGGCAACGGAAATGGGGCGCATCGTAACGGCCACGAGACACCGTTTGAGATGTGGAAACGAACCAATGTCGTCAAGCAAAGGCAGGATGGGTATGTCACGGCGGCCATCAAGCTGTTCATGGGTGACATCACCTCAGAGCAAATGTTGTTTGTTGCGAACCTTGCCGAGCGCTATTCCAACGGGAACCTTCGTACGACGATCAACCAGAACGTGGTGATCCGCTGGATTCCCGCTGACCTGATTTTCAATCTCTATGAGGATTTGGCGTCTCGCGGGTTGGCGGATCCCGGCGCCGAACTGGTCGAAGACATTATTGCGTGTCCCGGTACTGATACCTGCGGGCTCGGTATTACGTCGTCCAAGGGACTTGCGAGGGCGTTGGCTGAAGTATTTCGCCCCGGTCGTGTGCCGGAAGATCTGGCAGGCGTCGATATCAAGATCAGCGGCTGCCATAACTCCTGCGCGCAGCATCACATTTCAACGATTGGACTGCATGGAGTCGGCAAACGGCTTGGTGACCATGTGGCCCCGCATTACGAGCTCCACCTTGGTGGGTCGGTGAACGGCACGGCCAAGATTGGGCAGATGATCGTGAAGCTGCCGGCGAAGGCTGTACCGGCGGCGCTTTCCCATTTGATCGATGTGTACCGGCGTGATCGCCAACCAAATGAGAATTTGCCGAAGTTCATCACACGCATGGGCAAGAGCAGGTTGAAGGATGAGCTGATTCCGTACACGATCGTCCCGTCCTATGAAGAGGACTCCACCTTCTACTATGACTGGGAAGGGGAGGACGAATTTATCCTTGAGGATCTCGGCCCTGGGGAATGTGCCGGTGGCGCACTGGAGATGATCGAAAACGGCATCCTGGAAGCCGATCAAGAGCTGTATCAAGCGAAGTTGCTGGTCGAGAAGCATCAGTATTCCGTGTCGGTGAACAAATCGTATCGAGCGGTGTTGGCAGCGGCCAAGGCGATGTTGGTGACCGAGGGGCTTGAGCCGTCGACGGACTTAGAAACCTTCATTGAGTTTGACAGCCGGATTGCGCAGAAAGGGGTCATCCCTGTGCAATATCGCGATCTCAATAAGAAGGTCGGCGATCTCGGTCCAAAGGATACGACCGCCGAGTCGGCGCGTGAAAAGATGGTGTTTGCGAAGGGCTTCGTTGAGGCATGCCGAGCTGCAACAGAACAGATGGGGAAAGATTTGAAGCTTGCTCCGGTCCAAGAAGCGGCAGTTCCAGTGAAGGACGTTGCAGCGCAGGTCACGCCGGTCGCCACCGAAGTGAAACCTCCGGCTCCGGCTCCGACCGGTGCGCCGGTCTACGATCTCCGTGGCGTCGCCTGCCCCATGAACTATGTGAAGACCAAGTTGAAGCTGGAAATGATGGATGCGGGTGAAAAGCTGGAAGTGTGGCTCGATGCGGGCGAGCCGATCAAGAACGTGCCGATGAGTCTCAAGAACGACGGGCATAAGGTGCTGATACAAGAGGCCTTGGAGTTGGACGCGTCGCATTATCGGATTTTGGTTGAGAAGGTGGAAGGGTAAAGGATCCGATTCGCCATGGAAGTGAACGGCCAATCAAAACTCATCGCAGAGATCAAAACCTGGAGCGCTGGTTTTGAGACGAGGCAGCCCCAAGATGTACTGGCGGCTGCTATCGAGCGATACGGTCAAAAGGTTGTGATGGCTTGCAGCTTTGGAGCGGAAGACGTGGTCCTCGTTGATATGGTGCATCGCATCAACCCCTCGGTGCCGCTGTTCTATCTCGATACCGATTTCTTGTTTCCCGAAACCTACGCGACGCGGGATCGAGTGATTGAACGGTATGAGATCAAGCCGGCGCAGGTCATCCAAGTGAAGTCATTGCTGACGCCTCAGCAACAAACAGAATCCCATGGTGACGCCCTGTGGGCCAGCCATCCAGATCAGTGTTGCCAATTGCGGAAGGTCGAGCCACTGACTCGTGTTCTCCAAGGCTATGACGCATGGATTACGGGCATCAGGCGGGATCAAGCCTCGTCCCGCGCGAATGCCGGGTTGATTGAGTGGGACCAGAGGTTTGAATTGGTTAAGGTGAACCCACTGGCGCGATGGACCTGGGCGGATGTCTGGACCTACATCAAGGTCTACGAAGTTCCGTATAACCCGCTACACGATCAGAACTATCCCAGCATCGGGTGCACGTACTGCACGGCACCCGTGGCGTCCGGTGATGATCCGCGAGCCGGGCGCTGGAAGAATTTTTCAAAAACCGAGTGCGGGTTACATAAGGCGTAACATGCCGATTCAAGAGATCCTTGCCAAGATTGCCAAAGGCCCCAAAGCGTCCAAAGACCTCACGTGGGATGAGTGTAAGCAGGCGATGAAGGCCTTGATCGAAGGAGAAGCCACACCGGCGCAAGTCGGGGCCTTTCTCATCGCCATGCGGTTCAAGTCGGAGTCGGTCACTGAACTTGCGGCGCTGACGGCCTCGGCGCGACAGTATGTGCTCCCCCTCGCGGTCTCGAAGGAGCTAGCCCTCGTTGATGTGCCGAGCTACGCCGGGAAACAGGATACGTTTCACGCCCTGGTTGCTGCGTCCATTGTTGCGGCGGCAGCCGGAGCCGCCGTCTTGATGCATGGCTATGACGGCATTCCAGGCCGTCCAGGCAGTGCCGGGATACTGAAGGCATTAGGTGTTCCAGTTGACGCGGAACCCAAACGGGTGACGGAACAACTCAATAGGAACGGCTTCGCGTATCTCGACATTGGACTGTACCATCCACCTGTGTACCGATTCTTGGAGATGCGCCAAGAGCTCGGTGTCAGGAACGTGTTTCATCCGATTGCCAGACTGCTCAATCCAGCCCGGGCGGCGGTACAAGTTGTAGGGTTATCGCACCCACCGCATTTTGAAAAGACCGCTGAAGCCTTGCGCATGCTCGGATGTTCACGGGCGCTGGTGATCCGCGGGGTCGAGGGCGATCCGGAGTTGTCCGCGTCGATGGCGACGAGAGTCTTGGAATTGCGCGCTGAACGCATTACCTCGTTGGGAGTGGTTCCAAAAGATTTTGGGCTGGCGCTTGTCCCATCACGTGAGATGGCGGGATTTCCTCCCAATCAACGCGAGAAAGAGGCGGATCTGCTCCGCCGTATTCTTCAGAATCGGGTGCCCGGTGGTCCTACGGATTGGGTACTGATGAATGCTGCGATGTTGCTGTACGCAGCGGGGAAAGGGACGTCGCTCTCGGCTTGTTTCCCGGTGGCGCGCGCAGCCATTGAGAGCGGCGCGGCAATGCGTAAGCTTGATGATTTAGTGCGACAGCCGGTCGCAGCGTAAGACGAGAGGCAGGACGAGTAGTTATGAAACACCTTCGGCAACTGGAAGATCAAAGCGTCTATATTCTGCGGGAAGCCTACAAGCATTTCAATAATCTCGCCATGCTCTGGTCCATGGGAAAGGACTCGACGGTGCTCTTGTGGCTGGCGCGCAAGGCCTTTTTCGGGCATGTGCCGTTCCCGCTGCTCCACGTCGATACCAGCTATAAAATACCCGCGATGATCGAGTATCGCGACCGTCTTGCTCGAGAATGGCGTTTGGAGTTGATCGTCGGCCAGAACAAAGAAGCCCTGGCGGCGGGTATGAACCACACGATGGGCCGTGTCGTCTGTTGTACCGCCTTGAAAACGAACGGCCTCAAGCAACTGTTGGAGCACAAGGGATACACCGGCGTCATCCTCGGTGTCCGCGCGGATGAAGAGGGCACGAGGGCCAAAGAGCGATACTTTTCCCCGCGCGATAAGCACGGAGATTGGGATTTTCGGGATCAGCCGCCCGAGCTCTGGGACCAGTACAAGACCACATTTCCGCCCGGCACCCATATCCGCATTCATCCGCTGTTGGATTGGACCGAGATCAATATTTGGGAGTACATCAAGCTCGAAAACATTCCATTCATCGACTTGTATCTCGACAAGGGCGACGGCACGCGCTACCGCAGTCTCGGCTGTGCGCCTTGTACGACACCGATCAAATCGACGGCCAAGACCGTGGACGACATCATCAAAGAACTTCGCCACACCACTGTGGCTGAGCGATCAGGCCGCGCGCAGGACGAAGGACGAGGAATGGAGTTGCTGCGAAAAGACGGCTACATGTAGGCAGAATGCTGAAACGGGCATCCAGCTTCGTCCTCGGATCGAAACAATCCTCAACGTACTCCAGAGGGTACGCCTCCGGTTGTTTCTCACCTGCGGCCTCGCTGGTCTGCTCGTGTGAGCATTCTGGAAAATGGAATGAGCATGACAATCACGCATACCAAACCATCTGAAAATTTGAACATTGTCATTGTCGGCCATGTGGACCACGGCAAGTCCACGCTGCTCGGCCGACTGTATGCCGATACTGGCTCGCTTCCCGACGGTAAGTTGGAAAAGGTGCAGGCGATCTGCAAGCAACAGGGGAAGGAATTCGAATATGCCTTCCTCTTCGACGCCTTTCTCGAAGAGCAGGAGCAGGGGATTACGATCGACACGGCTCGCACGTTTTTCATGTGGAAGGGTCGGCAATACATCATCATAGATGCGCCCGGGCACAAGGAATTTCTTAAGAACATGATTTCCGGCGCAGCGCGGGCCGAGGCGGCACTGTTACTCATCGATGCGTTGGAAGGCGTGAAGGAGCAGTCCAAGAAGCACGGCTATCTCTTATCGCTGCTGGGCGTCCGACAGTTTGCCGTGGTGGTCAATAAGATGGATTTGGTGGGTTACCGGCAAGATGTGTTCGACGGGATTGAAAAAGAGTATCGTGAATTTCTTGGGCAGTTCAAAGCCGTGCCGTCACAGTTCATCCCGGTGAGCGCCAAGCTCGGCGACAACATCGCCAATCGCAGCGAGCAGATGCCCTGGTATACCGGCTCGACCGTCCTGGAAACGCTCGGTGGGTTCCAGAAAGAAGCGGCCCGTTCGGAACAACCTCTTCGAATGCCGGTACAGGACGTTTATAAGTTTGATGCCCGCCGGATCATCACCGGTCGCATCGCAGCGGGACGCCTCAAGGTAGGTGATCATCTCGTCTTCTCACCCTCCAATAAACGGGCCAATATCAGGACAGTCGAAGCTTTCAATATCGAGCCGCAACCGACCGAAGGCCAGGCGGGACAATCGATCGGTGTGACGTTGGATGAACAAATCTTTGTGGAGCGCGGGGAAATTGCCTCGCATCAGGATCACCTTCCAGCCGTGTCCACGGCCTTTCGGGCCAACCTCTTTTGGCTGGGGAAGCGGCCGCTGGAAAAAGAGCGCAAATATCTCTTGCGTGTGGCGACCAAAGAAGTGGACTGCGAGGTGGCCTCGATCCATCGGATTATCGACACGATGGACTTGGCTCAGCAACAGGGCAGCAACATGGTGAATAAGAATCAAGTAGCTGAATTGACGTTGCGCACCAAGGCTCCGGTCGCATTCGATCTGTCGGCGTCGTTCGAGGCTACCGGCCGGTTTGTTTTGGTGGACGAATATGATATCGCAGGCGGTGGCATCATCACCGAACTGGTCCATGACGATCAGGAATTTCTTCGCGAAGAAGCCAGGCGGCGTGATTTTGCGTGGGTCAAGGGCGAGGTCACAGTCGAGGACCGAGCACAACAGTATGGCCATCGAGCCGCAGTGGTCCTGATTACCGGGGGACGACATACTGGCAAATCATTCCTGGCCAGAAAGCTTGAAGGCCGTCTTGTCGCGGACGGACGCCATGCGTACCTATTGGACGGAGAAAATCTGCGTCGTGGGTTGGATGCGGATTTGAGCGAAGAAGAGCGGGGGGAGACGACAGAGATGGCTCGGCGCTACGGCGAAGTGGCGCGCCTCCTCACCGACACAGGCCTTATCGTCGTCTCGACCACAAATCCCTTTGGACTCGCCTATCGCGAAGCCTCACAGGCGATTAGGACACTCGTTAACCCCGCGCCTGTCATCGCGGTGCATATGAGTAAAACAGAGGAAGAACTGCCGCCGAATACCGATGTCGTTCTCACCGGCCCAACAGATTTCGACGCGGCCACCGCTCGCATCCTGGAGGAATTGAAACGCCGTGGTGTTCTGGCCCAGGCCATTGGGGCGAAGCCGGTCTTTCAATATTCTATCTAGGGTAGCGTCCCAGCAGTTCTTGCCAGGGTTCGTTCGCCTTCGGTTTGTCGAAGGGCGTGCGATTTCTGTGAGTTCCGTTCAACAACGGCGCAAGACCAACCCCTTGACGGCTTTCCCTATACAGCAATATTCTATTCCGGCGTGTTAGATTGCTTTCCTTACCGAAGGTGACTGTTATGCAGGGCAAGGACCCGTTCTTCGCACTCCTCGGGTTATTCATCCTTGGCACCGTGTTCCTCTTCTGTGGCGAAGGTTCAGTCACGTCGCCTCCACCGGTTGCAGTGGAAAAACCGGTAGAAACTCCTCTGCCGACTCCAAAAATCATCGAGCCGCGGCCATCACCAGCATCACCACCAGTGCCACTGGTACCAGCATCAGCCGTGCTCAAAAAGAAGATTGATGTGCTGCTGATGAGCACAACGATGATGTTCCGAATCAACAGCGCCACGCTGCTGCCGGAGGGGAAAGCTGTCCTAAATAGTGTGGCCACGATTTTACAAGAAGATCCCACGGCTGCCTTCGAAGTTGGCGGGTATACAGACAACGTTGGACCGGAGCCCACGAGTCGGATCCTCTCGGAACAGCGGGCCAAGGCCGTCGTCGACTATCTAATCTCAAAAGGGATCGTTGCTGATCGTCTGGCTTCCAAAGGGTATGGAGCGTCGCGACCGATTACCGAGAATTCTACCGAGGAGGGGCGCCAGCAAAACCGGCAGATCGAATTCTCCATCGGAACCAAGGGAGAACAGCCGTGATGTTTGCGCACTGGACGTGCTGGCTTTGGACGATGGTGGGGGCTGGTTTCCTGGGGTGGGGGATCAAGGGGATGGTGTTGGGACCAGTGATAGATGACAAGCGTCGTGAAGTGGAGCGCCTCATGAGTAAGGTCACCATGCTCGCTAGTCAACCGCCAGAGGTTCGAACGGTTGAGAAGCGGGTCGAGGTGCCAGTGGAACGCGTGGTGCTGAAACGTGTTGAAGTACCGGTGGAGAAGGTCGTCGATCGGCCAGTCGACAATCCGGAGCAGCTCGCTCGGATCAAGGCGTTGGAAGGCGAGGTCGCCATGATCGCTGGGCTGTTTACGCAGATCGCTCAGCTCAAGCCCTTTTCTTCACAGGCCGGGGAGAGGCGTAGCGAAGGGCGTGTGTTGGTGCCGGTGGACAATCCGGAGCAGCTGGCCAGGATCAAGGCGTTAGAAGCCCAGGTAGCTGTGATCACCGATCTTCGTGCGCAGATGACTGAGCTCCGGGCCGCGGTGTTGAAGGCCTGTGAAGGGGTCGTCGAGAAGCGGATCGTGACTCCCACGGAACAGCATGGGGAGGTGCCGCTCGACAATCCAGAGAAGCTAGTCCGAGTCAAGGCCGTAGAAAGCGAAGTGGCCATGATCGCCGAACTTCGGGCACGGATTGCTGAACTCCTGGCCACGTCGTTGCAGGCCAATGAGCAGGTTGTCGAGAAGCGGATCGAGACTCCCGCTGAACAGATTGTCGTGCAGAATGGGGATGTGCCAGTTGAAACGATCAGCGCACCCACCGGGGATCTGGACCAGGTCGGCATCATGGAACCGTCGGAGGTGGGACAAACGGTCGGCGAGTCGCCCGATGACTTGAAACATATCCGTGGGGTCGGGCCGGCGTTAGAACGGTTCCTCCACAAGCGGGGCGTCTTCTGGTTCAGCCAGGTGGCAACCTGGAGCCAGGCGGACATCGACAAATTCGAATTCCTCTTACCCAACTTTTCGGGGCGTATCCAACGAGAAAACTGGGTGCGCAGTGCCAGGGTTGAGTATTACAAGAAATATAAGCAGTGGCTCGGCGACGGCGAGCCCCCGAGTGAGAGCCCCGATGTTCGTGCGCAGATTGCTGAGCTCCCAGTTGTGTCTTCACATGGCGGTGAGAAGATTGTCGAGAAGCAGATCGAGACTCCCGCTGAAAGGATTATCGTGCAGAATGGAGACGTGTCGGTTGAAACGATCAGCGAACCAGCCGGGGATCTGGCCCATACCGATGCCGGTGAGCCGTCGGGTGAGGGACGAGCGGTCGGAGAGTCGCCCGATGATCTGAAACACATCCGCGGGGTCGGGCCGACATTAGAACGGTTCCTCCACAAGCGAGGCATCTTCTGGTTCAGCCAGGTGGCGACCTGGAGTCAGGCGGACATCGACAAATTCGAGTTTCTCCTACCCAACTTTTCGGGGCGCATTCAACGAGAGAACTGGGTGCGCAACGCCAAGGTCGAGTACTACAAGAAGTATAAGAAGCGGCTCGGCGACGATGGACCTCCAAATCCCACGCTGGATACACACTAAGGATGGCTCTTCATTGCGAAAGCCATTGGAAGAGGCTCAAACTCCTGTCACAGATGTTGCTTCAGTCATCGACGAGTTAAAACGCCGTGGTGTTCTGGCCCAGGCGATGGGGGCGAAGCCGACCTTTCAGTATTCGATCTAATAGGACGCTGAAAAAGCCCGCCAGCTTCGTTCTCGGCTCATCGAAAATCCTCAACGTACCCCTGAGGGTACGCCTCCGGTTTCGATTCGCCTGTGGCCTTGCTGGACGAACTTTTTGAGCATCCTGCAGGGCCAACTACCAGAAGAACTGCCACTGATTGAAATGGTAAAGTTTGTTGCGTATGTTTCGGGAGAACCGATGGCGTGTTCTGCGTATAGAAATTGGCAGATCCCGCTCTTATGCGGATCCGCCTAAACATTGTTATGCCTCGGGGAGAACGACGTGGCGTACAAGCCATTAGCGATCGATCGAGCTACGCCACCCCGTGTCAAGGCTCTAATACGTGCCCTCGAGAGCCACTACCTCAGCGACGTTCATACCATGCTGAGATTGCCGGATGTCAGTCGCGACTTAGTGGCAGGCTGTAACTTCGCGATCACTCAAGTTCTTGCTGCGGCGGTCAGCGGAATTTCAGTAACTCTTTATAGCCATAACGGCGGTTCTGGAATCCGATTCAAGGGACTGCTGAAAGACTACTATCCGTGGGCGCTGGAGCCCGGAAACGCGGTGACTCCTCAGGACGGCGCCAACGTCCTCTACTCGGTGATTCGCAATCCGCTCACCCATGATCTCGGCTTGGATCTTGAGAACAAGAGACAAGGTCAGAAGATCGTGATTAAGAGGCTCGCCACAGATAACAATCGCAAAGGCTTGCCCGAACACTTCATCGAACAACTTGAGTCACGGAATCGCCCGAGTCCGATGTCCCCAACTGTAAGGGTTCTTTCGGGGAAGACGGTCGTTCTGGTCGAAGGTTTTTATTGGGGTGTACGTCAAATGGTGGAGCAGCTTTCGGGTGATGCCTCGTGCATGCATTCAGCCGAGACTTTCCTGGGGTCTATCTAAAGCAACCGAGGCATAACCAGCGCTTGCAGCCGACCGCCGCAAGCGTACCGCTTGCGGTTCCCTCGGCGCTTCGCGCCTCGACGGCGGCTGAAGCGCGACGTTAGCCATCGGACTGTACGCCATCTGGCGGACTGGACATGCGGAGTTTGACTCCCCGGAAATCCCTGTGTTACGGTCAATCTCTGCGTATTCGCCCAGTTAGCAAGGGGTTTCCGTTATGGCGGTTGAAAAAGATTTGAAGGCCATTCTTCGCAATTTGAAGTATTCAGACGACGCCAAAGTGCGCGCACAGATTTCAGAAAATACTAAACAGGTCCATGCTCGCATGGCCGGCATTACGCACAAGCTGGTGGTCATGAGCGGAAAAGGCGGCGTGGGCAAGAGCATGACCACGGTCAATTTGGCGTTGGCTTTTGCACGGCAAGGAGCGAAGGTCGGACTCTTAGACGTGGATCTGAACGGACCCTGTGTGCCTCGCATGTTGGGATTGCACGGCCAGTCGTTGACGATGAGGCCTGAGGGGGCAATTCCCCCGGTCGGGCCGCTCGGGGTGAAAGTCGCATCGATGGACTTCTTCTTGGATGATGCATCGCCGGTTCGTTGGAAAGGGCCGATGGATGTCAGCCCGGTCTGGCTAGGGTTGATGGAGATGAATGTCATTCGAGAGTTTCTGGCCGATGTCGTCTGGGGTGAGCTCGATTATCTGCTGGTCGATCTCCCTCCGGGGGCCGCAGCGGACAAACCGCCGGTCATTGCCGGGTTTATTCCTGACCTGGCAGGAGCGATTGTCGTGACGACACCATCAGAAGTGGCATCGGATGTGGTGCAGAAGTCGGTTACCTATGCTCGCGGCATAGGTATCAAGGTCATGGGCATTGTCGAAAATATGA
This sequence comes from Nitrospiraceae bacterium, assembly GCA_052387595.1. Classification (GTDB taxonomy): domain Bacteria; phylum Nitrospirota; class Nitrospiria; order Nitrospirales; family Nitrospiraceae; genus Nitrospira_D. The sequence goes on along the minus strand of JBQTJA010000024.1, from coordinate 76,302 downwards.
GTGAGTATCGCTGCCCTTCTTGTGGGGAGGTGAACGAGTTGTTCGAAGGCAATACCGAGGCGATGTGTGAGATGCTGGATTTGCCGCTGCTCGGACGCATTCCCTTCGACCGGACCCTCGCCCGTACCTTCGACAAGGGGGAGCCGTTGCTCGACGAAACCTATCCGACCATTCAACGGTACCAGGAAATAGCTGGGCGCATCAGGACGCTCATCGATTACAAGAAGGTGTTGGCCGAACAACTGTAACACGATGCACTGAAGAGGAGACCCATGAAATTCGTATGCCTCAACTGTGAAACATACATGAACTTCGAAAAGGTGGAAAAACCAGGGGAGGGCACGCTGGGCGTGTTTTTCGGCTGTCCGTCTTGCAATGCCAAGTTCTCCATGGTGACGAATCCTGGTGAAACCCAGATGGTCAGTTCTCTCGGAGTAAAGCTGGGGGGGCGCACTGTTGAGGCCGAGCCATTCGAGATGACGAAGGGTACGTTGAAGGCCGAAGCCACCCCAGCCCTTGGTCAGATGGCGGCCTATTTGAATGAGAAAATTCAAGGAGGTCAGCCGGCTGTTTCTGCCGCTGCTGCGTCGCCTGCCAAGGCGCCTGAAAAAGCGAGTGGCTGTCCCTTCTCCGCAATGGTTGCGGAAATGGGCCTGACGAACTCCGGCAAGCCTGCGAATGGTGCATCTGAGTTCACCTGGACTGCCGATGCCAAAGAAAAGCTCGACCGGCTTCCGGCCTTCGTGAAACCGATGGTTCAGGGCAGTGTTGAGACCTACGCACGCAAACAGGGATTCAAGACTATCTCGCTGCAAGTGATGGACGATTCAAAGAATGATTCGCCTGATGGCATGACCTGGTCACGCGAGGCGGAACAGCGGCTGGAAAATATTCCAGACTTCATCCGCCCCATGGCTCGCAAAGAAGTGGAGCGTCTGGCCAAGGAACGTGGGTTATCGTCCATTACCGCGCAAGTGATGGACGAGACCAAAGAGAAGTTCATGAAGTTTATGTAGTGGAAGCCACATGAGTCTGGTGTCGTGAGGCCCATCCAGTCGGCTGGATGGGCCTTTCCATTATGCGCCCCGCATTCATTTTACGGCTGTTACGATGAAGTGGTGTGTTCCCCTGCTATCTGTTCTGCTGCTGTTTCTCTGGTTCTCCAACCTGACCGCACAGGTATCTTCAGAACATCATCAAGTCTCCCTCGCCACGGGCATAACGCAAGGTTCCCACGTCGAGCATGACGGAGGAGGTTGGGAAGGGTCAGCCCAAGGGGTGGCCTACTCGGAATTCAACCATCGGTTTGCCGGTCTCTTCGTGCTCCTGTTTGGGCTTGCTGAGTTAGGGCATGCGTTACGGTATCCGCTGCCCTCCGGGATTCGACTAGTTTTGCCGAGTGCCCTCAGTGTCATCGGGGCGTACCTGTTGGTCTGGAGTGACCACGAGGCCTGGCCGATCGGCTCCTTGACCGTGGAGCAGACATTTTCCGGGCAAGACCCGGAAATCATCCAGCATAAATTTTACGGAATGTTCGCTGCCACCGCTGCGGCCAGCGAGACGCTTCGCCGAATCGGCTGGGCGCGCCACCCTGCCTGGGCGGCTCCATTAGTGGTTGGTGCCATGGTCAGCGGACTGCTGCTGTTCTGGCACTCGCATGAGAATCATCCAGCGAATCAGACCATTGAACTTCACCATGCGCTCCTCGGAAGTCTTGGCGTTGGGGCTGCCTTGTCCAGCGCGATGGTGTCGTGGGGATCTGGGGCCTCGAGTCTTCCAGTGAAAAAGTGGGACCTGGCCTGGGCGGTATTCGTGATCCTCATAGGTATTCAGCTGCTTCTGTATTTCGAATAGCCCCTTTACTCGGTGGGTGCGTCATAATTGACACCTTTCTGAGGCCTGTGGTACGTCTAGCCTCTCACGAGGTGGTAGTGTCTTCGTACGGATCTCTAACCAGCTCACAAAGTTCGGGCCGGCGTAGAGGAGGATCACATGGGTGGACATAGTCACTGGTCCACGATCAAACGGCACAAGGGCGCCCAGGATGCGAAGCGCGGGAAGATCTTCACGCGAATCATCCGGGAACTTACCATTGCGGCTCGGTCCGGTGGTGACCCTGACGCGAATCCCCGACTGCGTCTGGCGATCGCCAAGGCGAAGGAAGCCAACATGCCTGGCGATACGATGAAGAAGGCCGTTCAGCGAGGGACGGGGGAATTGCCTGGTGTGATGTACGAGGAATTTCAATTGGAAGGATATGGACCTGGAGGAACAGCGCTACTGCTGGAAATCACGAGCGACAACCGGAACCGAACCGTCGCGGAGATACGCAGTCTCCTCACGAAAAATCATGGCAATATGTCGGAAGCAGGTGCCGTGGCCTGGCAGTTTCATAAGAAGGGGCTTGTGGCAATTGAGAAGGGAAAGGTCGGCGAAGATGCACTTCTGTCGCTGGCCCTCGACGCCGGGGCGGAAGACGTGAAGGTCGGTGAGAAGAGTTATGAGGTGCTCACCACCCCCCACGATTTTGAAACGGTGAAGAAGGCACTGGTCGATGCAAAAATCGACACGGCCTTGGCGGAAATCACCTTTATTCCGCAGAACACGATCCGTCTGGACGAAAAGTCAGCCGAACAAATGCTCAAGTTGATGGAGATCTTGGACGAGCATGATGACGTGCAGAAGGTTCACGCGAATTTTGACATCCCGGACGAAGTCATGGAGAAAGTGGCCGCGACCGCAGCAGGATAGCGAGGCCGGCCAACCAACACCGTCATGTCACTCGGATAACCAGACGACATGATCGCCTTTCTCACGGGGCGGTTGGTATTCAAATCCCCCACACACCTCACGCTCGATGTGCAAGGGGTTGGGTACGAAGTTCATATTCCACTCAGCACCTATTACGCCCTTCCGAATCTTGACGAAGTTACCGCGCTGAATATTCATACGCATCTCCGGGAAGATGCGATCCAGCTTTTCGGCTTTCTCTCGCAAAGCGAGAAGGAGTCGTTTTTGCTGCTGACCAGCGTGTCGGGGATTGGACCGAAGCTGGCGCTTAGCGTGCTCTCGAGTTTACCGATCACCGATCTGGTCCATGCGATCCAAACCGAGGATGTCGAGAAGCTGGCGACCGTTCCAGGCATCGGCAAGAAATCGGCTGGCCGCATTGTGCTTGAACTGAAGGATAAGGCCGGAAAACTCCAGGGCGGTTCGTCTCGGCTTGCGACCGCTGACACCTCCGCCGTGGATGGCCCGTATGAGGACGCCCTCTCCGCTCTGATAAACTTGGGTTATCGTCCTCAGGATGCCAAGGAAGCCTTAAAGCGAGTCACCAAGACAGCGACAGGTTCTCTGGCACTGAAGGAGCTCATTCGTGAAGGGCTCAAGGAGCTTGGAAGGGGGTAAGCTGATGTTATTCAACGCAAAGAATGGTGCCAAACTGTTCCTGTGCAACGGCTTAATGGGAATTGCACTCGTGGTCATGGTGCCATCCGCAGGGCTTGCAGAAGAGGCCTCAGAGCCCAAGAGCATCAGAATGACCTGTGGAAGCTGTCCCGATGGGTATGCGACGACCGGCGTTACTCAGGCTCCAGAAATCTGCAAAGATGGCGATCCGACGCTTGTGCAATGTGTGCCATTGGGAGCCAACATGCTGGGTGTGTGCGGGTCCTGCCCTGAGGGGTATGCCGAAATTGGCGGCTCCTCAGTGCCCGCTCGTTGCGGGACCAAGGATGGTGGCCGGCTATCGCAATGCCAGTTGAGGAAAATGGAGCAGAATTTTCCGGACTCGACCCAGGGATATAAGAGGTGTCCTCCTGATTGCGGCAGTGCGGCTCAGCCTGGTCAAGGGACGCTTCCGCCCCCGCCAAAATATCAACAGATGCCGGAGGGCAAATAAGCATGGGTGTCGTATCGTGACCGAGAGGGTCGTGACCAATCGCGCCACGGATGAGGAGCGGGGTCAGGAGAATGTTCTTCGACCTCAGACGCTGGATGAGTACGTCGGCCAAGAGAAAATGAAGGCGTCGCTGCGAATCTGTATCGAAGCGGCCAAGCAGCGGGGCGAGGCGCTCGACCATGCCATCTTCTACGGACCACCCGGTCTCGGGAAGACGACCATCGCGCACATTATCGCGAAAGAAATGGGTGCGGCCTTGCGGTCGACGTCTGGACTGGTCTTAGCCCATGCCGGGGACTTGGCGGCGATTCTGACCAATCTTCAGGAATATGATGTGCTCTTTATCGATGAGATTCATCGTCTGCCCGCGTCTGTTGAAGAGGCGCTCTATCCGGCGATGGAGGACTTTCAGCTTGATCTGGTCATCGGACAGGGGCCTGCCACGAGGACCGTCAAGCTGGATCTGCCGCCCTTTACGCTCGTGGGCGCAACGACCAGGGCCGGTTCCCTGACGTCCCCACTGCGGGATCGCTTTGGCTTAGTCTATCGGCTGGAGTTCTATGGGCCGTCTGAGCTGGAGTTGATTGTGACGCGCTCGGCTGGAGTCTTAGGGGTTGGAATTGATCGGGCAGGTGCTGCGGAAATATCACGTCGTGCCCGTGGAACACCACGGATTGTCAATCGGCTGATTAAACGCATCAGAGACTATGCCCAAATTAAAGCGGACGGGCATATTACCGAACAGGTGGCCAAGGAGGGATTAGCCTGGGTCGGGATCGATGAGGCGGGTTTCGACGATATGGACCGTAAAATCCTTCTCACGATCATCGAGAAGTTCAATGGGGGACCGGTCGGAGTGGAGTCCCTGGCAGCCGCTGTCCAGGAAGACAAGGGCACGATCGAGGATGTGTATGAGCCCTACCTGATCCAAGCTGGCTTCCTGGATCGTACCGGTCGTGGCCGGCAAGTAACTCGTTTGGCCTACGATCACTTTAAGCGCCCTTCTCAATTGCTGATGTAAACCTCGGGCGTTCCAACGTTTCAAGTTCCTGATCCCCAAGCGCTATCCTTGCAATAGATTCAATCGTTCCTGTAGAATTCTCCACTTGTTTCTATGATCCTCTTTCCCGACGGGGATGAGAACGCCCTCCTGCAATTAAGTGTCCGAGGCGAGACTCAGCATGCCCAAAGATATGTCCGAATATCGTAAGGAAATCGATAGGATCGACGACGAAATCATTCGTCTGCTCAATGAGCGCTCAAAAAGCGTCGTCGAGATCGGAAGAATCAAAAAAGAAAAAAATGCTGACGCCAACCTCCATACTGCTGGGCGGGAGGCTGAGATCATCGAACGACTCACAAAACTCAACAGCGGCCCTTTCCCCAGCGAGGCCATCCGATCAGTCTATCGAGAAATCATGTCGGCTTCCTTGTCGCTTGAGTCTCCCCAGAAGGTCGCGTATTTGGGGCCGCGAGCCACCTTTACGCACATGGCCTGCATGCAGAAATTCGGGTCATCTGTTCAGTATGTACCCGTCTACAGTATTAAAGAGGTCTTCAGCGAGGTTGAGCGAGGCCGGGCCAATTTCGGGGTGGTGCCGATCGAAAATACCACGGAGGGTGTCGTGAATCACACCCTCGACATGTTTATCGATTCCAACTTGCTGATCTATGGAGAGATTCTTCAGGAGGTCTCACACCATCTCCTCTCGAAATCTGGCCTTATCGAGGATGTAAAAAAAATCAATTCTCATCCCCATGCCCTTGCTCAATGCCGAAACTGGCTCGAAACCAATCTTCCGCATGTGCCAGCGGTTGAAGTGGCAAGCACGGCGCGGGCTGCCGAGCTGTGCATCGATGAGCCCGCCTCGGCCGCTATTGCATCGGAATTGGCCGGCCAGCTTTATGGGTTAAAGGTGATTAAGGCCCGTATTGAGGATAACCTCAATAATTTCACCCGCTTTCTGGTCCTGTCGCAGAAGCCGTCAGAGCGGACAGGGAAAGATAAGACGTCGTTGATGTTATCAGTGAAGGATAAAGTTGGCGCGCTCTATGATCTGCTCCGCCCGTTCGCTTCCCACGGACTCAATATGACCAAGATCGAATCCCGCCCCTCCCAGCGCAAAGCGTGGGAGTATATCTTCTTTGTGGATGTTGAGGGGCATAGGAATGAGGAGCGCGTGAATAGGGCGATTGAAGAGGTGAAGGCACGCTGCCTCTTTATGAAGATTTTAGGCTCCTACCCGGTTCACGGCTGACCATGGCACTGCACGTCCATCCCGATATCCGATCTCTGAGCCCTTACATTCCTGGTAAACCAATCGATGAGCTTCAGCGTGAGCTTGGGCTCACCCGTGTGATCAAACTTGCTTCCAACGAGAACCCGCTCGGCCCTTCCCCGAAGGCTTTGGCCGCGTTGACCGGTGCGCAGGATATGCTGCATCGATATCCGGACGGTGGTGCCTATCAGCTTCGGCAGGCGATTGCTGACCGTTGGAAAGTGGGACGTGAGCAAGTCATTTTGGGCAATGGGTCGGACGAGATTCTTGGGTTGTTGGCGAGGACGTTCTTGACGCCTGGCGATGAAGCCATCATGGCCGATCACACGTTCGTGATCTATAAGATGGAGGTCACCGCTGTCCATGGCAAGCCGGTGGCCGTGCCTCTTGCCAATTGGACTCATGACCTTGAGTCGATGGTACGGGCCGTGACGCCGCGGACTCGATTGCTCTTCCTCTGCAATCCAAACAATCCCACAGGGACGATGGTTTCGGCCGGGGCGGTCGATCGCCTCATGGCCAACGTGCCTGACGATGTCATCGTTGTGTTCGACGAAGCCTACTTTGAGTATGTCCGCAATCCGCAATTCCCCGATGCGCTGGCGTATGTGAGGCAGGGGCGGAACGCGATTGTCTTGCGGACCTTCTCCAAGATCTATGGACTGGCGGGGTTACGAATAGGATACGGCATCAGCACAACCGAGGTGATCGACTTCCTGAACAGGATTCGGCCTCCATTCAATGCCAACAGTCTGGCCCAGAAGGCCGCGCTGTCTGCCTTGGGCGATGACGAGCATGTGGCCAAGAGCCGGGCCGTCAACGAGGCTGGGATGGCGCAGATGGAACAAGGGCTGCGCGCGCTCGGAATAACTTCGATCCCGAGTGAAGCGAACTTTCTCTACTTTAATGCGAAACAGGATGGGCGACGGGTGTTTGACGCACTGCTGCGAAAGGGGATTATTGTGCGGCATATCGAAGGAGCGATGATTCGCGTCACCATCGGTCAACCGGACGAAAATGTTGCCTTCCTCCAAGCTCTCAAGAACGTCTTGGATGGAGGCAGGTAAGAAATAGAGTGAGGGAATTATGATCATCGTGTTGAAACCAGAAGCTTCGGAAAGTGAAGTTGACCACATTATCGACCGATTGCGGGATCTGGGCTTAAAATCGCAAATCTCCACGGGCCAGGAACGCACCATTATCGGTGTCATCGGTGATGACCGAATCCTGCACAATCAGCCCTTGACGGCGCTCCCTGGGGTAGAAAGTGTTCTGCCGATCTTGGCACCGTGGAAACTGGTCAGCCGTGAATTTAAGAAGGAAGCAACGATCATCGATGTCGGTGGTGTCAAAATCGGCGCCAAAAAGCTTGTCATCATGGCGGGACCCTGCGCGGTCGAGCGACTGGAGCTCACGGTGGGGATCGCACATGAAGTGAAGGCTTCTGGGGCCGCGATTCTTCGTGGTGGAGCCTATAAGCCCAGAACGTCACCGTATTCCTTTCAAGGGTTGGGTCGTGAAGGGCTCGACTATTTGGTTGAAGCCAGGAAGCAAACGGGGTTGCCGGTCGTCAGTGAGATTCTGGATACCAGGGACATCGAGCTCTTTCTCGAGAAGGCGGACATTATTCAGATCGGCGCGCGAAACATGCAGAACTTCGAGCTTCTCAAGGAGGTCGGCGCGTATGACAAGCCGGTGCTCTTGAAACGGGGCCTGTCGGCGACAATCAAGGAGTTTCTTCTGTCGGCCGAATACATCATGTCCCGCGGTAACCAGAATGTGATGTTGTGCGAACGGGGCATCCGTACGTTCGAAACGCAATATCGCAATACGCTGGATCTCGCGGCTATTCCAACATTAAAAGAACTCTCGCATCTCCCGGTCATCGTTGATCCCAGCCATGCCACGGGAAAGTGGGATCTCGTCGCTCCGATGTCTAAAGCGGCGGTCGCGGCCGGTGCCGATGGCCTGCTCATCGAAGTTCACTCGAACCCTGAGTGCGCGCTGTGTGATGGTGAGGAATCCATCAAGCCCTCGAAGTTCAAAGCCTTGATGGCTGATCTCAAGAATATCGCGAAAGCTGTAGGCAGAGAGCTGTAAAGCCAGTATGGCCGTTCATTTCAAACAGGTTGCCATCATTGGTGTGGGGCTGATCGGTGGATCACTCGGGATGATCCTCCGGAGGAAATCCTTGGCTGATCACATCGTCGGCGTCGGTCGTCGCGTCGAAAATCTCAAGACCGCGGTTGCTTTAGGCGCGATCGATCGATACGTGGCTGATCCTCAAGAGGGTGTGCGTGGAGCGGATTTGGTGGTGCTTGCGACACCGGTCGATACTTATGAGCGACATCTCCATGAATGGGCCCATTGCCTTGCTCCCGCTGCGATCGTCAGTGATGTGGGCAGTGTGAAAGGCACCTTGGTTGAACGGTCGGAAGCGGCGATGCCGGCAGGCGTGCACTTTGTCGGGGCCCATCCCATCGCGGGAAAAGAAAAGACGGGAGTCGCGGCCGGGTCCGATCAACTGTTCAAGGGCGCGCGCTGTATTCTGACGCCGACAACACAAACAGATCCGGCGGCACTTGATCGGGTGAGGCAACTGTGGGAAGAAGCCGGTTCGATTGTCCTAACGATGGATCCGCATCTGCACGACCAAATCCTGGGAGCCGTCAGTCATCTGCCGCATGTGGCCGCCTTTGCACTGATGAACGCCCTGGCCGAGCTTCGCGATCAGCAGGTCCCCTCATTGGATCTTGCCGGCCACTCCGGAGGAGGCTTGCGGGATACGACCAGGATTGCCGCGAGTTCTCCAGAAATGTGGCGAGACATTTTCTTGTGGAATCGGAATAATGTAGTGTCCTATATCGACAGATATGTACGGGCCCTGGAAGAAGTGAAGCAACTGATTAAAGCTGGGGATGCTGCTGGAATCGAGAAGTTGCTCGAACGGGCCAAAGGTGAACGTGAGAAGTTGAATCGTCCATCTCTGGGCCACTCATGACATCATTGACGATCACCCCGGGCCGGCCACTTAAGGGAACAACCACCGTTCCTGGCGACAAGTCGCTCACCCATCGGGCTATCATTCTCACCGCACTGGGAGAAGGGCTGAGCACGGTTACGGGCTACTGCCAGGGAGAGGATTGTCTGAACACGATGAGGGCTCTTCAGGGAATGGGGATTCCTATTACCCAGACTCCGAACGAATTAACCATCTGCGGGAAGGGGTTTTGGGGGCTCTCTGAACCAACTGGCCCGATTGATTGCGGCAATTCTGGGACCGGCATCCGTCTGCTCACGGGCCTCTTGGCTGGGCAGGATTTTTTCTCGATCCTCACAGGGGACGAATCGATCAGACGGCGTCCTATGGGCCGGGTCGTCAAGCCGCTGCGCGAGATGGGGGCGGCTATTGGAGGCCGTAAGGGAGGAGAGCTGGCGCCATTGGCGATTACAGGGGCAGCCCTCCACGCCATTGAGTACGCCTCCCCCGTGGCCAGCGCACAGATTAAGTCGTCGATCCTGCTCGCGGGCCTCTTTGCTCAAGGGACGACTCGGTATCGGGAACCACATCTCTCGCGAGACCATACCGAGCGGATGTTTCAGTTCTTTGGAATCCCTCTTGCGAAAGAAGGCGGTGTGCTGGTCTTGCATGGGCGACCATCGGTCGGATGGCGAGGCGTTCATGTGACTATTCCCGGTGATTTCTCGGCAGCCGCATTTTTCATCGTCGGGGCGACGATTGTGCAGGGATCGGATATCACCATTTACAATGTCGGCATGAATCCCACCAGAACCGGCCTCATTGATGTCATGCGAAAGATGGGCGCCGACATTCAGGTTCTGGGTCTGCGAGAAGCGGCCGGCGAACCGGTCGCGGATCTCCGTGTGAAGTCATCCGCACTGAAAGGCGTGACCATCGGTCATGATCTTATCCCGAAGACGATCGATGAATTTCCCGTGCTGTGCGTGGCTGCTTCTGTGGCGGAGGGGGACACTGTGATTTCCGGAGCCGAGGAACTGCGGGTCAAAGAGAGCGACCGGATTGCGACCATGAGCCGCGAGTTGAAGGCCATGGGAGCGCTCATCGAAGAAAGGCCTGATGGGATGATCATCCGCGGATTAGGCCAAGGAGGAGAGAACGGCAGGCTGCACGCGGCGGGCAAGGCCCAGAGCCATGGAGACCACCGTGTGGCCATGTCTCTCGCCATCGGTGGGCTGACGGCGAAAGAGAGCATGACGATTGCTGACACGAGCTGCGTGGACACGTCATTTCCCAATTTTGAAAAGGCGCTCACCGATCTGTTGACGCAACCTGGGTGAGAGTCGTGGAACAGGCCGTACGGTTCGAGAAGTGAGGGAGCTGAGTGATTATCGCGATTGATGGACCCGCAGGGGTGGGTAAGAGTACAGTAGCCAAGTTATTGGCGGCTCATCTTGGCTACCTCTATCTTGATACAGGGGCGCTGTACCGCGCCATCGCATGGAAAACCTTGCAGTCGGGGATTCGTCCGACTGATGACGAGCAGGTGACGACGCTCTTGTTGGCCACCTCGATTCACATGCAGTTTCAACAGGGTGCGATGCAGGTCTTGGTCGATGGCCTCGATGTCACAGGGGACCTTCGTAGGCCAGACGTTACCGCGGCGGCTTCCATCGTGTCAGCCATTCCGGCTGTCCGTGAATGGTTGCTGCCGATCCAGCGCCAGATTGGCCAACGAGGCTCGGTGGTCGCGGAAGGGCGCGACATCGGCACGAAGGTCTTTTCTGGAGCACCGTATAAATTCTTTTTGGAGGCGGACTCAGAGGTGCGAGTTGCGCGACGGCATCGTGAACTGGTCGCTGCGGGCCGTGGAGAGACCGTTGAAACGACCTCCCAAGATTTGTCCGACCGAGATCGGCGGGATCGGACCCGTTCGGTCGATCCATTGGTCCCGGCGGATGACGCACGATTCATCGATACGTCCGCGCTGAGTCCCGATCAAGTGGTGGCGCAGATGATCGCGGTTGTGTCGACCGGGTCGTGAGCGGGGTCGTCTACGGATTCTTGTGGGTGTTGGCACGGGTTGTCGGCTGGATTTGCTTTCGATATCGTGTTGAAGGTCAGGTTCCTCGGGCGGGTGGGGTACTGATCGCCGCAAACCACGCCAGCTACCTCGATATTCCGCTACTCGGCTGCGGGATGCGTCGGAGGGCCTGGTACTTGGGACGGAACGACTTGTTTCCGATCCCGGTGTTGAACAGTCTATTGCAGGCGTTGGGCTGGATTCCGGTGAGGCTGGGACGTCTCGACCGAGAGGCGTTCGGGAAGGCCATCAACCTGATTCGAGCCGGTCATGTGGTAGTTATTTTCCCAGAGGGCGGGCGCACCCACGATGGCCACCTTCGGCCTCCAAAGGCTGGTATTGGAGTGATTGTGTCCCAGACCGGGTGCCCCGTTGTCCCAGCATACTTGAAGGGGACCTTCGACGTGCTACCCATCAGGGCTCGCTGGCCTCGGTTGCGTCAGGTCACGGTAAGATTCGGGGATCCTATTCAGTTCGAAACGGGGCATCAAAAAGAGAGAGCAGAAACAAAACAGTTTTATCAACAGGTCAGCCGTACGGTGATCGAGCACATTGCAGCTTTAGGTCAAGTTCCCGCTCCAAAGGGGAAGGATGACCTGGCTCCCGACACACCAAACAGGCCAACCACCGACGCTCACAATGCTGAGTGAGCCCGGCGACTTCACCATCAGCACCCGACAACAGTCGGAAAGAGGTAGGACGTTCATATGAGTACGGTATCCAACAGCAGTGATGCTCAGTTAGACCGCGATGCATTGGCCGCGTTGTACGAAGAAACCTTTCGGAACCTTGAAGAAGGCACGATCACCGAGGGTCGGGTCGTGGCCCTGACTAAGGACAAGGTCATCGTCGATATCGGGTACAAATCAGAAGGGATGATTCCGACTGATCAGTTCTCTTCCGAGGAGCTTCAGAATCTCAAGGTCAGTGACCGGGTCCAAGTTTATATCGAAGAATGTGAAGATGCAGACGGCAATCTTGTCCTTTCCAAGGAAAAAGCGGACAAGATGAAAATTTGGGAAGAACTCGAGACTCTCTATAAGGAAGAAAAGAGTATAGAAGGGAAGATTGTCTCACGCATCAAGGGCGGCATGATGGTCGATATTGGTGTCAAGGCGTTCTTGCCAGGCTCGCAAATCGATCTTCATCCAGTTCGTGATCTGGATGGGCTCGTTGGAAAGACCTTCCCCCTGAAGATCATCAAGATCAACCACCGGCGAGGGAATGTGGTTGTATCAAGGCGTGTGTTGTTGGAAGAAACCAGGGATAAAAAGCGGCAGACGACGTTGGCTACTCTTAAGGAAGGACAGCTCATCCAGGGGACTGTCAAGAACATCACCGACTACGGATCGTTCATTGATCTCGGCGGGATTGACGGGCTGCTGCACATCACCGACATGTCATGGGGGCGAGTTGGACACCCATCGGAACTGTTTACGGTGGGAGATAAGGCCGAAGTCACCGTCCTGAAATATGATCGCGAAACCGGTCGCATTTCTCTCGGGCTCAAGCAGAAAAGCGCGGATCCTTGGACCAATGTTGCCGGTAAGTATCCGATTGGAACGAGAGTCCGTGGCCGTGTGGTGAGTCTGACCGATTACGGCGCGTTCGTGGAGCTGGAGCCGGGTGTTGAGGGATTGGTGCACGTTTCCGAGATGTCGTGGACGCATGAAGTCCGCCATCCATCGAGAGTCGTGGCGGTCGGTGATCAAGTGGAAGCCGCGGTGCTCAATGTCGACCCCGCGAGCCGCAAGATCTCATTAGGCATGAAACAAACGGCGCCCAACCCCTGGGACATGATTGAAGGCAAATATCCGGTCGGGACTCGTATCGAGGGAAAGGTGAAGAGCCTGACTGATTTCGGTGCCTTTATTGGACTTGAAGAGGGGATTGACGGGCTCATCCATATTTCCGACATGTCGTGGACGAAGCATATTAAGCATCCCTCCGAGCTCTTCAAAAAGGGGCAAAAAGTGGAAGCGGTTGTGTTGCGTATCGACAAAGAAAAAGAGCGGCTCTCGTTGGGTTATAAACAGTTGGCGCGTGATCCGTGGGATGAGGCCATTCCAGCGCGATATCACATCGGGGATTCAGTGGCCGGCAAAGTGTCGAAAGTCGCCGACTTTGGAATCTTCATCGAGTTGGATGCTGGGGTAGAAGGCTTGATCCATGTCAGCGAATCCGGTCTCGAACCCTCTGCGAAACTGGAAGAAAAGTTTAAGTTGCAGGACGACGTGACGGCGAAGATAATCAAGGTCGATCGAGAGGAACGCAAGATCGCGCTCAGTCTTCGGGATCATCAACTGGACTGGGAGCGCAAGCAGGTTGATGACTATCACTCGACACAAGGTGTGCTGGACCAGAGTCTGGGACGGGCGGCCAAACAGAGCCGGAAACGGTCGCAATCGGAAGATCAAAACTAAATTGGCTGGTTCTGACAACTCTGTGGGATATGCGCAATGGCGGATGAAGTGACACAGGCGGAACGGCCTCCCAAGCGCCATCTACTGCGGAAAGCCTTTTGGCTTTTCGCGGTGGGGCTTGGAGTGTTGATGCTAACCAATCTCTTTTTCCCAGACCTCGATTTGTCCACTGATGACCGTATCGCTCTGATTCGGGTTGAGGGAGTCATTCTAGATTCCCAGACAACCATTGGGGAGCTGAAGCGATTCAGCGAAAATCCTTCCGTTAAGGCCATCGTCATCAGAATTGATAGTCCCGGAGGCGGCGTTGTGCCGTCGCAAGAGATTTATGATGCCGTCAAGCGGGTCAGAAGTAAAAGCAATAAGGCGGTAATTGCGTCGATGGGAAGCGTCGCCGCATCGGGAGGGTATTACATCGCTGCCGCAACGGATCGGATTGTGGCTAACCCAGGGACTCTGACCGGTAGTATCGGAGTCATCATGGAAACGGCTAATGTGGAGGGGTTGCTCCAGAAGATCGGGGTGGAGGGGGTCGTCATTAAGAGCGGAAAATATAAGGATGTCGGTTCCCCGCTCCGGAAGATAAGTGCGGACGAACGGGGCTTGTTGCAGGCCGTGATGGATGATGTTCACAAGCAGTTTATCGAGGCGGTGGCGGAAGGCCGTTCACTCGAACTTCGGACTGCTCAAGCGTTGGCCGACGGTCGAATATTTACCGGACGTCAGGCGAAGGAAGCCAAGCTGGTCGACGAACTCGGCGATTTAGAAGATGCCATTCAGCTGGCTGCGGAGGTCGTTGGAATCGAAGGGGAACCGAAGGTCATCGAGCCTCGCCGCCGCTTTTCTCTTCGCGAAGTTCTGGACTCGAAACTCAGCATGCTGTTTCCCAAGTTGGATATTCAACCGGGTGTGAATATAAAGTATCTTATGGCCTTCTAGCTGTATCATGAAGGTATGGCGGTTATCGCGGCGAAGGGAGCGTGGATATGACCAAGGCGCAGATCATCGAAAAAGTTTCTGAGCAAGTCACCACCCTGACGAAGCGACAGGCAGAAGTGGTGGTCAACACCATTTTCGATTGTGTCAGGGATTCGCTAAAAAACGGAGATAAAACTGAGATTCGCGGCTTTGGCAGCTTTCGTCTGCGGGCTCGTCGGATGAAGGAAGGGCGCAATCCAAAGACCGGAGAGACGGTTGCGGTACCGGCCAAGCGAGTCCCATTTTTTAAGGCCGGCAAAGAGCTGAAGGAATTGCTCAACCAACAGTAACGAGTGTTTGGTTGAAAGGAGAATCCATGTCGGCATCAGATTCTTCGCAGGCGAATACCACGGATGTCCGCTGGACTGACGGCGCTCTCAAACGCATGGAGCGCGCCCCAATATTTCTGCGTGGCATGGTCCGTCGCTTGGCGGAAACAAAAGCTCGAGAATTGGGGTATGAGGAAATCACCGAGGAGATTCTTGAGCAGTTTAAGGGACAGATGATGGGACGCATGGGCGGTGAAGCCGGCATGGCCTCCGCTGTCGATGAAATAGCCAATGGCCGCCTTCCATGGACCGCCGCCGCGAAGGAACGGTTGGGTATGGTACCCGAGTTCATGCGCGCGATGATCAAGCAGATTGCGGAGGAAATTGCGAAGGAACGGGGGCATCTCGAAGTGAATGTCGAGTTGTTTGAAAAAGTGGAAGCGCTTGGTGACCTCCACGAGGAAAGCGGCCCCCTGATGGAATGGACCGAGGAAGCCCTAGCGCTACTGCAAGACAAGTTAAAGCACTCGCCGCCCATCGCAATGGACTTTGTGACGGATATGCTGAAACGAGATAGTGAGGATCTGGCCAGAGAACGGGGCCTCACCCGCATCGATGAACAGATCCTGCATGAACTCTGGGAAGCACCGCAGGAACGACTGGCATGGACGGATGAAGCCTGGAAGCGGCTTCAAACGTCCCCTGATTTTGTCCGTAGTGGTATCCGGAAAGCAGCCGAACGGCGTGCACGCAAGCTGGGGTTAAAAGAAATTGACTCAGGCCATTTGACGACATTTCGGAATCAGGCGATGATGAAAGCCGTCAAGCGCATCCGCTCTTTCGGCTATCAGGAATTGACCTTCGATGCCTTTGAAACCGCTCTCCAGAAAACTAAGCGTTTGCAGGGGAATGATCAGGCGGAGAAACGTCTTCAGGAAATCCGTGGACACTTTGCCGACCCGTCGACAAAGAAACCTGACGGTGGGACTCTGGGAGCCGATCTCATGGATCGTTTCCGCAGGTATCTCAAAGGTGAGGGAACACTCTAAGCAGGCAAAGCCTCTCGTCCGTCAATTCCAACGTGTTCTCCGAAAATATCCAACCTAACCCGGATCAGCGCTTCTCTTCTAGTGGGCCTCCACCTGCTGGGGCCAAAACTTATGCCGAATTTGAGGAAGTGGTTCATTGTCTAGATTGGGAATGTCGTATAGACAACGATCAATCATCGAGACTTCGTCTTCTGTCAATGGCAGCGTCACTTTTTTCTTCCAGAACTGATCAAGCGTAAAATAATCAGCCGATTGCGGCTTCTGCGCCAACAACTCCTGCATTTTCTTGAAGCCTGACGTATCAACGCCAGGGATACGCCCCTTGTTTCGATCGTGACACCAGGTGAGAACTTCGGCAATCCCGTACATCGTGATATCAATATTCACAATTTTACTCATGACCTTCCTCCTAATATTAACATCGCATCATAACGTAAGCAGCAGGCAAAATTCAAAGGCTGATGAGGTGATGCTTCAGATTGCGAGTGGGAAGACTGTCTCTGTATACTGGGCCTTCTGATTCCACCATCATAGGCCCATTGGTGGAGCAGGGTTGGGGTGTCGGAGACGGTGTGAAGATTGATATCGAACGGAAATCGCATGCAGCCAGGCCACTTCTTTCTATACTATGGCTGTCTCTTCTGATTGGTCATGGTCTATGGGCCTGTTCCAAGAGCGAGCCGTATAACCCACCGGATCCTTTTTATTATTTTGCCAGCTACAAGGTCGGCAAGAATCCAACGACGATTGTCGCCGAGGACCTCAATCATGACTCATTCACCGATCTCGTCACCACCAATATTGCGAGTAATACCCTCTCGATACTGTTGGGGAATGGAGATGGGACATTCAGGGATCAGATTCAGCTCAATGTCTGTCAGGAACCGCGTTCTCTTGTGATGGGCAACTTCAATCAGGACCGACATGCTGATGTGGCCCTGGCGTGCTCCGGTGGCGACGAGATCATGATCTTGCTCGGACATGGAGATGGAAAGTTTGAAGAAGGACCACGGTATCCCGTCCATCGTGCACCCATTGCGTTGGCTGCCGACGATATCAACGGCGATCATCATACGGATCTTGCCGTCGCTCTGCGGAACGACAAAGTCAAAGTGTTTCTAGGGAACGGGACCGGTGAATTTCGCCACGGAGTTCAGTACGAACATGGAGATACTCCCACATCCGTTGCCCTCTCTGATCTCAACACCGATGGGAAACTAGACATGGTGGTGACGAATGGAGGACCGATGTCGAATGCCGTCTCCATTTGGCTCGGGAATGGCGACGGTTCTTTTCGGGAGCCCACAGACTATTCAACGGGCCGTCGACCTCTTGGCGTAAGTTTTGCCGACTTCAATAACGATCATCACAGAGATCTACTGGTCATCAACGGAGAGAAGGACAGCTTCACGACATTTCTTGGAAACGGCAACGCGACATTCCGATCCGGTAAGGATTCCGGGGCTGATGCCGGTCCGAACTTTGGGTTGGCGAGGGATTTCAATGGCGATAGGATCGAGGATGTCGCGATCGTCAATCTTCAGTCCAATGACCTGTCGATCCTATTTGGGAAAGGCGATGGGACCTTCCATTACCCGCCGAGAAATTACCGCACGAAGTCCGGTCCGTTTGCGCTTTCGTCCTTTCATGTTCTAACCTCTGCGCTGGAAGAACCGGGGCTGGCCATCGCCGATAACGGGAGTGGCAGCGTCTCAATCTTTCTTCACCGTGGACTCAAATCCGTTGCAAAGTCGGAGGTACGAGAGTAGAACGCGAGTAATCGCCGACTATTCTTGACAGCCAGGAGAGCCTTCGCTAGAGTTGCCGGAGAGGAAAGCTGCCCGCGATTTTCAGGCATTACGATGGCGCTTCGATCCTTTGCATGGTGGTTCATGATTGGGGCCCTCTTGACCCTTTCCGTCCTGATGGTGCAGGGCGGGGTTCGGGATTTGTGGGAAGGGACTCAACCATCTGGGGGTACCAATGTCTTGGTGTACTTTGGCACGACCCTCATGGGCGGCGGCTTGCTCGCCGGATGCGTTGCGCTCATCATGAATCGTCTTCGGTAATCGGAGAGAATGGGACATGTATGCAGTGCCTCAAATGCAAAGGGTTTATGCTGGTGGAGCGCCACTATACCCTGGTCAATCGTCGGATTTACGCGCGCTGTCTCAATTGCGGGTTTTGGATTGATCTGGCCGATCTTCTCCGATTTTTCCATAAAGTGATTGATAGTGGGCGGAAAGGTGATAAAGTGCGTGAATCGTTTATCTTCTGAAAGAGGCGGTCGTTTGTGGCACAGTACGACCATATCCCGCCCGGGTCTCACAGGCAACGCTGGGGCGGCATCGTTTCTCGCCTTGCGCTAGGTTCGGCTGTCTCTCTTTCCTTGCTCACGTTCTCAATATACCCGGCATACCCAGCCTTGGGAATGGAGAATCATTCTAGGACGCGGGCCACCCATCCTGTCAGCTATGTTCCGCAACCCCTCCCCTGGAAGCGAATTCCGGCGCACAGTATTCTCCTAAAGGAATTGCGATCGGGTCGCATCCTGTTCGAGTATGAGGTGGGAAAGCGTCTGTCTCCGGCCAGTCTCACCAAGATTATGTCGACGCTGATCATCCTTGAGAACGGCCGCCTCGACGATTTGGCCACCGTGAGCCGGAATGCGGCAAGGGCCCCCAAGACTCACTTGCGACTCAAGGTTGGAGAAGTCTTTCGCCTTGGGGATTTGCTCAAGGCGATGATGATGGTCTCAGCCAATGATGCCTGCCTGGCGGCTGTCGAGCATGTCGGTGGCGATGAAGAGCAGTTTGTGAAATTGATGAATGCCAAGGCCGTGGCACTTGGACTATCCGGCACGCATTTCAGCAACGGGTGCGGGTTCGACGGTCCGGATCATTACTCGACAGCTGAAGATCTGGCGGCACTCAGTGAAGTGGCGATGCGAAACGCGGTGTTCCGAGACCTCGTCAGAGAGGAGCGTGAAATTATCACACCGGTTAGTGGATATCGCGCCTACGTCCTGCATAACACGAATCGTTTACTTGGCCGCATTCCAGGTGTAGTAGGGGTGAAGACCGGATTCACTTCCAAAGCAGGCCGATGCTTAATTGCCAAAGTTTCTCAAAATGGCAGTGATCTGCTTCTTGTAATCCTGAACGCCAATCGTCGGTGGAATACCGCAAAAAGCCTCATTGATTACGGGTTTCGTCTCACAAATACCCCTAAATAGCGGCATCCAGCTCTCATCCTTGGCATATTTACTCACCGAGTGAGCAGGGATAACGGTATGTAACCATTCAACTTGTCGGCCGATACTGGTGACTCTGTTTCAGAGTTTGCAGGTGAGAACTCTTATCGAAGATTCAAGATGGATTTCCCCGGGCTGACTCCACATCTGGGCTGGACTACCGAGGGGCGGCAAACTCGATGTTGATGTCCTTGCCAAGGTAATTCACCTGGAAACCTTGTTTGTCGTAGGCCATAACGGCACCCATGACGTTTTCGTCACCATACTCCTCTTGGCCTAACAACTTCCTGATTTCTTCAGGGCTCTCACTATTGAGCACGTTACGAAAGATGCCTCTGGTCTTATACGTGAATCGATTATTGATGAACAGGAGATCAACTCTTCCGTCCTGAATACGCACCCCAGCCATCGGACCGGTTGGCTTTCGTTGATCGAGCAGAAAGATGAACGTCGCTTCCTGCTCAACCTTGACTCCGGAAATCTTTTCCGAGACGAGCGTTTCAACGGCTTTGGGTTCCGAGTCCCCGAGTTTGACGCCGAATAGCGAGATCTCAGTGCTCGAAATGGCCTTTGGCTCCATGACATCGTTCTTACTCAACTCGTACGGCTCGGCATGAGCTGAGCCAAGCGCTACGAGGACGCTCGCCAGCAGGATGATGACTCTTCGCACGACAGGCTCTTTCGTCATGGTGTTTGGCGTTTCTTCTGTATGGGTTCGCGATTGATCAGAATGGGTGAACCAGTAGAATCCGGGAAAGCATATAGCGCATTGTAGCCAAGAGCCATCGGACCTGCAAGAAACAGGACACACAAGCAGTCACTGGATAGGGACTCGTCGGGTGGAAGCGGTACTCTTGCCTCATAACCGTGGCTCATCGCCCAGCAACATCGCGCCGAGTTCGCGAAGCCGGAAAAAGTAAATTTGGGGTTCGGTGTCCAGTGTTTCCGTCAGTTCGTCGAGATCTCCCAAGCAGTCTTTCACGATGGCAACCCGTTGGTCGTCGAGACCGTCAGAACTATCCAGGTAGTAGACCACACAGCCACTAATGACTGTGTCGATCGTCATCAATTGCCCTTGATGGGGACTCGCAAACTGAGGCCAACCGATGGCGCAGTGCTGTTCCCACGCTGTTGCAACCATGCTCCGATCCATGAGGTCCTCCTATTCCCCTCTGCCTGATAGCCGGCAGCCTAGCGTACACGGTTAGCGAGGAGCAAGTATCTAACCCCGATGGAAGAAGAATCGCGGATCAGGGGTATAGCCCGCGCTGGAGATGTGCTTGGGCGACCTGGTCAATGCCACTCATGAGCGCAGCCATGCGCATTGACACGTGGCGTTCGCTCGAAAAATGAAGAGTGCGCTGAAA
Source organism: Nitrospiraceae bacterium (assembly GCA_052387595.1). GTDB lineage: Bacteria > Nitrospirota > Nitrospiria > Nitrospirales > Nitrospiraceae > Nitrospira_D. Next base: position 55,720 of record JBQTJA010000024.1, on the reverse strand, counting down.
GGCGGACGTGATGATGTCTTGCAGTCGATTCTGAATGTCTGTTGCACTCCAGAAAAAGCGCTGAAGGTCCTGCACCCATTCGAAGTACGAGACGATGACGCCGCCGGAGTTCGCGAGAATATCGGGGATCACAAAAATACCTTTGTCTGCGAGGATGCGGTCGGCTTCCAGAGTCGTTGGACCGTTTGCCCCTTCAGACAAGATTCGGCATCTCAAAGAATTCGCATTGTTAACCGTGATCTGCTCGGACAGGGCGGCGGGCACGAGTATGGTGCAGTCTAATTGGAGTAACTCTTCATTCGTGATCGCGTCCCCGAGTTTGGTTTCATGCAGCGGCTGGCTAGAGCCGCGCCGAAGGAGAGCTGTAACATCCAACCCCTTGCTGTTGTAGATACCTCCGCTGACATCACTGACAGCGATGATCCGTGCACCATGTTGCTGCATGATGCGAGCCGTGTGTGAACCGACATTTCCAAACCCCTGAATCGCCACGGAGGCATCTTCAATTGACAACTTGAGGTGACGCAGCACCTCGTGGGTCACATAGACGACTCCGCGTCCCGTTGCTTCTTCACGGCCCAGGCTCCCTCCGATCGACAGCGGCTTGCCGGTCACGACTCCAGGAACGGCGTAGCCGACTTGCTGGCTGTACGTGTCCATCATCCATGCCATGATCTGAGCATCGGTCCCGACATCCGGGGCTGGGACATCCTTGTCCGGGCCGATCAGTGGGAAAATCTCCGCGGCGTATCGCCGTGTCAGCCGCTGTAACTCAGCTGGGGATAGTTGTTTCGGCGCGACTGCGACGCCGCCTTTTGCACCGCCGTACGGCAAACCGGCCAGCGCGCATTTCCATGTCATCCACATGGCAAGCGCGGCCACCTCACCGAGGTTCACATCAGGATGGTAACGCACACCGCCCTTGGACGGGCCTCGTGACGAATCGTGTTGAACGCGATACCCGGTAAAGACCTCCACCCGTCCGTCGTCCATCCGGACCGGCAGGCTGACGACGAGCGAGCGTTGGGGCAGTTTCAGTCGTTCACGGAGGTTTGGGTCAAGTCCCATGGCCTCCGCCGCTTGATTGAATTGAGCGACCGCTAAGCGAAACGTCGGGGTGTCGAGTTCCTGCATCGTGGTCCCTCCTAGTTATCGGATGGATGTTTGTCTATCCGTGTCGAGTGCAGTAGGCCAATCGAGATTGAACATTCTGCGACAGAGCTGCGCGATCTCCTGTTTGACGGGATCGATGGCGATCGTCTTTTGACACACCGCTGCCATGGATGTTATTCGGCAGTCCGAGAACCCGCAGGGATGGATTCGACGAAACGGGGTCAGGTCCAGATCCGCGTTGAGCGCAACCCCGTGGAGAGTCACACCTCGTTCGATGTGTATGCCGACGAATCCAATTTTTTCAGGGGCTGGTGTCATGACCCAAACGCCTGGTTTGCCGGGAATACGATGGCCGGTGATATTCCATCGGCTGAGTACTTGAACGAGGATTTCTTCGAGCAACCAGACCAATTGCCGCGGACCCGTGGCATGCCGGTGAAGCTTGACCACGGGGTAGATCACAATCTGCCCAGGGCCGTGAAAGGTCACTGATCCGCCGCGATTGACATGGTGCAGTTCCGCTCCATTTTCACATAAGAGCGAGGCATCGCCGCCCCAGTGCGAGACGGTGGTGCGTCGCCCCAAGGTATAAACAGGTTGGTGTTCAAGGATCAAGACGGTGTCCGGCACCTGGTTACGGATCCGTTCCTCGTGCAAGCGAGACTGAAGCTCCCATGCATGAAGATAGGGAACTGGATCTGAAAAGACCCGAACAGCCTCTGCGTGCGGATAGAGAACATCAGGAGCTGGAGCGGTGACGGCATGTGGAAGGTTCATCGGGGCACCTGTTGGAAGCAGCAGGTCGATCGATCAACACGAAGCGAAAGCCTGTTCCATGGTCTGTTTCTATGGGGGAAAGCGCTGCTAGAGAGAAGACAGGTCTGCATGAGATGCATATTGTCGCACAATGGCCCATGCAGGGGAAAGTTGCGTGCCGGCGGCCAGATTCCTGGCCGCCGACATGAGGAGAACCAGAGGGTTCTCTACTTGATGGCGGCGAAGAGTTCCTTAATCTCCGGGGTCTTCAGTTTCTTGAGCGCTTTGGCTTCGATTTGTCGGATACGCTCGCGTGTCACGGACAAACTTTGACCAACTTGCTCCAGGGTGCTGGCTTCATCATAGCCGATCCCGAACCGCAGTCTGATGACGATTTGCTCACGGGGCGTCAAGGTACTGAGAATTCGCTCGAGTTGATCGGTCAACTCGCTCCGGTGGACATGCGCATCGGGTGGAATGGCCTGGTGGTCAGGAATCATGTCGCCAAACAGTGTCTCCCCGTCACCGATTGGAGCCTCTAAGGCTATTGGTTCCTGAAACGCCAGCATGGTCTCGCGGAGTCGTTCCGGTCTCATGCGCAGCACGTGAGCGATCTCTTCCAGCCGAGCGGGCCGCCCGAATTGCTGCCCAAGTTTCCGCATGACGCGGAGGACTCGATGCGACGCTTCAGTCTGGTGCACCGGAATCCGAATTGTTCTTGATTGATCCGCAATTGCGCGGGTGATGCCTTGTCGGATCCACCACGTCGCATAGGTGCTGAATTTGAATCCTTTCCGATGCTGATATCGTTCGGCCGCTTTCATCAGGCCGATGTTGCCCTCTTGCACGAGATCCAGCAAACTCAGTCCCCGTCCTGTGTAATGCTTGGCGACATCGACGACCAAACGCAAGTTGTGCCGTACGAGCTCATCCTTGCCTTGTTCTAGGATAACCCTGGCTGATCGGATTTCATCGAGCGATGCCGTTAGCTGCCTTGCTGTCGTTGCGGCAGGTCTGAGAGCCGTGTCCGACGGATTCAGGGCAGTGCTCAAAGCCTTCTCCGCATTGTCTAGTGCGGTGGCTGAAAGGCCGCTCAAGCGTCTCACGACTTGGAGTACTTTCACTGTTTCTGTATGGACAGATGTGCGCTTGGACTTGAGAAGCACCTTCACCGCTTGCTTCAGAGCGGTTCGAATGCGTCGTGTCCCATGGTCCACGCGCTTAGCAATCGTGACCTCTTCTTCTCGCGTCAAGAGTCCCCGTTTGCCGAAGGACCGGAAGTACAATGATTCCAAAAGGAATGGGCTTGCCCCCGGGCTTGTACGCATGACCGGTTGAGGTTTTTCATCCGCCCCGGATTCCTCAGTCTCAACACGACCGATCATCCCCAATATGCCACTTGCATTAGCGTCATCGGCATCGGGGGCGAACCTTGTCCGTATATCCAGTCCCTCAGAGGATCGAAGGTCTTCTTTCATCGTGTCACCCCTTGCTCTGGTTGAATATCACTCACCATGGTTAGAGTCCTATTGAGCCAAGAAGATTCGCCGAATTATTCCCGGTGTATTCCTTCTACGAAGCAAAAGGGATGCTGGATTGAAGATGAGAACCGGTTGGTGTAATCAGCTCGAAAAATATGAAAGATTAGTGCTGGCTAATGAGAGAACGAATAACGAACTGTCGCACTTATGCGGCATCTATGTAGAATTGGCACCAACGATCAGACTGAAATGCCACACTATTTCCGTAACAGTTCTTTTATAAACGGGGCAAGGGTATCGATCGGAATCGGGAAGATCGTTGTCGAGTTCTTCTCAGCCGCGATCTCGACGAGTGTCTGGAGATACCGCAGCTGCAGCGCGGCAGGATTTTGACTGATTACGTCCGCCGCTTCAGCCAGTTTCTGTGCGGCTTGAAATTCCCCTTCCGCATGGATGATTTTGGCCCGCCGTTCCCGCTCGGCTTCCGCTTGCCGGGCGATCGCACGTTGCATGTCTTGGGGGATGTCCACGTTTTTGACTTCGACGGCAGCGACTTTGACCCCCCATGGTTCGGTCTGCTGATCGATAATCCGCTGTAATTCGGCATTGATATCGTCACGTTTCGATAACAGGTCATCGAACTGGCTTTGGCCGAGCACACTCCGCAGCGTGGTTTGAGCCACTTGCGACGTCGAATAGAGATAATCTTGAACGGCGAGCACGGCACGCTGGGGATCGACCACTCTGAGAAAGATGACGGCGTTCACTTTCACGGAAATGTTGTCCCGCGTGATGACATCTTGCGAGGGGACTTCCATGGTGACGGTCTGCAAGTTGACGCGGACCATCTGCTGGAGGGCAGGCACCACCAGCCTGATACCAGGCCCTTTCACCGTCTGGAACTTACCGAGCACAAAGACCACGAGCCGTTCGTATTCCATGACACGCTTGAAGCTGGCATAGAGAACAAACCCCAATACAACCAACGGTATGAGCAATGACATAGCGGCTCCTTCGTCTTCAGGCATTCTACTTGTGGACCGGGCCTACGTTCACCGTCAGCCCTTCAATCGACGTCACTTCCGCGGGCTCTCCCTGCCGAATCGGGGTCTGGCTGAGTGCCTCCCAGAGCTCCCCCTGTATCAAGATCTGGCCACGCGGGTTGAGATCTGTCTTCGCAATCCCGATCGTTCCGATCATACCTTCAACTCCTGTCACTGGCCCTCGGCGCCCACTCTTAGCGGCCATCCAGATGACGGTTCCGACCAGGGCGCCGATTGTGATGACAGTCGGCAACAGGAATGACAAGGATATCTGCATGAACGGTGCGTCGCTCTTGATGAGGAAAAGGCCACCTAAGGTCATGGCGGCCAATCCACCGAGTGCGAGCAATCCATAGCTGGTCACTGAAATCTCAAGCAAAAGAAACACGACGCCGAGTATCACAAGGAGAGCCCCAGCATAGTTCACGGGGAGCGATTGGAGCGAATAGAAGGCTAGGATCAAGCTGATGGCGCCGATGATGCCGGGGAGGATAGCCCCGGGGCTGTACAGTTCGGCCATGATTCCGATGGTTCCGATGGACATCAGAAGATAGGCGATGTTGGGATCACTCAACGCCTTGAGCAATTCCAGGCGAGTCCCCATCGGGAATTCGCGGAGCATTGCGGTCTCGGTCAATAAGGTGGTTGATCCAATGGGGAGAGCGATCTTTCTCCCGTTCAGCTGTTTTAAAAGCGCAGGAATGTTCTCAGCCACCATATCGATGATCTTGAGTTTCAAGGCTTCTTGCTCTGTGGCCGAAATGCTCTTTCGAACCGCATCTTCGGCCCATGCTACATTTCGCCCACGCTGCTCCGCGATACTCTTGATGTAAGCGGCTGCGTCGTTTTCAACTTTCTCCTTCATCGTGCTATCCATCTCACCGCCGCCCATCGCGACTGGGTGTGCTGCTCCGATGTTGGTTCCGGGTGCCATGGCGGCGATATGGGCTGCCATCGTAATGAAGACTCCTGCAGAGGCAGCCCGGCCTCCAGAAGGAGCGACGAACACGATCACAGGGAGGGGTGAACTGGTCATCTCTTTGATCATCAGGCGCATGGAGGTGTCCAATCCTCCGGGCGTATCGAGTTTGAAGATCAGAGCCTGGGCACCCGACGAGTGGGCCAAGGCGAGAGCGTCGTGCAGGTACTCCGCAGCTACCGGGTTGATCACTCCTTCATAACTGGCAACGACGATGTCACCGGCATAGGTCGGATTGCCCATGAGGATAATGCACAGGGAGATGACGGCACCTCCCATCGCCGCTGCGAGAATCTGTCTGCGTAGAGATCTGTACAGAAACACGGTGCCACGCATTGTGGACTCCATGCGCGCAAGGCGCCAACAGCGCCGAAGGTATGAACAGCGAGTAGATCGAAAATTCCTACATTCGTATGCTGTCACGAAATGGTCGTTGGTTGCAAACTTCGGAACGAACCCCCTAGAATGCGCGGCATGTCTCAATTATCAAGCGGCGAGCGCATCCATCTGGTCGATCACAAAAGGCGCCAGTATGCCCTTACGTTGAAGGCGGGCGACACCTATCAATTCAGCGGTCAGAAGATCGCTCACGACGCGATTATCGGGCGGCCGGATGGGACCATTGTCGTTCTATCGGGCGGGAAAAAGATGTTGGCGGTCCGGCCGACCTTCGGAGACTACGTGCTGAAAATGCCGCGGGGCGCTCAAGTGCTCTATCCGAAAGACCTCGCGCTGATTCCCATGTGGGCGGATGTCTGTCCGGGTGCGCGGGTGTTCGAGTCCGGAACCGGTTCGGGCGCACTGACCATGGCGCTCTTGCGAGCAGTCGGGCCACGAGGGTTGGTGGTGACCTATGAGATGCGGGAGGATTTTGCCCGCACCGCACTCCTGAATATTGATCGCTATATGGGTCCCGTGCCGAATCTGTCGGCATTGCGGAAGAATACCTATGAAGGTATTGATCTGCTTGACGATGGAATTCCCTTCGACCGTGTCGTGCTCGATTTACCTGAGCCCTGGCAGGTGGTCCCCCATGCAGCTACCGCGCTGCGATCCGGTGGGATCTATCTGAGTTTTGTCCCCACCGTGCCCCAAGTGGTACAAACGGTCGAGGCGCTTGAACGGGCAACGGTATTCGGAATGATCGAAACGTTTGAAACGTTGCTCCGAACCTGGTCCGTACAGGGCAGGAGCGTGCGGCCTGATCATCGCATGGTCGCCCATTCTGGATTCATCACCGTAGCCAGAAAGGTGGAGCCAGGCCTGCTCCGTTCGATGGTTGGGAGGGAGACTCCTCCAGACGGAGACCGGGAAGGTCTGTTCGATGACGCAGAAGAGGAGCGAACGCATGAATAGATTAGAAGGCAAGGTAGCCGTGGTGACGGGAGGCAATGCTGGAATCGGCGAAGCCATCGCAAAACGTTTTGCCGAGGAGGGAGCATCGGTTGTCATCACGGGACGTCGGCAACAGGAAGTGGATCGTGTGGCCAGTGTGATCCGACATAACAAGGGGAAAGTACTCGGAGTTGCCGGTTCAGTGACGGACGAAACCCATGTACTGGATGTCGTCCGTCGAACGATCGATAGCTTTGGGCGGATCGACATTCTAGTCAACAACGCGGGGATCGGTGAATTTGGAAAGCGCCTCCACGAAACCGATGATGCTGTCTGGGCGAACGTGCTCGACATCAATTTGACCGGGGTCTTCCGCATGACACGAGCCGTCATTCCTCACATGCTGAAACAAGGACGAGGCTCGATCGTGAATGTCTCGTCCATTGCCAGCTTAGTCGGTCTCTCCGGCTTAGCTGCCTATACGGCATCCAAAGGAGCGCTTGACGCCTTGACGCGCGCACTGGCCGTCGAATATGCGAAGGAAGGAATTCGCTGTAATGTGGTGAACCCTGGTCTCATCGATACGCCTATGGCGGCCCCCTTGATGGCTAATCCGGATATGCTCCAGCCTATTCTGGCCCAATATGCGATACGTCGTCCTGGGACACCAGAGGAAGTGGCGAATCTAGTTCTGTATCTGGCTTCGGATGAAGCAGCCTGGATGACTGGGGGGACCATTCCTATTGATGGGGGTATGACCGTTTATAAAGGGTAGTGGTTGCGGCAACGAGCGATAGTAGCTTCCGTGCTAGGTGAAGAAATGGACATTGATGCTCGGACACAGTTTTGTGGGGTGATCGGCAATCCGGTTGGACATTCACTGTCGCCCGCCATCCACAATGCGGCGTTCCATAAATTGGGGCTCAACTTTGTTTATCTCGCCTGGCAAGTGGAAACGATCGGCGATGCGATCAAAGGGCTTCGTGCCCTGGGAAATTTCCGCGGAGCGAGCGTCACGATTCCTCACAAAGTGGCCGCCATCCCTTTTCTTGATCATGTGGAGGCGACAGCCCAAAAGATCGGTGCGATCAACACCATCGTTGCTGAAAAAGGTGAACTCACCGGGTACAACACGGACGCGACCGGTGCGCTGCGGGCCTTACGGGAGGGCGGAGTTGAGATCAAGGGACGACGCATCGTTGTGCTTGGATCCGGAGGCGCTGCCCGAGCGATCGCTGTTGCGCTGGCCGCTGAGTCCGGCGCAGAGAAATTAACCTTGCTGGGGATTGAGGATGTGGAGCGGACTCGCTTGGCTCAGGATATTCGTGCTACGGCAGCGGTCACGGTAGAGGATTCGTATCTGGATGAGCCTACCCTTCGTCGGGTTCTTTCTGCTGCGCACGTACTCATTCATTGCACCCCGGTTGGGATGTCTCCGAAAGCCGAGACCACCTGTGTTCCTGCCTCGCTACTCCATGCCGACCTGGCTGTCATGGACATTGTTTACAATCCACGCGAAACCCGACTGCTCAAAGATGCCAGGCATGCTGGCTGCAGGACAATTCATGGGTTGGACATGTTCCTGAATCAGGCGGTTGCGCAATTTGAGCTATGGACGGATCAGCCTGCTCCGGTTGAGGTGATGCGCCAGGTCTTGGAGTCTCATTTCCGATGAATGTGGTGCTCATCGGTTACCGAGGTACGGGAAAAAGCACGGTTGGGAAGATTGTGGCGGCACGACTTGGGCGTGTCTTGGTGTCGACCGATGCGGAGATTGTGAGGTTGGCCGGCCAGAGCATTCCCGAGATCGTTGAGAAAAATGGATGGGAGTATTTTCGCGATCTCGAAACGAAGATTTGTCAGGACCTAGCGGGCCGGGATGAGGTCGTGATCGATACCGGCGGGGGCGCCATCCTTCGATCGAAAAATGTCGAAGGGCTGAAACACACAGGGAAGCTGTTCTGGCTGACTGCCTCAGTTGAGACCATTGCCAAGCGAATTGGGTCGGATACGCAAAGACCATCCCTCACCGGAACCAAGTCTTTTATCGATGAGATTCAGGATGTGCTTCGTGAGCGGACACCGAAGTATCAAGCCGCTGCCAACCATGTCATCGAGACCGAGGGGAAATCGCTCACCCAAGTCGCCGACGAGATTCTGGAACGACTCTAGCCGCTTCAACCGACTTCCTCATCCTTGACAAGTCTCGCCAGAACATGATTCATGTACCCCATTGCGCCCGTAGCTCAGTTGGATAGAGCGCCGGGCTTCGAACCCGTAGGTCGCAGGTTCAATTCCTGCCGGGCGCACCATTTCACACTTTTCGGTAGCAAAGTTTTTCAAGTATCTGAAAGGCAGAGATAATTCTTCATTTTTTGCGGTTCGAAAGCCCTCATTTCGCTGGTATGCCAGTTTCTTGGCAAAGACCAGTCTTAAGACCATTCTCTTGTCTTCCAGACGCTCAGAACTCCAGTAATGACAAGGATTTGCAAGGAACGTCATCGCGGTTCGAAAACAATCTTCGAACGGTTCGAGAGGAAGCCCACACTTCTCGATTTTTTCTCTGAGAAGGATTTTTTCTCCCTCTAACCGTGCAATTTCGGCCTCGTATTTGTGAATCGCTATTCCATTGTCAGTTTCAACGAGTCGGTTGAGAAGCTTGCCCATTCGTTGCTCCAATACCGGAAGCTGTGCCTTCATGGCTTGAGCCTCCTCGCTCACTAGCCGTGTCCGGTCTTCCCAGAGCTCTTTGAACATCTCACTGGCCATATAGAAAAGGTTCGGGGTGGGTCGTAGCTGTCCGAGGAGGCTCTCAAAGTCCTTCTCCAAGGCTTCCTTCCTGATGGATTTTCCACGAGCCAGACAGCCTTTGGTGGCGCACAAGTAGTAGGGATACTTGGCATAGCGCCCAGAGGACCAACAGGCGGTCATAGGCTTGCTGCAATCGGCACACACGACAAATCCTCGCAAGGGAAAGCAATCCTGCAGGTCTTTCCTGGCCGGAGCTTTGGCAGTGCCTTTCAACCGATCTTGAATCGCTTGGTGGGTTTCGAAACTAATGAGTGGCTCGTGTTTGGCTGGTTGCAGATAGATACTCCATTCTGGAATGTTCAGGTAACCGGCGTAGATCACCTTCCCCAGCAGTGTGCTGACCTTCTGGAAATGAACGGTGCCATTCTTGTTTTTCGGGTAGTGAGGCGACCTCTCCAAAAATAGCCGTACCTCGTTTTGGGTTTCAAACCGTCCGGAGGCATACCCCTCTAAGGCTTCCCGGACGACCCCAGCCACCGGCTGATCTACCACCAACATTCTCCCGCCATGGCCGGGAATTTTGGAGAACCGATATCCGATGGGTGGATTGAACCCCCAATATCCGTTCATGGCCCGTGCCTTCATGCGGTTTTTCGTTTGCTCGGCGTTCTTTTGCCGTTGATGCTGAGAGACGCTGGCTAAGAGGTTCTCGACCAATACACTGTCAGAATCCTCGCCGAACTCAATGGAGGGAGAAGCGAGTTTTGCCCCAACACCGCTGATCAAGGTTCGTAATTGAATGTGGGCATGTAGTCCACGCGCAAGCCTGGATATGTCGTCTAACAGAATCACGTACTGATCACGTTTTTGGGCTTTCAGGAATTTGAGCATCGCTTGCATGCCGGGTCGGTCAACCATCCCGCCCGATGCCCCTTCATCGCGGAACACTTCGACGACTTCATACCCTTTGTTCTGAGCAAGCTGACGGCATCGTGTTTCCTGGGAACCTAGCCCGTCGCCTTTCCTAACCTGGGCGGCACTGGACACGCGGCAGTAAATCACTGCCTTGGAGCCCTGACGGGGCTCCCATTCACTGCGTGATTTCGGACTGTTCTTCATGCTCGGCCTCAAAGTTTTACGAATCAAACTTGGTGATGTGAGTTTCATCTACATGATTGCTGACCTCCGATTCTAGGAGACCAATAGGGTTCTGTAAATCGTTAATTTTGAGCTTTTGGCGGCAGTGCTGGTTGGGATGCCGCCCATAGGCTTGATCGACAAAGCTCTCTAAAACTGCCCACACATTGCGGATCAACTCTGCTTGTTCCTCAGGAGACAAGTCAAACCCGACCAGGTAGTGTCTGTATTTCTCAATGTCTAAAGGCATCGTGTTTCATCAAGCAGGGGGCTCACCAACTGAACTGAAAAAACTATCGAGTATGTCTTTATCAGAGGTCCAGCATCCTGCTGGGAACCCGGCGAGTGAGGCGTATCATGGCCGATCCAATTCAGCCAAAGTGGTGCATACAGCCGTAGGCGGTATCTATTTACAGAATACAACTATGGATTTAAGGAAGGGTTAAAAATGGCGGATTTCTGCGGGTTTCCCGGGAGTCTCGAAGTTATAAAGGGCCGATCCACTGGACTACGGATCAAGAAATGACATCGGGCTCCCTGTCAGGCGTAAGCTACCCAGCCGCGAAAGGTAAAGCCAGTATAGAACATGCTCACATTCGAGAACCCCGCCTCCTGGAGCAGCGTTTCATCCTGCTCGCTGGTGAGAATATGTACTTGCGCGTCAATCGCCTGGCGAGCTTTTACTGCTTTCTCGGGCTCGATACCCGACGCGACCAGGAATGCAGAATATCGCGAGAGCCAGAGCGCCCTTTGGCCGTCCGGTGGCACGCTGAAATGGGCCATCACGAATGGTGCATTCGGTTTCAGGCGTCGCCGAACTTCAGTGAGCGTATGCCGCCTCTCAGCCAGGTCCAGAAAGTGTAGGGTCAGCAGACAGGCCGCACCATCGAACGGTCCTTCGGGGGCATCATCTATGTAGCCTTGCCGTAAATGCGTGCGTGCTGCCAGTGGGCCGAGCGTCTGACGGGCGAGCTCCAGCATCTCGGCACTGGGGTCAACGCCATCGAACTGCCAACCTTGATAAGCCTGGGCAAACGTCTTCAACTCCAGGCCGCCTCCAGCTCCGAGCACCAATACGCGGCCAGTTTCTGCAATGCGCTCAGCGAGCAGCAACGTGGTCATACTTTGCATCGCGTAGTAGCCGGGCACGGCTCGGGGTGGGCCGTCCGCATATCTCGCCACGGCCTCAGGATCGGTGAATGCTTGTGTGTGGTCATGTGTCATCGTCAGTAAGCATGCTCCAGGTGAGAGTGAGGGCTACGGGAAGCAAGGCGCTTTCTTACGTCGGCATTCAACTTCGCAAGCGTCACGTCGCCAAACCGTTCGAGTAACAAAGCTTCGGCAGCATGAAACGCCTCACCGAGCGCGGCATTCACTGCCTGTTCGATCAGGCAGGCAGGGATTTTGTTTCGACTCCCGAGCGCGAGAATTGAAGGACTTCCGAGGGCAGTGAAGATGTCCCGTAAAGTGACCTTGGTGAGATCACAGTCAAGCGTCCATCCTCCTCCGTGCCCTTTTTCTGATCGGACATACCCTTGTTCCCTCAAGCCGGACATCAATCGGCGAATGACGACAGGGTTGGTGTCCAACATCTGGGCAAGCCGTTCGGAGGTCACCGGGCTGTCCTGCATCGCCAGGTGAAGAAGGACGTGAAGTGCTCCAGACAGTCGATTATCTTTCATCATGTAACTGTATATGTTACATGATAAGAAAAAGTCAATCCATACAAACCGAATTCGGTTTTTCTTAATGAAAGGTTAACGTGCCGCCGTAATTAGTAATGCCTTTACCTTTCTTTGCGAAAATGGAGCCGTCATATGAAATGCGGTGTGATGATAGCTGGGCGATGATGGCGGGCGATGAGGACAGCACAACGGACGATGACCCGGTTACTGCGGTCGTCCGGAAGGAAAAGGAACTGACTCAGCATGATCTGGAGCGTGCGCGGGATGGCAACGACCTGGGGGAAAGGTTCGGACGGCAAAACATAAGCTCGACTGCTGTCAGTAAGGTTGCCCTTGAATCCAAGAAGAAGGAAGACGAGAAATTTGAACATGCCATGCGCCAGTTGCTTCAGCAGATGCGTGAAGAGCTGGAACGACGGCTTGAAGAACTCGACAAGCGAATTGCAGAGACGAACGCACAGATCGAAGAGCTGCGAGAAGAACTGGCCACAACCGAGGAACTGCTGAGCAAGCAATTCGGCAAGGATTGGCAAGAGAAGTTGAAACGTGGCGATCTTGACCCTGATGATCCGCTGCTCCGCCAGTGGCTCATGCAACAGCAACAGTTGAAGGACTACTTGGAGAGGCGAGAAAAGCTGATTAAAGAACGAGATGAGCTTGAGGAACAGGTCACCGAGATAGAAGCCTCTGACTTACCTGATCACCTGAAGATAGAAAAGATAAAGGAAGTTTTCGAACAGAGCACCGCACCTGGAGTTCAGGAGGTCTGGCGTGACACGAATGCTTCTCAGCAGGTTCAAGATATCGCGGGTTCTGTGAACACAGGTGATGGCGAAACTATAGAGGTTCAGGAGGCAGCCACAATGTTTGGCCAGATTGCTGCACTATCCTTTGCAGAGAAAGCAGGTATTGGATCAGGAACAGATTCAAAACTGAAGTCAATCACCTCGACGTTTGCAAAGGCTGGCGAAGCTACGACTATAAAAGAACCAGAGCTTGTAACTGGGGATATTCCTTCCCACAAAGGCCCGAAAGCCCCTAGCTAAATTGTTTCTCGTGTGCTGGTTATGGTGCCAACCTCTGAAGTCCACGAGAATGGCCTGCCACTTCGTCTATTGCGGATATTAATTTTGTGAGCCCCACGGGACCATATTGATGTCCATCAATGTAAAAATAAAAGCTGACTCCAATGCTTTCCTCCCGTCCGGTAAAGTAAGTGCTTGTGACGTTCTTTTCGGCGAGGCGGCCTTTGACAAATTCAGCAATCTGTCGATTGGTTGCATCCGGCGTCCGTCCATTTACTGCAAAGGCGACTTCACGATGGGTAACGGAATAGTCAGACGCATCCATCCACGCTTCGCGCTTTTGTAAAATCGAATTCGGCTTGGCGGTATCCGGGTTGGCGGCATTGGCGATGGAACAGCTAGCCATCGGAAAACTCTGACTCATAAGAGCAAGCGCGACTGTAAGCAGGACTGTTGCCTGAACGCCAAGCTTAAGCTCACAATTGATCTTACAAACTGCGGCCCGAGTTTGACGGGAAAGGGAACCCTTTCCCCTGATAATGTCATTGTTAGAACGCCTTCGTGGAAAACCCCAATGTTTCCTTATTTTGTCATGGCCAGTCTGAGTGATAAGTCCTAAATTGGATATGGCGATAAAAAAGGGTTCCCTTTTTCAAGAGCGGAATCGTTTCCCGCTTCGCATGAAAGGGGACCGTCATGAAGATTGGATATTTGCGAGTATCAACTCAAGGCCAGAAGGAGGACCGCCAGGAGGATGGGCTAAAGGACTTATGTGATGAACTCTACATGGAAAAGCTTTCGGCAGTTAGCAAAACACGCCCCGTATATCAAAAGGTCATCGAGAAGCTTCAGCCACGCGACACGTTGGTAGTTTGGGACATAGATCGCGCATTCCGCAGTACGATAGATGCCTTGCAGGAAGTGGAAAAACTACGACGCCGAGAAATAGAATTCCATATCGTCAACCTGAATGTCGATACGTCAACTCCATCGGGTGAATTCATATATACCGTTATGGCCGCTTTTTCTCAGCTTGAAAGACAGACACTAATCCAACGGACAAAGGAAGGCATGGCAGCAGCCAAACTGCGCGGGAAGCACATTGGCAGACCACGCAACCCTATCCTTGAGGAGGTAGTTTTAGCGCATTCGAGAATTGAGGCAGGAGAAGGCACAGTTGCCGAATTAGCTGCGCAGTATGGATGTTCACGAAAGAACCTAGAGCAGCAACTGAATCGATTGGTTATAAATGGGACGTTCAACTAGCGAGATCTTTACAGAAGGCCACCGGTGGGTGCCATTTTGGTCACGGGGGTCGATTCGCATGCGACGCGTATCCTGATGTTATTTATGACATCCTACCCAGATATAGTTTATCCTTACCCGTTTTCTATTGCGAAAACACCATGAAATTCCCACAAAACCCAAACAAAGAGATATTCACGTCAGCGCAAAATGAGTTTCTACGCAGAGGATTAAGGAAATATCAAACAAGCGTACAAACGGCTAATCGCGGAGGCTACCTGTCATGGGCCCGTGTGGCCTCAGACATCCAGCTTTCACAGGCATACAAGTCTGTTGTCGTGGAACTAATCAAAGCTGATGAGCCTGAGCTATGGCTCAGGGGGACTAATGATGAATTCGTTCTTACCCGTGAGATGGAAGAGAAAGCTGAAGATCGTTGGCCCTTACTAGGGAAGAAATTGGAACGTTTCGTTGATGGAGAAAAATCGCATAGCACAGGACAACGGACACGCTCTATTCCCGAAATGTGGGTCCGTCGTGTGATATATGAATTCCTTCTTGAACAAGATGTTCTGCCTCAAAACTTTCATGAGAAGGGGGAAGAAGACTATTCGGCGGCAATTGCCCTGTTAAACTATTTTAAGACTGGAACGAATGAGTCAGCTTTTCAGAGGCAGAGTTTCACAGGAACATATTTCGCAAGAAAGAAATTGGATGGCGACTTTCGCCCAAAAGGATTGCGATTCGAACCGCTTCCCAACCACTCGCTCTATCAAGTCGAAGGGTGGTCCTCACATCAAACAGAGTCAGCGCCAGAGGATCATACTATCTCTGGATGGGCAATTGTCCCTCCGGGCGACGGCCTGCTTTTATTTCTCAAAGTCCGAAAAGGGCAAGAACAAATCCGCCGGGTATACATCACCCATTCCATACAAGCCCTGAATGCCCGCGTTCAAGAATTCATGTTAGGGGCATATGGAGCGCAGGGAGGACAAGAATTGAGTCAATCGATCATAAGAGACCAGGGAGAATCAATGTTCTTTATCAGTAGGATACCGGTTTCTTTTGACAGAGTTGAGAAAGTAGTGAAAGTATTCAGAAAGCGTACGATGCGCGGTGAACCAGCTTTCACCCTACGCGATCCTAAAGAGAATGATAGGGAAGACGGAATGCCGAAGCGAAGCCTTGATACTGAATTTCTCATCGCCGTTTGTGAGGGCAATGTCTCCAAAGTAGAGCGGTTAATTCCCTCTGTAAAAAACATTAACGTTCGTGTGGGAGGAACTGAAGGGACAGCCTTGCATATTATCGCAAAGTATCAATTAATTGATGTGTTCAAGATTTTGCGGCGTCGGCAAGACTTGAATTATTTGGCGAAAGATAATGAGGGCCAGTTGCCTTCGGATGTTGCCATGACAGCTTATAACAACGTTGGACTGGACTTGTTTCTACTAAGGAAGGAGAGGCAGCAAGCGCGGAGGGAAGGCATAGACTATCGAGCATGGGCAATTGATAATGTTCTGAAACATAGAGAGAATTCGCCTACGTGAACAATCGTGGTTCATTCCCCTGTCGTCATTAGGTTGTGACAGCTCACCAAAAAAACCACGGCAGACCGAAATTAGTAGAGTAACATTGCGGCTTCGGCGGTCCTCCGATCAAAGCATAGAAAGAGGATCTGTGAGACGGCAAGGTTAACCGAAGAGCGGATCGTCTATGCCCTCTCTCAGATCATATCCGTCATCCTCATGACAATTTCTGCTGTCAGCTCGGCATCGCTGAGTAAGCATTTTATGCATGAAAGCGGATGTCCTCGGTTCGACGTCAGAAGGATAGGATCGTCGAAAAAGTTACTTGCTCTGTGTAAGAATTGTCCGGGAATAAATTCAGCACAGTTGGGGGGCATCATATATGGATGAATTCTCAAAGGTGTTTGCCGAGAACATATCCGAAGATCCGATCGCTGAAATCGCAAGGATGTGGCTCGATTCTCTGAGATCAAAGAGTAGCAAAGTACCACCGAGCTCATTGCAAAATTTGGGGAGATTTCTTGGCTTGGACGGTAAGACGATGAGGGTATCCTTTGATGAAGATGGGCTTGAGAGCATTTCAGATGATGACCTGATCAAACTGCTTGATAAAGCATATGCCCTTTGCGACGACGGATTATATTTTGAAGCGATCCCTGTGATGACGCTCTACATACAATCCGTCGAGTACAAGCTTGACCATATTGAAGGTCAGGATAATGTAGTTTTGCGGGTGGCCAGTTTAGCTTCGGGCAAAGCACTGCTAGGCTCTATTCATGAAAAAGTTGGCCAGCTCCTTAAGGCTCAGGAACATTTTGAGCAAGCAATTAAGCTGTACGATATAATAAGTAAAAACAATTATATAGATGAAATTGGAATAGAGCGAAGTAAGGTGCTCGACAAGCTCGCAAGAGTAAACGAAGTACTCGGTGACTTTCAGCAAGCTGAGGAACTCTTCACCCAGAGTCTTGTGACGCGACAAGAGATCTATGGGTTAGATCATCCTGAATTTGCAATTAGCCTGAGAAATCTTGCAGGTCTCTATGAATCGACAGGCGATTTACAGAGAGCAAAAGAATTATACGACCTAGCTCTGCAAATATTTAAAAGTGCCCTGGGCGCAGATGATATAGAGGTAGCGATCACTCTCGCTGATGCCAGCCATATTTACAAAACAGATGTAAAGCAAGCCATCATCTACTTGGAACGGGCTTTGACAATTTTCAAGAAGCAGTTGGAACCATCACATCCCCGTCTCGTGTCTACGAGCAGTTCCTTGGCCGCACGCTATTTGGCGGTATCGAAAACGAATCAAGCAAAAAAAACACTGGAACACGTTGTCCAAATTCAGGAGCAAACACCAGGTCCTAAGTGTGATGACTACGCCAATGTATTGAATTGCCTAGGGGTCATGGCTGAAAGCCGTGGAGACTTCGACGAAGCTGAGGAATATTTTTCAAAAGCCATGGAGATGTGGCGCAATCGTTTTGGATCTAAACACGTGCACGTTGGGTCAGTATTACGGAACCTTGGCGAACTGTATATAAGTAAGAAGTCTTTTTCACGAGGCCTTCAGGCTCTCAGGCAATCGTTGGAAGTATTCTATACTAATGCCCAACATAAGCTAAATGTCGCCGCTGTTGGTGAGATGAAGACGGTTTCCTTATTGAACTTTATTTTTCGTGTACATCGTTTTCTGTCATTAACAGTCAAACATGCCAGCAACGGAGAAGAAATTCGTAATGGGTATAAATGGACGCTACGGTGCAAAGGATTGGTGTTAGATGAGCAAAGCAGGATAAACAATCTTATCCGTAGTGAACTACCTGAAGATGCACAGAAAGACTGTGCAACCCGTCTAGATTTATTTGGTCAGCTGGTGAATTTTACCGTTGTCTGACCTGGAAGGCTTGGCTTGGATACTGAGTCATTTGACCATGAATCTGATCGTATCAAATTGGAGATTTCAAAGATTGAACGTAGATTGTTTGAGAAAAGTAAAGCTTTTGCGAGGCAGTTTATGAACAGAAATGTGGATATACAAGATTTCTTGGGCAAGTTGCCTTCAAATACATCTGTTGTCGAATACATCACCATTATAGATTGCCCTGACGTTCGTGAGGATGAAGTTCCGATTAGTGAACGAGATCCACTCTTAAGAACTTTTGCATTTGTGGTCACTCCTCAACACAAGATCAATCTCGTCGATTTGGGGGCAACGACAGTTCTTGATGAGCTTGTCAGATCGTCACGAACCGCCATTGATTCAGAGTTGGCCATGTTCAATTGCGAAAACCCTCAAATCAATCCAGCACTACGGGCTGAAACTGCTGTAGCGCTTAGGAAATTGTATCAAGCCGTTTGGGCACCTGTGGAGCAATTACTTGATCATCCTAAACAGATATTCATATCTCCAGACGAACAACTCAATCTGGCACCATTTGCAGCGCTAATTGATAACGAAGGTCGTTTCTTGATCGAAAAATATCCTTTGGCGTATTTGACAAGCGGTAAGGAAGTCGCGGCTGAAACTAAAAGACAAGATATGAGTGAAATCGAGTTTCTAGCAGTAGCAAATGTAAAATATGCATCCAAGAGCAATGGCTTGCCTAATTTTGAAATGTTGCCGGATACGAAACTAGAGATTGAATCTATAATCCCCTTAATTCGAGGCCGGAGAGGACACAAAGTGTTAACGGGATACTCAGCAACAAAGCGCGCATTACATAAAGCAAAAAAACCAAGAATTCTTCATCTAGCTACGCATGGATATTTTTTGCAAAATGAACCATCCGATCTGGGTGAGACTGAGGCTAGTCAAAACAGTCGTCGTGACCCCCTATTGCTCTCTGGGTTAGTGTTTTCACGAGGGAGGGGAAAATCTCCTTCAATGCTTTCGAAGAATGAAGGGGATGCTTACCTAACAGCACTAGAAGTTAGCGGTATGAATTTTAGCACCTGCGATTTGGTAGTTCTTTCTGCCTGTCATACGGGAGTGGGACTTCCGCGTTTAGGAGAAGGCGTTTTCGGGCTGCGCCGCGCATTCTCCTTGGCTGGAGCAAGGAATTTAGTAATGAGTTTATGGGCAATCAGTGACGAGGATGCTCCGAATCAGATGATTGCATTTTATAGGAATCTTCATAAACAATCTCCTGCTGATGCTCTACGAAACGCTCAATTTAGCACCATTGGATTGTTAACCGAGGAACTGGGTTATGCTCCAGTGGGGCTCTGGGCTCCATTTTTTGTCCAAGGTGCCTCTGCATTTGAACCCCTTTACAACCCTGCCCACTAGAGAAACTTCTATCTAATTCCCATCTGCACAGCGTGTTGTACCTTACTTGTAACTGCGATTTCTGACCCATTCATCATTCGTTCGCAGCGAATCCTCTTCTCCTTCTAGTTTCAACTTTCGTGGCTAATAGTCTCGCGGGAAATGCTCGGGGAATGGTCGGGGTGTGCTCGGGAAAGAGTGTTTCGTGTCTTTCGCTATTCTGGTCGTACAGGCAAACAGAATTGCAACAAAGGAGGGAGTCATGCATCAGGTAAATACCATCGTTTCTGTGATGAAGGGAGGGATGTAAAACATGGGAGGTCGATCTCGGAACGAAACTATGTTCCTTGCCACTCCAGCTCAACTCACGTGTCCAGAGTGCTATTCGTGGCTTTGGAAAACTGCTGGTTTACTCACCCACCTGTCGAGTGCGGGGCTGATCACAGCCATCGAGGAACTGTTTCGAGATGCTGAGTACCTAGGAATTCACTTCAGATATCCCAGCGGCGATAGTTTTGGGATCCCGTTCATTTTTGAAATCTTCCCCGATGAGAACGAAAGTGGACGACGTTGGGTTTCGAATTTTAGAAAAGCTGACCAGACCGGCACTCGTCCGCGCTATATGTGCCGATGTTTACCGAAGCTCCAGGCTATCGAGCTATTAGTGCAGTGTTCCGTCGCAAGGTACTGGCGGGGAACAGAGACCCCACGATGCAGCTATCTGCACACGCCACTGGGCTGGTAATCCGAAGCGCCCGCCGAACCGTCTTTCCCGGAACGGTTCGGCGGTTAAGTTATTGTCCGTCACAGATTGTGAGCCATTCATCCTTTTCAAGGAGGTTCCGCATGAACTTAAGTACGCCAGACGACCCTTACAGAGAGCGTGATCAGCAAATCCAGTCTGAACTTGCCGCCACACGGCTAGCCTTTATCAATGCGGAGGTCGCAAATGCCAATGTAAAAGAAGCCGAAAAGAATGTCGCGATTCATGCTGAGAATGACTTTGGAAAGCACTATGCGGGGGAAATGGAAACTCTATCGCAGGAATGTGATGCGCTGGAGGAGAAACTGCGTGGTCCCGCAGAGCGCCTAGCAGAAAACAAAAAGCAGGAGCGGAATACGAAAAGCTATACGAGGGTAGCCGATTTAAAACAAGTCACGGGTAATGAACCAGTTCCCTTCAAGGAATGGACTCTAAAAGATCAAATGAATTTTCCATTGGCAGTTGGACTCATGCTCGTAGTCCTCGCCGCCGGATCGTCAAACGTGTATGCAGCCATCATGATGCGGGCAGAACCCGTCTTCATTGAGCACCCAATCCTGGCGGTGCTCCTTTCCTTCCTTTTGCCGTGCGGATCAGTCTCTATTCACTTCTTGGGTGACTTTCTCGACACTGATCGCTCGCGACATCGTTACACCATTAGTCTCCTGAGTTTAACTGCCGCAAGTATGCTGGCGTGGGTCTACTTGTTTTCCAAGAATTTTCAGATAGGGGCACCCACTAATATTTTCGACTCTTTGGCACAAGACAGCGACCCGACAGCCGTCTGGTTCACGACCAGTCAACTTGGTAGCGAAATGCTGGCAGGCAGTTGCCTGTTTTTAGGGGCAATGCACATCTACAGCCGGTATGCAGGCGACCTCATCACCAACAACCCTGAATGGGATTATCTGACGCTCGAACGTCGCACACACGAATCCGAATATGACGCGGTGCACAATCGGCGAATGGCTGTGGTGGGACGCCTCATGCAGCTGAAATCAATGAGACAAGCGCATATCGCTGAGGCGGTCGCCCTATTTCATGCCATTCGACGGCGGTTTGAAGAGCTGAGTCCTGTCCCGCAATCTTCCAATAGGAGGCGTCTCATGAAACTGTTGAATCTTTTACTGTTAGCCCTGCTTTTCCTTCTTAGTGTCGAGAGCCCGGCCTCCGCGCGGGACATAGCCATTGGTTTGTCTCCATACCTTGAAGCAGCTGCAGCGGAACGGCAGGTCAAATCCGTTCTGATCTTCCTAACCGAAACGCTAGAGCCAGGTGACTCTTGCTTCATTTTCGATGGATACCGTGTTCAGTCCTTAGGCGCTTTTGTCGTGCCAGCCAATCCCGCATACCACCACCCCAAGGCCAAAATTAACTACAACAAGCAGGTGGTGAACGCTCTGCTTCAATTCGTGAGTGCAGCTCGAAAACCCCAAGGAGGGTCTGAGCCAACCGTCACAGGTGCCATTCGCATGCCTCAGGCATTGGAGTTTATTGGTGCGAATTATCCAACCACACAGGACTCTGACGTGATCTTACTCGGAAACCCCCTCTACGACGACCCCAAGGACAAGATTTTTACCATGAGCAAAAATCGTATCCCCGGCGATGGGCATTTTACCAATACCCGCAGCAATACGCCCTACGGAATCAGGGGACAGGCCACACACCTGACAAAGCGGCGGATTCATCTTGCGTTCCAGAACGAGGACTGGAGACAAAGCGATAATCATGGATATTTTGTGCACCGCTTCTGGACCCTCTTTATCGAAGGGCAAGGCGGTCAACTCTCCACATTTACAAGCGATCTACCCACCATGTTTCAACGGGTGAAAACCAAAGCTCTAGTTCCGAAGCATGACTATAAATTGGAACCCACGGACAAGCTGGAAATGATCTTGGTGCGTCCTCCCGTGGTGAAGCAGCAAACCTCAATCTATGAGCGGCATTTAAGCAGCACCCCTCTAGATGCTGGGGTGGTGCGGCAGGCCTTGAATGTCGAGGTGGGAATTACCTGGGAATGCGGCAGGTGCGACTTGGATCTCTATGGGCTGCTTTCGCCAGCACACCCGGCACTCTCCTACCTGAATCTCGAAACGCCTGACGGAAAGTATTTCAAAGACTGGACGAGTTCTCCCCGTGCCATGAATGGCCACGAAACGCTCGCCTATCATGTACCGGTCGATCTGAATTTGCTGCTCCTGGCGGTGAATTTCTTCCATGGCAGTGCTCCCGGTGGAGTAAAGGGCGAAGTCAGGATTTATCTAAATGGTCAGACCTATGCCAGGGCGTTTCACATTCTAGCGCAGGAAGGCAATGGAGGATTGGGAAGACAGGAAACGATCACCAATCGCCGGGCGAGGAACGCTGCGTGGCTGGTCATCGATCCGCTTGAAGTCATCGGCGTCCGTACAGCACAGGCGGCTCCAGCGATCCGATAAGGGAGGATGCTTCATGTATGAGCGGCCCCAGCAACAACGCTCGCTGGTCTTAATGTTCGCTTTTGCGGGGTTATTTGGTTGGGCAGCCTGGAAAAGTCTCGCGCTCCAAGCTGCCTTTCCTATCCTGCCCTATGTTCTGGGCATTCTCGCTCTGTCCCTAGGGTTCAGAGCCACAGGCTTGACGCTGATGCGGCTTCAGAACCTGCTCATACGACGTGAGGCCATGGCCAAAACCACGCAGCGTGGCTCGGCCTCCTGGGCGTCAACCAAGGACTTAAAACATGCCGGACTCTATGACACGTCCGGCGTGTTTCTGGGTTGCGATACTAAGGGACGCCCGCTGTTTTTTGATGGCGAAATTCATGGGCTGACACTCGCGCCCGCCGGGTCGGGCAAGACCATTGCATTTTCGGTTCCGGCCTTGTGCCATAGTTCTCTTCCCACCATCGTTAGCGATTTCAAGGGCACGCTGGCCGTAATGACCAAATCGTTGCGGGAAAAACAACACCGTCAGCAAGTGTTTTGTGTAAATCCCGCGCATTTGTACATGGATCATCTTGGGATACCGGCCCGCTACAATCCTCTTCAAATCCTTCTCGACGACTGGTTGGATTCAGACAGAACAAAAGACTTGGTTGCCGACGGCCAAGCCATTTCACTCCAACTGTACCCGGAACCTTCATCACCCGGCGAAAACGTATTCTTTCGAAGCGGTTCACGAAAGATAATTGAATTGGTGCTCATTTACTTGGTCGTGTTTCACGGGGCAAGTAAAGCCACCTTGAGCGAGGTGCTCAGTTTGCTGCGCAATGTAAAACAATTAATCGAGGTCTGCGAAATGGCTATGGCATCAACCATCTTGAATGGAGAACTCGCAGACATGGCGGCAGAGCTCCATTACAAATTGACCGGCCAAGATACGCGCCAAGTGGATAGTTTTCTGGAGGGAGCAGTTCAAGCCCTAGCGCCTTTTTCATCCAGTGGTTGGCTAGCGGAAAGTACGAGCACGTGCGACTTTCGCTTCAAGGACCTTAAAGAGAATCCCGTGACTGTTTATTTAATCGCCGATCCGACAAAGATGAAAGTCTTTGCGCCGTGGATGGGGCTCCTGGGCTGGGCAGCGATCACCGAACTGACACGGTGCCAAAACACGAAGCCGGTCTTTTTCCTGTTAGATGAGGCGACGAATTTTAGAATCGAAAATCTATCGAATTCCCTCACAGGCCTGAGGGAGTTCGGAATCCGAGTCTGGTTTGTGATTCAAGAGCTCGAAGAATATGCCCGCGTCTATGGCCGTGAAAGTTTAGAAACCCTCCTGTCTCAAACCGAAGTGAAGCAAATCTTCGGCGCTAGCGGATCAAAAACCTGCGAACTGATTTCCCGGATGCTGGGTGAGCAGACGGTAAAATCTCTGCACGTCAACTTAGGACGGATGCGTTACGACCCCATCGTCCAATCCGTGAGTGAGCAAGCGCGGCGCTTACTCACCCCCGATGAAGTGAGGCAGTTTACCGATACGATCCTCTTTATCCGTAACCTGCCACCGATAAAAGCACTTAAGGTATCATACTCGGAAGTGTATCCATGGGCTGATTGGGTTGCAGCCAATCCCTTGTTTGGCAGCAAGCTACAAGGAAAAGCGCGCGTTCGATTGAAATACTGAAGGTGAGGGACCGATGAAGCAGGCCAAGGTTCTCAGCTATAAGAGATTTAGCAAACCTTTTTCTTGGGGGTGGGGTATATGGGCCCTGATTCGGGTGGGGATCAGAATCCTGATTGCCTGTCTTCCACTTGTTCCATTCATTGCATTGGCAACGCCGTTTCTCTTGCCTGAAACACCACATCTTCGCGTGGTGTACACCTATACTGGAACCTATTCCCATCCTCGATATCGGGAGTGCGAGTATTTGGGAATTCACGGCAGGGTTCATATCTTGGGGCCGAACTGCCCCGTCATTGCTTTTTTTGGCGAGAATCCCTAGCGAAACAGGCTAGGCCGGAACAAACGGCTCGATCTTGATCTTCCCGGCTTGCTTGCGCATCTCGGTGCTGTCGTACCAGGCCTGCATCTGGAGCAACATCTCCATGCTGAGACGGAACGCCTTCTCCAGGCGCAGCGCCATTTCTGGCGTCAGCGATGCTTTTTCGTTGAGCAGGACGGACAGCGTGGCCCGGCGCACGCCCAGAATGTCGGCAGCTTTGCTAACGCTCAATCCCAAATCGTCAATGACTTCGGTCCTGATGAACGCCCCCGGATGGGAGGGCTTCATCCCGATTTTAATTCCTTTCTGTGCCATTAATGGTAATCCTCCAAATCTAACAAATCCAAGTAGCCGTCTTCTTCTTCAAAGGTTATCCGCCAGTTGCCCGACGTGGAAATACTCCACGTCCCTTTCCGGTCCCCGGAAAGCTGATGCACCCGCCAGCCCGGAGGCGCACCCTTTCGAAACATGGTCATATCCTCGGCCACAATCAACGCCGTCAGGATATTGCGGACCCGGTTCACCAGGTCGGGACGCAGCCCCCTGGTTTGATCGCTCTCAAGGAGGCGCTTCAGGCCCCGGTGACGCACGGATCGAATAACCATCTGCTTCTAGTGTACGGTATAGCCGTACACTCTGCAAGCTATTTATTGCCCGCTTCGGGTGTTCATCTTTTGTGAGCTGGTGTTCATACACGGCGGCTTCAGGGGCTGTTCCACCATCGGTCCCCGCACAGGTCGCGCCAGCACTAAGAAGCGCTGTCACTCTCCTGTGCAATTCGGTCCCTACGGCACGCCCCTGCGCCGCTTCGCGCCGTCCTCCTTTTTCCTTCGGGTTGGTATTGCTCTCCGTTCCTGGCGAGAGAGCAAACACCAACTTCAAAAAAGAGGACTTCATGAACACCAGCACATCTCGAACAGACATTTACACACGCGTGACGGACCACATCATCGCAGACCTTGAACAGGGGGTCCGGCCATGGATGAAACCCTGGAGCGCCGAGCATGCCGCCGGAAAGATTACCCGTCCATTACGTCACAATGGCACGCCATATTCCGGCATCAATATCCTCATGCTGTGGTGCGCAAGCGTGGACAGAGGCTATACGGCTCCGATCTGGATGACCTTTCGCCAGGCTATTGAACTGGGGGCACATGTCTGCAAAGGCGAGAAAGGCTCTACGGTCGTCTATGCGAATTCTGTTACGCGTACGGATACCGATGAGAAGACTGGCGATGAAACCGAGCGTGAAATCCACTATGTGAAGGAATATGTAGTCTTCAATGTGGAACAGATAGAAAATTTGCCGTCACATTACTATGCCAGGCCTGAGCCTCGCTTGAATCCCATTCAGCGTATCGAACATGTCGAACGGTTCTTTGCTACACTCCATGCCGATATCCGCCATGGCGGCACTATGGCTTATTACGCCCAGGAAACCGATTACATTCGCATGCCCATCTTCGAGGCGTTCAGCAATCCTGAGAGCTACTACGCAACGCTGGCCCATGAGTCTACGCACTGGACCAAGCATCCCTCCCGCCTGGACCGGCAGTTTGGACGCAAAAGCTGGGGCGATGCAGGCTATGCCGAAGAAGAGCTTGTCGCCGAGCTAGGTGCGGCGTTCCTGTGCGCTGATCTGGAGCTCAGTTTACAACCCCGTGAAGATCATGCCTCGTATATCGCACACTGGCTGAAGGTGCTGCAGAATGATAAGCGAGCCATCTTTCGGGCCGCTGCCCACGCACAACGCGCTGCCGACTTCCTTCATGCTCGCCAACCTTCGTCACAGGAGGCCGCCTGACGGCGGTCTCCCTCTCGAATATTTCGGGATTATCGTCGGACTCCCTTTCACGGCCTGTTCGTGATATAGAGGCACCGACGCGCGAACCTTCTCACAGAAGAGCGAACGGGTACACGATGGACAGAAAGCATCTTGGGCGTCCGGTGTGTCGTGACGGCCACGCTCCAGCGCGAAGGTCCAAACACATTTCAGCGGATCAGATGCTCCTCCTTGTCACACTCCTGCTGGCGGTGGTGGGCGTGATCATGGTGTTCAGCGCCAGCGCTCCGATGGCGGAAATCAAGTTCCACGATGCGGGGTATTTTTTGAAACGCCAATTGGTCTGGTTATGCGCGGGTCTTCTTCTCATGCATGTCGTGTCCAGAACGGATTATAGCCTCTGGAGAACAATACCCATTCCGCTGCTGGCACTGACAGCGGTCCTTTTACTACTGGTGCTCATTCCCGACCTCGTGACAGTGACCAAAGGAGCCCGTCGATGGTTCCACATCGGTTCGATCAGCCTCCAGCCAGCTGAACTCACCAAGTTTGTGCTGATCATGTATGTCGCCGCCTATATCAGCACCAAGCAAGATCAGCTCGCAGACTTTGCGCGTGGATCATTGCCACCCCTCATCATTCTTGGAGTGCTCAGCGCGTTGATACTCCTAGAGCCGGACTTGGGAACGGTGGTCCTCATGAGCGTGGTCGTCATGACGCTCTTGTTTTTGTCCGGGGCTCGCCTGAAGCACTTGGCGTTCGTATCACTGGGCCTCGTGCCTGTTGTCGCGGCATTGCTCTACGGATCAAGTTATCGATGGCATCGCATCCTGGAGTTCTGGCGTGGCACCAGCAATCCATCCGGTCCAGGTTATCAGGTGATGCAGTCGCTTATTGCGTTCGGGAGCGGAGGAACATTCGGTGTGGGACTTGGCAACGGACAGCAAAAGCTATTTTACCTACCCGAGCCGCATACCGATTTCATTTTTGCAGTCATCGGGGAAGAGCTGGGCCTGATTGGTACCGTGGGGATCATCTTCTTGTATGCGCTACTCATGTTCAAGGGATTCCAGATTGCAGGTCGTGCCCGCACTCCATTTGGCTATTACCTCGCTACCGGCATCACGATGCTTATTGGGACGCAAGCGTTGATCAATGTCGCAGTGGTCACGGGTCTCCTGCCGACCAAGGGAGTCACCCTTCCGTTTGTCAGCTATGGCGGGTCGTCCTTGTTGGCCAACATGTTCGGCATCGGCATGCTGCTCAGTATTTCACGCGACCGACTGGGCGGACATGAAATCGGATTTCCCCGAAGGCAGAAGCGGGACCAGGGGCTGCTCGCTTATCAATCACAGCGAGATACCTATCCTGGCCTCACGGTCGCGCCTTCCTTGGTAGCGCGATCTTCCAGTTTCCCCAGGCCATCGGACACGAGCCTGCGCATCCTGATCATTCCTGCCTTCACAATCTGCCACACGAGTCATTCCAGCTTTCTGCCAGCTCTTTTCTCCGCGAGGTCCTTTCCTTTTAAATCATCGTGGCCGTCTTGCTTTTAGTTCTCTCCGTGGTTTCTCGACCATTCACATCAGTCATGGTCATAGCGGGCTACCACAAAGCGTGAAACCGTCAATGAAGATATTCCGTCTTTTTTCTGGAAGAAGGGAATAAAGACAGAATATTTCTTGCACTGTTTCTCTTCTCCTTTGTGGTGATGCCTCGCCCAGGACTGAAATGGTTCAGTTCGAAACCAACAATAGGAGAACACTATGTTTACGCAATCTCAATCCACTCAAAGTGAAAAAGGTCAGGATGAAAACCCTCGTGGGAAAAAGCCTGATCTCATCGCCTACGATGTCCGTGATGTTGAAGGCCTCAAAGAAGCTGTCTGGAATTCAGTCGGCGCGGTCTGGATTCACAAAGATGGGAAAGGCGCAGACGTTCTACTCCACGCTATTCCACTCTCGGGCCGTATCGTCCTGCGACAACGCACTGAAAAGAAGACTAGCTAATCTGTGACTCAGCTTGGCCCTGCTGCCTTCGGGCAGCAGGGCCTTGTTGTTTGGGTATATCGCGCCGGTCAGGGCAGTTCTGAGCTATCTACGGCTGTCCAGAGCTTACCTACGGTTGAATCGTCTTGGTCATAAACTCTCATAAGTAGGATGAAAAAAAGTTTTAATCAAGGCTATTTCTTTCAGCGTTATAGCGATATGAGTCGATCAGATAAACACAGGCAGATTCGAAAATAGTCGATGGGAGATGCCTGGTACAAAGCAGAAACGGACAAAATATGAAGGAGCGTTTCCTATGAGTTCAAAAACATCGATCAAATACTTTTGTGTTCTCGCGATGCTTCCCATATTTGTATTTCTATCAGGATGCAATCTTCAGAATGCTGATGAGAAAGAATTCTACCGGCAAATTGACCGAACGCCCCTTTCAAAAGAGATACCCTTTTCGGATTTCGAAGCACTGCACAAATATACAAACATATGCGTTGTTCAACCTTATGCAATAAGGGCGAGTGCACAAGAGGAGAGTCTTGCCAGAATCTTCAACAAAATAAACTACGCAAACAGAAAAACAGAAATTTATAACGCCGCGAATGATGATTCAGCGTGGTCTATATATTTGGTCAAAAATGAAAGTATTGAGAGCCGTTTAATTATTAAAAGTAAAACACTAAAAAGAGATTCTGCCCTCAAGAGTGGATGTTATGCACCAAGTAATGTGTGCGTAGAAAAAGTACCACAATCAGAAAACATATTTTTAAAACTCTCGATATGCGATTAAGGAGCCGCAATGACAACCGTAGATCAAGCACACACTGAATCTGAAGATTATTTCGCAAATCATTTTCCTGGAGAGGATGTCGAAAACTATTCAGGACATAATGATGAAATGGACGCATACAGACATGCATATACGTCGGCTGTATTCGCTTACGAACTTGGCGCAGGCATTGCTGGTGCTATGGGCACTGCCCACGAAATGCGTGGCAATCTAAATGGGCAGCCTCACGAAGAATATTTTATGGACAGCTTCAACAATCGTGTTGGATTAGACGTGGGATCAGGTATTCCCCCCAATACGCCTAATTATAAAAGTTTGATTGCTCAGCAACTGGCCAATAAATTGGCAAATGGAGAGATGAAGGTTAATGAACCCCATTTTGCAGACAATACAGATGAAGAGTATTCCGCTCCCCAGGAACAAGCAGATAAGGCAAATGCAGAATTTCATAAGGACTTTTTGGATGAATATCGGCCGGAGTGGGACCGCGACGACCCGTACGAGCCTTTCGGTCCATGGCATGAAGGTTTTGCTCCAGAGCCGTTCGGTCCTTGGGTTCCTGGTGTAACGGCGCCGTTTGGTGATAGTGAAAATTCAGCATCACCGATTGTTTTGGACATTGATGCCTCGGGAACCATTGAACTCGCAGCGCTGAATGGCGCGGGTTCCGTTATGTGGGACATTGATGAGGATGGGTTTGCCGAGGCGAGTGGCTGGATCACCGGAGGCGACGGATTGCTTTGCATCGACCTCAACAGCGATGGAGTAATTAACGATCATGGCGAGCTGTTCGGAGGAACAAACGGCTATGTCACCCTTGCTGCATATGACACCAACAGCAGCGCAACAATCACTTCAGCAGATACGCAGTTTGGAAGTTTGCGTGTGTGGGTTGACGACAATGCGAATGGATATAGCGAGGCAAGTGAACTTCATACATTAAGCAGCTTGGGCATCACGTCAATATCAACCGCTTATAGCAACGTCAACTATGCAATCGAAGGAAACGAAATCAAATTCGAAAGCACGTTTGTTATGAATGGCAATACATATACAAGTGTCGATGCATTTTTCGCCTATGACAATGTAAACACGGTGTATATGGGTGATTATACTTTAGATGTCCGAACGTTATTCCTTCCGACTCTGCGTGGGTATGGCAACTTGCCTAATCTCCACATTGCCATGAGCACGGATGAAACGCTGCTAGAAATGGTAGAGGAGTTCACTCAGCTAGCGCCGGACGACCTCGTAGCGGATATTCTGAATTCAGAAGATGGTGCGCTGGTAGATATTTTGTACCGTTGGGCGGGAGTCGATACTGTCAATCCGACAAGCCGGGGTGCCCACATTGATGCTCGGGTCTTAGAGTTTATCGAAACGTTTATGGGGCGTGAATACCTCCAGTTCGGCACCAATCCGGACCCAGGCAGCGATGCAGCCGATTTATTGAAGGAGTCGTGGACGAATGCGTTTCATGCCTTTGCCGTACGATTGGCTTATCAAACAGTAAATGCAAACGAGTGGTTCGAAGGCAGCCCGACTTACAATCCGGTGTCCGACACTTTTGACGATTCGCCTGCAATAGACTTCGGCGCGATTGAAGATTGGTTTGTTCAGTTTGAATTACTCGAAGATCAGGTCAGTGCCGCGCGATTCCTCGCTGAGATAATAGACGATATAGTGGGAATCGAAAATCTCACGGGGCAGGATAATACGGATCTTCAAGGCATTCTGCCCTTTGGTGGAACTATAGAGGCGTATTCCAACCCTTTAAACGGAAGCGGAGCCATCAATGGCACGACCGATGACGATCTTATTTTCGGTTCGGAGAATGGGGATATTGTCTACGGCGATGAAGGTGCTGATATTCTTATTTCTCAGGATGGAAACGATACTCTTTACGGTGAAGAGGGCAACGACACGCTGTTGGGCGGGGAAGGCATCGATTCACTGTATGGCGGCATTGGCAACGATACCTACATCTTCGCGGCGGGAGATGGCCTTGATTATGTGACCGAGTCGACGGGTGAAGGCACTGACACAATCCGGCTTGCCGGGTACGCCACCAGCGACGTGCGGATGTGGACAGACAACAGCGGTTATCTGCACATCAGCAACAAGGCTGATCCGGGTGATGATACGGTCATCCTGGCATCGACCACCGGGGCATCCGGCACAGTTTACGAAACCGATGTCGGTCTCTATGTCGAGAGCGTTCTGTTTGACGACACGACGAACTGGAGCCTCACTGGCGGCCTGACGCTCGAAGGTGATTTATACAGCAATAACCTCTACGGCTCGCAGTACAACGACATGCTCAGCGGCATGGATAGCAATGATACCCTCCACGGCAACCGAGGCAACGACACGCTGTTGGGCGGGGAAGGCATCGATTCACTGTATGGCGGCACTGGCAACGATACCTACATCTTCGCGGCGGGAGATGGCCTTGATTATGTGACCGAGTCAACGGGTGAAGGCACGGACATAATCAGACTTACCGGGTACGCCACCAGCGACGTGCGGATGTGGACAGACAACAGCGGTTATCTGCACATCAGCAACAAGGCTGATCCGGGTGATGATACGGTCATCCTGGCATCGACCACCGGGGCGTCCGGCACAGCTTACGAAACCGATGTCGGTCTCTATGTCGAGAGCGTTCTGTTTGACGACACGACGAACTGGAGCCTCACTGGCGGCCTGACGCTCGAAGGTGATTTATACAGCAATAACCTCTCCGGCTCGCAGTACAACGACATGCTCAGCGGCATGGATAGCAATGATACCCTCCACGGCAACCGAGGCAACGACACGCTGTCCGGTGGTGAAGGTGTTGATAGCTTATATGGTGGTGCCGGACAGGATATTCTGGATGGGGGCGCAGATGGTGATTACCTGGATGGAGAAAGCGATAATGATACGGTTAGTTACGCCACTGCCAGCTCAGCTGTCACTGTAAACCTCTCAACCACATCTAGTCAGGATACAAGCGGATCAGGCTGGGACACTTTGGCCAATATAGAGAACATAATCGGCTCTTCCTATAACGACACACTGACAGGCGACGGAAATGCGAATGTGATTGAAGGCGGTGCTGGTAACGACACCCTCAATGGCGCAGGCGGAACTGACACGCTCAGCTATGAAAATGCTGGGGCTGCTATTACGATCAACCTTGCCACGGCGACCGGTCAGAACACCGGAGGTGCTGGCACGGATACGATCAGCAGTTTCGAAAATCTTCGTGGCTCTGCCTACAACGACACGCTTACCGGAACATCCGGCAATAACGTGATCGAGGGCGGCGCTGGCAGTGATACGATCAATGGCCAGGGCGGTACCGATACGCTGACCTATGTTAATGCTTCTGGAGCGGTCACGGTGAGCCTTGCCGTCGCGACCTCCCAGAATACCGTTGGCGCAGGAAGTGATACGATCAGCAACATGGAAAACCTGACCGGCTCTGCCTATGCCGATACGCTCACGGGCAGCACTGCGGCCAACACAATTGATGGCGGCGAGGGTGACGATACCATCGAGGGCGGTGCTGGTAATGACACGCTGACCGGCGGTTCAGGTACGGATACAGTGACTTACGCTAGCGCAGGGTCTGCTGTGACGGTCAACCTGGCCACCACCACCGGCCAGAATACGGCTGGGGCAGGAACTGACACTATTACAGGCTTCGAGAACCTGAGGGGCTCTGCATTCAATGACACCTTGACCGGCAACAATAGCGACAACGTTATTGAAGGTGGTGCTGGTAACGACACGATAAATGGTTCGGGTGGTACCGACACCCTGAGCTATGCCAATGCAGGTTCAGGTATAACGGTCAATCTTTCGACTGCGACCGGCCAGAATACGGGCGGTGCAGGAACCGATACGATCAGCAACATGGAAAACCTGATCGGTTCGGCTAGTAATGACACATTGACCGGAACGTCAAACGCCAACACTATTTACGGCGGTGTCGGTGCGGATACGATCAGCGCGGGAGGCGGGGCTGACTTCCTCTACGGAGGCGCAGGAGCCGATACACTGACTGGCAGCACGGGAGGCGATGCTTTTATCTTCGAAGCGGCAACGGCCCTTGGAGCATCCGATACCATCACCGATTTCAGTACGGCCCAGGTGGACAAGCTGGATGTCTCCGACATTCTCAGTGCCTATGATCCGCTCAGTGATGCCATCTCGGATTTCGTGCGCATTACTGACAACGGTACGCATAGCTTCCTGTCCGTTGATGCGGATGGTGGTGGCAACAGCTTTACGCAGATCGCGCAGCTTTCCAGCGTGACCAACCTTGCGGCTGGGGCAACGGCAACGGAAATCGAACTCCAGGCAATGATTACAGCTGGGACCCTAGTGGTGTAGCCACGGGGACCATACCTGCCTTATCTTGCCCTCCCTGAACATGGTGCAACGCACCATGCATCCCTCATGACTCCGCCGGTCGGAAGGAGCGGCGTCCGCTGTCAGCCGTATCATTCCAGAGAGTGAGGCTCAATGGTATGTTCACGGATGACCGCAAGATGTGTGTTGTACTACAACACAATCTTGGCAAGGGGCGCGTGCCGCCCCCGTTGCATCCCCCCTGCCTACCGGCGCATTCAGGCATTGAGCCTTCCTGCGCCGCGTGGGTGAGCTAGGCCGCTCACCCATGGACCGCCGCCGCTGCCGCTTCGGCGGTGGCAGGCAACCCTAGCGGGCTTGCCTGCACCCGTGTCCCGTGTTAGGGCACGGGAGGGGGGAGCCTTCGTGCTGCCCCCCATACCCCCATGACCAAGGGGACTTCGCTCCCTCTGGAACCCTCGACCCAGGGGGAGAGGGTAAGCAGACCCCCCCTCGGTGACCCCCGTACATCCGTCAAAGGTCGGCTCTTTACGAGCAGTCCCTTGACAAACCTCTATGACTATGTGACCATTGGTCACATGCGACACACAGAGTTTCGACAGACCCGGGAGGGTCTTAAACTGACCCAGCAAGGACTCGCCGATGCCCTTCGGGTGACGCGCCGCTCTATCATTCGTTACGAGGATGGAAGCCGCCGCATCCCGGGCATGGCCGAACTGGCGCTGCAGACCTTGGCGACCGTCCATGTGGAGTTGTCCGGGGTGGTGGCCGCTGGTGCGCCTATCGAACCATTCCCGCAAACCGAACGTGTTGAGGTTCCCAAAAGCATGGTCGGTCGGGGCGATACCTTCGCCTTACGCGTGAACGGAAACTCAATGCGGGACGAAGGCATTCTGCCGGGGGATGTCGTCGTGGTGCAAAAGCAGGCGACCGCCCGGAACGGCCAGACCGTGATCGCCCTGATCAATGGCGAGGCGACGATCAAGACCTATCAACGAAAATCCGGAACCGTAGAACTCCATCCAGCCAATGAAACCATGCAGCCCATTATTGTCCAGCCGACCGACTCGTTTCAGATCGAAGGGATTGTTGTCGGGGTCATCCGCCACCTCAAGAAAATACCGTGAGCCCGTCTCATGGACCGCCAGATTGTCTGTTTTGCGATTCCTGCCGTTGAAGTCGCCCTGGCGAAACTGAATGAACCCCGCCTCAGAACCCGGCCCGTTGCCATCGCTCCCCTCAAGACCACGCGGGCCATTATTCGCGAAGTATCGTCTGAAGCCGCGCGCGCTGGTCTGACAATCGGTATGTCCGTGGACTATGCCCGGCGAGTCTGTCCATCACTCCAGGTGCTGGCTCCGAACCCCGCTCGGGTGCGCACAGCGGATGACTCACTGCTGCGGGTCGTCACTCGCTATGCCCCCGTTTGGGAGTTGTCCCAACCAGGCTCCTTTCTCATGGACGTGACCGGAACGGGGAATCTTTTTGGACCAGCCTATGATGTCGCGGCCAAGGTACAACAGGAAGTGCTTGAACAGTATCAACTTGACGGCGTGGCAGGAGTCGGAAGCAACAAGCTGGTTGCGCAAACTGCTGCGACCTTGATTGCTCCCTCGGAGCTCTACGATGTCAGGCCGGGGTCGGAAGATGTGTTCATGTCTCCGCTACCGGTCGGCACACTGCCGGGCCTGCAGCGGCCATGCATGAGAAAGGTAGTCCACCTCCTTGATGATCTCAACCTCTGCACGCTGGGTGATGTGGCAGGGAGCCCACTCGATGCACTGGAAGTGGCCTTTGGGGACTATGCCGGGTCCCTCTCTCGGTGGGCTCAGGGGATTGATACTGTCCCGGTACTTTCGCCAACCGTTCAGCCGACGCTGGACGAGACGGTCCTTTTCGAGCCGGATGAGATCGATGACCCGGTCCTGATCGGGCGAACCCTCGACGCCCTTCAACGGCTCTGCCGAATCTTGCGCACCCAGCGACGTGCCTGCGGACGCCTCATTCTTACCATTCGCTATAGCGATCAAATCGAAGTCACCAAGCAGGAACGGATTCAGCCGGAGACGTGCTGGGAGTGTGACCTCTCACCGATAGCCGTGTCTCTCTTTCACAAATGTATGCGCCGTCGGA
This sequence comes from Nitrospiraceae bacterium, assembly GCA_052387595.1. Lineage (GTDB taxonomy): Bacteria > Nitrospirota > Nitrospiria > Nitrospirales > Nitrospiraceae > Nitrospira_D. The sequence continues at coordinate 20,113 of JBQTJA010000024.1, read as the reverse complement.
TTCGCCTACGGGCAGTTACGCTTAACATATCTGGGCTAACCGCCTATGCGGAGCAACGATTGCTGTTTGAGGAGCCAACATCAGATCACCGGCAACGGGAGCGAGCCCAGACGCTTGCGCTCGCCCTCGACACCCTCAAGGCACGATTTGGTGAACAAGCCATTCGTTACGGAAGGTCATAAATGCCCTTCGTTCACCTACATGCGCATTCATCCTATTCGCCCATGTCGGGCATTCCGACATTGCAAGCGCTCTGTCAGGTCGCGCGAGATCAAGGGACGCAGTATCTCGCCCTGACCGATACGAACGGCCTCTACGGGACCATTCATTTTCTTGCGGTCGCCCGTGAGACGGGATTGAAACCGATACTGGGCGCCGAGCTGGTTCATGGTTCACACCGGGTTGTCCTGTTAGCAAAAACCCCATCGGGCTATGCCAATCTCAGCCGGGTTCTTTCCGCCCGGCATTGCGATGAGCCGTTCGACCTCATCAAGACGGTTGCGAAGCATCGTGCGGGTCTAATCATTTTGTCTGATACTGAATGCGCTTTGAGCGCATGGCAGGAAGAGTCGAGAGATGACTTGTATGTTGAACTCACTGTTGGTCCTGCGCTTGCTGAAGCTGTCGCTTTTAGCCGGGCTCACAAGCTACCGCCGGTTGCCACCACGCGAGCACAGTTCCTAGTGCCATCCGACTATCAGGCGCATCGACTCTTACGCGCGATCGCCGAGAATACAACGCTATCTCGTCTGAGAACAGACCAGTGCTGTACTCCATCGCAGTGGCTCATGCCGGAAACTCAGCTTGCTCGTGCATTTCCGCATGTCCCGGAAGCCTTACTCAACACCCAAAGGATTGCTGAATCCTGTCATACCGATTGGGACTTCAAGCAGACGATCTTTCCTTCATTCCGGCAATTGTCTTCTCGCTCTGCCTTCGAGACCTTGCAGCACAAGACTTACGAAGGAGCCCGCTGGCGCTATGGAACGTTATCCGCTGCAGTAACCGAACGTATCGAGAAGGAACTCATCGTCATTCAAGAGAAGGGCTATGCCGATTACTTTCTCGTCGTCGATGAAATCGTCCGGCAAGCACCGCGCACCTGCGGGCGCGGCTCAGCGGCGGCGTCAATCGTGTCCTACTGCCTCGGCATCACCCACGTCGATCCGATCAAGCATCATCTGATGTTTGAGCGCTTCCTCAATCCAGGCCGGCACGATCCGCCGGACATCGATATCGATTTTCCCTGGGATGAACGCCCCGCCATTCTGCAATGGGTCTTCAAGCACTATGGGCATCAGCAGGCTGCGATGGTAGCCAATCAGAACACCCTTGCGACGCGGGCAGCGCTCCGCGAGATCGCCAAGGTCTATGGTCTGCCTGCGGGTGAGATAGGCAAGGCGCTCAACTACCTCCATCGCCGAGCCGATTTCGTTGAAGTTCGCCCAGGGATGAATATCAAGAGTTGGGCGGCAGAAGTTTGTTCAGCCTTGCACCTGAAAACGCCTTGGCCCGATATCCTTTTCTGGTCCGTGCAGCTGGAAGGGCATTTCCGCAACCTAGGCCTACATCCGGGCGGCGTGGTGCTGGTGCCCGATGAAATCCGGCGCTACGTGCCGGTGGAAATATCAGCCTCCGGCTATCCGGTAATCCAATGGGAGAAAGACCAGACCGAGGATGCAGGTCTGGTGAAGATAGACTTGCTGGGTAACCGCTCGCTTGCAGTCATTCGCGATGCATTGGCTGCGATCGAGCATAACACCGGGCGTGTGATCGACTATGTCACGTGGGACCCGCTCAGCGACTACGATACGAATGAGCTTATTCGGCGGGGGGAGACCATGGGATGCTTCTATGTGGAGTCTCCCGCCACACGGCTCCTCCTCAAAAAACTCTGGGCAGGGATGCCATCGGACAGGCGGGCGGCGGCTGATGTGTTTGAATATTTGGTCGTCGTGTCTTCGCTCATTCGCCCGGCAGCGAATACCTTCGTGGATGAATTCGTGAGACGGGCTCACGGAGAACGCTACACCTCACCGCACCCACTGCTCGATGAGGTTCTTTCTGAAACACATGGAATCATGGTCTACCAGGAAGATGTGATGAAGGTCGCCGTAGCCCTAGGAGGATTTTCCGTGGAAGATGGCGATCAGCTCAGGAAGGTCTTGAGCAAGAAACATAAGGCACGGCAACTCCGCGACTACCAGCGCCAGTTCTATGAGGGCGCATTGATCCGTGGCCTGACACTCCATGTCATTAATGAGATTTGGGCGATGATTATGAGCTTTGCTGGATATAGTTTCTGCAAACCGCATTCGGCGAGCTATGCGCAGGTATCGTTCAAATCCGCCTATCTCCGGGCTCACTATCCAGCCGAGTTCATCGCTGCGGTGGTGAGCAATCAGGGCGGCTATTATTCCGCCTTTGCTTACCTCTCCGAAGGCAGACGGATGGGTTTGGCGATTCTCCAACTGGACGTTAACGCGAGCGTGTGGACCTACACCGGGTCGGGCAAGACCGTTCGTGTCGGTTTCATGCAGATCAAGGGGCTTCAAGAAGATGTGGCGAAACAGCTCATCGCAGAACGACACGCCACGGGACCTTACAGATCGCTCTCGGATTTTGTGACGAGGGTGAAGGCGGACATGACACAAACGAAGCTTCTCATCAAAGCTGGCTGCTTTGATTCCATCGCCGGTGAACTCACAAGACCGGCCTTGCTCTGGCGGCTCCTTGCCTCACAGACCTCGACGCCACCGAGCTATATACCCATTCCGGAAGCCTACTCGTTCCAGAAATCTCTGGCCCATGAATTGGCGCTTTTCGGATTTCCGTTGCGGTGTCACCCGCTCGACGTGTTCCGCGAAGCGTACAAAGATACTAGATATATTTTGGCGAAAGACCTGGCTCTTTACATTGGCAAAGCAGTGACGCTCATCGGCTGGCTTCTCACCGAGAAGATCGTCTCTACGAAGAAAGGTGACCCGATGGAGTTTATGACCTTGGAAGATCAAACCGGGATGTACGATGCGACCGTGTTTCCTCAGACCTATCGGCAATACTGTCATCTCCTGGCTCCGAATCAGGCCTACATGATTACCGGCCTCGTCGAAGAACAGTTCTCCACGGTCACAGTGACCGTGAGGACGCTCCGGCTCTTGAACACCGCCGAAATCCAATTACCGAGCGAGACTCTTGAGGAAATGAACGCATAGCCGTACACTCTCGCTCCATGCCACTCTCACCTCTCATTCGCTTTGGATCATCCACGTGGACCTATGAAGGTTGGCAGGGTCAGGTGTACCTGAAGCAATATGCGAAGACGACGTTTGCGCGTGAATGTCTAGGCGAGTATTGCCAGTATCTGTATAACGGCGAGCCGTGCTTTCGCACAGTCGGTAACGACGCAACCTTTTATCGCCCGCCAACATCCAACCAACTTCGCAAGTACCTGAACCAGATTCCCGAAGACTTTGAGATGTGTTTCAAGGTCTGGGAGGAAATCACTATTCCAAGTTATGCGAAACAACCGCGTTACGGTTCTAAAGCAGGACAACCCAATCCGAACTTACTGAGCGCCAAGCTCTTCAACGAGCTTGTGCTGATTCCCTATCGAGAGGCAAAGTTTGAGCCGCACACAGGTCCCTTTCTCTTCGAGTTCCAGCGCCATGGCATGTCGAACGAGGAGTTCTGTTCGCGGCTTGATACGTTCTTTGGCCAACTGCCGAAAGACTTCATGTATGCGGTCGAAATCAGAAACGCGGGCCTCGTCGGCGCGGACTATCGACAGGTCTTGGAACGGCATGGCGTGGCCCACGTCTATAACCACTGGTCATACATGCCACCGCTGATCGATCAACATCAGCGTATGGAGCACTTCACCGCGCCATTTACCGTTCTAAGACTGCTCACCCCGCTAAAGATGTCTTACGAAGCCGCAAAGAAGCGGGCCGAACCCTACACCAAAATAGTAGGGGAACTTCCAGAAATGCGGCGAGACACTGTCGCTCTGGTGAAGAAGGCGATGGAGAACAAACGGCGTGCATATGTAATCGTTAACAATCGCTCAGAAGGCAATGCGCCGTTAACAATTCAGGCGTTGATGCGCGCTCTACAACCAGATAATTCCAATACGCTCTGATTCTTACGTAAAAAGCTGGTTTTCACCAAGCTGTAGTATTGAGCTTTTACGCGCCGTGTGGGTGAGTTGGGCTAATCACCTCATGGACGACCGCTGCACCCTTCGAGGGTTGCCAACTTTTTGACTCCATAAGAGCCTGATTTTGTGCAACTATGCGTATTTTTCGGAGAAGAACGAAAACATGAGGACGCGCCATGAGCGTTAAGGATGTCAAAAAGAAATGTATAGCGTTAGGACTGAAAGCTCCAACTTCTCAGGCGCTGATAGAAATTCTTTCTGAACTGCAAGGCTACTCCAAGCGCGAAGACCTACTGGAAAAGGAGTACTACAAGACCGTCGGTAAAACCGCTGCCCGCAGCCCATACTCGCATTTTGGGCGCCTGTGTTTGAAATTTCTGGAATTTGATCTGTTGCAGGAAAAGCAAGCCGATGGTGGCTTCCGCATCGCTCTTAACAAAAAAGTCTGGGAGCAGGATGCTGAAACCCTGAAAACACTCGCGCAATATGCCGAACTCTTACAGGAGGAAATGCGGGCGGATAGCCAAATTTCAACAATCGTATCCAAAGTCAGGAAACTTTATCAGGAGGATACTGGCGCAGAACTATCATATTCGGTTGTTGAACCTATTGTTGCTTTCGTTGTAGCGCAAAACAATCCAGAGATTCAGGACGGACAATTTGTAAGATTTAAGCATACCAAGCGCAGACCAGAACAAATCCATGAAAGCCGAGCTCCGTCTGCAATCAAGCCGCAAGAACAAGCGGAGAGCATAGATTTTTTTCCTCATTGGCAGAGCCGGATAAAAGACCGGCTAATGATGATGGAAAGCTTTGGCCTAGTGCGATACTAGGTTTCCTGAAGGAGAATGCTTTTCAGGTAAGCTTTCACCCCTCGCAAGAAATTATTGTCACGATTAACCTTACCCAGAATAGAACTCAACAGGTTTTCATTCGTAGAGAGTCGGATGGCCTTCTTCGTATTGAAACGATTAGTGGAGCGGTTGAAGAAATAGCGACATCTCTTGTGCCTGTTTTTCAAAGAAACGATGAAATTTCACCTGTAAAAATTGCGGTGATGGACAGAAATGGCATTCTTTTTGTCGGTTGTGTTTCAGGCGCATCGCTAACTTTAGAGAATTTGCCGCTTATGAAGGATCTTGTCCTTAAGACGGCACGGCTTGGAGATGAACTGGAAAACACATATTGGGGCAAAGATCTGTATTAATGGCTGCTACGAAAAAACAGAACAGACAGTCGTTTGACAGGAAGAGAATTCGGGCCGATACAAACATCGGCAAGATTATCCTCGCGCTTTCCGATGAAATCGATCTTGTACAGGGCAACGCAAAAAAGGCCACCTTAAAAGAGGGTACGTACATCGGCAAAGTTGGTGATTATCATGTATATGAATTTCTTCTGATCCAAGATTTCGATTTCGACGAGAACGAAGATGTTTATGTGGAAGCCGAGGGTCGCGATGTCATCCGAGGCACTGTGTCACAGGTTTTGCTCAATACTGCGCAGATTAGTTTTGAGGAAACCCTCGGAGAGAAAATTGATAAAATAACGATCACGAGCAGTGAAGGCGCGCAACTGACGATATTGCGAAGCCAGCTAAAAAAGGTTCACGATAAAGAAAAAAGCCTCAATCAAGAGCTTGCCGATCTCTCCATTGGCGACGGAATTCCCAAAATAGTTTTATCCGATCTACCGAAAACCGTTCAGGATTGCCTCACCTCCCAAAACAAGCTTCTTAATACTGAACAAAAAGAAGCCCTGCAAAAATCTGTTTCTAGCCAATGCCTGCTATTGTGGGGACCGCCAGGAACGGGAAAGACATTTGCTCTGGGATTGATGGCTTTGGGGTATTTATCGCAGGGAAAATCCGTTCTGCTTGCATCCAACACGAACAAGGCTGTCGATCAGGCGCTGTTGTCTGTCATCCAAGCATACACGCAAATCCCAAGTTTTAAGGAAGGCGAGAAGACCGTACTGCGCCTTGGAAGCGGCATAACCGAGACAATCAACGCCAATCAATCGATTCCTGCCTGGTCGAAGAAAGTGACACCTGAAGCAATTCTTGAAGATCGGCAAAAGCAACTGCAAGAGCAATATAACGCCTTGAAAGCTGACCATGAAAAATGCGGAAACAAGCTCCATGCGCTGAACAATAAGATCAGGATATGGGATGAGTTGTTTGTCACGGAAACGACCATCAACGATCTGAAGAAGGGGATGGCGAAGTATGTTCAAAGCATTCAAATGAACAACAAGCGGCTACAGGAAATTGAGGCCGCAATCGAAATCCTAAAAGAGCAATTTCAAAAGGCACCGGAAGGTGAAACCATTACAACACGGCTCGGCTTCAAAAAGCCCCGCCCGGAAATTGCAAAGGAACTTCAGGCTAAAGTATCCGAACGGGAGAGCGTAGCTTCACAAGTTCAAACTGTGAGCGATGGGGCAAAACTCAAAGAAGCCGATTTGCGCGAGGCGAAACAGCGTCACGGATTTCTATCGTCACAAACAAAGGCGTTGGAGCCGTATGAATTGCTAAAGAAATCTGCCGATGAGGTTGCGAAAATCCTCTCCGGTATAGAAGCTATTATGGCGGAGATTGAGGCGAAGCTCAAAAATCTTAGAAAGGAACTGATTGAGAAGGCCGATTTGATAGCCACAACTGTTTACGGCGTGTTTTCAAAACCTGAAATTTCAGACAGAACCTATGATGTTGTCATCATCGATGAGGCATCAATGGTTATCTTGCCGATGACCTATTATGCCGCTGGCCGGGCTAAAAGCCAGATTGTCATTGTCGGAGATTTCAAACAGCTTCCAGCGATCACACAAGCTGAAACCGACCTTGTGAAGGAATGGCTTTTCAAGACACCTTTTAACAAACATCATATCCCTGAAGCCCTAAAAAAGGGGGAGTTGCCTGAATACCTTGTAGGATTGCGGGAACAAAACCGCATGAAAGAAGAAATCAGCAACCTTGTCAGCAAGCACTTCTACAAGGAGCGGCCATTAATCACAGGGCAGCGTGCCCACAACGCGCCGCCGCTCCAGACTCCGGCTTTCAGCAGAACTACAAAAAGGATTTTCTGGATTGATACATCTGAACTTGGCGCATGGTCAGCGCATCGCTATGGGGAAAGCAGCCTTTTCAACGTTACCCATGCGGCCATTGTCGGCGCAATTGTCGATCAGCTCATCGTGGATGGCATTCTAAGCCATGAGAATCGGACGCGCAGCCTCGGCTTCGTCTCTCCATACGCGGCGCAAGGTGAACTTGTAAAAAAATTGCTGGAAGACAAGGCGGAATATATTGATCCATCTTCAATTGGAACTGCTCATAAATTTCAAGGAAGTGAACGCCATATAATCATATTCGATTATGTGCTGACTGGTACGAGCACAAAGACGCCAAGCCGGTTTATTAACGCCCAGGAATCTGATGATCAAGCCGGATGCCTGTTGAATGTAGCCCTGAGCCGAGCCGAACAATATCTCATCCTTGTTTTTGACTCTCGCCCATTCCTTGGAAAAGGAAGCTCTTTTATGAAATCGTTCTTCAGGACGATCATGAGAGAAGGAGAAAAACTGGATGCCCGCATCTTTCTCGATCAAACAGAACTGTTTCATCGCGCCCGTAAGTTGTCTGTCGGTAGGGTTTTTGAAATTCACGAACCAAATACCCTGCATTCTGAGCAGAGTTTCTATCCTGCGCTGGCGGCAGATTTAAGTAGAGCAACAAGCTCCCTCGTAATTTTCAGCGCCTTTGCGACTCCTGAAGGGCTTTATCGGTGGTTTCCGCTTTTTTCCGAATGTTTGCAACGGGGCGTGAAAGTCAGGATTGTCACCCGCACCCTGGATAATCAGACTGGCTCCGAAGCCAATAAAGAAGAACTTGTCGGGCTTATACCTTTGCTTAGGCAGTCAGGTATCGTGTTTGAAATGCGACCTCTGCCTCATGAAAAGGTCATCGTGATAGATGATGAGACCGTTTGGCACGGATCGTTGAACATGCTTTCGCAAAACAAATCCAACGAGGTTATGACGCGCACGGTTTCTCGTAGCTTTGCCAAAGAAATGCTCTCCATGTTGGCGCGGCATGATTTAAAACGCGTGAATGATCTGTTAGCGGCGCAACTGCCTGTATGTCCTGACTGCGGTACTCAGGGCGAGTTAAGAACTGGAACGGGAGGGATAGCGTATCTCCAATGTGAAAATAGATGCGGCTGGACCGCTCCCAAATTTAACTTTGCCAAGCTCATGAAGGGCATACCCATGGGGCGGACGAAGGGGAAGTGCCCTAATTGCAGAAATGGAGAGTTACGCTTAAATCATGATTGGAAAGAGGGCTACATACATTCCTGCACCAACAGCTACGGCAGAAATAAAGGCAAGTGCAGCCATAAGGAAGTTGCGTCCGGCGCAATCATTCAGGGATTAACCTATTATCCCTTCCCTGAAACACCGCCCATCTCTCCTACTGCCCTAAATGGATTCATGGCGCAAAGGAGCTCAGGAACATTTGTCGCACCGGAGCAGAAGCAACAACCCGCCGCGCAGAACAAACCTATTCCCCAAGCGAATAAACCCGGTGCAAAAGCTGCCCCATCCCCAAAACACGAACCTAAAAAACAAAGTGTTGCTCAAACGCCTCAACCCCTAAAACAGCCAACATCTGACATCCCACCTTCCAAATCGAAGAAATCGAAACTCGATGATCTGAGAGCGAGGGTACGTGCTCGTCACGCATGACATCCATGAGCTTGCCTGTTTTTGTAACTTCGGCAAGTCTGAAATCGTGAGTCGATGGACAATACAGCATCAGGGTGATGTGCTCCGCTAAGCCCGAATACCACTTCAACTCTCACTAGCGCCCGCGGCTGATCGCCGCACCGGGCTCTACTCCGCTTCGCTCTGCCAAGTCCCTCCTAGGGTCTTGGCCTCCCGGTCACGATCCCTGGCGCATAGAGTGGGTGAGCCGCGCGGCTCATTGGTTTTTTTATCCTGGCCCCTTCGGCCCATCCGTCAAGGCAACCCTGCGGGCGGAAATCGCGGGACCGTGCCTCGCCGCGAAGACGCGGCTGTGGCCGCACCACTCCCATCGATTTCCGGCCTGTGACGGATTTCCTCCCGCTTGTTTTAGGGCACCCAGCGGGGTGCATGCGCACCCCGCTTTTCCATTTCATTCAGGCAAGCGGAGTTGAAAGTCGGCGAATGGTTCGCTGGCTCCGTGCATACAATGAAAAGGAGTTCGTTATGAACATCGACACTATATCTCTCTCTCAACTGGTTCCCTCCAAGGCCAACCCCCGCAAGGTTATGAAAGACATTGACGGGCTAGCGGCCAGCATCAAGACCGATGATTTGCTGCACAATCTCGTGGTCAAACCTCTCGGAGGCAAAGGCAAACGCTATGCCATCATCAGCGGCGAAAGGCGTTACCGCGCCTTGAAGCTGCTCGAAGAGCGAGGCGAGTTGCCAAAGAATTTCCCGGTCCCCGTGGAAATTCGCGAAGGGCTGACGGAGGACGAAATCCTGCGGATCGCCACCGTGGAAAATCTGCAACGGGCCAATCTCGCGCCGCTTGAAGAAGCGGCGGCGCCAACCAAGCTCATTCACAAGGGCACAACCCTAGAGGAAGTCGCCGCGCAAACCGGCCTCTCGCCCTCGACGATCAAGAGACGGCTGGCCTTAAACGGTCTATGCAAGGAGGCAAAGGCTGTCTTGAGAACGGGGAGCCTGTCCTTAGCGCAAGCCGAGGCGTTGACGCTCGGCAGCCACGAGGCGCAGCGCCGGATGCTCGAAGAGATCGAGCGCGGCTACATTGAGTGTAGCGCCGAGGCCATCAAGGCACATTTTCTTGATGACCGTCCCACCGTTTCCCTCGCCATCTTTCCGCTGGAGCAATATACCGGGACGATCACTACGGACCTCTTTGCAGAAGGGGAGACGAGCTACTTCGACGATGTGGAGGAGTTCCTCCAGCTTCAAACAAAGGCTGTCGAAAAGCTGGCCGAAGCACACCGTGAAGTTGCCGCGTGGGTCGAAGTCACGGACAGGTACAGCATCCCGGACTGGCAATACCGCGAAGCGAAAAAGCGCGAGGCTTCGGGCGTGCTGATTAACCTGTCCCCGCGAGGCGAAGTCACGCTCTGCGAAGGGCTGGCCAAGCGCGAGATCGACAAGGCTACAACGGTTGAGACTAAAGGTAATCCATTCGCGCCACGAGAGCCGAAGGCAACCTACGCCGCGCCGCTTCGCCGCTATATCGCCTATCACAAGAGCGCGGCTGTGCAGGAAATCCTCTTAAGCTCTCCGCGCAAGGCCAAGGAGATCGCGGCGGTCAAAGCCCTTCTGGAGCTGGACCCTCATGCCTGTATCCGTTCCCTCTCCAAGGAGAAAGAGAAGCAAACGGCGTACAAGGTTATGGAAGGTCAGATGCGCATCATTATTGGCACGCTCGGGCTTTCCCTCAATAAGAAATCAGTCTGGGAGCAATTGCCATCGATAATGGCAAGCGATGTAGCGCTCTACGAAGCGGTGAAGAAATTGAGCGATCATCAGCTTGACGAGCTTCACACGCTGCTGGCCGCGCTTTCATTTGGGCAAAGGGATTGTGAAAGCCTCGATACGGACGACACGCTATTCAAGCGCGTGGCGATAGACCTCAAGTGGATATGAAGAACCACTGGAGGCCGGACCATTCCTTCCTTGATCGTCGGAACCGCGTCCAGTTTGCGCAGGTCGCCAAGGAATGCGGCTATGCCGAAGGCCGTAGCGGAGTTGTCAGCTATCAGAAGTCTTAACTTGTTGGGGGTCTGCTCAAGCACTTTGCGGCTGCATTCAAGGCCAAAACGCCGACCGATACGCAGAAGAAAGCAGTGCAATGGCTGCCGGAAGCGATGAGTTTTCCAGCTGTCAATCCTGACGAGCCGAAGAGCGGCTAAAGCGGTCCGGTAATGCAACAAGGCTGAATAGAGCGTGAGTTGATCTCGGCTTCGAGATTGGCGAGCGAGGCAAGGCATGTGCGCTGCTCGGCGCTGTGCGGTCTGCAACGGCAAAACGCGTTGAGCGTGTCGCGGTGAAACGCGTACAGTTCGCGTGTGCTGCGTGATACCAGTTCAAAACGTGTGATGAGTTTCATCGTTTCCTCCGTTTGTTGGAGACCCCGACCACCGGAGCCTTTCTGGCCCCGGACACAGATCATCACAGGCGAAAGGTCTGGATGGTCGGCGGACAGATCAAACAGGAAAGAAACTGATGGAAGTCATGGGAGGTGAACCTGAACGCACATCGTATGGAAAGAGTGGACCGTTACCGTAAATCCAAGCGAATATTATTGTGCTTGGCTCTTCCTACATGAGGTTTTCGGAACTCCCGTAGAACAAAGAGAATGAGATTGCACTGATAGCTTCTGAAGGTTCTCAATCGAGGTATTGGATGCAGAACTTGTACTTCCGTGGAATATGTGCTATGTGGTCTTCGGTAATCATGGGATAGTGCGATGGAGGCCCCCCAAGAAAGCGTCTTGTTACAGCAAAATTGTATGGCTGCTCTCTCTTCGTCCTGACGCTCGCGGTGTTGTCGTGATCATCAAGATTCGTCCCACACACTTTACATCCGGAGGACTGTGCTCTTAAATTCGTCGCCTGCCGAATGTTTTAAACTATGGAAGTCCCCCGCTCGTGTTAGAACCTAGGGATGACCTAGGGAATCTCTGAGCTGTAAGTGGGTTGACTAACAAGCACTGTTTTCCAGGAAACAGCAAACTGAATGGAGGGCAGAGATTTTGGAAACCCAAATCACTGTAGAAACCAATTCACAGCCCTAAGTGGGAACTTGCGTGGTTTGGTGCATCAGAGATGAAATGCTAGGCGGGACGGTTGGGGGGATAAGAAAACACGTAGGTCTATTTTAGACAGATTCAATAACAGATCGGAGTAGAAAATGACTAGACAAATGCCTCCTCATCCTGCCGTAATCATTCGCAGGAAGATTGCGGAACAATCTGGAATGAAGAAAGTTGAAATAAAGAAGACAGCATTAAGACTGGGAGTTCCCTACGATACGTTTTCTTCAATGATACATCAAAAACGACGGCTGTCTACAACGGTAGCAATAAAGCTTGAAGAGCACTTCAACAACTGCAAAGCAAAAGAGCTTATGATTTGCCAAATCTCCTACGATATTGCCAAGATTAAGCAGGAACAAGGTAGGAAGCATCCGGGGCTTTCTCGTTCTCTATAAATGACTTTGCCCTCCCAGTGTCTACCGTATTTAGCACCAAATATCTAAATTAATTAGAAATCACGTTGAATGCTCCATTAGGCCTTTTGGTCCTAGAAGCGTTAGGCCCTCTGCTTTGTTGATTTGATGACTGTGCAAATTGTACAGTGCAAAAGTGAACATGAACGGCCACAAATGGGCATAAATTCGAACTGGTAAGAAAAAAGGAGGTGTAATGAACATTCAGTGGAGCGTGTTCTACTATCCGGATGGTTGAAAGGAAGGAGGCATAATCATGGCGTCTTCTCTTGACCTTGAAGATGTTCTTGCTGAAGCTGAGGCAATCAACAAGGATGCGGCGGATTCGGCGAGGATTAGGAGAACGCGAGATTTATGGTGTCCCGACGCAATAAGCATGAAGACCAATATCGGACGAAAACTTGCCGACATTTCCGATGCAAAGGAGTGCCGGCAAAGGTATATGGATGAGGACAGTTCGCGAAAATAGGCCATCGCAGCACATCTGATAAAGTGCTGGCCATCCTTGGGTTTGTCAGGGTTTTGGAGCAAGGGCCTCTAAAAACAGAGGCTCTTGCTCATTGAACAAAATCATGATCTTACGCCTTTGACGACCCAAGGATGCCCGGGTGCGACGTTTCCGGTCACTAATTATTTGGGAAAGAATTTGAAGGGACTTCAATACGCTTTACCTGATACTGGACTGAAAATGAAAGATGCAGAACAGTTCAATAATGTCCGGCTCGTAGATGGCTCAACAATGCCTCATTACACCGTGGCGGGTACGACGCTTATTGATAAACTCATGCCCGTCTGTAGAAATGAGCAGCATTACTGACAAATAGACAAGAAACGGTGGGTTGCAGCGAGAGTGTAGATCTCACGTTGCAATCATTTTTGATGCTGTGATTAAAACTTTTCTGAGGCGGCTATGTTGATAGGCTTTCTTGTAATTCTGGTATTTCTCTCTGGTAGCGTGTTCTACGCGGCGGATCAAGCCAAGAAAATTGACGCTGTCATGATCGAAGCAAGTAAAACTTACCCTGGGATTGACGATTACTTTGGTGTCGTTGAGATGTTGCACTATAAAGCTTTACAGCAATCCTATGATGAAACCGCTGGTGAGCTGATTCAGAAGCTGCCCCCATCATTCGTCTCGCGCGCGCAGGTTCTGAAAACCTTCGATGTGAAAAACGCAGCGTTGGTTCTTGAGAAAGAATTGGATCGGCTTACGCAGAAAGTCAGATTTATCGATCCATCTGTAGCATTACTTCCTTCACGAAGCTGGATTTATCGATACTCAACCGCATCAAAGCTTACTAAGCAAAGACTTCCGTCCTATGCGATGCATGCGATCTACTACATGAGACCGAGGACAGATACTTACTCTATCGAAAATCTAATGAAGGTCTTTGAATACAGAAATCTGGCCGTTAAGGGTTGCAATCACTATGTACAGTCCATCTTTAATTCAAGACTCAGCATAGCTACAGAATGCAACCGGATTAAGGCCACCCTAATGGAGAAAGATTGGCAGCAGTGGTTCAATGCGAGCAAAGAGAAAAGGCACTTGCTGCCTCGACTAAAAGATTCTTTCGCCGAAATAGCTTCGTTTAAGAACGCTTCCCTAAGAGTTTGCAATCTCGCACCGTATCGGACTCGCTACATCATCGAATACAGTGCAGAGGATGGTCCGGCAAATGTTAAGGGATGGTATGAGTTGGATGCTGGCGAGTGTGATACGCACGAGGAGCAATTTATTGATACAGAACCAGCCTTCTGGGTTCATCTAGGCACCGCAGATAGGCCTCGCTTTAAAAAAATAACAGAACAGATCAGAGACACATTTCTAAGAGACGCTGACTTAGGGAACGATCATTACGCTAGGGAAGTCGCCACCGAGTACAGGAACACAACACAATGCGTCTCAAACGCTCAGCTGAACTTTCGCGCACCTATTTCAGAAAACGGAGCGTGTCCGAGCGAAAGACCTTTCGATGCGGGCTTTATCATGGCGAGGTCGAAGGATAAAAGCCGTGAGGAATGGCACTTCTTTGCAGAGCATCGGAATTTGACACATTTCGATCCATCTGAGCTCGTCAGCAATCCTCGCGTGCACCACAGTGCAAGAGAATATGCCAAAATGCTCTCCCAAGCGATCGTTCATCAGGAAGCATTCGAGAAAGGCACCTGGCAAAACGCAGCACCGTTTTCTCTTGGTGCAACGATCGTAGACTATAACGGTCCGCTCAACCAAGGTGTGAAACTAATCAATGTCGCGAGTCGAAGCATAGATGACGTTCCACTCCCATATCGCGAAGGTGATACGCTTGTATCGCTCAATGGACATATTGTTTTTGGCGCATCAGATCTCAATCATTGGCTCATCGAGCATGGATTTGCGCGTTCGGGAGGGTATGACGTTCCCCTGACCGTGGTGTTGAAGCGCGGTGGTGAGATGGCAGAGTACCGCGTCAGTTATTTTTTTGGTCCCTTTCACCCACTATTCAATCTTGTGTCTGAGGGGAGAGCCGCCTATTACGGAGTTGGTGACATGGCTGCTCTGGGCACCAGTGCGGGTGTAACATGCTCTGCGGCTAACGGACTTCGAGCGACCGCGAATGTGTTTCTATGGATTGGCAATGTTTTGGGCAGTCTGAACAAGGATGCCTCCTCTTCAAGCCAGAAACCGTATACGGAACTAGAGGACATGTCAGAGTGCCTCTGGAGAGTGAACCAACTAAAGGCCATAGCCAAACAACGATACAAAGGAACTTATGACATTGGGGGGTGGTTGGCTTTAGCATTGCCTTCCCCGTTGCGAATGATAGCACTGGAAGAAAATGGCGGGCTGGGTCTTGCCAGTGGACTGTTTGGAAAAGGTGCCTTGAAGGAAGCGCAAATCGCGGCGATTGAAGTAGGGTTGTGGACTTTAGGAACGTCAGCGCCAGAACAGACATGGCATGCAACAATTAATCATGCTAAAGAGATGGCTACGATGGGCGCAGGCATTGGTTTTGTGGTTGGAGCTTTGTCAGGTAGATAGGAGAGACAATGAAAACATCCATTAAACTCATGCTGATTCTGCTTTTTGTTTCGTTCGGAATACCGCTGAACAGCCATGCCCAACGTGGGGCAATAACAGGCATCGAAAGGCTTGAAACCACCACAATAGAGCGGGCTGGAGAACGCCTACCTGAGATTTCGCCTCAGCTAACAAGACAGCTTGAAGCCATCCCAGAAAATACAGCTGCCAAAATAGCGCAAAGTGTGGAAGCGCAGCAGGCCGCTCAGCAAATGGCCGCCAAAGAAACGGAGCGCTTCCAGCAGCAGCTGCAAAGGCAGCAACAAGAACATGCTGTGCGTAAAACCGCTGAGGTGAACCAAAGCAAAATAATTGAGCAAGCCAGGCTGGATAGAGAGAACTCCGTTGCTATCAAGCGGCAGCAAGAAGAAGCTGCGACCAGGAAGGCCGCCGAGGACAAGGCGCGGCAGGAAAGCGCCAGGCTTGAGCAGAACCGTATTGCACAAAAAAGGATGAGTGAAGAGAATGCAGCAAGGACTGTTCAAGCAACAAAACTTCCTGAAAAACCACTTCAAGCTCAAGCATCCATCGCAGTTGAAAGCGGAACCCTCAACCTTCAGCAGCAGGAGATAAGAAAGGCCGCAGGAGACTTCAGTAGGTTACCGACGAAGGCAAAAGAAGAAGTTGGATATACCCTGCAGCAGTTGGAAAAGCAAAAGGGTCAGATGAAAGCCCTGGAAGAAAAGGCTCAGGCCGATGCTGCCTACGTCAAGCGCTCAAGAGAAGACACGGAGTTCCTTGAAAAGAAAAAGCTTCAAGATATGGCACACAAAGCCGCCGAGGCGAATCAACGAAAAGTCATTGAACGAGCGCGATTGGAAAAGGACAGTTCCATCGCTGTGAAGCGGCAGCAGGAAGAGTCTGCTGCTAAACAGGCTTCTGAGTATAAGATGCAACAGGAAGCAACTCGTCGAGCCAAGCAGGAAATGGCTCAGCAAGCCCAGCAGGGAGGTAGGAAGCAATCAGCAGATTTCATAGTCTCGTCAAGTGGGACGGCATTCCCTGTACCAAAGGGAGCGCAAGGACCAACCCCTAGCGTTAATCCGGCAGGCAAACAAACTGGAGTAGCGTACACAGGAGGTGCTGGGGGAGAAAATGGACAAGTAACGTCAATGCGTGTAATGAATCCAACACCACCAAGAGGCAACAATACAGGTAGTCCAAACGGATACGTAAAATATGAGAACCAGAGTGGACAGGGTGTGAACCCATACACCGGAAAAACGATTCCGAATACTCAGAGTCATTTCCCAATCAAATAAGTTAGGTGAACAATGAATACAGGTGTTTTGCATCAACTAATTGGTCGGACTGTAGTTAAGGTCGATAAAGTTCATGACTACATTCAGTTAGTGCTGTCTGGTGACGCAACTTTGAGCATTTTTAATCGCTATCAAATTAGTACTAAATGCCTGAGCGAAATTGAGGGTGATCAGTTGTTGGAGGCTAACCAATTGGCAGAAACCATTTCCTTAAAGTTTAGTAAGGGTGCAGTCTTATCAGTAGGTATGGGGGAAGCTGATTATAGCGGACCAGAAGCGATGGCACTTCACCAGAAAAATAAGCCCACCGTGATATGGAATTAAATCTTTATTTCATGATATGAGTAGCCTGTAAGGGTTAGAAATTGGCGGCTAGAGCTCCGGCGTGTAATCGATGTCACGATGTTTTTGAAGTAGTGTAAATGCTTTCTGAGGCGCTTTAGGAGGCGTTCCACCCATCTCTATGTATCGGGCGATCTCTTGTCTGAGGTCCTGAACCTTCTGTTTATGACCCTCAATAATCGGCTGGATTTGCTGTTGCAGTTTCTGGCGATTGATAAGCTGCTGGTCTATAAGTGTCTGCATTTCGCTCCTGTCTCGAATACAGCATGTTTGCGTTTCGCGTTCATTTTGTTCCCCGATTTTGGAATACCTTCCGGTGATTCGAAACCAAATCCCCTTAAAACCTTTCGGTAGTCTTTGCGAACGGTCAATGGATTCCTGCTGCCAGCGCTTTTCCTGTTTCTGTTGTAACTGGCTGCGCTCGTTTTGATGCTGATGTTGCAGGCTGCGCTTCTTTTGAATGAAGGGTTGGACCTGTTGCTTAAGCCGGGCTTGTGTCTCCTGGATATAGGTCTTCAGTCTGCCGGTCATGCGCTCGGCAATCCTCGCTTTGATCTCCTGAGTGTCGGGAAGAACTTCCGCAGGGCCTAGGCGATTTTGTAGCGCTTTGGTTTTGAGTTTCAGCCAACGGGATAAGGAATACACTTCTCCGCGATAATCGATGGCGACATAACCGCGCCGATCCCCTTTGGCGAGGTACAGCCCGTAGCGCTGCAAGGCGTGTTCAAACGAAGGCCGGTTATCCGATGCCGCCCAACAGTTTTGAAACATCGATTGAAGTGCTTTGGGGTCTTCACCATGACGTTTCGCTTGCTGCCATTCACGCAAAGAATAATTCAGCGGGTCCCGGTTATTACCATCCAGGAGACCTTGCGGCATCTTCCAGCCATGTTCGTAGAACAGCTCTCGCGACACATCGTGCAGCTTTGTCTTGTAGAAGGGGAGATTGATGGCCTTCATCTGTTCGCAATCGATCCGGGACCATACGACATGCGCGTGTCGTCGGCCTTCTTTTTCATGGAACACGATGGCCCGGGGTTGATTATTGAGGCCAAGCTTTTGTTCGATGGTTTTGATAGCGGCGTCAAACACGTCGACCGAGACCTTCTCGTTTGGCGGCGGATTAAGGCTCAAGGAGAATAGGAATTGCGTCGCGCGTGTACCACGGCTGACCGCATAGGCTTCATGCAAGGCAGATTGCAGATTGTCGGACATGAAACCGCGCAGCTCGTGGAGATGGACATGCTCGTTGTCCTCTACCTTCATCAGGTGAGCCGCGAGCTGCTTTCCACCGCCGCGCTGGTTGCCTTTCAGGATCATGGATGCAGTCCGAGTGCTTGTATAAGGGTCGTACGCAGCCATTGGACCCCGGCACAGGCTTCCTGCAAAGATTTCTCGGTTTCCGGCGTGAGAGCGAGGGAGCCGCTGTTAGCGGCCTTAGCGAGTTGGTTCAGGTTATTGGCGATCCGGCTTCTGCCCAGTTCACCTAGGACGCTGGCGAGTGCCTGATGATCCTTAACCGGGCGTTTGGTTCTCCTTGCAGCACGGTGAGGGACAGATTCGTCGAACAGCCTGGATCGGATATAGGCGCCCAGCGGCATGTCCCCGGCGTCCCGTTCGAGCCTTGCCCGTTCCTCGAAGGTGAGGCGCAGGGAGAATGGCGGGGATCGTTTGTCGGATTTGGGCTGTGATTGGCCTGGTCTTGCACCCACCTGGAACACCCCGGACAGCGGCGGACCCGCCTGTAGGTCTTTTATACCGCTCATGCAAAGGGTGTCTGGGAAAGGGGAGCATGGGCCTTAAGATGATGGTTCCATTCCTCTAGCGTTTTAAATAAATTTTCGGTATCTATTGGGGCCGGAGGGTTCGAACTTTCTCCTTCCGGGCGCACCAATAATTCAACAAGTCACCGGATCTTCCCAAGTCGCCTTGCCACGTTGATTGAACGGGGGCTGCAAGCCCCTAACCCAGAGTAAGGAGACTGATTCGTCGAGCCTGCCGATATCATGATCGAGCTATGCTCCATCCTCTTGCTCTTGCTTCCCGGAAACCAGGTTTGCGCTTTTTTGAAGCAACGCACGAGCTAAGTTATGGTTGAGATCGATTTCTTGTTGCCCAGCCAGGGTAAGACCATCCAGGCACTGCATGGAGTGCAGATCAGGTTCGGTCATGCTGAACATCGATTCTCGCAGAGCCTATTCTCGGTGAGCGCGACTGCTGTATCGGACCTGGACGGAAGTTATTCCCTGCGTAAGCCGCATTAGCAGACGGGCGTTGGGAACTCATCTGAATATTGGTCAGATCAAGAGTAGATTCAAGATCGCATTTCGCGGCACAGTCTTGTGAGGTGTCAACATGATGATGAAGTGCCAGGTTGGGAGACTAGGTATCTATATCATCTTCGTCCTGATGACGAGTCTGCCGAGTGCATGGGCGATATCGAATGACACACCCGGCACAGACGGACCCTCGCTGGAGGAGACGGTCGCATTTATCAAAGATACGTGGGAAGCATGTGGAACAATGCACAGTGGCTTGCAACGTATGATCGCTAAGGACGGATCCCTCTGGCATATGGATAGAATGGCGAAGGTCGATGTGGTAGTGACACCTCCATCAGCTCTCAAAATTGTGACACGTCTCAATGAACACAGGAAGTTGAGCGGCATATTCGGGCTTCAATCACCCGTAGAAAGGATTCAGGAGTTCGACTTGAACGCACTGTCTCCAAGCGTGAGTTCCGAGCAGGAGGGTGAGAATGTCAACCTCTATGGAGTTCGATTGCGTTGTGCGCGGGGGGCCTGTGTGACCGAATGGCTGGCGTCTCTCTCGATATCAGGCAAACCCATACACGAACTAAAAACCGGAAAATTGGTTGTGACGAGCCTCGAGGAGCTTGTCTATGAGGATCGTGCCCCCAAAGACAGACCGGGGGAAAAGAAGGGAGAAATTTACATTCCCGTCTGTGACATGGCCTCTCTAGACAGCCTTTCAAAAGCCTTTCGCCACGCCATCATCAAAGCCGGC
>JBQTJA010000023.1:0-29325 GCA_052387595.1 Nitrospiraceae bacterium | reverse complement strand
TGGCTTGGCGGCAGCCTGGCACTGAGCCATAATCATCGACAATGACGAACCCTCCAACGGAAAGTTTTGGGTACAGCGCAGTAAACGCCTCCATGGTGGAGCCATACATGTCTCCGTCGAGGCGCAGGAGGGCCACTTGCTTGATCGGCGCCTGCCGAAGAGTGTCAGAGAACCAACCGGGCAGAAAGCGTACCTGGTCGTCCAGCAAGCCGTATTTGGAAAAATTTTCGCGAACTTCCTCCAGTGAGACAGCCAGTTGTTCCCATCTATAATGCTGATCGCCTGCGTCAGCGGGATACTGCTTGACATCTGGTTGCGGCAGACCGCAAAAGGAATCAGCCACCCACACAGTCCTGGTGGTGTCACCGTAGACCTTCAACACACCGCGCATGAAGATTGATGCTCCACCTCTCCAAACACCGGTTTCGATCACATCGCCAGGCACCTGTGTCCGCAACACCTGATCGAGGCAGGCTTGTATATTGTCGAGCCTTTTGTGCCCGATCATCGTTTCTGCGTCAGCCGGCCAATCTCGCCCCTCCTCTCGAACCTGTGAGTTGCGTACGCCCATCCGAACGAGTGCAAGCCCTCCAAGTGCCAGCGATCGCTGTATCGGCGCATAAATCCAGTGCCGAATGCTGCCACGCGGAGGACCTATCGGCCTGAATCGTTCCCTGCCGATGGAACGAGTCAGGCACTTCTTTAACAAACTGAGATACATTTCATCTGAACAATGTGGTGTAATGAATCCCTGAGAGCCGACATTATGGCGGTCGATAAGCCCATTCATACACTCCTCCCCCCGTATCGTTCAGTAACTGCCGCAGCATCCTGACTTCGGCACTCGGCTTGAGAGGTGTGACCCTCTCGCATCGACGCTCCGGCGCGTTTTAATAATTCAGCCAGTTGCGGGACCGTAGCCTCATAGGAATACTTCTCCACCACGGTCTTTCTCGCGGCCACGCCAAGCTGGTGCCGGAAGTGTGGGTTGTCGATCACCTGCAGCAACGCATCGACCCATTGTTCCTCGGAGTCTGCGAATAACCCATTGACACCATGCTGAATGATCTCTTGATTCATTCCGATGGGAGACACGATAGTCGCAATGCCGAGACTCATGTACTGGAGCGCCTTGAATGCACACCGCCCCTTGCCCATTTCATCGCTCGACAACGGCATGATCCCGATGTCGACCTCTCGCAACTCTTCAACTTCCGTCTCAATGCTCCAGGGAGTATTGTTCACTGTGATCTGACAATCCCTTAACTGAAATGTTTTGTTGCTGATGACATTGAGACGTACGGAGTTCCCTTTGAGCTGAAATAAGCGAGCGAACACAGGCTCGAGCTGATCCAAGTACATTTGATTCCCACCTTGCCCAATCCACCCAATCGTCACGACATCGGTATTGGACCGCTTCGCAGGCTTCGGCAAAAACCGCTCACAGTCAACCGGCGAAGGGATGCGGGTCACATAAGACGAATATTGCCTCGCATATCGCTCTAAATGGGCATTGCCAACGATGACGTGGTGACTGGCTCGCAGCACGTCGGGCAGACGCCTCTGGACATCGGCATACACGTAGATTGCATCATCAAAATCGAAAATCGTGAAACCATGCAAGCACTGGATGAGCCAGGCCAACGGTCTGCGGAAAATCTTTTTTTGGATGACCACCACATCGGCCCAAAACAGTGACATAATAATCCGCGCTAGATAGACAACCTTCGCGATGAGTGTCGAGGCCTTTGGATGAAGGATGCGGGGCGAAATTCCATATGGCTTCAACCGCTCCGCATAGTAGTAGACACGGTAGCGCGAACTTGCCCATTGGATCGAATGGAGCGGCAAGAAGAGAACATTCACATGACGGCTTGAGTCGGACCGTTCTTGGACTAACACTGACATGTGTCGATCACCCTCTGCGCCAAGCGCATTCGATCGTGTTGTGCCACGATAAACTGCCGACCGGCCGCTCCCAATGCTGTCACCGTCCGGTCATCCTTAAGCCACGTTCGAATGGCATCGGAGAGTGCTTTCGGTTGCTCAGGTGGCACAAACAACACGCCGCACTGCGTTCCCCCAAACACCTGACGTACGGATGGAATATCACTCGCTATAGCCGGGCGCCCGCAGGCCAGCGTGTCGAAAAGCTTGACGGGGGAAGTTTCCCCACGGTCAGCGAGAAACGGCGCGACCGAAAAATCCATGGCTCCGACATAGGCTGGAATCTGTTCATAGGGCACATGTCCTGTAAACACGAACCATTCAGCGAGCCCCAATCGCTGTACATGTGCTTCGAGCACTCCACGATCGGGACCATCTCCTACAATGAGGAACTTCGTATCAGTACGATCCGACACAATTATCCGCGCACTTTCAATGAGAACCTGAACCCCTTGATATCGAAACAACGTTCCCAAAAACCCCACGTAATGGACATCCTGATCAAGCCTGATGGATCGTCGACAGTCCTCTTTCTTCCGCGGGCGACAGAGATCAATGTTCGCTCCACTTGAGATAACCGTGATCCGTTCTGGATCCCCTCCAGCCAGTGCAATGAGTTTCTGTCGAATGCCATGGGTGGCCGGAAATACTTGATCGGCGGTTTGAACATACCGCCTCGTCATCCAGGCCTCAGACCAATCCAACACTCGCTGGATTCCGCGACGCTCACCGCCAACAAACGGATCGTCATTCACTTCGAGATAGAGCGGACGGCTGAATAATTTGGCGATAACAAGGGGGACGACCGATGGCATAATCCGGACATAGATGAGACTCGGCCTCTCCCGCATTCCCTGATACCACGCGGACCAGAACAGCATGAATTGAAACACAAGCTGCCGCAGTCCCCACCAATCAGGAACCGGGAGTTCGATGACTCTAGCGGAGGTCTGCTGGCATGGAAATCCAATCCGCGGCGCAAAGAGAACCACGCGATGCCCAAGGCGGACCAAGCTGTTCGCCAACTCAAAGACCTTCATCGGGCCTCCAACCTGGCGAGCAAATCGTCGATCGTGCCAATAATAAAAAAGAAAGGTTGTCATGATGTTATCGGGCCAACGCCGGGGGAGCAGACACCGATGGGTCATTGATCTGCTCCTGCCCAAGCCGGGGTAACAACACAACGAGTCCCGCACATAACCAGAACGGTTCCATTATGCGAATGATGATAAAGGTGTTGGCGCCAATGCCGTGCGCAAGCATGGCAACCAAACCTAAGAGGAAGCCATGAGCCAGCCCTTTCGCAAACGGATCAGTTTGTGACAGAAACGACTCTCGGGCACAGCGCCAGAGGCGATAGACGATAAACCCGAAGGCGACGATACCTGCAAGACCCGTTTCTCCGATGATCTTGACGTACTGCGCATCCGCCCATGCATACCCAGTGATCCCACGACCCAGAATCGGATCGTGCACCCAATCCTTTAAGACATATGCCCATGACTTCAGTCGTTCAGTTGTAGAAAGGTCAAGCCCAACCGCACCGACTTTGATTTCCCCGCCATATTGGCGGCCAAAAAATGTTTCGTTCACACGATGTTTGACGTTCTCCGGGGCAAACAATGGGACCAAGGCGATAATGATAAGTAGCACTGTGACCACACGTGGCCGTCGCCACTGGGTTAACCCTACAGCCACTAGCAGGACGGCGCCGGCCAGATAGGAAGACCGCGACAAGGTGGCCATCAGCGCCAAGATGGCAAATCCGCCAAGTACCAGCAATGCCACACGAATCGAGCCGACTTGGACATGCAGTAACAGTCCCGTCATGATGGCGAGCAAAAATACTAAATAGCCGCCTAACGTATTAGGCTCTCCGCTTTCTCCTTCGAAGGGTGCGGACGCACGTGCACCGCTCGGTATTTGAGAGATAGCGTAGAAACTCACGATTAGACCAACGACGAGTAGCGCTACCAGAAGCCCCGCCACCTGCTGTTGCGAACGCACGTGGTTGACGACCATAAAAAATACAAAGAAATATTCAAAGTACTTGAGCACAAAGAAAAATCCAGTCATCGGTCTGACATGCCCATTGAGGACACCGAATAACGTTGAGACAACGCAGATCACCATATATACGGCGATCGGTCGATTCAGAGGTGTTTCGCGAAACAAAGCAAGTTCGCGGTACAGAATGTTCTTAACCAACCAGCTCGCTCCGATGATGACCAAGAGAATGTCGTCCATCCGGAACGACAGCTCTCGCCCTCCGACACCACGACCTTCGACCCGTCCTATCGCCATCTCGGGCGACAGCAGCATGGAAGCGATCAGCAGATAGAGCGCTGCGGAGGTGGAGGTGAATGCCGTGAGAACGATCAAGAACCCCAGAACGGCTTGCATGCCGGCCGTGGGGGTCGTGAGTGTAAGACCCCATGCGATCGCGACCGCAAGTACTGAAACCACAAGACTATCTTGTACCCTAATAGCCGCTGGTTGCATGGCGGTGCAGCTCCTGAAGTCACGTCAGCGATACTCGTAGCGATACAGCCCGTACTCCGGCGTTACTTCCGATTTCACGTTCGTCAGGACCACACCAAGAACATTGGCTTGGGCATGGTCGAGCAAGAATTTGGCACGTTTAAGCGCATTCCGCCCGATTCGGCCGACCTGATACACCAAGATGGTTCCATCGACGCGAGAGCTAAAGGCGACCGCGTCCGTTACCGGAAGAATTGGCGGTGTATCGATCAGGACAATGTCATACTCTTCTTGCATTTCGGCGGTGAGGGCTTTGATCTTATTGATGTTCAGAAACTCGTTTGGATTACCCGATTCCGATCCGCAGGTCAGGACATGTAAATTATCCAGTCCAGGTGTGTTCATGAATCGATCGACACCGACCGTCCCAAGCATCAGATCGGTGGCCGAGCGAACATAGGATCGCCAAGAAGTCGTCCCGAGCAATGCATCAACCAAGCCCGGCTCGCGGTCCAGCCCCAGCCGCTGATGGACAATTGGCTTGCGAAGATCGGCATCCACCAACAGAACCTTCATCCCTTCTTGCGCCATGGTAATCGCCAAATTGATCACACAAGTGCTTTTCCCTTCTCCAAGACCCGCACTGGTGAAGATGATCGATTTGACCCGGCGGTCTAAACTGGCGAATTGAATGTTTGTCCGTAGCGAACGAAGACTTTCAGACAGGACAGACCTTGGATCGAGCAGGCAGATCAATTTCGACAAACTTTCTGCCACAGAGGATGGTGTGTCCGGAGGCAACACCTCCTGAGCCATGTCCTTCAGAATCTTGTGGTCGAATTGCGGAATTATCCCTAGGACAGGAACTTTGAGAAACTCCTCGACTCCCTCGATGGTCCCGATGGATGTATCAAATGACTCCCGGCCAAATGCCAGCACAATTCCCAAAAAACATCCCATCAATGCGCCAACCATCAAGTTCAGCGTGACATTGGAGTCGTTGATCGGGTACGTCGGTGTCATGGCCGGTGCGATGATTGTTACTTCCTCGATTCGTTCAGCCCCTTTGATCAAGAGTTCTTGATGTTTGGCTTTCAGCGTCGCCAGAAGATCCGTATTCACTTTCACGTCACGCTCCAAGCGGCTTATTTGAATCGCAGATCGGGGATATCCGAGATATCGTTGGCGGTAATGCGCCCGCTGTTTCTGGATCGCCTCTTCCCGATCGATGAAGGTGGCCACCTTTGATTTCAACTCTTGAATCATCTCAGATCGAACATTGTCTATTTTCCTCTGCTGCTCGACAGCCTGCGGATGATCAGCCGTGTAATTGATGAGTAGCGTATTGCGCTCTTGGATTACATCCAACAAGCGTTGATTCAAGATGGTCAGCAGTGCGTTCGGTTCTTCCGTGAAAATACGCGACGTCTGATTACCCACCACGGCATCTGAGCGTCTAAGAATGTCGATTTGGCGCTCGCCTTCAGCACGTTTCCGCGTCACTTCGATATACTGTTCTTCTAGTTTGGTGAACGTATCCAATGCCGCACGCGCTTCTTCCGACAGAAACACCTGCCCCTCTCGTTCCTTGAACGCCCGCAGTGCTTCCTCAGAGTCATTGAGACGCTTCTCCAAACTCCTCAACTGCTCTTCCACAAAGCGTCGTGATTCGTTCACCAATCGATTGCGCGTCTCAATATTTTCGATCCGATAGGCATCTGCCGTTGAATTTGCCATCCGCTCAGCCTGTTCCGGTTGATCGGACGTGGCGGAGATTCGAATAATGTTCGTGTCCCCTTCACGTTGTGCCACAATTTCCTGGCCAAGGTTGTAAATGATATTGAGATAAGTAGCCGATCGCTTCGCCTCCTCCGATATATCTGGAGCGACTCGACCCAGACCTGTTGCCACTCGTTCCATGACCGGAAAGCTCCGGATGAATTCGATCTGTGTGCCAATATCGTTGATATTTGAGTAGGAGAGCGACTCCAAAAGCTGCTGAGCCATCGTTGCGCTCCGTTCAAACTTCACTCGCGCGGAGGCTTCGTAGATTGGAGTGGGCTTGAGCAACTCAGAAAAAAGGAATGTAAAGACCACGACCATGACAGCGGACAGCAGGATTAGATACTTGCGCTTTTTAAGTATTAGCCAGTAGTCGATAAGGTTCAGTTCATATTGAGCCATTTGTGCCTTGCGTCATGAAGAGTGGTAGTCTATGGCCTCGCTATGCCAAAGGTCGCTGCTAACGTTGCCGGATAAATCGGCATCAGAGCGAGTTGAATAATAGGCGATATCTTCCTGGCTGCTTCCGCTGCATCACCTAAGTGTTCCCGCGGGACGTAAATCACATCGTTTTCTTCTAACGCGATGTTTCGAGAAAAGTCGCCGTACGTGAATACCCGAGCCATATCAGCTGTCAGAATGCGAGGATTATTCAGGTCTCCTCCCCGCACCACACGAATCTCTTCCAAGAGCGCTGTTTCGCCATAATTGTCCGCTGCCGCCAGGGCCTGTAATACCGTCATATTCCGTGCCATTGGAATCATCCCAGGTTTCTTGACATCCCCAAATACGAATACCCGTTTAATCTTGAGCAGTTTCTTCTTAAGTGTAACCTGGGCCCGAGGCTCTTTCATAAACGGTCTAGCCGCATCTTCCACTCGCCGCTCGGCTTCAGCCACCGTGACGCCTCCGACAGGCACCTCCATGAATCCAACAGAGACGGACCCGTTCTCTCGTACGAAACTGCTGTACTTCTCTTCCCCTACTCCACGCCGAATGACCACTTCCAAGGTGTCGCCTGTTTCAATCCGGGCATCCGCCGTTGGCACTGTTTCGTCGGCAAACACATCCCCTTTGGGCAGCGGAGGAAGTACTTGTGGACCGGTGCTCACTGCTGACGGGGGCAGCGTGGATTGCCCAGGGTTTCGGCATCCAGCCAATGAGAGAAAACCAACCCCAGCTGCAACTACAACAACGACGATCGGCCTTCTACTGCATCTCAGCATAGCGTCTCTCCTACGATGCCCCCCTACCTTGCAAGACTTCCACGATGTGCCGTGACATGCCGTGAGATAAATCCAACTCACTTGCCTCACCAAACTTGGTGAGTGCCACGACGGGCCTGAGTGGATACCGTGAATTGGTTTTCCTGACCATCACTGTTTCTCCAGTATTGAGTCGTACCACCGTTCCGATCGGATACAACGTGATCTGATCTCCTATGGCTTTCAACACGGGAAGTGAAAAGGTTGTCCGGCCATGAAGAAGAAGCTCACGCATGGCCTGATGGGGTGAGATGCTGTGACGATAGGGCCTGGTCGTCACCATTGCATCCAACGTATCAACAATTCCGATGATCTGTGCAGCCTCTTCGATCTGTGTGTTTTTAAGCCGACATGGATACCCACTGCCATCCCATCGTTCGTGTTCCTGTGCACAAATGCCAGCGACCCATTCGAACACAGCGCCCTGTCCGGCAAGAATTCGGCGACCTCGCTCAGGATGAGTACGAATAATGTCCCGTTCTTCTTCAGATAAGATTCCTCGTTTTGAAACGAGTCCTTCAGGAACTGTCCACATGCCAACGTCATGGAGCAACGCAGCCAATGCCAGGCGCTCTAAATCTTGCTCCCGGTAGTGCAGGCCGATCCCAACCTTCGTGGCCAGAGTGGCGGCATGGAGGGCATTGTCGACAAGATAGTTGTCTGTCTGCCCGTTCAATGCCCACCCGACGAGATCCTCGCTATGGTGCAGGAGTTGAACAATTTGCTCAGCATAAATGGCGCAGCTTTTGACATCCGGAACTTTGTTGGAGCAAATAGCTTCTTTGATCCGAAGAATTTCCTGTCTCGTGGATGTGATCCAAGACTGATCGGCGTGGGACGAGGAAGCGGCCACCTGCCGAAGGAGTGTTCCACTGCCCTGAGGATGAGAGGCTTGGTCTCGGATCAAATCAGACAACCGTGCCACTGGTCTATCCTCTCCTCGATGCGTAAGTCTTCATTTAGTGACCGCTTTCCGAGTTGTGGAATCTTGGCGTACATCAAGCTTGTTTAGCTCCCGCTCCAAGGTGGCACGAATAAACCCACTCGTCGTGTATCCTTGTTGCTTGAGAGCGTCGAGTTGCTCCTTCAATTCGACAGGAAGTTGAACAACGATGCGAACAAGCTTGGACATGATCAGAACCCCCGTTGGGTAGAGTAGTAGTTTGGCATGAAGGTTGTGCATATGCTGTGCCTTGCTAGCATCTGGCTAACAGTTTGAAAGTTCTGACACTTTTGACGTGCTCTCCCAGCATCCCTGCCGGAATGAGCCAAAAACTGTCATTCGTTACCGGTCTTGTACAGCCAGTGGATGGCTCTCAGAGAAGGGGGCTACTAAAGCCAAAAATGATGACGGTATATCGTTATGAGAATTGGAGGAAGAGCCTGTGCCAATTCAGATACTCACAGCGCCAAGGACAACGTGGAAAGTCGACTGGTTGCACGAGAAGGTCTCGCATACGAGTCACTGTGAGATCGGATGTTGAGAGCCGACCTGAGACCCAAATCGCTCCGTCCTGATCCGTACGAAAGACCGTACTGTGTTGATCTTGATACGCTTGCAGTACCGATTCGACCGGGTGTCCATACGGATTGGCCGTACCAACCGAGACCACTGCATACTGTGGGTGCAGTTGCTGAATCCAGTTTACATCGAGTGAACTACGCGCCCCGTGATGAGGCACCTTCAGGACAGTGACTGGTTGGGATCCTGCCTCGCTCAATCGCTTCAAGCCGGCCGTTTCAATATCAGCGGCAAAGAGAATGGAAGAAGGTCCACACTGCAGCCGCGAGACAATGGACAGATTGTTCAAGAATGTCCCGGTAGGGGGCTGAGTCGACTCATGGACCACTGATGTTTCAGGAGGATTAAGAATGCTGAGTCGGCACTGACCGGACCGCAACAGGTCTTGGCCACGCACAGCGATGTGTTGATCGATCTGGTGATCACGAAGGGCTGCTTGTAGATCCTCAACGAATTGTTCCGAACGTTCTCCCCCTCCACCCCAGTATTGCCCAACTGATAGATGCCGGAGCACCCAAATCAATCCACCAACGTGATCCAGTTGTTCATGTGTTCCAATAACATGATCAATATGGTGAATGCCACGGCTCCACAGAAACGGCGCGACGACATTCTTCCCCATGTCAAATCGTTCATATCGACCTCCACCGTCGATAAGGACGATTTGACCATCCGGTAACTCAACAACGGCACTATCGCCTTGTCCAACATCAAGAAATGTGACGCGCCACCGATCGCCGTCCGCTTGCAATCCAGGTGGACTCAGCCACCAACCGATCAACATCATCGTCAGCCCGGCGCTTGCGACTCGGACGCGCCACGGCATTGCCCGGAAAGTTGCCACAAGTAACCCGGCGTAAAATAGGGCGATCGTCGGCATTGACGGTGCGGCCACATGCCACTCCCCCCCTGGAAAGCGGGCACACCGCTGCAATCCAAGCACCAGCAATCCGAACAATTGCTCCATGGCTGAGCCAAGGACCAACGACTCAGCCCCCGTCATGATCGTCCACAAGGCTATACACAGACCCAATGGCACCAAGATAATACCGGTGAAGGGGACCGCGATCAGATTGGTCATGATCCCCATCCACGGAACCTGATTGAAATAGAGCATAACCAATGGCAACGTCGCCACGGTCACAGCCCCGCTCATCAATAGCACTTGGAGCGCATGGCTCATAAGACGGTCTCTCAGATGACTGTCGCCCCCTGCCACATCGCCGTTGGCTGATGATGGTGTGATGATGATCATTCTGACCATCGCGAGTACGGACAGAAAGGACAGTTGAAAGGAAATGTCGAAGATGGCACGGGGATCATGCAAGAGGATCGCCAACAGGGCCACCGCCATCGCATGACCCAGATGGCGTTCATACCCTAACCACGTCGCGATCATTGCCAGCGTGATCATCACGAGTGAACGCATGGTCGCTAACTCGGCTCCCGCCAGCAAGGCATAGAGTGCAACGGTAGGCCAGGCGAACAGGATGGCAATCTTCGATGGCGTGACGGTTCGAGAAAGGGACAATAAGAGAGCAGCGGGAAGCCCACGCACAAGTCTTCTCACCAACCAAAAGGCCACGATGGCCACCAGCCCAAGATGTGAACCGGAGATCGAAAGCAAATGAACTGTTCCGGTCACCATGAACCAATCTTGGAGCTCTGGGTCAAGATAGCCTCGTTCACCGATGATCATGCCGAGAAACAGCCCTCGCGTGGGTTGGCTCAACGTGCTGAGTGCTGCCGCACGTATCAAGGCCCTCCAATGATCGATCCGGTTCCATACGCTCCACAACCCGATTGAGGTCTCTGCATCTAACAACGTCACCGCCTGAGCACCGGTCACGGTGGTCATACGGTCGATACCGTGACGCTCCATATACACAGCATAATCGAATCCACCCGGATTCAAGGACCCTCTTGGACGGTGTAGCTTTCCCTGAAACGCAATATGGTCACCATGATGAAGCGTCATACCCGGGTCGCGCCATACAAGGCGTATGCGTCTCGCTTCAGAATCCAGCGCATCTGTTTGAACTAGGATCGTCTGACGCCCTACACTATGTTGAACTGGAGCGATAACTCGACCGGTGACTGAGGCATAACCCGTCTCATGAAGTGGCGGTGATATCGGGCGAGGCTCCGACGTCGGCGTGGCAAGGTTCCAGTAGACGACTCCTAAGAGAAGGCTAGAATACAGGAACAATGCGGAAGGTGAGTCGATATAACCGACTCGTTCAAGAAGACTGAATCCAACGGCGACGCCCGCCAACAGCACAATAACGGAGAGTGGGAAAATTGAGATCTGTGCCCCGCACAGAAGACCAAGGACAAACACTGCGGCGAGAGACGGAAGCATGAGTTTCCCTCATGTACTGGGGAGGAGGGAAGACTCAGCCGATATGCTTTCGTACGACCCTGGCAAGCTCCTCAGCCACTTCCTTGACCATGGTAGACTGTTCTCCTTCCACCATGATCCGCAATAGCGGCTCTGTCCCGGAATATCTGATGAGGACTCGCCCACACCCGTTCAAGCGACGTTCACTCTCTTGCATGGCACAATCAATGTCGGGAATCGATTCCAATCGCGGCTTCTTCGTAACCTGCACATTCACCAACACTTGCGGTACGGCCGTCATCGCCTGAGCCAACTCGGATAGCGGCTTCTTGGTTCGCTTCACCAATGACAATATCTGCAGAGCTGAAATAAGACCATCTCCGGTCGTGTTATGGTCAAGGAATATGAAATGTCCCGATTGCTCTCCTCCAAAATTATAGCCCTCCGCCAACATTCGTTCGAGCAGATATCGATCCCCAACTGGCGTCCGAATCAGCTTGACGCCCGCTTTGGACATCGATAGCTCCAGTCCAAAGTTGCTCATCACGGTTCCGACCAAGGTCTGCTTGGATAGGAGTCCGTTTCGATGGAGATCCAGGCCCAAAGCCGCCATGACATGGTCTCCATCGACAATCTTGCCTTGCTCGCAGACAAATACTGCTCGATCGGCGTCGCCATCCAACGCAATTCCGAGATCGGCTTTGTGGCGGAGCACTTCCTCCTGAAGAAGCCCAGGATGAACGGCGCCACACCCAGCGTTGATATTCATCCCGTCCGGTTTATTGGCGATGACTTGAACCGTAGCTCCCAATTCTCTGAGGACCGTCGGAGCTACCTTGTATGCCGCACCATTCGCGCAATCGACGACAAGCTTGATCCCCTGGAAATCCAAGTCCTTGGGTAACGACCGCTTTGCAAATTCAATATAGCGCCCCTCTGCATCGTCGATACGGTAGGCTTTGCCGATAAGGTCTGCCGTCGGACGAAGATGGCTGATCTCATCCGACACGATCAGTTGTTCAATCCGCGCTTCCACATCGTCTGGGAGCTTAAATCCGTCGTTTG
Organism: Nitrospiraceae bacterium; assembly: GCA_052387595.1. Taxonomy (GTDB): domain Bacteria; phylum Nitrospirota; class Nitrospiria; order Nitrospirales; family Nitrospiraceae; genus Nitrospira_D. Next base: position 16,922 of record JBQTJA010000023.1, on the reverse strand, counting down.
AAAAGAATTTAATTCCATTGTCCTGGTAAGGATTGTGTGACGCCGAAATGACCACCCCTGCATCAGCCCGTAGACTCCTGGTCAAGAACGCGATCGCTGGCGTGGGCATCGGCCCGACTAGCAGCACATCCACCCCCATCGAACAGATACCTGCCATCAACGCAGATTCAAGCATATACCCGGAAATACGAGTGTCTTTACCAATGACAATCTGATGGCGGCCCGCTCGTCGCATAAAAATATGTGCGGCGGCTCGTCCAAGCTGCATCGCCATTTCACTGGTCCTGGGATCGAGATTGGCGACACCTCGGACGCCATCCGTTCCGAACAATTTACGCATCATGCTCCTCCCGGCGAGACGACCAGCGTGGATTCAACGCGGCAGCCATCTTGACTACATCAATCATCATGGCAACATCATGGACACGCAGAATGTGAGCGCCGCGATCAACCGCCAGTGCCACCGCCGCTGCGGTCCCCCATTCTCGATGTTCAACAGGCCGTTCGACCACGTTCCCAATAAACGCCTTTCGTGACAGACCAACCAATACGGGGCGGTTCAGTGCCGCGATAGCAGATAACCCATCAAGAAGGTCAAGGTTATGATTCATCAGCTTACCAAAACCAAAGCCTGGATCAAGCACGATGTTCGTTCCGGCAATCCCTGCACGGAGAGCCATTTGCACACGTTCATCAAGAAAGCGCACCACTTCACCGACCACGTCGGAATACTGTGGTGATTGTTGCATCGTTTGCGGAGTCCCTTGCATGTGCATCAAAACAACTCCTGCATCGAAGTGGGCAATGACCGACGCCATGGCAGGATCTTGCCGCAGCGCGCTCACGTCGTTGATGATCGACGCCCCACAACCCAGAGCGGCTTCAGCGACTCGCGACTTGGTGGTATCGATCGAAATTGGAACCGACACACGATGGGCCAGACCCTTCACGACCGGGATAACGTGAGCCAGTTCATCCTGTTCACTAACGGAACAAGCGCCTGGCCGTGTGGACTCTCCCCCGACATCGATGATATCCGCCCCCTGCTTAACAAGTTCAAGCGCATGGGCAATGGCTCGCTCAGACTCAATATATCGCCCACCATCATAGAAAGAATCAGTCGTGATATTCACGACGCCCATAACAAGTGGACGCCGTTTGCAATGAATTTCTCGCCCTTTAGCAGAGAACCATTGTTGCCTTGTGAGGGTCTGAGGTGAGACAGGATCCAAACTATTCCACCAACGAAAGGAACCTGCAGACCGTCATTCCAGTTCCCTTGGAGGAATCAGACAGAGTGCAGACCATACCTACAGCACTACAGCGGCAACGGCGCCAACGCAAACGAGCGTTGGCACGATACCTAGGCTGGAACTGTTTGAGAGGAGGATTGCAACAGAATCTGATCAATTTCTGGTGCGTCAAGCACTTCTTTTTCGAGTAGTGCCTCCGCCAGAGCCTTCAGACTCGTCATCTGTTCAGTCAGTACACGTTTCGCACGTTCATAATTTTCCGTGACGAAGCGCTTGATCTCAAGGTCGATTTCAAGCGCCACCTGATCACTGACATCCCGCTTCGTAGAAAAGTCTCGCCCGAGAAACACTGAATCTTCCTTCTGACCAAAGGTCAAGGGCCCCAACTTCTCGCTCATACCCCATTCGCATACCATCTTGCGGGCAAGATCCGTTGCACGTTCCAGGTCATTACCAGCTCCGGTTGTGACATGTTTGAAGACAAGCTCTTCAGCGACACGTCCACCCATGAGAATCGCCAAGGTATTGTAGAGAAATTCCTTGGAGTAGTTGTGCCGATCATCTGTTGGCAGTTGCATCGTCACACCCAAAGCGCGACCTCTCGGAATAATCGTCACCTTATGAACAGGGTCCGTCCCAGGTAAGAGCTTCGCCATCAATGCGTGGCCCGCTTCGTGGTAGGCAGTAATCCTCTTTTCCTCATCGGTGAGAATCATGCTCTTCCGTTCGGCCCCCATCATCACCTTATCTTTCGCCATTTCGAAGTCTATGTTTTCGACTTCCTTCTTGTTCTGGCGAGCCGCCCACAGTGCCGCTTCATTCACGAGATTTTCAAGATCAGCGCCTGAAAATCCAGGAGTTCCCCTGGCAATCTTTTCCAATTCAACATTCGTAGCGACAGGAACTTTCTTCGTATGGACCTTCAAGATTTCCGACCGGCCTTTGACGTCCGGGCGATTGACCACCACCTGCCGGTCAAAGCGTCCGGGTCTCAGCAAGGCCGGGTCGAGCACATCAGGGCGATTGGTCGCGGCGACCAAAATGACTCCCTCGGTTGTATCAAAGCCATCCATTTCCACAAGCAACTGATTAAGCGTTTGTTCCCGTTCATCATGCCCACCACCGAGGCCTGCGCCCCGTAAACGGCCGACCGCATCAATCTCATCAATAAAAATAATACACGGAGCATGCTTCTTCCCTTGTTCAAACAAATCCCTGACCCGCGAAGCTCCGACGCCTACAAACATCTCTACGAAATCAGATCCGCTAATGCTGAAGAACGGCACTCCGGCTTCTCCAGCTATTGCCTTCGCAAGCAAGGTCTTTCCTGTTCCGGGAGGGCCGACGACCAGCACACCTTTCGGTATGCGCCCACCAAGCTTCTGAAACTTACGAGGATCTTTCAGGAACTCAATAATTTCAAGAACTTCCTCTTTGGCCTCATCAACACCAGCGACGTCTGAAAATGTGATCTTCTTTCGTTCCTCCGTCAGCATTCGGGCACGACTCTTTCCGAATGACAGAGCCTTGTTCCCCCCAATTTGCATCTGACGCATCAGGAAAAACCAGAGACCAAGGAATAGAATAAATGGTCCCCACGTAACCAGAAACGTGATATACCACGGACTCTCCTCCGGTGGTTTCACCTCAATCTGAACATCTTTCTCACGAAGGACCTTCACAAACTCAGGGTAGTCAGCTGAATAGGTACGGATGCGAGTTTTGTCCTTCAAAACCCCGCTGATGTGATTACCCTTGATGATGACTTTTTCAAAATCACCCTTGTCGAGCTTTGCCATAAAATCGCTGAATATCACTTCTTCTTCAGGCGCGTGAGTCGGTACGCTGAACAGATTGAACAGGAGAATCATGAACAAGCCGACCACCACCCAGAAAAGCAGGTTCTTGACCCGGGAATTCATCAAGTTCTCCTTCGTGACAACATTGGAGGCCACGTATGTAGAAACCGTGGTGATGTTACCATAGCCTTGCGCAAATTGCCAACAGCTCGTGAGAAAACTCTACTCCTCTTGCTGGTTCAACTGGTCGAGAACGGCGAGGTAGGGAAGGTTCCGGTACTGTTGTCGATAATCAAGTCCATACCCCACGACGTACTGGTCCGGAATTCTGAACCCAATATACTGCAACGGGACATCAACGACTCGGCGTTCTGGCTTACTCAGCAAGGTGCAGACCTTGATGCTTCTCGGTTTCTGCTTGGCCAGTGCCTTGGTAAGATATTGAACCGTCAATCCTGAATCGACGATATCCTCGACTAGTAGCACATCTCTATTCTTGATCTTTTCGGTCAGCTCGGTCACGAGCTTGACCTTTCCGGACGTCTTCGCTTGCGTTCCATAGCTCCTCACGATGATGAAATCGACCTGTACTGGAATTCGAATCGCACGGGCCAAATCGGCAAAAAACGCATAGGCCCCCTTGAGTACACCGACAAGCACAAGGTCCTTGCCGGCATAGTCTGCACTAATCTGTCGTCCCAACTCACGGATCCGGCTTCGCATCTGCTCTTGGGTAACGATCGGACGTCCAAACATACGTTCCATCTAGCTCAGTTCCTTCCGTTCACGCCAGATCTTCGCATGTGAAGACCAGACAGCGTTTCGTGGTAGCGGTGGGCGCCCAGCGTTCATCCTGTCGGTAGCCAACGACCCACAGGATTCCCTCGGGAGCCACCACCAAGGGAATGCGCGATCGGACTGTAATCGAGATCTTCAGATCCGTAAAAAAATCCTGGAGCTTCTTTGCCTGTCCACCCATGCCGGCGGGATGAAATCGATCTCCCGGCAGCCAATTCCGTACCATCAGCGGCTGAGACACCAGATCGGCATCCACAAGAATACGCCCCTTCCCCTGAGAAACACACAGCTGGTTGCTTACCTGCTGTTGTACCTGAAGTCGTTGACCCGTTCCAGCCCATAGGAGACCTCCAGGGACAGAGAGAAATTCCTGACGGCTGTCGGGTCGTTGTTCGGTATCGGCGACCGTTCGTGTTTGCAGCGGAACAAACCGCAGACGGTGATCATCGACAACAACCCGCCCCCCCTTCACATCGAGACTTGAACCAGATGCGCTCTTTGAGGCCAGGTGAATGATGCGATCAACCGTTCGAAGACTGGGGGAGCGAAATTGGTCATCAGTTTGCCGAAAGAGGTCTCGAATACAACGCCGTTGAAGGGACCCTGGAAGTTCCAGAAAATATACCCGATCGATCGTCCAGCCTCCGTCGAATGCTCGTTCCACAGCAGAAGCAGAGAGGGTGGTACTCTGCTGATCCAAATAGCGATCGTCTTCCCGACAAATCTCTGCGAGCCTACAGAGCGCATCGACGCTCGATGGGACCAGCTCAGTCAGAACAGGAATGACCTCCCTCCTCACTCGGTTCCGCAGGTAATGCGGCTTGAAATTGCTGGAGTCCTCACGAAATGACAAGCCCGCCTTGCAAAGATACGTCAGAATCTCCTGCCGCGTCGTCTCATACAAAGGCCGAATCACATTGTGATCCCGGAACGCTGGCATGCCGGACAGACCAGTCAGTCCCGCACCACGAAGCATCCAGAGCACGACGGTCTCCGCTTGGTCGTTTGCCGTATGGCCCACGGCAATGCGATCGGCCCCACATTGCTCAGCAATCTCCTGCATCACCCGATAGCGAAGGTCACGGGCCGCAGCCTGCACGGACGCACTGCGCCCTTCGGTCTGTAATCCAACCCGTCGAACATGGAGAGAAACTCCGATCTCTTGGCAAAACGCCTCTACAAATTGTTGGTCCCCCTCTGACTCAGCCCCTCGCAATCCATAGTTACAATGGACGGCTGACAAGGTCAGCGCCCAACTTGACCGGAGATGAGATAGGATCGATAACAATGCGACGGAGTCAGGGCCACCCGAGATGGCGACCAGGATGTGCTGTCCGCGTTGAAAGAGGCTTCTGGACCGTACCGTTCGAACAACCTGATGCAACAGCGAGAGCCACGCCGTTACATGGATGGATCTGTTGAAGACTGGTTGCAAGAACTCATCGCCTTCCGATGGTTTCATGATATCGACGGAGAATGTCCCTCGCAGAACCCACGTCGGACGCAATCTGTCGGCTCAACACTTCTCCACTATCAAACTGTGCATCGCCTCGAATACGACCGATAAACTCAACCGTGAGTGTGTGCCCATACAGCTCGTGGGTCCCATCCAGGATGGAGACTTCCAATCCACGCTCACCGCCGTCAAAGGTCGGTCTTGTACCGATATAGGCAACCGAGTCATATCGCTCCTGGTCCATAACCGCAACGGAGGCATAAATTCCGTCGGCAGGAACCACACGGTCTGGAGGTAGTCGAAGGTTCGCGGTCGGGTATCCTAACGTTCGCCCCCTCCCCTCGCCAACGGAGACGACTCCGCTCAGGGCATAGTATCGGCCGAGCAAGTCAGCCGCTTGATCGACATATCCGGCGACGATAAGCTGCCTGATTCTCGTGGAGCTGACCACTCCTCCCTCGATCATGACAGGAGGAGTCGGATGGACGGTGAAACCGAATCGTTTGCCGAGCGCGATTAAATCGCTGATCTTTCCTCCCCGTTTGTGCCCGAAGGCAAAATGTTGTCCGACAAAGACTTCTTTGAGTCCGAGCCCTTGTGAAAGCACCCGCTCAGCGAACATCTCTGGAGAGAGTGAAGCAAACGCGTGAGTGAACTCCAGGGAGACGACTTCATCGATCCCCGCTTGTTCTAAATAGGCACGTTTTTCTTCCTTGCTTGTCAAGAACCTTAGATCGACGTGCGGTGCAAGGATTTTCACGGGGTGAGGATCGAACGTCAAAACAACAGCCGTTCCATGGGCACGGCGCGCCGTCTCAACCACTCGTTTCAAGAGCGCATGATGACCGAGATGATGCCCGTCGAAATTCCCGATGGTTCCTACCGGATACGGCCGTACGACCTCGCCAGAATATCCGTGGGTCACGTTCATCGTCGGTCAGCGAAGCAGTTTGGCGGCGTCTTTGGCAAAGTACGACAGGATCAGATCGGCTCCTGCCCGTTTGATTGCCAAGAGCGACTCCATCATGGCACGTGACTCATCGAGCCACCCCGCCTTTGCTGCCGCCTTAATCATACTGTACTCGCCGCTCACCTGATATGCCGCCAGAGGGAGTAGCGTCCGAGCACGGGCCAGCGCAATGATATCCAGATACGGCAGCGCCGGCTTGACCATAACGATATCGGCACCTTCTTTGATATCGAGATCGATCTCGCGAAGCGCTTCGCGCGCATTCGCCGGGTCCATCTGATAGGACTGTCGGTCACCAAATTGAGGACTGGAAAAGGCTGCATCTCGAAACGGGGCATAGAAACACGAGGAAAACTTAGCCGCATAGGCCAGAATCGGCAGATCAGAGAACCCGGAGCGATCTAGTTCGCGTCTGATCGCAGCGACACGACCATCCATCATATCCGACGGTGCGACCATATCGGCTCCAGCTTCGGCATGCGTGCGTGCCATGACCGTGAGGCACTCAAGCGTCTCATCATTGAGAATCTTTCCATCCTTGACGATTCCGCAATGTCCATGGTCGGTATACTCGTCGATACAGACATCCGTGATCACGAGTAATCCCGGTACGTGTTGTTTGACGGCTCTGATGGCCCGCTGCACAATGCCGTTCGGATCCCATCCTGAGCTCCCACGCGCGTCTTTGTGCGCCGGAATGCCGAAGAGAATGATGGCTGGGATCCCTAAGGCCTGAATCTCTCCCGCCTCTTTGACCAAGAGATCGACGGAGAGCCGAAATTGGCCCGGCATCGACGCAATCTCTTCACGGCGATCCTGTCCCTCGACCACAAACAGCGGATAGATAAAATCTGATGGGGACAGCATCGTTTCACGCACCATCCGACGCAACGATTCATGCTGTCGCAGGCGTCGGAGACGCTGGATTGGAAACGCCATAGCCCCCTTACTTTCGTGGAAGGTTCGTCAAGAATACGACCAGGTCACGAACGGAGATAACCCCGACCAGCTTCCCCTCGCGGGTCACTCCTAAGTGACGAACATGCGATTGCGCCATCAGATCATTGGCATCCAACAAAGTCTTACTCTCCTCGATGGTCATGATCGGAGCCGACATGATTTGCTCGACCGTGGTCTTGATCGCGTCTGCTCCGGCTGCCACCACTCTACGCATCATGTCCGTATCCGTGATGATTCCAACAATCTCACGGTCATTGGTCACGAACAAACTGCCGATCCCACGGTCACGCATGATGCGGGCGGCCGTTTGTGTATCGGTATCACGAGGCACCGTCACGAACTTTTCTCGGGGAATCATGAACGACTTGACAGGAACCATCTCACCCTCCTCTTTAGTAGAAAACCATCATACATCGTGCGTGCGCGTATTACTGCAGCGTTCCCCTGGCAACCTGCTCACCGCTTCCATAATGGTAAGCGATCGCATCCACCAATGCGGGAATCGTATTCTCACTCGGCATGATCGCGACCGTTAAACCATATTCCTCTGCGGTCTTGGCCGTAATGGGTCCAATGCACGCGATCATGACGGATTGCACGAGCGGCTTCACCGCTTCCGTACCGCCAAGCATCGCAACAAAGTTGTGGACCGTGGACGAACTTGTAAACGTGACGACATGAATCCGATGATCCATGAGCTCCTGCCGCCATCCCACGGAATCCTGGCCTGGTGTGAGCGTTCGGTACACGGGGATAACATCGACATGTGCCCCGGCAGCACGAAGTTCGTCCGGCAAGAGCTCTCTGGCCACTTCGGCCCGAGGGATCAGGATACGGGTGTTTTTTACATCCCGCCGACTCAGTGCAGCGAGCACTCCTTCTGCCTGATATTCTGCAGGAACCACATCCGCTTTGACCCCGAACTTTTCCAACTCCTCAGCCGTGCGGGGCCCAATACAGCACAGCTGCCGTCCGGCTAAGCAGCGTGAGTCGAACCCACGAGCGAACAGCCTGCTCATGAAACGGCTCACGCCATTGACGCTGGTAAAAATAATCCAATCGTACGTCCTGATCTCGGAAATCGCGTGGTCCACGGGCGCCCAGTCTGGAGGGGGAACGATCGTGATCGTCGGAGCCTCGACCGGTTCAGCGCCATAGCTGGCCAAGCGGGTAGCCAACTCACCAGCCTGTTCTTTCGCGCGCGTCATGAGCACCCGTTTGCCAAAGAGCGGGCGCTGCTCGAACCAGTTGAGTTTCGACCGAAGTCGAACGACCTCCCCCACGACAATGACGGTCGGCGGCTCCATTTTTTCAGCTTCGGCTTTCTCCACAATATCAGCCAATGTCCCGACAACGGTCTGCTGGGAGACTCTCGTTCCCCACCGAATGATCGCCACGGGCGTAGACCCCGCTCGCCCTTCGGCTATCAAGGTCGCGGCGATCGTCGAAAGATTTTTCATGCCCATGAGAAAGACAAGCGTCCCTTGGCTCGTCGCCAGCCTCGACCAATCCAGCGCCGTTGAAGGCTTTTCTGGATCTTCATGTCCGGTCACAATCGTCAGCGTAGACGCCAGCGTTCGATGAGTCACCGGAATACCGGCATAGGCAGGAGCGGCAACCGCAGCGGTCACCCCAGGAACGATTTCGAATTCGATCTCGGCCAACGCGAGCGCTTCCGCCTCCTCTCCTCCCCGCCCAAAGACAAACGGATCGCCTCCCTTCAACCGCACAACCACGCTGCCTGCGCCGGCTCGATCAATCAGCAAACGATTGATCGCGTCCTGCTCAGGGTATTTCCCTTTGCCTCTGCGTCCGACATACACCCGCTCCGCTTCATCCCGGGCATGGGCAAGGAGGGCGGGGTTAGCCAGATAATCGTAGAGAACCACGTCAGCCTGCCCAAGACACTCTTTTCCTCGAAGGGTCAACAGACCAGGGTCTCCCGGACCAGCTCCGACTAAATAGACCTTGCCCTTCTTGTTTCGTCGTACCATGTTCACGCTGATCCGTAAATCTCCCGGAGAATCTTGTCTCCCCCACGAGTCAGTAATCGTTCCGCCAATTGGACACCTAGAGCGTGCGCCTGCTGACCTGTCCCCTCAATCTGGTCGCGAAGAACGGTCTTCCCATCCACACTGGCGACAAGACCATCCAAGACCAACTGCTCTCCAGACAGGGTTGCGTGGGCTGCGATGGGCACCTGACAGCCTCCTTCTAGGCGGCACAGGAAGGCCCGCTCTGCGGTCACGGTCGTATCAGTGGCCTGATGATTGAGGCGAGATAAGACGGAACGCACGAAGGCATCGCTCGTCCGACCTTCGATCCCAAGGGCTCCTTGTCCGATTGCAGGCAGACTGAGGATGGGAGAAAGATATTCCGTGATGGTCTGAGACCACCCTAACCGATGCAGACCCGCAGCGGCCAAAACGATGGCATCGAACTGGCCCTCTTTGAGTTTCTTTAATCGTGTATCCAGATTCCCGCGCAGCATCGCGATCTTTAGGTCTGGCCTGGCTTGTAACAGTTGCGCCTGGCGTCGAAGGCTCGCAGTCCCAATGCTGGCACCGAATGGAAGGTCCTGGAATGAGCATCCCTCACGACTGATGAGGGCGTCACGAGCATCTTCACGCGGAGGTACACAGAGAATGTCGAGACCTTCTGGCAATTGCGCCGGAACATCCTTCATACTATGAACCGCGAAATCAACCTCACCAGCGAGCAAGGCGTCCTCAATTTCCTTGACGAACAGGCCTTTCCCCCCGATTTTTGCCAAAGGCACGTCAATGATCTTGTCGCCGGAGGTCTGAATCTTCTTGAGCACAACCCGGACCTCCGGCACCACGTCCTGAACCTTGGATTGAAACCATTCACTTTGACAAAGCGCCAATTTGCTCCCTCTCGTTCCCAGAACCAAGGTTGAGCGTTGGCCGTTCGGTATCGACACGGTGAAACTCTTTTCGTTACCCGCCGATCAGCAGGCTCGTTTACGGACTGATGTTTCTGAAACCGGATCCTCGGCACCCGACTCTGCAGAGCCCTCAGCATGATACCGCGGCGACTCATTATAAGGCTCAATCTGTTGAACAGGTGGAGCGTGCTGGTCGAGGGAGAAAAATCGCCGGGCCGCTTCGACGAACGCCGGGCCATTCGAGGAGTTGACTTCGGCCTTGAGAGTGACCATCGTGCGATGAATTAATTTATTGACGATCGAGGAGGCAAGGCCTTCAACCAGTTCACGGTCCTGAGGAGACAGGTGCGGCAATCGCGCAAGCACCTTGTCGACCTCCGCCCGCTTCAGGTCGTCGACATGGCTCCTCAGGGCAACGATCGTCGGAGTGACCTCCAAGGATTTCATCCAATCCAGCATGGTGGTCACTTCTTCTAAAACCATCCGCTCGGCCTTCTCGGCCTCCTGCAGACGCTCGGCTCGGTTCTGTTCAACACGCTGTGTGAGATCATCAATATCGAAGAGAAACGCATTGTCGACATGGCGAACGGCCGGGTCGATATTCCGGGGAACTGAGATATCGATCAAGAACATCGGACGGTTCATGCGCTCTTCGACCGCGCGTTGCACATCCTCCGCGCCGACAAGATAATGGGCTGCTCCCGTCGAGACCAGCACAATATCCGCCGAGGCCATATCATCCTTGAACTGGTCGAATGGAACAGCCGTCCCTCCAAATTTTGAGGCAAGATCGACCGCATGTTGTGGAGTCCTTGTTGTAATTCGCACATGCTTCACACCATGAGCAATCAAATGGCGCGCGGCCAGCTTCGCCATTTCACCAGCACCAACCAGCAACACCGTCTTCTCGTGAAGATCCGAAAAGATCTTCTTCGCCAGCTCAACAGCGGCATAGCTGACCGAGACCGCCATTTCTGCAATTTTCGTTTCGGTCCGCACCCGCTTGGCCACCGAGATGGCCTTCTTCACGACCTTGTTCATGATGACACCGGTCGTCTTATGGGCCAGCGCGATCTCAAACGAATTTTTAAGTTGTCCCAGGATTTGAGATTCCCCGATAATCATGGAATCGAGACTGGCCGCAACTCTGAACAAGTGGCCGATCGCTCGATCACCGGTATGCCAATAGAGGTGCGGGGTCAACTGCTCGGAAGACAACGACAGATGGGTGTCGGCAAGAAACTCCTGAATACGTCCATAGCCGGTTTCTACGTCATCGACAACTGAATAGACCTCGACTCGATTACAGGTCGAGAGCAGGATGCCTTCCTTGACCCCAGAGTACGAACAGAGACGAGTGAGCGCCTCGCCAAGACGGCTCTCGGGAACCGCCAGTCTCTCTCGAATCTCGACCGGAGCCGTCTTATGACTCAACCCTACGACAATCAGATGCATGTGACCAACAACCGCATATATTGACCAGGCCCTAGGTTTCTTTCAGCACCACACCGACTAATGTGAGAATGACGCACGCGAACCCGATGACGGTCAGATACGCCGCGCGCTTCGCCCTCCACCCGACGGTCAGCCGTCCAAGCAACACGACGAAATAAAAAACCCAGGTGACCAGTGCCCAGATTTGCTCAGGGTTCCAACTGACATAGGATCCACGCGCAAACTCGGCCGAGATGGCTCCCGTGACGATTCCCAAGGTCAGCAAGGGAAACCCCAAGACGATGGACTGCTGATTGAGATGATCGAGAAAGTCAAGTGCCGGCAACTTGCTGTAGAGGACGTTGAACTGTTTCGACTTGAGGAGCCGATCCTGAATCAGGTACATCACTCCTGCCACGAATGCGACGGTAAACCCCACCGTTCCCAACATGCTGAGCGTGACATGAAACCACAAGGTCTTGAACACAGGCTGAAGCGTGGGGACCGTTTCCGGTAGGGCTGCGGACGAGACCAAGGAGACCAAGGCTAAGGGCACCATGAAGGACCCAAGTACATGAATCCGATGGCGAAACTCGACCAGCACAAATACAAGAATGATCATCCAGGAGAAAAACGAAAGGGCGTCCGAAAAACTGGGCGGCGCCGTCGATGAGACCTCGACCATTCTGATAACGAGGGCAACGGTATGGGAGATGAAGCCGGCCGCCGTAATCGCTAATGACACATTCGACAAGGCTTCGGAGCGTCGGAGTAAATAGGCGAGAAACGACATCGTGGCCACGAAGTACAGGATCATGGTGACCATGAAACAAATGGCTGCCATCGGGAATACCCCTGCAGTGACTAAAGATCGAGCCTCGACAAGATAAGCATGGAATTATATCGATGCCGACCAAACAGAGTCAACAAAACGCTGGCGCGGCAATGACTTCGGTCAACCGGTCACATCGGAGCGGAACGCTTTACGTGGTCGCAGTCCCCATTGGACATCCCGACGACGTGACCGTGCGCGCCCTTCGAATTCTCGGCAAGGTGGACCTGATCGCGTCCGAAGATCCAAAAGTGACGCAACAACTCCTAGTGCATCATAGCATTCGAGCCACCGTGACGAGCTACGGGCCCAGAAATCTCCAAGAAAAAGCAGCGGTTCTTTTGCAACGGTTACAGCAAGGCAGTCATATCGCGTTTGTATCGGATTGTGGCTCTCCCCTCGTCGCCGACCCCGGCCATCTTCTCGTAGCCGCTGCCCATACGCATGGCATCCCGGTGGTTCCGATCCCCGGCCCTTCCGCGATTATCACGGCCCTGACCGCCGCAGGACTCCCCTGCGACTCCTTCTATTTTCTTGGACATCTGCCGAGCGCCTCCTCACGTATCACCCACCGTCTTATGGATTCCCTGAAGAGAAATGGTCCAACCGTTGCCTTCTGCGCAGGGACAGTGGTCGCACGCATACTCAAGAGCCTTGGCGATATCGCTCCTCAATGCTCTGTAGTTGTGGCGTACGATTTAACGAAGCCGAATGAGGACATCATTCGCGGAACGGCTGGTGAGATCACCAAGAAACTCGGCTCGGGGACGGGACGGGACGTGACACTCGTTCTTGCAGGGAAAGAGGGGACAGAATCAGACGATCACGACATGCGCCGCGCTCAATCGCTCTCCTCTCGGCGGATCAAGACCCGATAGGCCTGGTCGACTCGTTCTTGCAATAACACCGTGTGGCCTTCATTCTGGACGCTACGAGGGACGTTACGGATGGGATCACCATCGTCGAGCAGGACCGACAGCACCTGCCCCTGGCTCATCGTCTCGAGCTTGAGCTTCGTCTTCACGAAGTTGTATGGGCAAATCACTCCCCGAAGATCCAGTTCGGACACCGGTGTATCCGACTCATTCTGATGTTCGTTCATCGTGTCCATTTGCATAACGCAACAGAAGTTTATGTCGTGGCGCTACCAAGAATGATGAGACACTGCAGATCAGGCCACAGCCCATATAAAAAAGGGGCAGCGATCGCTGCCCCTTTCGTCAAGCAATGTTCTGCTCACCGAATCAACTCACTCCATCCCCTTAACAAGATTTGGCTTTGAGGCATCAGTCCCATAATCGGACTTGTTCTGCGTCTGATATCCCCATCCCGGTTGCGGCTCACAATTCCAGCAAGGCGCTGCACCGGTAAATTCACCAACGGTCGTATCAATGGTCCCAGTGATTTTCCCTGGAAGGACTGCACCCGGCACACCACCAGTCACCCCACCACCATTAATCACGATCGCACGCTCAGTTGATGGATTTGGACGCTGGCCCAAGCCACCAAATCCAGCGAGTCGTTCATTGCCGCGCAAGAGGTAGACCTCTCGAACAATCTTACGGCCGACTCCATACAGTTGATTGGGTGTGACAGCTTCAATCACTTGGAGCGAGATATCATCGCCGCTATTTAAGGCTTTAATCTGATCCAAGCTGGTTCTTTCGTCAAAATAAACCGTCATAGAACTCATGGCTCCAGCTCCCGCACGGCCTTCATCATGGGAACTTCCACCGGTTTCCAAATGCATTTTCGCGCCTGGAAAATCGACGGCCAAGACACGGCCATAGATGGTTTCCGGTAAAGACAGTCTATCAATAAAGGAACTTCGATCGAAAGCCTGAACACGGTTTGCATTTCCCGACACGTCACCTACCCCAGTTCCGACCCCCATTGCTGAGCCACCAGACTGCTGCAGACGTTCTTGAGCCATGGCCACACTCATAGAGCCGATACACAGAATCGCGGCTCCTAGTGCCAACAGGTTACGCATGTGCTGCCTCCTTAATAGAAGTGAAGGAATACACCATTCGTGAAGAATCCGACCAAATTCATACGTGCTTTTTTTCATGTCCAGATCTCGGAGAAATTATCGTTGTCATTATCACAATCTTATAAGAATTACAACAACCTAGACCGGCAGCTCGTTGCCGTCCAAAGGAGAAATCGAGGACATCGCCACACACATAACCTGAGATTGTGTGGTGCCCAGAGGGAGGGTCGAACTCCCACTCTCTTGCGAGAACCGGATTTTGAGTCCGTAGGACTCACCCTCCCCGACCCTACCTATCGGTCTTCATCCTGCAAGATCGGTAACTTACACTCTTTGCTCTGTGATCTCAAGAACCGATTTCAACACATGCCGACTGATAGGTACGGGACAATTTACGGGACACTGAGTGTATACGTACTGACAAGTGTACGCCCTCCCCGTCCAAATACATGCCGGATTCACAATCCTGTGCGTCCTTCTAAGCCGCTGAATCGCTTCACGGTTTCAAACGGTTGTCCCGTACTTGTCCCGCAAGGGGTGGACACATGACTCCCACGAAATCGACCAAGAAACGACCGTATCGACGACCATATCAAGCTCACGGTCTCTACGCCCTGAAGCGTGCACTTGAAGCCATTCAGGATTTCGACAAGTGGTTAGAGGGTCAAGGGGAAGCTGGGAAGCCGCTCCGTCAGTTACGAGCCCAAATGCTCCGCAACCAGGGAAATGAGTTGGAGTTGACTGCCGTGGAGCGCATTGCCGTTGATGCCACGCTCAAGACGTATTTGTATCTCTTCCTGATCGATGATTTCGTTTTGATCGAACAAGGTAGCCCGGTCAATCGACGAGACCAACGCCTCTTCAATGTGGTCCGAGAACGTGGCCCGATCTATGAAGCCGTGATGAAAGCCGGACCTATCTTGAATGAACTCCGAAAGAACCGCCCCAAGAAGGACCCTGTCCTTCTCCCCGACTATTTGAAGAGCAAGACCAAGCCAACACCTGAGCTTGTTACCTCTCAAAACGATGGGAGTGAGGCAATGACGTGAACATTGTTGAGGCCTGCACCGATAAAAATCTCTTCGGCCAATTGTTCGAAAATCAGACGACATGGGCACATTGGTTTGTGATCTTACGCGCCGTGTTTGGTCTGGCGATGACCGCCGAGGAACGGGCGATCTTCAAGCAACTCAGCGGGCGAGACCATCCCCCCGCACACCAGTGTGATGAAGTGTGGATCGCTGCCGGTCGGAGATCAGGAAAATCCCGTATGGCGAGCATGATCGGCGTGTACTTAGCTGCGTTTGTGGATTATCGCCCCTACGTGGCTGTCGGTGAGCGTGTCACCGTCATGTTGATGAGTGGCGACAAGAAGCAAGCGCGTACCTTGTATCGGTACGTGTTGAGCACCTTGGAATCCGTTGAGATGTTGAAATCGATGATCGTTCGCGTGGATGCCGAGTCGATTGACCTCAATAATAATGTCACCATTGAAGTGCTGACGAACAACTTCCGATCCTTGCGCGGCTACACCACGGCAGCGGCAATTCTTGATGAAGTGGCGTTTTGGAGGTCTGAAGAAAGCGCGAATCCTGATGTCGAAACCATCAACGCGCTCAGGCCGAGTCTTGTCACCATTCCTCATAGCAAACTTGTCGGCATCTCTAGTGCGTATCGTCGGAGCGGAATCCTCTACAACGAGTGGAAGAAACACTATGGCAACAACGAGAGTTCTACCCTGGTGATCCAATCCCCTTCCCAACTTCTCAATCCGCTCATCTCTGACAGCGTGATTGCCAAAGCGAGCGAGGCCGATCCGCAAGCCGCCCGAAGCGAATGGTTCGCGGAATTTCGATCCGATCTCGCGGCGTTTCTCGATTCGGAGTTGATCGAACGAGCAGTATCAGCTGGGGTGCGGGAACGGCCTCCAGTCAACGGCGTGATCTATCAAGCGTTCACAGATCCATCGGGCGGTTCCCATGATAGTTTCACTCTCAGTATTGGCCACATCGAGAAAGACCGATATATCGTTGACGCGATCCGAGGCGTCAAACCGCCGTTCAGCCCTGAAGCTGTCGTCAAAGAGTATGCGGCGCTCTTGAAGAGCTATCGCCTTTCTTCGGTCGTCGGCGACCGCTACAGCGGGGAATGGGTCCGAGAAGCGTTCAGCAAGGAAGGCGTTTATTACAAGCATTCCGACCTCTCGAAGTCTGAACTCTATCTCGAATCGCTACCGTTGTTCACTACAGGTCTGGTCGATCTCCTCGACCATCAGCCGCTCATACTCGAACTCCAGCAACTCGAACGCCGGACCAGTCGAAGCGGACGCGATAGCGTCGATCATCCCCCACAAGGCCGAGACGACCATGCCAATGCAGCGTGTGGCGTCTTAGCGATGTTGGCAAGTCGCACGAATGCGGCCCCTTGGCGCTTCAATTTTCTTACTGGTGAACTCATCGAGGAAGTGGATAGCGAAGAAGTACGGTTGCTGAGGAAGGAATCGTACCTGACCGGGGTCG
>JBQTJA010000022.1:0-111828 GCA_052387595.1 Nitrospiraceae bacterium | reverse complement strand
GCACGTTCTTTGCCCTGGCATGACGAGTAATGTTCGCCAGGCCTTCTTGCGCGACGCGATACAAGCACGTGACGACGTTTTGCGCCAGGTGTTTGGGTATATCTTTGCATATAAACCTGGTATCGATGCCGGTACGGGTCTGAAAGTCGTCGACGAGGCGCCGGAGCGCAATGGCTAAGCCCAAATCATCAAGAATCGATGGGTGAAACTGATAGGCCAACCGGCGAACACTTTCGGAAAGCTCGACAATCCGGTCCTGAATCGCGTGCACCCTTCTGACGGTTCCGTCGGCAGCGGTCGAGAGCTGCCGCTCCAATATTTCGATGTCGATCGACAAAAGCGCGAGACGTTGATTGATATCGTCATGCAGGTCGCGCGAGATCCGCCGTCGCTCTTCTTCCTGGAGGCGAAGCAGTTGCGAGGCAAGCAGGCGGAGATCCCGCCGATTGGCTTCGAGCGATTGTTCGGTATCAATTCGTTTTGACACTTCGCTGACCAGCGCGTTATTGACGACCAACAGCTCTTCGCTCCGCGCGTGCAAACGCGCCGCCCAGCCTTTATCGAGTCCCTGAAGTTCCTCCTCGCGTTCATGACGTCGTAGAAAGTACCAAATGGGCAGTACGATCAAAACCATGCTCAGGATACGCATAGCTACCGGCGTCCATGCGGCGACCTCTTCTCTCGCCGCAAACAGTGGGTTCTCCCCCTCGAACGACGTCTGTAGCGGAAACAGCGACAGAAAAGATCTCGCAACATCAGTGGCCAAATGGAGGATGACCAATCCCACTATTAACGCGGCCAGACTGAAAGCAAACGGCTTGATTCGATTCCACGATGCAGGCATGGCTACCCCCCCACTCGAATTATCTTCCTTCGGGGTCGATCAATCAAGAAGGGACGATCATCCAATCGGGATCAGCGTACTGTACGCGATGTTCACCGTGACGACAGGCTTCGGACTCTGTACTCGTCTCACGGGACGTTGGAATCCGGCTCTGGACCAAATACAATCTTGGACGATGGGGGATTGCCGATCAATATCATCTGCATTTCACTGGTCGCTATTCGAATTCATCAACATCGCCTGGCCTCGCCCCTATGCCGTCTCGCCCGACGCACCTTGGTGGCAACCCTGAGCCGTGCCGTTGGTACTGGGAAGTATGGTGGGGTTGACCGCCCTGCACATTTTTCTCAGCACTATCCGGAAACCGGCACTGCCCTAATTTTCTTCATGATGCAAACAATCTCTGTTGTCCACGCGTTGAGCTCAACCAGAAACCACCTTTTCTCCTCGGCCTCTGCGTCGTTGACACAGAAATGTACGCATGGTACGGTGCACTTATCGAGTCAGCCACACGGTTGCTTTCCTAGTTTCATTCCCTCACTCACTCCGTCAACAGTCACTCCGCGTCTGATCGAGGTCGAATCAAGGAGTTAGTCTGCGAGTTTTTCTCATCCACGTCCGCGATCCACAATTCTACGCACTTCCCGCTAAAACACGTGCTGCCAACGGCAATGTTCGCGTGATGGGATTCCCTCCCATCGGCATCATGTCACTGTCATCTGTTATCAAGCAGGCGGGACACGAATGTGTGATGTTCGATCAGGCCAACCCTGACACCCCGAACCAGGTCATCATTGACCGGATCAATCAAGAGCAACCAGCGCTCGTCGGCCTCAGTTTTCTGAGTACTACCAGCTATCCCTACGCGAAGATGCTGGCGCGCGAAATCCGCGCGACGAATCAGAAAGTGAAGCTCGCGTTCGGCGGCGTGTTTGCCAGCCTGAATGCCCCGCTCGTGAAGTTGCAATGTCCTGAAGTCGACTTTGTCTGTCGAGGCGACGGCGAGCAACTGCTGCTTGATCTGCTGGCAAATTTTGAGAACCCGCAAGATGTCGCCAGTCTGACGTGGATGAAAAATGGGCAGGTCATCCAAAATCCAAACCGCGCCATGGAACGGCAGCTCGATCAGTGGCCGTTTCCTGATCGTGAGAGCCTGCAACTCGACTATGTTGAGTCCATGCCGCTGGACGTCCCGGTCGTGCTCTCAATGGATCGGTTCACCACAATGCAGACCTCTCGAGGGTGCCCATGGCCCTGTATCTTCTGCGACATCCCGATCTTCAACGAAGGGAAGTGGCGAGCCCGCAGCCCGCAACATGTCGTCGCGGAGATGAAACATCTTGAAGTGCTGGGTTATAAGTCCGTCGGGTTTGTCGATGATCACTTTCTGCTGCAGCCCAAGCGGATCGAAGCGATTTGCAAGGGAATTATGGATGAAAAGCTCACCATCCGGTGGGGCATCGAAGGTCGTGTGGATTCCGTCGCTCAACATCTCTTCCCCGCCATGGCCAAAGCCAATTGCCGCGCCATGATGTTTGGGATCGAGAGCGGCAGCCAGAAGATTCTCGATCGCTTGAAAAAGGAACAGACCCTGGATCAGGTCACGACCGCCGTCAAGAATGCGAAAAAGGCTGGCGTGGAGATCGTGCACGGTTTTTTCACGGTGGGCAATCCGGACGAGACGATTGAGGATATGGAGGCCACCTTCGACTTCGCATCAAAACTCCCACTCGATACCTTCGGATTCAACCGGCTCTGTGTCTATCGGGGCACACCCTTGTGGCAGGAATATGTGAAACGCGGGTTGGTGAACGAAACTACGGATTGGTACAAATATTTCAAATGTTCTGAAATCGATCCGACCTGTTTGTCAGGCGAAACGATCAACCGCGTACGACAGGCCGGAATTAAAAAGCTCTTTGGCTATAAGCTTCTCCACTACCCCCTCCAAACCTTTCAACTCCTCCGCCGCTTCTTGCGGCATATGGCGGTTCGAGACGTAGCCTATCTCCTCCTCAAGCCGTTCATGGGTCAGAAGAAAGGCGCGACCAAAGCCGAAGTCGTCTCACGCTTGGTCGAGCACGCCGACATGAAAGATGCCGCAGCGCAGCTCACCCAGGTGGCGGATGAGATGCTCCACAACGTCTTTGAAGCCTCACGCCTCGAACGCCAGCGGATTCAGCAAGCAGCAGAAGGATCGCGCGAGCTGCCGATGGTGCAAAGCAGATAGGTCCTACGCGGGCGTTTCCAAGAAGCTCTTGGCCCGGTTTCCGAAGTTGCAAATGAAGGCATGTCGAAATACTACGATCAGGCCGATGAATTCCTGCATAACCAGAAAAACCTGTTTTCACTAGGTTTAACTGCGGCGCAGTTCAGAATGTTAATCTCAAGGCATTGATTATAAAGATGTTTCTTGAACATGTTTTCGTCTACACCGGCTACTGCAGAATCCTGGTTTAGCCAAAGTCCTCGATACCGAAACAGCCACGTAATCTGTGCTGACCGGCACAAGTGCGAGTGCCCTCGTCTGAAATGATTCTCGGTACATTTTCTCTTCTTTCGGACCGTGAATTCAAAATGCGTTCGTTTTTCGGTCCGCCTCGTTGACAACAGTTCATTTGAAAAGTAGCCTATCCCCATTTCTCGATTTGGAGCAGGTGGCACTTGCAACTGCCAGATGTGTTGTACCATTACTGCCCATCACCGGCACTTCCAGAAATTCTTCAGGGCGGAGTACTTTGGCTCACGCATCAGTCTGGTCTGAACGATTTCCGGGAAGCAGTTTGGGTGGTTCCCTTCATCCAGGATGAGATTCGACGACGTCAAACGGATGCCACTAAGGAGTTCTTCAGATAGATTGGACACCAATTTGATCTACATGCGTTGTTGGAGACTTATGTGGCAAGCTTTTCAAGTAACGGCGACGTGCTCAGCCAATGGAGAGTCTATGGCATGGACGGCGATGGCTTCGCGATAGGATTTCGGTCCCAGGCGTTTCAAGCCACACTTGGGGTTCCCATGACCTCAGCTGTTCCAGAACATACAGTTGGATTCTTGAAGGTTCATTACGATGACGAGATGCTTAAGACGACGATCGCAGCCATTTTTGACCATCACACGTCTGCTGGACAGGACGGAAACAATATAATCGAATGCTCGCTTAAACTTCGCGCACTCGCTTTCTCCTTCAAGAATCCTGCTTTCCGCGAAGAGGATGAATGGCGCTTATGCTACTCGCCGATAATTACGACAGATGTGGACAAGCACGATCTCGAAATTGAGGGTATGCTACGCGAACTACGGTTCCGCGCGAGTCGTTATGGAGTGTTGCCGTACTTCCAGATGCCGTTTGTGGATAACGCGCGAGAGGATGCAATCGCGGAAATAGTGGTCGGTCCGAAGAATCTATCTAACGATAATCTCCTGAAGATGCTTCTCCTGTCTCTGGGCTATAGGAATGCTTCAGTGCGACGATCCTCGGCCTCATATCGCTGAGTCCAGTAGGTCGCCAAAAGTGGACCGGATATGGTTTTTGAGTAAGTTACTGAACCGCAGGTCTGTTGATTCGTAATCTTGCCAGAGGGGAATCAAGGGGCTCCTATCTCTTAAAGGTGCCACAGTCTTTTCACAAAAGTAGCCTCTAGGATTTTCCTCCGTACGGGCTATTTGTGAAGGCAGATTGTTGTTTGTAATGAAGAAATACAGCGTGGAAGATATGAAGCAATTAGCTCGATCGAGAGGTGGTAACTGCATCTCTACTGCTTATCTAGGAATGAAAACACACTTACGGTGGCGTTGCTCAAAAGGTCATGAATGGAATGCGATCCCTAGTAGTGTTCGAGCTGGACACTGGTGTCCAGACTGCTATGGGAATCGGCCATTTACCATTGCGGATTTGCGACAACTCGCTGGGTCCCGTGGAGGTGAGCTTCTTTCAATAGAGTACGCAAGTCGGCGATCTATGCTCCAGTGGCGTTGTGCTGCGGGCCATGAATGGAAAACTATGGCCTTTAACGTAATGACAGGAAGTTGGTGTCCTGTTTGTGGTGGGAGTCAGAAGCTTTCTATCGCCGATGCAATGGTTGCAGCGGCGGCTAAAAATGGTAGATGTCTGTCACAAGAATACAAGAATGCCAGGACCCCTCTGCTCTGGGAATGTAGCGTCGGGCATAAATGGCGAGCAACCCTGGGAAAGATTCGTGATGATCAGTGGTGTGCGGTTTGCCGCAAAGAGGAGACTGCAGCCAAGCTCCGCTTGACGCTTGAAGAGGTCCAACGGAGAGCAAGAGAAAAAGGCGGCCGGTGTTTAGCGAAGAGCTACGGCGGTACGGCAAATACTCCACTTCAATTCGAGTGTTCAAAAGGGTATCAGTGGCAGGCCGCCCCGAACACAATCCGGAAATCCTGGTGTCCATATTGCGCTGGAAAGATTGTGACTCTTGATGATGTCCAAAGCATTGCAAGAGAGCGAGATGGAGAATGTCTCTCAACCACGTACATTAACGACCACACCAAATTGGTTTGGAGATGCCGATACAACCACACATGGCGTGCAATACCTGGCGCCATCAAGCGCGGTAGTTGGTGCCCAGAATGTTCTGCTGGTCTAGGGGAACGTCTATGTCGCACGTTTTTCGAGTCTCTGTTTGGGGTAACTTTCCCGCAGGCCTATCCTGACTGGTTAAAGCTAGGCCACCGTACCAAGCTTCAACTGGATGGATACAACGAAAGGCTAGCGCTTGCATTTGAGCATCATGGTCAGTACCACTTTCGTGTCGATGGACATTACTCAAGGAACCGAGAACAACTCAAGGAGCGGCAGGAACTGGATCGCAAGAAGGGGAGACTTTGCTTGAAGCATGGCATTACTCTAATTTGTCATTCCTGAAATCCCATCCATGCTTGCATTGGATCATGCCCAACGTTTCATCATTGCTGCTTGCAACAAGAAGGGCGTATCCGTTCCCTACCCGGATGCAACACCAGATTTGGCAGGTGCTTATTCGCCTGATTGGTTGAACTACTATAATCAATTGGCCAAAGCCAGCGGCGGTTGTCTAGTGTCACCTCAATATTTGGGTTCAGGGAAAAGACATCGATGGAAGTGCAAGTATGGGCATGAATGGGATACGGTTCCTAACAGTATCCAACAAGGAACCTGGTGCCCGTACTGTATTGGATCTCGGATAAGCGTTGACGAAAAGGCCAACCGCTTGTCTGAAATGAGGCGGGTAGCCCAACTACGTGGAGGGGAATGCCTCTCTTCCTGCTATGTTAGCTGTAACGATAAGATGCGTTGGCGATGCTCTCAGGGCCATGAGTGGGAGGCTACACCTCAGAACGTTCATGCCAGAAAATCTTGGTGCCCACATTGCTATGGGAATCGTCCATTTGCGTTTGACGACCTGCGAAAGCTTGCTGGTTCGCGAGGAGGAGAGCTTCTTTCAGCGGAGTATGCAAACCGACGATCAGTTCTTCGATGGCGTTGCCGCGAAGGCCACGAATGGCAAACTTCAGCCGCTAACGTTAGGCGTGGTTCTTGGTGTCCCGTTTGCGGTCGGGAGAAGTGAGTATATGGCTCTGAGAGCCATTGATTGTTTCTGATCACAATAGTTGCTATCTCCATTTCATACGCTGACCTGAGGAATCAAATGAACTGGGGTGACCATCTCGAAGGCTCCTGTCAAGAGAACAAAGCACACCGTGCCCTGGTTATTCTGTTAATGGCGTGAAGTCTCAGACAACGTCTTTCTCCACCATGCCGCTCGCGTGACCCCATCACATCCCGGTAGTCCTCGTCATTGGTGTCGGCTTTCAGCTGAGCCTTACAAGTCACCCATCAGGATCAAGCCCATGAGCGATCCTCGACGAGGATCCACTCCACCACCTGACACCCCGGCTCTCAAGACAACTGTCTGACATTGACCACGTCCACACGAGGCAGTACAGAATGTCTTGTTACCTGGCTGTACCATTTCCATTCACGGTTCATGGCCTAGACGGTTCACTAAATATGCCCAATGGCAATAGCAAGACTGGAGTGGAAGCTTTTGTTGATCGCGAGCACAAAGCCATGCCAAGACAAATTGACGAGGTATCAGTTCGACCCACCCGTCTTCGGTCGTGCCAACTACAGCAATGCCATGAGGTCTTACGTGATCGGAGATGACCAAGCTACTTGTTGGACATGTCCAACAAGATCTCGCCTCCTCATGAGACTAATCCATAGCCAATCCTTAATGACATGGTTCAATTGAGACTGGCCAGCGGTTGCTGAGGTGAGCAGTCTTTTCATTCGAGCATTCCAACATGTCGTTGACTGAGGCCTGACTCAAAATGTCATGGGCGCCTGAAATCCTAGATCTCTGACTGGATATTGTTGGACATGTCCAACAACCTGGCAGCCTGCTCTGGCCGTTTGTGGCCGAGATTAGCTGGAATGGCAGAGATCGATTAATTCAATCTACGAAGCTACTGGATGGCAAACCAACTACGATGGAATGGGCTGTTATGGCTGGCCACCTCCCCATCTGAGAGATGGAGAGGGGAAACGAATGGCAGGTAGTTACTGGAAAATGATTTGTTCAATTTGACAGTGCCGAGCAGGCACTTCCTCTTGCTTTCCATCCGCAAAATTGATGATCAGATGATTGGGTTGCTGCGGGGCGCGCTGGAGATCAACCGTGCCAGATCGATCCTGAAAAACGACGATCAGCGACGGCATCGTTGCCACTGAACTGATCGGTTGCTCCTCTCTCACCTGCTCAACTTTCGGCGAGGCATTTTTTTGTTTTTGTGGACCCCTGAGCTTGGCGGATAAGGCCGACACGGTCGCCCGCGTAATCTCCTGATCGGTGGCACACCACCGCTCGACCTCCTTGGGAAACTCCTTATGCAGATTCCGCAAGTCGTAGAGCGTCTTGGCTGATGAACATTTCCCTGATGTGTAAATCTCATCGATACAAGCCGGTGGGTCGATGAGTGCTAAGTGATTCGTGACCATGGACCGATTGACACCAAGCAGTTCTGCAATTTGGGCCTGCTTCTCCCCTTCATCCATCTTCCTCTTGATAAATATCGCCAGCTCACGCGGCTTCAGATCTTCCCGCTGCAAATTCTCGATGACTTGCTGGTAGTCGGTGTGCGACCGATCGACGAATGCTGGAATCGTGGCTTTCCCGACAGCTTTCGAAGCTCTGAGCCGTCGCGCCCCGAAATTCAGAATCCATCGCTTCTGCTCCGTGGGGTGCGGACGAATGGAGATCGGCGTTTTGACCCCATGCAGCCTGATACTATTCTCTAATTCCTCCATGCTCTCCGCGCTGAATTCTTGGCGTGGCTGCCCAGGATCTTCGTCAATATCCTTGACGGGAATTTGAAGCGGACGCCCCAAGACTTCCGCCGTCACAGTTCGTTCTTTGGCGATTGGATCAGGAAATTGAGCAGGAGCAGGAGTCGTACGATCAAGAGCCGTAAGATCCAGTGTCGCAGTCATTGGTTTCTTCATTCTGTTACCCCCATCGTATGTGCAACCTTCTGAAAGATTGGTTTGAGATGCATCCACGCATCGCGTGAACTGGTTTTCTGCAAAGTCCAGATCGGTGCCCCCATCGCCTGAGCTTCAGCTACAGCTGTGCGTGAGGGAATGGCAGCCATGCGTCCATCGTCCAATCGGATGAATAGCGACGCAAAGGCTGCACTGAGTTGTTCCATATTGCCGCGTTGAAATGGAGTGGGCTCCACCAGATTTGGAAGGAGGCCGATGAATCGGAGATCTTTGTTCAGCGTACTTTGTATCTTTAACACTTGCGCCCGTAACGCGGCAATGCCATCAACGGCCTCTTGATTCAATTGAATAGGAGACAGCACGAAATCACCAACCACGAGCGACGCGAGCACGCGAATATCTGGATTCGGGTTCGTATCAATGATGGCGACATCAAACCGGTCATCCATTTCATTGAGGAACAGCTTCAGATTCGTCGCGAACTGGTTGTGATCTTCTTCTCGTCGCTCGAGCTTGAGAAGGTCCCCGTGAGAGGGAATCACCACAAAGTTTCCATCCTCAATCGTGGAGACAGGATCAGTCAACAGCTGATTGGCCGTGACAGCCGAGATGGTAGCCAGGTTCGAGGTGATGATGTTTTTTGAGGTATTTCCCTGATGGTCTAAGTCAATGATCAAGACACGCTTCTTGAGCAATTCGACGAGAAAGTATCCCAGTTGGCAGGCAATTGCCGTTTTCCCCACGCCACCCTTCTGATTGGCTAAGACCAACGTTTTCATCAACACTCTCCTTCTTCACGGATGTGTGAATGCCGCCCTCTTCAGTTGCTTCCTTTTCGGAATGACCTGCGTCACGAATCCATTGCCTGCATGATCTCGTTTGTTGCAAATTTTAGTGAAGCACTCATGACTGACAGATTTCATCACAGCCTCCATTGAGGTCTACCACCGACGAAACTCGTCTCTTGCTCAAGATGCTTCATGCGGAACGACCGTCTCCTGAAAACTGAGCACTACGTGAAACAACGTGCGTCATCAAATTTATCCTGAAAATCATCTCCCCTCCGTTTCTGAACGGAGCAGTATCCTAGGTAGTGAGAATTGTCAATCATCTTCCTCCATCTGGGGAAACGATCAACCTCGTGCAACCGGCAGAGATCAAGAAGAAAGGCGCCACCAAAGCCGAAGCAGTCTCGCGCATGGTCGAATACGCCGACATGAAAGATGCGGCAGCACAGCTTCCCTAGATGGAGGATGAGATACGCGACGATGTGATTGAGGTTACGCGCCTTGAACGATGACGGATTCAGCAAGCAGCAGAAATCTCATACGAACTGCCGGCGGTCAAATCTCGGTAGAATCGGTAGAATATGTGCAATTACATTTCAGATGTGATTGAAAAATATGAAATGACTTCGGTTTGTTTTCTCTAAAATCAATTGGCCTTCATCGTATCCAAATAAGAGAGGCAGCAAGATCGATGAGTGCTCCAGCCTGTACCAAGCCCTTGACATCCTCTCCTACAGCATATAATCAGACGCCCTGTTTGAATGAGACTTGATCGATGGCACTGAGAAACCTGGCCTGGCAGATTGGAACGATGCTGAGATCTTTCGACCCCTCAACCGTCGTTCTTGCCTACTTACTTCTTGCTGGCTGCTCGCTCATCGAGCCTCCGAAAGAAGAGGCAAGCTCCCGCTCACCCGTTTCCACTCAGGCAACGGGCGCGAATGTCATAGTCAAAGATAATTACCTGGAGTCGTGCAGAGCAAAAGGTGTTCCCATTCCACCAGATTGGAAACCTGTATCATCAGATTGGGAACGCCACGGCAACCTTCACACTATCCTCCTGACGCCGAACACACTGGATCAAGCTCCGGTCGATGAGACCTCATTCGCGAGTGTCTGGTCGTACGCACCGACTCAAGGGAGAGGTGCCTGCATTGCGCTAGGCAGGAATGGCGGATCATTTCAAGTCATCTGTCAAAGCGCCACAACGGGGTACGCCTGTTTTTGGAGTAACGACCCGCGTTCGCCAGCGACCAGCTGGACCCCTGAGACGGCAGAGGTTCGAATGATCTCACTTCGCGATCCTGTTCGAGGGTTTGCGCCTGGCATCGTTCCCTGTACCGACTGCCATCGCGGGAACAACGCCTTTCTCTATGCTCCCGACGATCCGACCTGGGCCACGGTGTTGCGACCGGAACAGGAGCGTCCAACATTCACCACTCAGGTTGAACAATCATCGCATCATGGACAACTCACGTTCGGCGCGACCACGACCACCTATCCTCGCTTTATCCCAATCGGAGGGAACGCCGTCGCACTCCACAATCCGCTTCCAATAACAACTGGGTGTTCAGGATCCTGTCACGAGCTGCACCTTGAGATTTTGAAAAAGAATCGTACGGCCGAAGGCTATGTACGGATCCCACGGCCTATGGGTCCCAGCTGTGCTCAGAATTCTCCACCCGATGATCCGACGAGGAATTGTTACCACCGTCACGGCTCATGATTCGATGCAGCCACGTGACTAACACGGAGATCGATAGTCATTTTCATCAATATTTCCAATCATATGGTGATTATCTATTGAGCGACCTTGTTGAATACTTTGCCTCGGTGTAGCCTTTCCCAGGAGCAGACGCCACATGAAAAACAAGAAGCGCCTTCCCACCGACGGTGGACCGACCAAGTGGGCGAGTCCCTTCGCTGCGCTACAGCAGGTTGAACTGCCGCCGATTTCACCCGCGCGATCTATTTCCAGGCAGAATGACCAAGTACCCATTGCCCACAAGAAGAACCGTGGCCGAGTAGACATCATTCGGCAGACAGCGCACCGAGGCGGGAAAACTGTCACGGTCGTCACAGGGTTCGTCGGAATCGGCCAAGTGGAGAAAGCACTCCTTGCCACGCAGATGCAGAAGGTCTGTGGGGCAGGCGGAACGGTCAAAGAAGGGAGGATTGAGATTCAGGGGGATCAGAGTGAGGCGGTCGCTCGCATTCTCATCGAGGCAGGATTTCACCCGGTCTTTGCCGGAGGATAATGCTCCGTCCTATCGGCAAGCAATACCTCTTGCATGAAGGAGACACATTACGGTCGAAATTCTCTTCCGCTCCTGCGTGTGGATCTGACGAGGAATTGGAGCATTGTCCCGTCAGTCGTTTTGGTCATCACACTATGAGACACTGCCGATGACCAGCGGCGCAGCCTCCATTCCCTGTACAACACGACTCCCACCGCTATCGCCGCTACCCCACCGAGCAGCCACCACATACTCATGTGTCCTCCAAGATCGTCAGACTCAATGCACCCCTCGCACTCACCATACTCCACGAGCACGCAAGATCACCGTCTAGAACTCGACTTCACAATGTTCTATCGTTAACGGTCGGAACTCAGCACCAGCCAGTTACTGTCGATAACCTTCACCATCTCTTTTACCATAGTCGTACGAGATAGCCTATCTTTTGATACAGCACTGCGCAGTTTCCTCCATGCAGATTTTTCCATAGTCCGTATCCTTCCTGTGCTGGACCTAGCCCAGTACAATAGCTTATGTTTGAAGAAGGACGAGCATGACCTTCACTCCTGCCCCCTTCTATATTCTCTGCGGCTCCCTCGGTGCCGGCAAAACCACACTCTTGATGCGATTACTCGAGTATTGGAAAGCGCAAGGCCGTCGGACAGGCGTGCTGATGAACGAAGCAGGATCCGTCAGCATCGACGGCCCGCGCGCCGGAACGCTTGCCGAGCAAGTCATGAATCTTGCCGGGGGCTGTGTCTGTTGCGATACGAAAGAAGATCTTTCCTGGGGCATCGCACAGCTGGTGCGTGATCACGGATCGGATGTCCTGATTCTGGAATGTTCAGGGCTGGCCGATCCCGCCGAAGTAGTCGATGCGGTCACTGATGCGTACACGGCACGGCTGGCTGTTCTCGAACGGGTCATCGCGCTTTTGCACCCGGTCTCAACGGAAGAAAGCCACTCCAGCGCCTATGTGACGACACAGGCGATCCGCTGCGCCGATGAACTCATTTTGAACAAGCGAGATCTCTACGTCCCTGGCCACTGGGAACGGTTCCGCGCATCGATCGTCGAGCAAAACCCCTATGCACGGCTGTGGGAAACGTCCCACGCGCGACTTGATGCCGCTGCATTATTGGCCCCACATGCCTTAATAAAACCGCCGACGCCGACGAACGTGACGTTCGGGACGTCGCGACCGGCTTCCGTTCAACGGGCTGCCTACCATCCCATCGCGACAACCGTCTTATTACCTGGTCCGCTGAATCGCCAGCGTTTCCTAGCATGGATGAAGACAATCCCGAAACAGCTGGAGCGTGCGAAAGGATATTTCCGGTTTGGCAATGAACCGGAGCTGCAGGAATTCCAATACGCGCTGCCGGGACAGTCCACACTCACACCGGTGACATTATTGGATGAGCCAACGTCTGCCCTGGTGCTGATTGGCCGGGGATATGATGTCGATCGACTGCGGGCTGGCTTATTAGCCACGGTTGAGAAACCATCGCCGCCTGCATAATTCTCAGGATCTGACTTCCACTTTTCCAATCGGCATGACGACCGACTCCAGCTTCTTCCTGAACCTCGGCCATTGCAGCAATGCCCAAGCCGCTCCTCCGCCGATCACGCCTCCAAGCATCCACCCACCAAGCACATCCGTCACATAATGAGCGCCGATAAACACGCGGGAAAATCCGACGAATGCCACAATCGGCCAGGTGATCCAGCCTGACTTGGGGTACAAAACTTGGAGGAATGCCGCGATGGCGGCAGTGTTAGCCGCGTGGTTCGACGGGAAGCTGAACAATCCTCCGCAGCCACTCGGTTCGATCTTGACGGCTTCGGCCAACGCCCGACAGGGTCGGACTCGTTCAAAGACCCATTTAAGCTGTCCACCAAAGAAATCGGTGAGTCCGACTGCTGCCCCCAGTACCGGACCGCCCAGCAGCGCCTCTCGCCTGTTGCTCCAAATCCAATAGGCGATCGCGCAGGCCCCTGGAAGATAGAGCGTGCTGCGGTGTCCCAGTTGCAGGAAAAAGTAATCGGCAGCTGCTGACTGGCCTGCCAATCCGTTGATCGCCAGAAAGAGGGTCTCGTCCACGCTCATGCGTGCGACGATAAAGCCTTACTCATCAACCGTCAAGCTTCCACCGATCTCCTGCCCGATTTCTCAATCGACAAACACCGGCAACGAATTGTCCGCGTCATCTGGTCCTGAAATGAATTCGGACGGTCAGCTCGCCATCTACCGGATCATCCCCTTTCATCTGGGGATCGAATGTCCATTTACCAAGCGCACTGACTCCAGAGGTCGTTAGTTCGCGATGCTTGCATGGTTCCAACACCACGACGGTCACCTTCGCGTGCTTGGATACCAAGAGACGGGCTTTCATCCAATCATCGATTTCCTGACCATTGAGCGAAGCAGGGATGCCAGGCCAAGGCGTTGACTTGGCCACGGGGCCCAATTGTTGATCCTTATTGAGGGGAAGTCCGTGAACATGCACCTCCGGCAACTCAAGCACGTCTTCATGGTGATCACTCTCATGCGTGGCCTCGTCGCCAACCACAGCATAAAGCACAGTCGGCCACGCCAAGATGGCAATAAAGAGTATTCTACGAATACTTCGCATAGGCTCCCATTCTACGCTATCAACGATCGGATGCTCAAACGGGCCATACCTTCTCACCCGCCCACCCCTGTGCGCCAAGACGCACGTTACTCCGAAAGGCCGCAGGCCCCCGCTTAAGACCTCAAAAGATTCTCCCCCAGACGCCCAACAAGGGCATCCAGCAAGGCCGCAGGGAGTCCGGCAACTGAGGCGTACCCTTGCGGTACAGCGCAAGGAGACGGGCGACTGAGAACACCGCTGGTGGCCTCGTTGGGCGTCTGATCAAAAGAACCATTGTCCGCGGAAGAAAAAGGACCGCGGCATCCCAGCATGAGACACACCAAGTCCGATGCTGCCTTCGCCCTGATTGATGAAATACTTTTGATCCAACGCATTCACAATATCGAAACCCACCACGAACTTCTGCCCGTGCCAGGGCAACGGAATGACATGGCTGATCGAAAAGTTATAGATCGTGTAGGTCGGGCTATGACTCGAGTTGGTCTTGGCACCTTCCTCTGCTGTCCGCAACCCCGATCCAAATAGAAACTGGCCTGTGAAGGTCGTGCGATCGAGTAACCGGTAACTCAGGATTCCCGAGGCAGTCAACGTCTGCTGGTGATCGCAATGGACGCCGCTGCGTGAATTGATATCGGCGATTTCTTCAAAATGCACCAGATTATGCCCGGACTGCAAGCCATAGCCCTTACACTGTCCCCAGGCGATGTTGGCGCGGCCCGTCAAATTCTCCATGAACCAGACCTTGAGCGCGGCATCGGCACCCCTGGTCCATCCCCGTTCAAAGGCAATATAGTTCAGTAAGGGCGTCGTGCCTAATTGATGTGCGTCCGACATATAATTGGCGAGCTTGTAATACCCCGTAAGCTGGAGGGTCGCCCAATCCGTCAGGGCATGGACGCTGCCGATTTGGAAGTAATGGGCCCGCTCAGCCCTCGGCAGATTATTGGTGGTATCCTCCGGATGCGCTTTCGTTCCCTCTGTATTCAAGCCAGCCAAGGCAAGCCTCTCAAGATTCGGCGGAGTAAAGAGCCGGCCATAGTACGCGTGAAAGGCGTTGGCCGAGTTGTATCGGTACGTGACACCGACCCTGGGACTGATCTGCCCTTCATCCCGTTGATACTGTACCGTGTCTGCACGCACACCAATGTTGACTGTCCAATGTTCATTCGGCGTCCACTGATCTTGAAGCCAGAACTCCTGCCGCCACCCGACGAGTCTGTTGTCGCCACCAGCGTTGATCACGCCTCCGTCCGGAAGTCCCCCGATGTCCTGAAACGTAAACAATCGCGTCTTATTGATCGCTTGGGTCCGATCGACTTGGAACCCGGCTTTAATCAAATGTTCCTTGCTATGGACGTACGTATAATCCATGCGCACACCACCGGAATAGCCGGTTCGGTCTTGGCTCCCGGCCGAGAAAGGCTCCCCTACTTCTTCTTCCGGCACATAGGCGAGGACATTCAACGGATCTGTTCGAAAGGTGGCTCTGGTGTGACGAAAATACCCGGCCAAGCTGAAAAAGTTCCTAGCATTGATGTCGTGCCGCCACACCAGGTGGCCGTATTGGTTGTTCTCCTTCTGATTCTCATCAATCATTTCCGAGGGCACCGGCGTAAATCCCCCAGGCAGCAGACCGAGAATGGTCGGGCTCGCCTCCAGCCCAGGGGACGTCGGGATCTGATATTTCGCGATGGAGTTCAAGAACAACAGAGTAATATTATTATTATTGTCGTACTGATAGTCGCCGCGAAACATGGTCTGATTCCGCTCGCTCTGCCCGTGAAAAACAGAGTGCCCGACGGTCGGAGGCTCAATCCCTCGATTCGTCGCCGTGTGGCTGTTGAAAAAATAATAGCGAAACTTCTCGCCGATCGTGCCTCCATACTCGAACGACGGGTTAATCGTTTTATTCGATCCGCCGAACATTTGGACCGACCCAAATCCAGGCTTTGTCCCGCTCTTCGTCGTAATATCGATGAGCGCGGCCGTTTTATTTCCTACATTGGCTTCCATCCCGCCCAGCACGATATCGGCCCGCTCCCACGCCCGCGGCGAAATCACATCCGAAAACGTCGAGGAGACCGTATCGGGAATCGGCACTCCATCGATCCTGAGTTGGAGATTCGCATGGTCCTGTCTGATATGAAGCTGCTTCAACGATCCATAGGCCGCACCTGGGATTGTCAGCAGCACGTCGTGTAAGTCGTTGTTGTTGCCTCTCGGAAGGATGTCGATTTCCTTCCGGCTGAGTGAATAGGTCTCGCTGGATGCCTTAGTCTGGATGGGGGGTAATGGTGAAACCACCTCCAGCGACACCTCTTTGGTCTTGGAGAGAGTCAGGGTGACGGGATTCACCGGCTCCTCGCCAAGGGTCAGCACCATATACTCACTCCGATAGGTCTCTTGTACCGCACTGACGGAGTAGGTACCACCCTCGGGAACGGCGACTTTGAATTCGCCGGCATCATTCGAGACTCCGGATGTCACCATATCACCCGCTTGATTTTTGACTTCGATGACAGCCTGCGGCACACGCCGAAGGTCCTGTTGTTGCACAACTCCCTTGATCGTGTGGGTTTGCTCGCTGTCGGCTGCCTGAAGGACCGAACACATCCCCCCAACGACCGCCACGACGATCGTCACGAACGTCGCATTCAACGCACCTTTCACACATGAGTACATCACGCTCCTCCTCACTCACACATCCACAAATAATCAATGAGAACGGATGGACGAGGCGTGCCTGGATTGCACGGCCTATCGACCATCCTGACTGCTTGGCTTGGTGGCTCAGCTATACTTGAGGAGGGGCACGGGAAGGGCCGATAAGAGAGAGGGCAGCCGATAACAAGACAGATTCCGACGGCAGTTCCTGCTGTCGGACAATATCGCAAACGGCAAACCGTGGAACATCGAGATCGACTGATCCGGCAATGTGGTGCTGGACCCACTGACAGATATCGGTGTCCGAATGTTCATGACCATCCGAATCGGCTGCGGCCAACTCGTGGTGGACATCCTGAGCGACGGCGAACGGAGCCAGCCCCAGGATAATGCAGATCATCCCCAAGGCCACTCCTGAGCGGAGTAACGAGGAGAGGTATCTGAGCTTTCTCAAAAACATGGCCGTAGAATAGGCATCCAGTGATCAGAATTGCAAGAACCGTTGAAATCAGTTGCCAGATGACTCAATCCAGCCCCATCAGCAACCGGTATGGACTTTTCTGGCGTGATTCGTTACATTAGTTCCCCTCCTAAACCCAGACGGTTGGGACTACTCTAAGGACACGACTAATGATGAATAGGCCGATCGACAATCAACATGTCATTGAAATCAAGGCGCTTCCCTCTCCTCGCGCCATCAAGACCAAACTCCCGATTACGGATCAGCCGGCAGCGCTCGTTGTCGAAACCCGCGAGGCGATTCGCAAAATCCTCCATGGCAAGGACCGCGACCGGCTCCTGGTCATCGTCGGTCCCTGCTCCATCCATGACCCCGAGGCTGCCTATGAATATGCCGGCAAGCTGAAGCCCATCGCCGATGCCTTGCGTGACCGTTTCCTGATCGTGATGCGGACCTACTTTGAAAAGCCGAGAACCACCATCGGGTGGAAAGGGCTCATCAACGACCCACGTCTCGACGGCACCTGCGACATCGCGGCAGGGATGGAACTGGCGAGAGCGATTCTCCTCAGGATCAATCAATTGGGCCTTCCCTGCGGAACGGAATTGCTGGATCCAATCAGTCCTCAATACGTCGCTGATCTCATCAGTTGGGCAGCCATCGGTGCCCGCACCACGGAAAGCCAAACCCATCGAGAAATGGCCAGCGGGGTCGCCATGCCGGTCGGATTCAAGAATGGGACGGAAGGCAGTTTGCAGGTCGCCATCAATGCCATGACGTCCGCCCGCGCCCCTCACCATTTCGTCGGCATCAATGCCGACGGCCAGACTGCCATCATCAGAACCATGGGCAATCCAGACCGCCATCTCGTACTGCGCGGCGGAGGCGGACGTACGAACTACGGAGCGCAGGAGGTCGCCAGAGCCGAGGCTGCGGTCGCCGGAGAAGGCATTACCCGCCCCATCATGATTGACTGTTCGCATGACAATTCCCAAAAGGATCATACTCGCCAAGGATTCGTCGCCCAGGAGGTCCTGCGGCAATTCCGTGAAGGCCGTCAGTCCATCATGGGCCTGATGCTCGAAAGCAACCTGAATCCCGGCAAACAAGCGTGGAAGGAAGGGGTGGCCCTTCAGCATGGTGTCTCCATTACCGATGCCTGTCTGGGTTGGGGCGAAACCGAACAGTTATTGCATGAACTCGCCGCCGCCATTACCCCTAAGCCTGTCTCCTAACAGTCCCCCCAATAACCTGTCGTCTCGAATTATGAGGTTTTCCAATCTACGGTGAGCGCTCACCCATCTCTCAAAGAATCGTCTATCTCAGGTTGTTTTATAATGGAGGTAGTGGGATGCATATCCCCTCACGATTAGGATACCCACCATGTTGATCGATACCCACACACATCTTGATGATGCGCGCTATAACGACGACCGGGAAACGGTCATCGCCCGCGCTCGGGAAGCCGGAGTCGACGCCTTCGTCTCTATCGGCTGTGATCTGGCCACCAGTCGAGCGGCCGCCGCGCTCGCCGATCACTATCCCTTTGTGTACGCCTCCGTCGGGGTCCACCCACACGAGGTCAAGCATATCCAGGGCGACTGGTATGATGAGTTCCGTCGCTTAGCCAAGAGCGAGAAGGTCGTGGCCTATGGCGAAATCGGGCTTGATTATCACTACAATCACTCCTCCCCAAAAGAGCAACGTGACCGATTCCGCGAGCAGATTCAGGTCGCACGCGAACTCAAGCTACCCGTGATTATTCACACGAGGGAAGCAGAGGAGGATACTGTCGCAATTTTAAGGGAAGAGAAGGCGTCAGAAGTCGGTGGGGTCTTTCACTGCTTTTCTGGGGATGCCTGGCTGGCGAAGGAAGCCCTTGATTTGGGATTTCATCTTTCGTTTTCCGGAATCCTGACGTTTCAGAGTGCGACCGCGCTACGCGAGATTGCCAAGAAGACCCCGCTGGATCGCCTGCTCATCGAAACCGATTGCCCATACCTGACGCCTGTTCCCTATCGCGGTAAACGCAATGAACCGGCGTATGTGGCACAGGTAGCCAAGCAACTCGCAGCCATTCATCCCAAGCTCTCCTTGGAAGAGATTCAGGGACGAACGACCGAGAATGCAAAGCAGCTGTTCAAAATCGCTTGAGCTGGCGAGATCGTTGTCGTTGAGATTTCGGCAGTTTGCGAGGGTTCCCCTTCTTCTCCGGCCCCCGCGTTGAGCGAACATCGACTCCTGTATCAAGTTCTTTATAGGGTATGGCACCGCCTGCGCTCGATGAGACCCGCAGCTTATCCGAAAATTCGCGCGCTCCCATGACCATGGCCCCATGAGCTCTGGCCGTATTCACGATTTCGTGGTCAGAGCTGACGACCGCACAGTCCGCCCCGTATTCCCGTGCCAAGCGTTGGATGACCTGATCCGCTCGTTCACCCCGTTTTGAATAGATGACCTGGACTCCGGCTCGATGTTCCCGCCGTTCGGATGGCTGGCCCTGTTGCCAGCCGTCAAATACGACGGTGATGGCATGGTTCTTCCGATGCCGATAGGCGGCCAACTCACGCAGCAACACCTCGCGGGCCGATTCAAGGCGTCCGGAAAGGGCTCCGGCTCCAGCCAGCACGTTATACCCATCGAGGATCAGATGTGTCGGCATATCTCACGCTATCGCGGTCGTGAGCCCACAGTCAATCCGAATTCCGCCTCGCTAACGAGTGTAATTCTTGACAAGGCGGTGGACATCTGAGAATAGTTTCCCATTGTCTTCTACCGACAAAAGACCCATGCGTATGCGAAAGCCTCGACTGCTTTCTGTTAAGCCCCTCACCCTCCTTTCGTCCACTGCCATCTTCTTCCTCTCCGCATACGGGATCCTGATCCCATCGGCCTGGGCGTGGTCCTCGGGTGATCACCGTCCTTTGCCGGTGCGGTCATCGGAACAGAACCGCATCAGAGGAACGGCTGCCTCCCTCGCTCCCGTGACCGTTCGCAATTTCCGTGTGATGACAAGCCCAGAGAGAACCAGACTCGTGTTGGATCTCGATCGTCAGACGACGGTTATCGAGCAACGAGCGGCCAATCCAAGTCGGGTGGTCATCGCCCTTCCCAACGCATGGCTCAGCCAACCAGCGCAAATGAAAGCCACGGATGGGACTATCCCGTCACCCTTCATGGTCACTCAACTACCCTCGCATGCTATCGCGGTGTCTCTTCCGATCACCTCGTTCCGGACCTATAAGCACTTCGCACTGTCTCATCCGCCTCGCGTGGTCATTGACGTAACTCCACACAACGCTCCAATCCCTCCTTCCACGCTTGACTCACGCGACGTCTCTCAGCGGTCAGCTTCTTCTACCTCCCAACCCGCCACGCCACATGCCAAGGGATACACAACCATTGTGATCGATCCCGGCCATGGGGGGAAAGATCCTGGCGCACGGGGGCTCCAAAGGACCGAGGAGAAGGATATTACCCTCAAGGTAGGGCTCCAGCTTCGTGAACTGCTAAGTAAGCAGCCCGGCGTGCGTGTGTTGATGACCCGAGACCGTGATGTGTTTATCGAGTTGGAAGATCGGGCCAGATTTGCGAACAGCAGCGAAGCCGATCTCTTCGTCTCCATCCATGTCAACTCGCATCCGTCACGCCAGGTCAAAGGAATTGAAATCTATCACTTCGGGGAGGCCAAGGATCAGCGGGCGCTTGAGCTCGCAGCACGGGAAAACGGCACCCCGATCAGCAACACCGGGGTCGGATGGGAATATCTCGTGGCGGATCTTTTGACAGCGAAGAAAATCGAGGAGTCCCTGGAGCTTGCGTGGAACGCGAAAGAAGCCATGGTCTCCCAGATGAACGGGCAATATATGGTCAACGACCATGGCGTCAAGACCGCACCCTTTTATGTCTTGAGGTTTACGAGCATGCCCAGCATCCTGGCCGAGATCGCCTATATTTCCAACCCCGATGAGGAAGATCTCCTCAGAAAACCGGCGTTCGTCCGCGATGTCGCGCAATCCCTCTATCATGGTATTGTTTCATTCCTGACTAATAATCGGCCGGACATCCGCTGATCGTCTCGCTCATCGCCATCCACGTGTTGCATGCCTATCGTCAAACTGACACTCGAATATGACGGCACAGCCTACGCAGGCTGGCAACGCCAGCCCAACCAGCCAACGGTTCAAGCAGCCGTCGAAGCGGCCATTGCAGGCGTCACTCAAATCAACACACCGGTCATCGGGGCCGGACGCACCGATGCAGGAGTGCACGCGATGGGGCAGGTGGCAAGTTTCCATATCAACCGTGACATGACACCCCGAGAATGGACCAGAGCGCTGAACGCTCATCTCCCAAAGAGCATCGTGGTACGATCAGTCGCACTCATGCCGGACACCTTCCACGCAAGACATTCGGCCAAGGGCAAACTGTATGAATACCGTATTCTAAATCGTCCAGAACGTCCGGCGGTTGAGCGTGACTATTGCTGGCATATCCATCAGCCTCTTGACGACGCGGCCATGAATCAGGCAGGACTGGCCCTGATCGGCTCGCACGATTTTTCTTCGTTCCAGACCCAGCCCACCGACAACGACGATCCCATCTGTCATCTGCAACAATTCATGGTGTTCCGGGAAGGCGATCGGCTGCGAATCGAAGCCTATGCCGACCGTTTCCTGAAACAGATGATCCGTTCAATCGTCGGCACCCTTGCGGAGGTCGGCTTGCACAAACGCCAGCCGGACAGGCTCAAGCACATTCTCGATGCACGAGATCGTTCAGCAGCTGGCAAAACAGCTCCCCCACAGGGGCTATTTTTAGTGCGGGTGGATTATGAGTGAATGCGCGAAGGGTCAAAAATTTCCTGCCTGAACCACATCATCAAGGCTGTTGATATCAAGCCAGTGGCCGACCGTATAGAGCACACGAACAGAGAGTTGCCGCTTCAACAGTTCTTGCAATAGAACGGGAATGCCGGCTTTGCGATTCGCTGGATCCGCTAACATCTCAGCGAGGATCGCCTGAAGGTGGACGGCCCCGGCGGGAGACACTTTGAGAAACCCCATCCAGACTCCATGAATGCTTTCTTGAGGTGCCAGATTCCCTAATTGTTTAAGATAGATCTTGGCATTGAAGGCTTTCCTCGAATTCGGCAGTGTGCATTCGGCAAAGCCGCCCAGACGGGCATAGCTGCTCTGGTTCTGCCAATCGCTGTCCACAAAGACGACAAAGTCCTCTTTTTCCTGACACAGGGCCTGAGGAATGTACTTATTGAACAGCACGTCGCCATACGAAATAATCAGATCCTTGGCCAACCCTTTCCGGGCACGCACTGCCTTGTCCAGCGAATCCAACTCACCGGTATCGGCAAAGTCATCGTTATCCAAATAGGTCAGGTTGGGCAGCGTCACCGACTCCTTTTTATAACCACGAACGACGGTGATGTCCTTGATCCCTACGGCATTGTAGGCATCTACAATGCGGGCAAGGATCGGCGTTCCCTGTATTTTGACCATCGTCTTGGGTTGGTGCTCGGTCAGCTCACGAAGCTCCTCCCCACGGGAAGCCGCCAACACGATAGCACTGGTATTCTCTGCGCCTCGAGGAAGATAGCGGTCTTCGGCATCTTGCAACTCTGCAGCATTTTGCAGCCTGAAGATTTCTGAAACCGGCGCAACTTTATCTTCAATGGAGAGCAGATGTTGCTGTTCCTTCAAGGTCCGCGCGGTTTTCTGCATGGCGGCCACGGCGGTTCGGAGCATATGATTGGCCCAAATAACCATTGAGAACCCATGTTGCCGAAACACGTCGGTGGGCGTAGCGTAATATTTGGTCGGCACAATCACGACAGGACATCGATTGCCCCATTCCTGCTTGAACGACAGGATCTCATCCGGCACCGACAGCGCGCTATGAATGAGGATTCCGTCCGCACCAGCTTGGCGATAGGCCTCGGCCCGGCGCAGCGCTTCCGCCAACCCCCAGCCACAAATAAACGCTTCCACCCTGGCGATAAGGCAAAAATCAGGGTCAGTTTGAGCGTCTTTGCCCGCTTTGATCTTCCCGCAGAATTCATGCATGTCCGCCATCGGTTGAGCATCGCCCTTGATAAAACTATTGGTCTTCGGGAAGAGCTTGTCTTCAATGCAGACCGCAGCAATATGGCGCTGCTCCAGCTTGCGGACCAGCCGCTGCATGTTGTTGAAGTTGCCGTATCCCGTATCGCCATCGAGGAGAATGGGAATCGTGACCGCATCGGACATGAATTCCAGATTATCCAGCACTTGAGTCCAGCTGGCCTCGTTGTTGTCACGAACCCCGAATTGGGCTGAGATCGAGAGGCCACTGGCCCAGATCCCTCGAAAGCCAGCCTCTTGAACGATCTTTGCACTCAGGCCGTTGTGAGCCTCACAAATGAACTCGAGCTGTTCCGACAAGAGGAGCGTCCGGAATTGCCGCGCTGGTGTGATGCCTGGAGTTGAGCTCATAACTGTCCTTCCCTCTTCTCACCCACACAAGTCAAGATGGATGCCGCTGCGGTGTATTGACTTCCTTCAGAGAATATCCTTTTCCTCCGAAGAAATCATCCTGTCTTGTTGAGCGCCAAGCTGTAACCTCTTTCTCAGTGGCTATCATCCTACACAGGCTCTCTTCGCCCATGAATCACTGATGCCCAACAGGCCCCATGGCTCTCCCAACAGACAAGTACGTATTTTTTTGCTAAGATGCCGCTTGGACGGGTAGCTCACCTCTCACTATAAAGGAGAATTGGCATGTCGACAGCGCTACATGTGATCACAGTTGCATTGTTCATGGTTAGCCTGGGAGCGACTCCATTCGCCGTCGCCGCGCCTCAACAGCAGAACAAGATGAAGGCCTGTAACGAACAGGCGAACGCGAAGGGGTTTGGCGAAGGAAAGGGCGACGAACGGAAGGAATTTATGAAGGACTGTCTCTCCGCCAAGTCGGAGAAAGGCGGAGGCGGGAAGGGCTCTCAGCAGAATAAGATGAAGACGTGCAATAAAGAGGCGGGCGACAAGAAGTTGAAGGGCGACGAGCGAAAGCAATTCATGAGCGATTGCCTCTCAGCCTAGTTCTGCTATTCCGGCGCGGCACCACGCCGCACCGGATTGATTTCGTCCGCGAGTCTGCCCGTATCGCTCACTGTGACGAACTGGACTTCTCATCAGGATTTTCGAGTCTTTTTCGGAGTTCGATCAATTCCTGTTCGAGCGCCAGGAAGCGATCGCTGATGGGGTCTGGCAAATCAACTTGGTCCATCGTCGCATCCGGCAGGCGTTCGCCCAGGGACTTGATCACACGGCCCGGCACACCGATGACCGTTGAATTGGGAGGAACATTCTTCAACACGACAGAATTGGCCCCAATCTTCACATTGTCGCCGATCGTAATCCCGCCAAGAATCTTGGCCCCGGCCCCCACCACCACGTGATTGCCCAACGTCGGGTGACGCTTGCCTCGCTCCTTGCCTGTCCCCCCCAAAGTCACCCCTTGAAAGAGAGTCACGTAGTCCCCGATCTCAGCCGTTTCCCCGATCACCACCCCCATCCCGTGGTCGATGAAAAACCCTGTTCCGATCTTGGCAGAGGGATGGATCTCCACACCGGTTACCCAACGGGCCAGTTGTGAAATCGCACGCGGGAGGAAGGGAATGCCCATCGACTTGAGGTAATGAGAAATTCGATACGCCAACAACGCATGGAAGCCTGCGTACGTAAGGATGACCTCCAGCTTGCTTGTTGCCGCTGGATCTCGATCAAAGACCGCCTTGAGATCTTGTTGAATGTGCGCCAGCATCAGCAATATATCCTACGACCTCAGACCGGCTCGATCAAACAAATGGCATGGGCGATCATGCCCTCCTCATGACCCACGGCATCTAACCCTTCTCCGCTCTTCACCTTGACATTGACTGACTCAGGGAGGATCCCGGCGGCTTCTGCCATGGTCTTCTGCATCGCCGCGAGATGCGGTCCAAGACGGGGCGCTTGAGCCACGATCACGGTGTCAATATTTCCCACTCGATACCCCCTCACTGTCAGCTTCGACATGACATCTTCCAACAGTTTGAGGCTCGAGATTCCTTTGTACTTAGGGTCCGAACTGGGGTAGTGCCGTCCCAAATCTCCTTCTCCCATTGCACCCAACAAAGCATCGCAAACGGCATGAACCAGCACATCGGAGTCAGAATGACCAACCAACCCCTTGCTATGGGAAATTTCGACCCCGCCCAGAATCAGTTTACGTCCTGGTCCCAATGGATGGACGTCATAGCCATACCCAATACGAAATCCCTTGCTCATGTTGTCCCTTTCATCCGTCCCGAAGGACGGGAGGCCAAGATGGCCTCACCGATCACCATATCTTCAGGCCTCGTGACCTTGATATTCTCTCCGCTCCCTTCCACGACCACGACTGGGTGACCTGCCCATTCGAACAAGAACGCATCATCCGTGGCGCGCACACCGTCCGCATGAGCTTTCCGGTGGACGTCCACCAATCGATCACGCCGGAACGCCTGCGGCGTCTGTGCCAGCCAGAGCGGCCCACGATCGACCGTTCGTTCGATATGATGATTATTTCCAACCTGTTTGACCGTATCACGCATTGGCAGGGCCACGATGGCCCCGCCCACGCGGCGAGCCGCCTCAACCACATGAGCCACCATATCCAGAGTCAGAAACGGTCGCACCGCATCATGAACAACCACGATGTCCGTCTCGACAGGCACGTGCTCAAGGGCATGCCGGACTGAATCCTGGCGCTCCTTTCCACCCGCGACGACCCTCATGATTTTTGAGAAGCCATATCGAACAGCAAGGTCGTTGAGGCAATAGTCGAGGTCGGCCTCTGGCACAGCCAGGATAATCTCGTGGATGACGGGAGAGTTCTGAAGCACACGAAGCGAGTGGACCACCAGCGGTTCACCGCCGAGGGCGAGAAATTGTTTAGGCACCGAGCCGCCCATGCGGAGACCTCGTCCAGCGGCAGGGACGAGAGCCACGGTGTGGTTACTCACGTGAAAAGTCTAGGATTTCCGCAGTCACTGTATGACGGCCTGCCCACTGACTGGCTCATGGGCGAAGCGTGAGATAGATCGTCCGCCCCTGGCGTTTCAACAACAGCAAGACGGCTTGATCTTTCGGCAATTTGCCAGCGATTCGCTCAAAGGTTTTCACGGACGTGACGGCTTGGCGATTCACCTCGATCACGATATCCCCCTCACGAACTCCCAGTTCTTCCGCCGTGCTCCCGGGCTTGACCCGAACAATTACCACGCCCCGCTCACTGGATTTGAGCCCAAATCGGCCAGCCAATTCTTCGGTTAGCTCTCGCACATCGAGACTGGAGAGTATTCCCGTCGGCGTGGCTGAATCCCCTCCGTCTTCATCACTGCTTTGTGACATCGACTTGGGCTGCTCGACGATGGTGAGATCAATGGTTTTGGGTTTCTTGTCCCGAATAATCTTCACCACAACTTTCTTTCCAACCGCGGTCTGAGCCACAGCATTCCGCAGATGGGTTGGTGAATCCATCGACTTGCCATCATACTCGATGATAACATCGGCTCGTTCGAATCCGGCCTTTTTCGCCGGGCTGTCGTCCATCACATCACTGACCAGCACACCCTTTGTCTCCGTGATGCCAAACTGAGAGGCCAATTCCGGCGTCAACTCCTGAATAGAGACTCCAAGCCACCCACGGACGACTTTGCCCGTCTGCACCAGTTGCCCCATAATCGACTGTGCCATATTGCTCGGCACGGCAAACCCGATCCCCATGTTGCCGCCGCTCTGGCTGAAGATGGCCGTATTGATTCCAACCAGCTCACCTCGCACATTGACCAGCGCTCCACCTGAGTTCCCGGGGTTAATTGCCGCATCTGTCTGGATAAAATCCTCGTACTCCGCAATACCCGCGGCCCGTCCAAGGGCACTGACGATCCCCAAAGTCACGGTCTGTGTCAGTCCGAACGGATTCCCGACGGCCAGGACAAACTCCCCGACTTCCAGTTTGTCTGAATCGGCCCAGGCGACGGTCGGAAGCCCCGTCGCGTCGATCTTCACGACGGCCACATCGGTCTTCGGATCGGTCCCGATCAGCTTCGCCTTGAATTCGCGCTTATCCGACAGGGTGACGCGAATTTCATCCGCCTTACCGACCACATGATTGTTGGTGATGATGAGTCCATTTGATTCGACGATCACGCCGGACCCCAACCCCCGCTCTTTTCGTTCTTTCGGGTGTTCAAACTTTTTAAAAAACTCGTCGCCGAAAAACTTTCTAAACAATGGGTCATCGAACGGCGCTGTGCCGGAGCCCTCAGAACGTCCGTTCTTAGTCGCGTAGATATTCACCACTGCCGGTTTCACGGATTTGGCAATATCCACGAATGTTTGATTGCTCCCGCTCAGTACAGGCTGGGGAGCCGTCGACACGGGTCTGGCGACGGGGAGCGTTGGGGCAATGGAAGATGCATCGGGAACCGCATGTCCCGCAGGCAACCAGCCGAGGTCCGACGCAACCACAAAACCTATGACGATTCCAACCGTTAACAAGGTTGCGGCAACCAACCACCTTCTCATTCCGCGAGGCGGTTTGTGTTCAAAATCTACTTGATTCATGGTGCCATTTCGCTCGTATCGCTACTGCATGCGAGATCACTGAATTTCGCCGCTGTAAATCCCCATGATCGTGTGCAGAAACTTGGTCGCCTCCGCCTTTGGACGCTGGAATGAATTCCGCCCGATGATCGAGCCAAAGCCTCCACCATCCCGAATGGCTCGAGCTTCTTCGAATACGTTCTTATCCTCGCTCTTGGCCCCGCCGGAAAAGATGACGATCCGACGACCATCGAACGAGCTCTGGACGACGTGCTTCACTCGCTCCGCCAG
This sequence comes from Nitrospiraceae bacterium, assembly GCA_052387595.1. GTDB lineage: Bacteria > Nitrospirota > Nitrospiria > Nitrospirales > Nitrospiraceae > Nitrospira_D. Next base: position 83,776 of record JBQTJA010000022.1, on the reverse strand, counting down.
AGTCTTGATCGGAATTTGGGCCGATTCATATACCTTCTTGGCCGCAGCTTGTTCCAAATGCGCAGTCGGCAATTTCACCTTGATAATGTGGGCTCCCAATTGAGCCGCAATCTGCGCCGCATACGCGACGACATCCATTGCCGTCTCACCTTCCTTACTCAACACCGACCCTCGCGGATAGGACCACACGACCACCGCAAGGCCACTGTCTTTCGCTTCCTCGGCAATCGCCTGCAATTGCTCATACATGGCGTTGCAATGGGAAGAACCGGGATAGATCGTGAACCCGACGGCCGAACAACCCAACCGAAGAGCATCCCTCACACTGCCGGTTACTGAGGGCAACGGATCCTTCTCATCATGCAACACATCGTGATTATTGAGCTTGAGAATAAGGGGAATCTGGCCCGCAAACTCATTGACCCCGGCTTCTAGAAACCCCAGTGGGGCAGCATAGGCATTACATCCGGCATCAATCGCAAGCTGAAAGTGATAGTGCGGATTATAGCCGAACGGATTCGGCGCAAAACTCCTCGCCGGCCCATGCTCGAAGCCTTGATCCACCGGTAAAATGACCAGCTTGCCGGTCCCTGCCAACTTGCCGGAGCGCAACATGCGCGCAATGTTGGTCTTCGTCCCGGCATTGTCACTCCCGTACCAACTGAGGATCTCTTGAACCCGATCTCCCATGATTCCCTCCCGATAACGTCTCAGTGTCACACGACGTGAGTAATTACGCTCTCCCCTGAATGTACGCTTCCGCCTGCTCAATATCCAGACGGCTGCCAATGATCAATGGCACACGCTGGTGCAATTTTTTAGCTTCCACGTCCAGAATTCTCGCTGTACCCGTCGAGGCTTTTCCGCCAGCCTGCTCGACGACAAAGGCCAGGGGATTCGCCTCGTAGAGCAGCCGAAGCTTCCCTTCTGGCTTGTCGGCTTCACCCGGATAGAGATAGATCCCGCCTCCGAGCAACAGGCGATGCACATCGGCCACCAAACAGCCCGAATACCGGGCGCTGTATGGACGACCGGTTGCCTTATCGCTGACCTTGAGCGAATCCACATACTTCCTCGTTCCCTCCGACCACTTGTTATAGTTCCCTTCGTTGGCAGCGTAGACCTTGCCCTTGTCAGGAATTCTGACCTGCGCGTGGGACAGAAGATATTCTCCGATGCCGGGTTCAAGCGTGAATCCATACACGCCCTCCCCGACAGTGTACACCAGCATCGTGCTCGATCCGTACAGCAGGTAACCGGCCGCCACTTGTTCGGTTCCCCGGCGGATCATATCGCCTTCGGTAGGCAAACGGTCAGCCCGATCATACTTGAGCACGGAAAAAATGGCCCCGAGAGGCATATTGTTCTCCGTATTGGAGGAGCCATCAAGAGGATCGAACAGCAGCATATACTTTCCCTGTGGCCAATTGCCCGGCATTGAGATCGGCTTTTCCATTTCTTCCGAAGCCAATGCGCAGACATAGCCGCTGTGTTGAAAGACCTTGACAAAGTCATCGTTGGCGATGGCGTCCAGTTTCTTGACTGTTTCTCCCTGCACGTTCGTGTCGCCGGTCGTGCCAAGAATGTTGATCAGCCCGGCGCGCCGCAGATCTTCAGAAATGAGCTTGCCGACAAGACCGATCTGGGTCAACAGACTGGAAAATTCTTCCGTCGCCCCTTGGTGGGAGGCCTGACTCTGAATGATAAAACGGTTTAACGTAAGTGGAAATTCTCGCATGATGGCGGTCAGTATAACGGGTTTGACCCGTGCGAACAACAATCGATGTTCAATACTCTTGCTTTGGAGAAGCGGTTTCCGGAAAGCCTCCTACCAAATCAGCGACAATGGACCCGAGCACGACCTTCGCCTTCATCCGAAGAGGAGTCTTCCTGTCATCGTTGGTCACCCACACACGGATGTTACCCTGATTCATGAACAGCCCATGGAACGGCATGATCACCAGTACCCGAACCGTCTCCGCCTTTCCCCAGGCCCCTTCAATGGTTTCGATCGCCTCGACAAGAACTTCGACCGGGCGATTCTTCTTATCGTGGTACACGTTCATTTTCAGTGAAGTCCCTGGATTCGGTGGCAAGACCGTCCGCGTATAGTACAAGCATGAGATGATGTCCTGTGTCCCGGCTGGAATAGGAAGCGACTCCGTCGCACCTCCTCTGACAGCCGTGACCATGCCTTCTTTTTGATGGAAGACATACTCGATATCTTCTTTTTTTCTCCCTTCGCGCCGACGGAAGGTCATATGGTCCGGAGCCAGTGTCTCCAGATCCAGCTCTGATTCAACTCGATTATCCACCGGAAAGAACTTCGTGATGATCGGTGTCGAGTGCGCCGTTCCCACCAACTTGGCAACCAGCCGATCGTTGGGTCCCTCCATCTGAGCCACTTCCATGACGGCAATCGCAGCTGGCATATTGAGCCAGGACACCTCATAGGTCAGCCGTTCGCCAACCTGAAAAGGACGCTTGAGTTCGCCTTGAGCGTGAGCTTCAACCGAACCAGCAGGCAGGAACAGGAACAACAAGGGAACGACAATCGAAGCATAGCGGGACATGTGGGAGACACCGGGAGTTCGATCGGGCCAAACCGTGGCAGCCATTAACACCCGACCGCTCGTTTCGCCTCCAGGAGTTCCTCCTCGACGATCGCTCGAATGAGGTTAAGCTGTGCGGAGGACGTCGCCTCAAATCTGAGCACCAAAGCTGGCTGCGTGTTAGAGGCACGGATGAGCCCCCATCCATCATCAAACATCCCACGGACACCGTCGATCGTAATGAGGTCTCGCAGCACCAGTTTGCTCGGCCCAAGGCCTTGCCTGCTCTGCAAATACTCCGAGAATCTCAGACGAACCCGCTCCACGACGTTGAATTTGACCGTATCAGGAAGGTCCACCCGTATCTCTGGAGTCACCACCGTTTTAGGTAAGTCGGCGACCAGCGTTGAAAGGGGATGTTGGGTCTTCGCCAGGATTTCAACAAGTCGACAAGACGCGTACACCGCATCGTCGTACCCAAAATATCGATCCGCAAAGAACATGTGTCCGGACATTTCACCGGCCAATACCGCCGATTCCTCTTTCATCTTTGCCTTGATCAGCGAATGGCCAGTCTTCCACATGATCCCACGCCCGCCTCGCTTGGCAATATCGTCATAGAGACTTTGCGACGCCTTGACTTCGGAAATGATCGTACTGCCTGGTTTTACGGCCAGGATCTCCCGCGAGTAGATGACTAACAAACGGTCACCCCACAGCACCTCCCCCTGCTCATCAATCGCCCCAATTCGATCCGCATCCCCGTCATATCCGATCCCTACGTCAGCCCGGTGACTTTTCACGGCCTGCATGAGGTCGGCGAGATTTTCAAGCACCGTGGGATCCGGATGATGGTTAGGAAAGCGTCCGTCAAGATCGCAATACAACCCGGTCACTTTACAGCCCAGCAATTCAAGAGCTTGTTTGGCAATCAGAGACGCTGCGCCGTTTCCACTATCGATCACGACATGCAGCCGGTTCGCGTGGACATGAGAGAAGCTTTTCTGGAGGTACGCCAGATAGTCGGGAATAATCGGATGCTCGGAGAGACGGCCGCTCCCCGATACGAATACCCCTGCTTCCATCACCCTTCGAAGTTCCTGAATTTCCTCTCCATGAATGGCTGACTGGCCGACACAGATCTTAAAGCCGTTATACTCCGCCGCATTGTGGCTTCCGGTGATCATGATACCGCCGCCGACCGGCAGCGTGAACAAAGAAAAATACACGAGTGGTGAGGTGCAAATCCCGATATCGATTACATCGATTCCGCCCGCGAGCAGTCCCTTGAGCAGCGCCTTGTGCAAGGACGGAGAACTGAGCCGCCCGTCACGCCCCAGGCTGATCATCTTCACTCCACGCTTCACACCGTACGTGGCGTAGGCCCGGCCCACCCGCTCAGCCAGATCCTCGGTCAATTCGCTGCCGACAATTCCTCTCAGATCGTATTCGCGAAACAAACCCATAGTTCCTCGTTCAGTCCTCTTGTTGCACAGTCTTCAAGTCTGAAAGTCGTAGAGTTGAAAGTCTCTTGGGAGTGACTGTATGACTCTTCCCGTTCAGTTTTTCGTACGTCCGTAATCATCCTTAAACCGCACAATATCATCCTCACCGAGATACGGTCCGTTCTGTACTTCGATGATATGCACGATCTCTTTTCCAGGATTTTCAAGTCGATGCTGTGCCTTCATCGGAATCGCCGTACTTTGTCCGACCTGCAAATCAAAGATTTCTTCTCCTCTCGTGACACGCGCTGTACCAGCTATCACAACCCAGTGCTCACTGCGCTGGCGATGGAGTTGGAGCGAAAGACGTCCTCCAGGATTCACCGTGACGCGTTTCACTTTAAACCCAGGCCCCTCTTCCAACACGGTATACGATCCCCAAGGCCGCTGAACCGTCAGGTGCTCCAAATGTTCAGGGGCTTGCTGCTGCTTCAGAATATCGACGATCTTCTTCACATCCTGCGCCCGCGCTTTGGGGCACACCAACGTCGCATCGGGGGTATCTACCACCACCATATCGTGTAACCCGATCGTTGCGACGACACGCCGATCCGCATAGACGATCGAGCGCGTACTCTCCAGATCGACCACTCGTCCGATCACCACATTGCCGGCCTTATTCTTCTCCGCCACTTCGTCCAGACTGCCCCAACTCCCAACATCTGACCATTTAAACATCACCGGCACCACGGCGGCCTTCGAGGACTGCTCCATGACACCGTTGTCGATTGAAACCGGCTTGATCGCGCGATAGACGTCATCAATCACCTGCGTGGATGCCCCGGTCACTTTCAGCTCCCTGATTCGATCCATCGCGGTCGCAATGGCCGGCTGATGCCGGCGGATCTCTTCCACAATCGTCGCGGCACGCCAGACAAACATGCCACTGTTCCAAAAATAGTCACCTGCCTTGAGGTACTGAGCGGCCTTCGCGGCGTTGGGTTTCTCCACGAATTTTCGGACACGGTATCCACGTAATTTCCCCTGCTTACCGAGCAGCATCTTGTCGTTCGGCTTGATATAGCCATACCCGGTTTCCGGTCGGATCGGCTTGATCCCAAACGTCACCAGACAGCCTTCCTCAGCCAATTGTGAGGCCAATTGAACCGCTGCTTCGAAATCACGCTGCCCTGTCACCACATGATCGGCAGGAACCACTAGCATAAGGCCATTCGGATCGCGACCCAGCACTTCTATGGCGGCTAAAGCGATGGCAGGAGCAGTGTTTCGTCCTTCCGGCTCAAGCAGAAATCCATCCGCCAGCTCATCTTTCCAATCGATCAGTTGCCCACGGATGAGATCAGCTTGCGCCGCATTCGTTGAAATAAGCACGTTGGCGGCCGACGCGCAACCGAGGACACGCCGCATCGTCTGCTGAATCAACGTGTGCTCTCCGGCAATCCGCAAGAGCTGCTTCGGAAACAGATGACGGCTTAAGGGCCAAAATCTAGTCCCGCTTCCTCCCGCCATGATGACCGGATACAGTGCGCTTGTTCGTACCATTGTTTTCCCTTACCGCTTCTGCTTCACGGCTTTCGCTTCAATGCGAGACCGAAGGATCATTTCAGCCAGCTCTCTGACCGCCCCCTCCCCACCCTTCTGTCGACACACGTAGCCGACGACCTTCAAGACTTGCGGAAGCCCATCCGCTGGAGCTGCTGACAGTCCCACCGCCTTCAAGGCTTCAATATCGTTGACATCGTCGCCGATATACGCCACTTGTCGGAGTGAGATGCCATATCGTATGGCCATGTCTCGGATCACCGACAACTTGTCCATCACTCCTTGATGAAGTTCTGGAATCGCGAGTTTTTCCGCCCGGCGAGCGACCAACCTGGTTCGTTCCTGCGTCACGATCGCGGTAATGAGCCCTGCCTTCTGTAGAAGTTTGATGCCCATCCCGTCACGCGTATTGAACTTCTTCCACTCATCCCCTGATTCGGAGTAGTACATCCCGGCATCAGTGAGGACTCCGTCCACATCGGTGGCAAAGAGACGAATCCCTTTGAGGATCGCGGGAGACGGCCGCCGCCTTGAAGACTTGCCTGTTGTGGGTTTACGCGCCAAGACTAAGAGGCCTGCTTAGGTGGACATCCACTGGACCTATCATACCCGACGGATAGGACATTGCAAAACAAAAACACAGCCCACCGATCAACAGAGAGATATACATAGCTGGCCTCAAAGCATAGCATGCTCGCGATCAGCACCCCACTATTTCATGCAACCAAGTCCACGAGCGAAAACTAGGCGGGCAGTATTGAAGACCACGTCTCATGCGGCATCAGTACAGGCAAATGCTGCCTCCACCGCCACGTGTGGCCGTTCATTCGGGATGCGCAGACGCAGCAAAACATCTCGCACGGTATGTTCTTGACCGAACAGGGCAGCTCCTCCACGCAAAGTATACAATCCACTCTCGATGGCCACTGTAACTTGCAGATTGATGCGATCAACACAGAACTGACGGTCGCCATCACATACTTCGAGTTCGAGGAATCACACCTCGGGGGTGCTTCACCAAATTACTTTCATCAAAGCAGCTTTTCTTTGAGTACCCGCAGCAGGTAGTGCCCATAGCCATTCTTTGCCAATGGCTGCGCGAGCGCTTCCAGTTGAGCAGCGTCAATCCACTGTTGCCGGTAGGCGATTTCTTCCGGACACGACACCTTTAAGCCTTGCCGGTTTTCCAACGTGGCAATGAACTGGCTGGCATCAAGCAACGACTCATGCGTACCAGTGTCCAGCCAGGCATAGCCTCGCCCCATGACTTCGACATTCAGCTTGCCCCGTTCTAAATACAAGCGATTGAGATCTGTGATTTCCAACTCACCTCGAGGCGAAGGTCTCAGATGCTTGGTCAGCTCAATCACCTGTTGATCGTAAAAATAGAGACCGGTTACGGCATAGTTGGATTTCGGGTGTGTGGGTTTTTCTTCCAGCGAGCGAACCGTTCCTCTCGAATCGAAATCGACAACCCCATAGCGCTCCGGATCCTGTACGTGGTAGGCAAATATGCTCGCACCTTCGGTGCGGGTCATGGCATTGTTGAGCAAGCGATGAAAGTCATGCCCGTAAAAGATATTATCACCCAATACCAGGGCAGAGGGAGCCTGCCCAATGAAGGATGCCCCAATGATGAACGCTTGCGCTAGACCATCGGGAGATGGCTGTACCGCATACTGAATGTTCAACCCCCATTGAACACCGGTCCCCAATAGTTGCTCGAAGCGCGGGGTATCCTGGGGCGTGGAGATAATGAGGATGTCTCGAATCCCGGCCAGCATGAGCGTGCTGAGTGGGTAATAAATCATCGGCTTGTCAAACACCGGCAGCAACTGTTTGCTGATCGCGAGTGTGGCCGGATGCAAGCGGCTCCCTGTTCCACCGGCGAGGATGATGCCTTTGCGTGTGATCATGGTTTCACCACAACCTGTTGAAGAATGTGTCGAATGCCACTTTGCCAATCAGGCAACTCAAAGCCAAAGGTCCTGCGCAACTTGCCAGTATCCATTCGTGAATTAGAAGGACGCGTGGCGGCAGTAGGATATTCCGAGGAGGCAATCGCACGGATGGAATCTGGCGAGAGCTTGAGTGACTTGCCGAGAGCGAGGGCCTCCGCCACGACAAACCGAGCATAGTCACACCAGTTCGTCTCCCCGCTGGCCACAAGATGATACAAGCCAAAGGGGAAGTTTCCATCACCCTCGCGCTGTCTTTGCCGAACCAACTGAGCGGTCACATCCGCCAGCAAGGCCGCAGGCGTCGGCACGCCATATTGATCGGCCACCACATTCAGACTTTCACGATCGAGGGCCAAGCGCAGTATGGTTTTGGCAAAATTCCTGCCATGCGCCCCAACCACCCAGCTCGTGCGCAAGATCACGTGCTGTGCCCCGCTTTCTTGGAGCGCGATCTCGCCATCCCTTTTGGTGCGCCCATAGACACTTTGTGGGTTCGTCAGATCCTCTTCCGTATAGACGCCCAGCTTGGTGCCATCGAACACATAGTCGGTCGAATAATGGACAACCCATGCATTCCCTTTGGCCGCTTCTTCTCCCAACACTCCAGGAGCGACAGCATTGATGGCATGGGCGAGTGCAGGCTCTGATTCTGCTTTGTCCACGGCGGTATAGGCGGCGGAATTGACGATCAGATCGGGATTGTACGCCTGTACGAGAGCACGAATCGCCGCGGCATCAGACAAATCACGCTCAGGCTGACCCACCGCACAGACTTCACCGACGGGAGCCAGGGCTCGCTGCAATTCAAAACCAACCTGGCCGTGCTTGCCAAGTAATAAGATCCTCACTCTGCTCCCGCTCCATATTGCCGCCCGAGCCAGTCACGGTATGCTCCGCTGGTTACGTTGGTCACCCAGCGCTGATTAGCCAGATACCACACGACCGTCTTACGGACGCCGGTTTCAAACGTCTCTTGAGGCCTCCAGCCAAGTTCACGTTCAAGCTTCCTCGCATCGATCGCATAGCGGCGATCATGCCCTGGACGATCTTTCACAAAGGTGATCAGGGAGCGGTAACTCGTCCGGGATAAGTGGTCTGTCGCTGGTGGAGCAAGTTCATCCAGAAGGTCGCAGAGAGTATGAACAACCTCGAGGTTGGTCTTTTCATTCGCACCACCGACGTTATAGGTGTCCCCCACACGTCCCGCTTCGAGCACCCGGCGGATGGCGCTGCAGTGGTCTTTGACATAGAGCCAGTCACGGATTTGTTGGCCGTCACCGTAAATGGGCAGCGATTTGCCAGCCAGCGCATTGTGGATGACCAGCGGGATGAGTTTTTCGGGGAAATGGTACGGGCCGTAGTTATTGGAGCAGTTGGTGGTGAGTACCGGCAGCCCGTAGGTATGGTGGCACGCCCGCACCAGGTGATCACTGGCCGCTTTGCTGGCCGAATAGGGACTATTGGGTTCGTAGCGATTGGTTTCGCTAAACGCCGGGTCATCTTTCCCTAGAGAACCGTAGACCTCATCGGTGGAGACGTGCAGAACACGGAAACGTTGCTGGGACTCACTCTCCAGTCCATTCCAATAGGCGCGCACGGATTCCAGCAAGTGAAAGGTGCCGACGATGTTGGTCTGGATGAATTCGCTTGGGCCGTGGATGGAGCGATCGACATGACTCTCTGCGGCAAAATTGATCACAGCGCGTGGACGGTGTTTGCTCAATAATCCGCCGACGAGATCGGTGTCCCCGATATCGCCTCGCACGAAAATATGCCGTGCATCTCCGTCCAAACTGGAAAGATTTTCCAGATTACCCGCATAGGTGAGCTTATCAAGAGTGATGACGAGCTCATCCTGTTGCGCCAGCCAGTCGAGAACAAAGTTGGCACCGATAAACCCGGCTCCGCCGGTGACCAGGATACTCATCTTCCTCTTGTAGGCCTTATGCCCCGCAATCGGACGAGGCGTGAATGACGTCGATTAATGGTATCAGCGCCTATCGGGGCACCTGTTGAGTTGAAACCGACTCAAAGCTCGGCACAAGCCGTTTGAGATCATGGAGCAGCGCACCTTCATCACATTTTGGAAGATTGCCCTGCAACGACTCTAACCAGTCATCCAGCTCGCCTGTCGAGATGGATGCGCTTCCGGCTCGATGAATTTTCGGATGGGTCGTCGGCTCGACGTGCACGCTGTCCTCAAACAGTTCTTCGTATAACTTCTCTCCCGGCCGCAGACCGGTAAACACGATCTGAATATCCTTGTCCGGGACCAGGCCAGCCAGCACGATCATATTTCTGGCCAAATCGACGACTTTGATCTGTTCCCCCATGTCGAGAACGAACACCTCTCCACCCTGCCCCATGACACTCGCCTGCAGCACCAACTGCACCGCCTCCGGAATGGTCATGAAAAATCGCTTGATCTCCGGATGAGTCACGGTCACCGGACCGCCCTTACGGATTTGCTCAGAAAACAGCGGCACCACACTCCCGTTGCTACCCAATACATTGCCGAACCGCACGACCGTAAACCTGGTCAAGCCTGTTCGCTGAAACTCCTGCATCACATGCTCGGCAATTCGCTTGGTCGCTCCCATAATGCTCGATGGATTCACGGCCTTATCGGTGGAAATCAAAACAAATCGATCCACACCTGCTTTCAACGCGGCTTCAGCGACCACGCGAGTCCCAAGAATATTGTTGCGAATCGCCTCCTTCGGATTCAGCTCCATTAGGGGAACATGCTTATGGGCCGCGGCATGAAACACGATATCCGGTCCAGCCTGTTGGAACACCTCCGACACGCGGTCGGGAACCGTAACATCTCCGATAACAGGGAAGATCTTCACAGCTGGGAAAGCTGCCTTCAACTCCAGCATGAGCGAATGAAGCGCATTTTCATACCGTTCGAACAAGACGAGCGACTGGGGATGGTACTGCGCGATCTGCCGGCATAGTTCCGATCCGATCGAACCTCCGGCCCCAGTCACGAGCAGCTTCTTTCCGGCGACGAAAGGGTGGAGTTTTTGGCGATCGATCTGGATCGGCTCACGCTGGAGCAAATCTTCCAGACTCATCGGCCTCACGCGCTGGATGGAGACGGGATCACCGAGTAATTGTTTGACATCGGGCAATGTCTTGATCGGCACTGAACAACCTTCTGACGCAGCAAGAATCTTTTGCTTCACGGTTGTGGAACCGGAAGGAATGGCCACGATGATCTCGTCAACCTTCAGCCGTTCGGCGGCCTTCTTGATATCCGAAATGACTCCCACAACAGGAATCCCATGAATGTTCATCTTGCGCTTGATCGGATCATCGTCGACAAACCCCACCGGGCAGCAGCGATAATTCGCATCGTACAACATGTCCCTGACTAACAGCTCACCCGCATGTCCTGCGCCGACGATCAAAACCCGTCGCGCGCCCGGATCAAATATCTGAATCCACTCCCGGAATCCCCGCACAGCCAATCGGATCCCTGCCAAATACAGCGCCGTCAACAGCCCCGTCAGGATGATCAGGGATCGAGGATACTGCGTCACACCGCCAAGTTGATGGATCACCCCATAAAACACCGCGGAGCTGCTCAGTGCGGCTAGTAGAATTCTCCAGAGATCGCGAAGATCGACATATCTCCAGAGCCCTCGCTGAATCCCAAACAACCACAAACCGGCACCATACAACAGCAGCACAGCGGGCATAAAATCCCACATGATCCTCCGATACTCGGGAGGAGCGTCCGCATCGAATCGCAGCGCAAAGGCAGTCAGGTTCGCTGCGAAAATCAACAGCAGTTCCACCCCAATAACAAGGATCGACCGGTACCTGAGTACCCGATCTCCAAATCGTCTCGTGAGGGAATGGAAGAGTTTCGCGGCTGACTGTTTCATACGCTGGCTGGTACGGCGGCGTTGATCTTCCGCTCCCGGAGCATGGCTTCAGCAGCCTCGATGACCCGATGCACAGACATTCGCTGGAGACAGTCGCTTAAACTGTTGACGTGACGATCGCAGCCTTCAGCAAGGCACGGCACGCAATCGCCTTCTCCTTGAAGCAGAAGCACATTCCCCTGTCGCTGAGATCCCTGCCTCCGCCATGGACTGTGCGTTGTTGACGGGAAGTCCTTCGGCCAGGGTCCCCACTTCACCGGATTCGACGGTCCGAACAGCACCACGGCCGACACACCGACCGCAGCTGCCATATGACTGACGGCCGTATCCGTCCCGACATAAAGAGCTGCTCGGCTCAGAAGATAGCCGAGCGCCGGTAATGTCATAAGACCGACGAGATTCACCGCATCAGGCAGCCCATGGAGAACCTGTTCACAACACCTCTGCTCGGCTGATTCCATGCCTGTCACAACCACCGCCAGCCCCTGGTTGATCAACCACCGCCCAAGCGCCACCCACCCCTCGGCGGTCCAGGTCTTATAGGCAAACTTGGGCGAGACATGGAACACCGCGTATCGCTGAGAGTCACGTATTCGAGGAAACAGGCGATGAACTGATTCTTCATGTTCTTGTGTCCAGCTCACCACAGGTGTTCCAAACGGTTTGATCCGTAACGGTGCAAGCAACCGGAGATTCATAGCGACGGTATGGGTATGGAGATTGTCAAAAGGAACCCATTCATGGAGCAGCCTTCGTTTCCACCACGATTTCCTATCGTCCAAGAGCGTGCCCATACGATATCGTCCAGCGGCCCAGGCATGAAACGTCGGACGGTCACCAGCCAAGACCGACAAGGCGAGGTCGTATCGACGCCAGAGTGAACGAAGCAGTGCCAAATGAGGGCCAATCGCCGGACGTTCGGTAATCGTCCAGATTCGATGGATGTCGGAATTCGCTGCCACCACGTCCTGCGTTCCGTCGAACACGAGCATATCGATGGCGGCCTCGGGATACGCACGCTTGAGCGATCGCACGACCGGCGTCGCCAACAGGACATCTCCGATCCGACGCGTACACACAACCAGCACGCTTCGTATGTCCCGTTTCATTTCATAACCAGCACTCTCATCAGAGAGCACATTGCCGGTCGACATCAGAGACCACCACCCTGATCTAGGCCAATGGCGGCTCGCACGGTTGTCGACCGCAACAGATCCTCCAACCGTTTTTGATTGGCCGGTAGCCTCATGCGATCCTGCTCGGGATGCCATAAATGAAACACCGTGGCAGCAAAGCGCGCATTCTTATGTTTCACGCCGGCATGGAGAAACCGAATAACCAAGTCGGAATCTTCCAGTCCCCAGCCTTCATAGGATTCGTCCAGTCCATTCACACGGATCAAGTCTGTCCGCCATGCCGAAAGATTGCAGGTCTTCACGCCTTCCCAACGATCCGGCATCCATTTCCGAAACGGACCATCGGGCAGTCGTATCAACGGAAGCACGCGATTGACGTTACGCCGAAACCAGGACTGCATCCAATCGATTCCGCTCCACGTATGAATCGGCAGCCGCTGGTGCAGGACACAGCTCGTCAACCCAGCCGAGAGCAACACACGATTCGATCCGAGGAAGTACCCTGGCTCGGCCAGTTGCTTATGGACACGCACGAAATGGCGCGAAGGGACACAGTCACCATCTGTGAACACCACATAGTCAGCGTCCGTCGATGCGACGGCGCGATTGCGGATGGCGGCGGCCCGAAATCCACGATCTTCGTGCCAGACATGCGTCAGCGGAAACGGTGCGCGCCGCACAAATTGCCGCACAACCTCGGCGGTCTCCTCTTTCGATCCGTCATCCGCAACTATAAGCCCAAAATCGTGATCGCTTTGTCCGCAATAGCCTTCAAGTACAACCGCCAGCGCATCAGGACGATTGTACGTCGTCACGATCACCGTTGTTTTCATTTCGATAGCGAGTTGCCACGGCGGTGAAGCGGCGCCTGTTTGGGAAGCGCCCACATCTCTTGCTGCTCAAACCGCTTGGCATACCGATAAAAGGTTCCCTCAAAATTTCCAAAGGCAATGACAAAACCTGGCCAGCCGTCCAGAAACCCTCGCTTCGCGACATAATGCTTGAGAAAGGACCAGATGCCGTGAAACAACGCCGTCCCCATCGATACTCGTTGGTCGGCAAGTTTCAGAACCCCAAGCGACGAATACCGGTTGGCCTTCTTCACGACCTCCTCGAAATCCCGGAACGGGATCTGCCAAATCGCATGCTCCAGCCGACCGACCGGTTTGGCAGTCAGTAATTCATATCCCTCGTGGACGGGAGACTCCACGTATTTCATCGACCCTTTCCTGAACAATTGAGGTTGGCGGAAATTCGGATACCAGCCGGAATGCTTGATCCAGCGACCCATGAAGTAATTCCGCCTCGGCACAAGATAGGCGTCGTGCGCGGGAGTTCCGGAAAGGGTCATGAGAACTTCATCACGAACCTCCGGTGTACACTGTTCGTCCGTATCAAGACTGAAAATCCATTCATGTGTACAGGACTTAATGGCTTGATTTCGGAGATGGCCGAATCCCTGGAACGGAACCTGGACCACGCGGGCTCCCAAGTCCTGTGCGATCCTGGCCGTCTCGTCGGTACTGGCAGAATCAGCCACGATGATTTCGTCCGCCCACAGCACACTGTTAATGGTATCGGCGATCTTCTTCGCTTCGTTGTACGCAATAATATACACGGAAATACTCATGCCCTGGCATCCGGTTGCGTATCAGTCCAGGAATACATGAGACCGGAGAACAAGCAGTAAAACAGTTTCTCGGTATGGTCGTTGAGCGCGGGTTGAAAAAGACAGCCGATCGCGATGGTGGCTACCAACCCTCTGGCAAGCAGTCCGTAGCCAGCATCCCCGACAAAGAGGGCCGATCGCCATTGTTGGACAAAGAGCCAACACAGCAGACCGAACCCGACAATGCCTACTTGCGCCATGACCAGGAGATATTGATTGTGAGGATGAGTCGGAACAGGCAGGCCGAGGTTTTGCACATGTTGAGCGTAGGCTTGTGTAAACCCCCCGGTACCGACACCCATCAGCGGATGATCTTGAATGATCTCGACGGTGTAATGAAAAAATTCCATTCGCTCGGTCACCCCATCATACGTAGCCGTCTGGGGATTCCATTGCGCGACACCGGTGGCGACAAGCTCGACGCGATCATGGAACGATGTCGAGACCTGATAGGCAGCCAAAAATGTCACAGCGATGGCGACGACCGCCGCCACCATGCCTCGCCACCCGAAATACATATGGAACGCCACCATGGCAAGCCCGGCCAACACTACATACCCTGTCCGGCCTTGTACCATCAATACAACATTACCCGCAGCCAGACATGAAGCCCCCGCCCACCCCCATCTGACCCATCGGCGTGAGGATTTCCAGGCTAACACCCCGAACAACAGCACACCAAATGCCATGAGCATGTTATGAGTCGTGTGCTTTTTAAATATACAGGGGTTGGACGAATCACAGGTCGTGGGTTTTGGGAATGCACAGGGCGTGGACGAATCACAATTGATGACCCAGCCAGTTGGAAGGCCCCCCCCGCTCAGGGCAAGAGACAGCATCAACGTCAGGGCTAATGAGACCGCCAGGGCAAGAAATGCACGACGACGCTCATGAACATCGATTGCCATGGAAATCAACAGAGGAATGAGCAGGAGATCGGCATACTTCTTCACCGCGAGCATTCTTTCACCCAGCGATCCCATCCCCCACAGGGTCCCCACGAGCAACCAGCCAAACAGCAACAAGGCGCCCACCGCGACAGGGTTGGCGATAATCCGACGACCTCGTTCCCGCCAATTTCCACAGACGCTCCAGCAGGCGACAAGTAGGATGACAAGAATACCGTCCGCTACAACCCAAATGGGAATCGTGAATCCCAAAGCCGTGGTCGCCCAACCTGCCGCTCGCCTCGCTTCGCTCTGCAAGCGATCAAGGCCCCACCTTATTTCCCGCATGCGAAGACGATCATGGATGTTCGAAAAAACGGCATATGGTCATGTCCAGGCAAGATCGAACTACACCTTGACCGTGACCCTTGGAGCTTCTTGGGGCGTTGCAACCGGCACAGGAGTGCTGACACCAGACGCGGCAAGACTTTGGGCCGTTCCGGAGGCGGTTCGTTGCCGTTCCAATTGATGCACCAGTCTCCCGAGCATGAGAAAGACACCGACCCATACGCCAAGAATCACGAGTTTCCACCTGTCCGTCGAGTGATGATACAGAACAGCCAGTCCTCCGCACAGAATCATGGCTCCATACTCTGCAAGCACGGTCCGACGATGGGTCCATCCGCTCAGAACCAATCGCTGATAATAATGCTCCCGGTGAGCTTCCCAGATCTTCTTGCGGCGGAGCGCCCGTCGGATCAAGGTCACCGTCGCATCCAGAATGAATGGGGAGAAGATCATGATCGGGACCCATATTTCGAATATTCCGTCGCGAACGCCAAGAATCATCAATGTCCCCGCCAAAAATCCGACCGTGATGCTCCCTGCATCGCCCATGAAGATACGCGCGGGCGGGAAATTATGGGTGAGAAATCCCAGAGCGGCCATCGCCACGAACACGGCGATGATGAGCATGACCGGGAAGTGGGCTTGCCACCCAAAATATGCGAGAAATCCAAACCCAAAAAACGTCATTCCACCCGCAAAGCCATCCATACCGTCCATAAAGTTATAGAGGTTCGCCATCCACAGGAGGATGAGGACGCTCACCGGAATTGCGGCTATCCCGAGCAGAATGTTCGGCCCTCCGGGTATCGGGATGAACGATAAGGTCAAGCCGACACCTCCGACAATGATCAAAGCAGACAGGGCTTGGACACCCAATCGGAGGACGACGGGGAGACCGACGCAGTCATCGATGAAGGACACGACAAAGATGAGGAGCATCGACACCACGATCCAGACACTCCCTGACGCCACGCCTTTTGGCAACACCGCCTTTGAGGGTTGGGCAATCGCCAATACACTGGCAGCCAGAATGAGACTGATGACCACACTGCCGATAACGGCTAACCCTCCCGACTGGGGAGTCGGCATGGAATGTAATGTGCGTTCGTTGGGATGAGCAAGGATCGAGAGAAATGATCCCGGCAGACATAAACGGTTGGTGAACCACCAGGCCAATACAAATGCAAATACTCCTGGGAAGGCGACCATCATGATCGACATGTTGACAGTGCTGCCTTGTTAGATTGCAACTCTAAAAAAGCCCTGCCTCTAAACCAGAAGAGGCCTCGCTGACTTAGGCAAGCTCTATGACTCATTTTTACATTGAAATCAAGACGCACGAGCCTTCGAACCTGGATATCCCGAGAGTGTCACTCGGTCTACTCGGACGTAGACGACACAAGAATCCAGCCGATGAGATCGTCTCAACAGCCCGAACGTGCGGCATTACGATAAAATGCAATCAGTTCGGGAACCGCTTGCTCGAATGAGCACACAGGTTGATAGCCTAATTCATGTGTGATAGCGGCGGAACTGTACCAGGCACAGCCGATGAGCTTTGTCAGTTGCTGGGTCGTTAAGGGAGCAGGGCTCCCGCTGATCGCCTGGAACACATCGCCGCATCGCGCACCGCTTTTGAGTATCCAAAGCGGCACGCGCCATCGCGGAGGGGCCTTCCCTAATCCGGCCCGCAACCAGTCGTAAAGGTCGGTCACGCGATACGGCTCGGAATCGGCGACGGCATACGCCGCCCGCTGAAAGCATGGCGCACGAAGACACAGCAATACTGCCTGTAGGAAATTCTCGACGTGCAAGAGGCTTCGAACCGCCGAGAGACAAGGCAAGGCCGGAAACCTCCCATGATCGATCGCCTCGATCATGCGATAGAGATTGCCTTTCTTTGTTGGACCATAGACCATCGGAAGACGGAGCGAGACGGCAGTGAGGCCATGGCGCGCTGCGTACTCCGAGACCAGTTGCTCCGCCCGCCATTTCGACCGACCGTAGGCAGTCTGGGGATCGGGAGTCTGTGTTTCATCGACGCATCCGATTGTCTCTTCGCCGAAGACTTTGACCGAACTTGCAAACACAATTCGGCTGACTCCGGATCTCACTGCGGCATCCAGAATATGTTTCGTGCCGTCGACATTGACGGCTTCATAGTCTTTCTCTGATCCAGAATCATCGACCGCATGGACCTTCGCCGCCAGGTGCACGATAGCTCCGCAGCCATCCGCTACTTCTTGCACGTTCTTCGCATCACGGATGTCGGCGACCACCGTCTCGACATTCCCCACGCAGGAGATGGGATGCGTCGACTCATGAAGAACAACCCGCACATGATGGCCCGATCGGCACAGCTTGTCGACAAGCGACGATCCCAGGAACCCCGCCGCGCCTGTGACCAACACGTTGCTCATGCATATCCATGGGAATGATCGATCGCCTTTACCGTCACCATGTCACGGTAAAGGCCTAAGACCTGTTCGGTGATTCTGGGACCGGACCATTCCGCCATCACACGGGTCCGGCTTCGTTCTCCCATCACGTCCCGTGCCTCCTGGTCGGACAGCAGCTCCTCAATGGCCGCCGCCAAGGCCATGGAATCTCTCGGGGCAACCAGCAACCCGTTGAACCGATCACGCACAATCTCTCGACAGCCAGGAACATCCGTGGTGACGATTGCCTTGCCGCAGGCTGCCGCTTCCAACAACACTTTGGGAAGCCCCTCTCGATACGACGGCAACACGACGAGCATGGCCGCTGCATAGACCGCCGGCATATCCTCTTGGTGTCCCCACCATTCGACCACCCCTTCCTGCACCCACTCCTTCAGACGTGATTCAGGAATGGCTGCGGGGTTATGTTCATCCCGTCGACCCACGAGAATGAACCGGGCATGGACGCCTTTTTGCTTCAACCATCTGGCAGCCTCGACAAATTCCCCGACACCTTTGTCCCAGAGCATACGTGCAGGCAGAACAACTACCGAGATACCGGACGGCTGGGGCTGTAAGGAGTACAGAGCGACATCGATGCCCGACCCTGCGATAAGCCTCGTTCGAGAAGCAGGAACCACCCCCTCTCCGACGAGCCGGTCCTGATCATCACGATTTTGAACCAGTATGACTGAATGGCCCAAACGGAGTACGGTTCTGAATGCCGTCTTCACGCACCAGCGCACCAGCCCGTTCCGTTCGTTCATGAAGGCATACCCAAGACCGGCGAATGCGTTGATGACCGCCGGAACTCTGGTACACCACGCCGCCAGGGATCCGTACAAAATCGGCTTCATGGCCACATGGTGGACCACATCGGGTCTGACGCGCCGGTACAGCCGCACGAGTTCGGCGATGGCCATCACCTCGCGAAACGGATTGCGGCTCCGACGGACCATTTCCAGCGGCTCGAGCTGAAACCCTTCGCCTCGGATTCGTTCTCCGTGATCGGTCACACGAGTCGCCACGATGACCTCGTAGCCCGCTTCCCGTGCCGCCCGCGCCAGATCGAGACGATGCGACCAGAAGTACCAGTCTTCCGTGACCACATAGACGAGCCGCGGCCGCATCACCGCTGACTCCACGCTTGAAACATCAGCACGTTCCAAAGCGCAAACTGCCAATTGCGCCGACCCGAGAGATGTTCCCGCCATTTCTCTCGAATCGGAGCCGGGTCGAAATACCCTTCGCGTCGGAGCCGCGACTCATCCAATAACGCCTCGGCCCAATCTCTCAAACCGTTCCTGAGCCACGAGTCCAGCGGAATCCCAAAGCCCATCTTGGGCCGCTCGATCAATTCCCGGGGCACATACCGATCGAGCACTCGGCGCACCAACCATTTCCCTTCGCCCTCGGTCTTCATTTTCATTGAGAGCGGTACGGTCCACGCAAACTCCACCACGCGATGATCCAGAAACGGCACCCGCGCTTCAAGACTGACCGCCATGCTCGCGCGATCCACCTTCGTCAAAATGTCGTCCGGCAAATAGGTCACCAAATCAAGGTACATCATGCGCGACGACCATTCGGCACCCCTCGGCCATGAAGACCGGTCGTTCAACGTCGTCCGAGGCTCCGTTGCGCCGATAACGGTTTTTCCCGGCCGGTCCCAGAGAGAGACCATGGCCTGGTACATCGCATCCGGATCCTGCGCCCCAAGCAAGCCGGCCAGTTTGTGAATCTGTTCTCCCGGACGCTGTACGTCCGGCAACAAGAAGGAAAGCCCTCGATAGAGGCGGCTCCACATATCGGGAGGCACCGACCGAATCATCGAGCCGAAACCGGCCCGGATCGGCTGAGGAATCGGCGCGAGCCGACGCCACAGTCGGCGCCCCCACACATACCGGTTGTACCCGCCGAACAATTCGTCTCCGCCGTCGCCCGACAGGGCCACGGTCACATGTTTCCGGGCTAACTGGGACACCAAAAACATGGGAATCTGTGAAGAATCCCCGAACGGCTCATCGTACATCGCCGGCAGCTTGGGAATCACCGTGCGGGCCTCTTCCGGCATCACGTAGAGTTCCGTATGATCGGTCCCAAGATGTTCCGCGACTCGCTTGGCATCCCCCGCTTCGTTATAGCCCGTTTCCTGAAATCCGATCGAGAAAGTCTTCACCGGCGCCGAACTCTGGGCCTGCATCAGAGCCACAACCAGGGACGAATCGATCCCTCCCGACAAAAACGCCCCGAGGGGAACGTCCGCAATCATCCTGAGCCGGATCGACTGACGCAGCAACGCATCGAGCTGCTCTTCCGCTTCGGCCTCCGTCCCTTGAAACGGGAACGCCGTTCCCCGTTCGGCCGCCTCACGCGCCGACCAATAGCGGATGGGCTTCCATTGCGCCTGCACATCGTTCGGAGAAGGGGAAAACCCTTCCCTCGATCTCACCGACTCCGGCGTCACCGTGAGAATACAGCCAGGCATCAACTTGTAGGCATGCTCGAATATCGAAAGGGGAGCAGGCACATAGGCTAGGCGCAGGAAAAGCGCCAGCGCCCCGCGATTCAGTCGAGGGTCAAATGCTTTGACGCATCGAATCCCCTTTAACTCAGAGGCAAAGACAAACGCCCGGCCGGCCCAGCCGAAATACAGCGGCTTGATCCCGAGACGATCGCGCACCAGACTCAGCCGCTTAGTTTCACGATCCCACAAGCCGAACGCGAACATGCCGACGAATCGAGACACCGCCTCCTGCAGCCCCCACCGTTCGATCGCCGCCAACATCACCTCCGTGTCGGAATACCCGTGGAATCGATCTCCTTGATCCTCCAACAGGCGTCGGAGTTCCAAAAAATTGTACACCTCCCCGTTGAACGTGATGACATAGCGCCCGCCGGCCGAGACCATTGGCTGATGTCCTTCGGAAGACACATCGAGAATCGACAAGCGAGCATGGCCGAGCCCCAGCCCGGCCGCGGCCTCGGCCCACGTCCCTGAATCGTCCGGGCCGCGATACCGCATCGTCTCGATCATGTCGGAGACAAGACGTGTCGGCTCAGCGGTTCCTGCATTCAATATGCCGGCAATCCCACACATAGAACGCAACTAGCCTGTATGCAGAACGATAACGGAAGCGCCTAGCAACTGAGAACCACTCTGCGGCCGAATCTCAGTAGCGCATAGAGAACGAGCACCACATGCAGAGCCCTGCCAAGATGCCCCGCTCGCCGAAGCCGGCGGTACGTATCAAGAACCTCGCAATGCATCCGCCACAGGTGAGAGCTGAGCCCAGCCTCACCGAACTCAGCCTTGAACGAATAGGCAAGGGGAAGATCGATCACGAATGCCGAGTATCCCTCCGCAAGAAGGGACAGCCAGAGCAAATAATCTTCGCTATACCGTTTCCCTGGGACGAACCGATTCGGCACACATGCCCGAATCATCACTGAACGCGTCGGCAACAGACTGGCAAATAACGCGCGGTGAAAGGTGACGGGGATCACTGTGAAGGAATCCGGCATCGTTGGAAGATGGTTCAGCGTGTCCCTGACAACAGTGCGTGTCCCCGTCAGGACCGCTTCCGGATGGGCCTCCATCCACGCTACCTGGATCTCAAGCTTCTTCGGATGCCAGGCATCATCCGCATCCAGAAATGCAATGTACGGCGACGATGCCGTCTCCCAACCCGCGTTACGCGCGACGCCGGCCCCGCCGTTGTCGCGCTGCTCAATGACTGTAATCCAATCTTTCGGATAGCGACCGGCAAGGGCATGGAGCGCACCAGCCGTGCCGTCACCGCTCGCATCGTCGACCAGAATCACCTCATGCGGCAACCTGGTCTGCGCAGCAATGGACTCCACAGCCCTGGCAATGGTGTCACGACATCGCCAACAGGGCACGACGACGCTGACCGGAACCGACTCAGACATGCCCGCATTCGGCGGAGATGATCCTGTCCAACGTATGCACAAACAGCTGTGCCACAGCCGCACGATGGAAACGCGGCTCATGGTGTGGTTCTCGTCGCCCCTGCGCGGCACTGGCGGCAATGCTGTCGGCCATCTGATCGACATCACGCGGGCTAAAGTAGATAGGATACTCCCCCGCCACTTCTCGCAACACCGGAAGATCCGAACAGGCAATCGGAACACCCAGCTCCATGGCCTCCAGACAGACCCGGCCGAACCCTTCACAGAGGGAAGGGTAGACTACGGAATCCGCAACCAGGTAGTGCGTGCGCAAGTCGGCCAAGCTCAACCGGCCCAGGAAATGCAGCCTGGCGTGAAGCGACTGCGAACAGCTCGCCAGAGCTCGCTCCCAACCGGCATCGCGCATGCCGGTTACCCAAAGATGGGGCTCCAATCCCCGCCCAACGAGCAACTCAAGAGCTTTCAAAAGCCGGGGAACATTCTTTCGATACTCGGCTCCGCTGGGGTAGAGCAACCGCAGGCCTGCTGTCTGATGCGCGCGAATCGCGGCAATGTGGGTGGGATCATCCGGGACCTCTAGAAAATCCGGCTCCAGCGTATTCGGAACCACCTTGACACGCTCGGCAGGGAACGCAAAGCGCGCTAGAATGCAGGCTCGGCTCGATTCGGACACAGTCAACACATGCCGGGCACGACCAAGATTGACGTTCAACATCGCTCGATAGTAAGCCCGTATCTGCCAAGGATACAGGTGCCCCATATCCGAGAGGCAGGTATCGTGAACCATCATGGCCGAGGGAATGCCGTGGGGCAGCCGTACATCATGATAGGGAGAGAACACAAAATCCGGCCGTACTTGGCGGATTGCACGGGGGAATAACACATTGTCGTAAAAAGGATGACGCAATGACCGCGGCAACGTTTCAGGCCAGTCTACGATGTGATGTTCGCAGTTCGGAAGACCTGTCAGCGAGCGTGAATCCCACCGCGGCCCGATTAACATAAAATGGAGATCAGGGCGAGACATTACCCATGATCGTAAAAGAGGTCGAATAAACGCTGCGATACCTCCCGTATAAAGGGCCAAGTTCTTCGTGTCGAGCACAACCTGCCATCGCGTCATACCACAATCATCCAGTTCCTAACTGGGATATCATAATTGCAAGCCAGACAGGACTTTCTCGTCAAGCAATTGCCGCGAAACAAATAACAAATCTAGCTGAATAACAATCGCCCCATACCGATGTATTTCGGATACCGCCACCGGGAAAAACTCTAGCTCTTTCATCACCGACATATAGGAATCAAAGCTTGGTGCACCGCTGTTATACTCGACCACCGGAAGTTCAATCAGGACATACTTCCCTTGCGCGATGAGTTCACGCCCACCGGCAATCACATCAATCTCCGACCCCTGCGTATCCAGCTTCACTAAATCTGGAGCCGGCAAACCTTTCTCGGCAACGAGCGAAGCCAGGGTATGCGTAGGCCAGCGCACAGGTTTGATATCCACATATTGTGGTGTCTTCTCTTTATATGTTGACCCTCCCGTGGATCCGGCATCGTCCTGACGAGAAAAAAAAGACACCTCCATGCCGTTGGACCGGCCGAGAACTCCAATATAATGTTCAAATCCCGTCTCAACGAGATCCGCCTTATGCTGAGGATTTGCCTCAAAGAGGATCAGGCGAGCACCAGGCATCAGCCGTTGCATCTGCCTCGCCCATCGTCCTTTGTGAGCGCCGATGTCATATACCGTACGAATACGCCCTGTGCCGTAGGCCTCCTTCAATATTTTTTCCGTGACCCCACGAAGAGCAGCCCCTACCTTTACCCTCTTTGAGACAAAGTCAACTAGCCACGATAAATGATCCAATATCGGCATCTCGACTAACAGACTCTGTTGGGAATGCGGTTTTTATTCATGGCCTGAGCCATAAGCTTGATCGATCCTTGCTCAACTCGACCATCCGAACAAAGCCACTCGAAAAGATCGGCATATTCGTTCACTAATCTACACCAGTCAAATCCCAAAGCCTGTTCACGAGCTTGAACCGTCAACGGCATATCTAACGCAATTTCCAGGGCCTTGGCATAGACAGCACAGTCGAACACATTGCAAAACAACCCTCCCTTACCGATCACAAACCGTTGGCGTGGACCATCATGTGCCACTACTGGAAGTCCAGACGCCATCGCCTCTATAAACACAATTCCGAATGCTTCCTCAGGCGAGGCCAGAGAAAATACGTCTCCTAGACCATACACCTCTGGCATTTCACTGAAAGAACATGTGCGCCACTCCACACGACCTGCTTGTGAGAGTGGATGACGATTCAAAACAGCTTGCTGAGGTCCAGCCCCGACACACACCACTCGAACATTGGATGGCAAGCAAAGAACAGCATCAAACAACAGATCGTGTCTCTTATCAGGAACAAGAGCAGCAACACACAGAATTGTACGCATCGGCTGAGATGCACTCCGTTGCTCACCTGATGGGCTGAACCGTGTCACATCAACCCCATTGGGGATAATTTTCGTAACAAGCCCCTGACACATTGATCGTGCACGTTCCTCATCATACGGAGTGAGTGCCACGAAGACGTCACTTAAAAGCAAATCTCTCGCTACTGGTCCAGCTTGGCCAATACTCACAACCTTTGCAGAAGGAAAATTTCTATACGCAAAGCGATATGACCACGCCCCCCCTAAAGGTACCACGATATCGAATGCATCAGGCGGCCAATGCCCATGAAAATGGGAAAGGAGAGACAGTGATTCGATGTCAGAGGCAGTACCAAACCCCAGTGGGCACAATAGTTGCGCGATCCACGGCATACGATCCAGCCACGCCATGTTCTCTCGGCGGAGCAATTGCCCTCGCTGAAAAGTTATTCCAGGCAGGGCGTCAGAATGTGGACCGGATAATATGGTGACGTCGAATCGGTGTTGATCAAGACGCGACGCAAGTTCACGGGTAAAAGATTCCACTCCTCGAAAAATCGAGCCAAATCTTGGGACGATGAATAGCACTCTCCACTTCATATATTAGACTTACTCACGCAGCCCGTAACGAACGCATGACTCCAAAAGCCCAAGCAATGCCTGCAGCAATGGCAAGATAAATCACTCCCTGGATACCCAGCGCGGTGGCATAGAGAAGCTTACTATTCCCTATCTCAATAGGCGGCGTCAGGGCGACAGCACACCACACAGCCCCCACCACGAACATCACCCACCTTCCACATCGAAGCAGGACCGCACGTGAGAGACTGTATCGCCTTACACTTGCAACCAGAGAAACGATAAGACCAGCAGTGTTTGCCGCAAACCAGTGCCATTGAACAAGCACCGCACTTTCCCACAAGACCGCCACACCGATTACCGTTAAGCCCACAACTGTCGTGGCAATTCCAATGGCAATCTGGGAACGGCCATTCTCCTGCGACATCAGCAATCGTCCAAAGATAGTCATCACTCCGATCGGCACGGCTGCAAATATTGTCGCGCGAAGCGCCCCTACCGTCCGCTCACTTGATACAGCATCGAATGCCCCACGGCTGAACAACACAAACACAATCTCTTCAGCATGCACCCAGACAAATGCGCAGACCACTGTCAACGTCATAAAAAGCCAGCCCGCTGCTCGTGCCGCTAACTCAATATTGAGCGAGACATCCTGCATTTCGACACTGGCAAGAAATCGTGGCCAGAGCAGATTCGCAAGCGGAATGGCTACAATGCTCAGCATTACATTGACCAATGAAACACTGTATTGAAACGCCGAAACTAGGCCTCCAGAGAGATGCATCATGGCTGCACGTTCGCCCAAGACATAAAGCTGAGAAAGAAGATAGCTGCCCAACAGAGAAAGAAAGAGTGGAAAGACTCCACCCTCGCGCAACAATTGAACAAAACCGCTAACTAACCGTATCCTCAACATA
The DNA here is from genome assembly GCA_052387595.1 of Nitrospiraceae bacterium. Taxonomy (GTDB): domain Bacteria; phylum Nitrospirota; class Nitrospiria; order Nitrospirales; family Nitrospiraceae; genus Nitrospira_D. Next base: position 58,001 of record JBQTJA010000022.1, on the reverse strand, counting down.
CGCAAGGCAACACAGTACATCACCACAAGTGTTGCCATACTAGCTACCTGCGCCAACACTAATGCCGGGATACCCAATCGGGTCCCAAAACCCACCAACATCGCAAGCAGCACAGCAGAACCAACTATCCGTACCACAGCTTGGAATACGGACCGGTCTAGACTGAGCAGCACGGCAGTCATAGTCTCCGACAACACAAATAATCCCATATAAGGAATAAGCCATGGAATCAGGTGGACAATCTCATTCACCATACGAGGATCACTGGTTTGCCCAACCCATAAGGCAAACGTTGACGAGAATTCCCATAAAAATAGTGAGGACACGACTACGAGGAGGCCAAGCAGAGAAAGACCAGCAGAAAACAGGCGCCCTGCCTGCAATAGACTCACTTGCCTGGCACGATGCAACGCCGGCACTAACGATTCACGTAATGGGTACAGGTAAAAGCATAGAACATTGACCATGGCAAGCCCAGCCCAATACGCATCCAACTCTGAAGACGTTCCAAAGTAATACGAAATGACCAGCTGACTGCAAAAACTCAGCACATAGCCAGCGGCAGAGAGACCCACCAAGAGGCCAAGGCGGTTCGCGAACTTCACCATGATGTGCTCAGAGAAAGGATGCGAGGCTATTGTAAAGTCGAGACGCACACGGTTGAGACGATGAGCCTATGCGCGATGCAAGAATGCCGCAGGCGAACGTTTGTGGCATCCACAATTCAGCGGCCACGCAGTTCACAGACATCAGACCGGAGAAAGTCTGAATAGGCGCGGCGCAGCCCCTCCTCAAGAGGAACCCTCGCCCGCCAACCCAGCGTAGTGATCACGGAACTGTCCAAGCATTTGCGAGGCGCTCCGTCCGGCTTGGTCGAGTCAAAATCAATCTTGCCTTCATACCCGACCACTCGTGCAATAGCGCCGGCGAGCTGCCGAATGGTGATTTCTTTCCCACTTCCGATATTGATGTGACCTTGCATCGGCCTCGTATGCGCCTCGTAGACGGCTCTCTCAAGATTCATGACATGCACGCACCCAACCGCCATATCGTCTACATAGAGAAATTCCCGCTGCGGCGTACCGCTTCCCCAGAGCACGACTTTCGGACGGCGGTTCACCGTGGCCTCATGGAACCGGCGAATGAGCGCCGGAATCACGTGACTATTCTCAGGGTGATAGTCATCTCCCGGCCCATAGAGATTGGCCGGGGCCACGCAACGGAAATCCGCGTCGTACTGGCGGTTGTAGCTTTCACAGAGCTTGATCGCGGCGATCTTTGCGATGGCATAGGGTTCGTTCGTCGGCTCCAGCTTCCCCGTGAGCACCGCACCTTCATTCATCGGTTGCGGCGCCAGCTTGGGATAAATGCAACTGGAAGCCAGCACCATCACCCGAGAAACGCCTGTCTGCCATGCTTCATGAAGCACGTTGGCTTGAATCATCAGATTGTCGTACAGAAATTGGGCGGGATACGCGTCATTCGCAAGAATTCCTCCGACAACGGCCGCGGCAAGATAAATCTGATCAGGTTTTTCCTTCTGCATAAAGTCGCGCACGGCAGCCTGTTGGACCAGATCGAGCTCGGCATGCGTACGTGTCACGATTTGTGATTCTCCACAATCGTGTAAGGAACGCATAATGGCACTGCCCGCCATGCCCATGTGGCCTGCCACATAGATTCGCTGAGCGGCTCTCTGGGTTGAGTTGAAGGAGGATTGTGTCATCGCCCCAACGACATTCTAGTCGCAATGGTACGAATATATGCCCGCCATCGCGATACGTGGCCCAAGCGAATAGCGGCTAACTGAAGCTGCCTCAAAAGCACCGTCGTCCGCAAGCGAAGCATTGTGAGTAAGCCTGTGGAAGGAAGACGCCGGTGCGTGGCATTGCTCGCGATTGATTGAGTTGACTCGGCTCTCCTATCCTGAACAAATATGAAGGCCGTACAACGTGAACACCCAACGTAAAGGGATGAGTTGCCCTTGATGAGCGGCCCGGAAATCTCTAAGGCTGCGGTTAACAATTCGACTCGCTCCGACCAAACCGCAAGAAGGCCTCCAGGAACCACGAGTGAGAGGAGACGCGGCAATACTTCGATCTCACGATCGCTATGCAGATTGAGCACGGCCAATTCGATTTCAAATGGACCTATAAAAGACTTGGCCAACTGTTCCAGTGTGACCGCCGGCTCCCCGATGAGTGGCCGAAAATACCCTTTGTGTCCCCACTGCCATAACAAACTCATGGCGACCTTAGTACTAAATGGCGCATGGCCAATGGAGTCCTCTCGTACAGACTCCAATACATAGATGTCCACACTGGGGCTTGCCGTTGAAACAGCCTGTACGTACCGGCCATGAGACAGCCCAACTTCCAGATAGTTCATCGGAAACCTGCGCAGCGCAAACCACGACAGCACCGTAAGCAGTTCCCAATGTTTCTCATCGAAGTCTTGCATCCTGCCCAATGCAGCACTGGCGTGCTTCTGAACATCTGGCTGGGCAAACAAGACAGGATCGGACGGAGGGATATCAGAGAAACGGCCGGACCATCGACTTGCAGAATGGCTATCCTGCTGTTCGATCTTGGGCGTTGCTTTCTTTGGCACAATCGTCACATGGGGAAGGCCCCAATCCTCCTGCCGACTGCTGATCCCAAATGTGATCCAGGGTGCATTGATTTGAATCGTTCCGCCTTTCAAAAGACGACCTCGAGGTCCTTCAGGATCATGCTGCATCTTGTAGCAAACCACGCCGTAGGAGGCGGCATCGATCCAAGGATAATGCAGCCCTACCCTGAACCCCAGATCGACGTCGCTATAGCCGTACCCATCAAACGATTCCTCTAGCCCCTTTGCTTCTTTCCATATGTCGCGGTGCAGAACCACGACTCCCATCCCGCCTACCGTCGACGGAGAAGAACCCTCGTATTCCGTCGTCGCTTTATCACAGGTCAGGAGCTTCAGCTCCCACATGTCCAGCGATGGCTGCCGGGCCACAAATGACCATGGCACTTGACGGCGAGGAATCACGAGACATGATTTCGAAAAGTCTACGATGGACTGACATTGGTCTTCTAGAACCGAAAGAAGGGATTGCCAGCTTGAACTCGACATGAGTAAGTCGGCTCCCTGCATACCCACGAAGCGACCATTCGCGCGTCGAATTCCCACATTGGCAGCTCGTGAAACATGGATGCCGCTTGGGCCAGCAAACTGTCCGGCCGCGTGGGGCGAGAGTTCCAGGAAAGTGGTGGAGGACGCTACGGCTTCATCGAGAACAAGTACTTCTCTCAAGGGAACAGCACTTCCCCAATCAACCACAACAAACTCTACTTCCCTGAGGAGCCCAGCTTTCTGTAACGCCCTGGCATTAAAATTCAACGTAGTTTGCAGACGATAGAGAAAATCAGGATTGTAGTTGTCATTGCGCCCGAACACTACAAGAGAATAGAGCGGCATCACCGATTCGCGCCGCACAATAGCCATCCGTTTACCCATGCCTTACAGATCAAAGGGCTCGCAATAGAGAAACGACGAGGTATCAACCAGGAAAGACAGCGAATACTCAAGACGCTGTGTACTCTAAATAGCAGCGGATCCCGGCCTCCGTATCACCGGCATGCACAAGAGATCCGTGGTCGAGCACGATACATTCATGGCAAAGGCGACGCACCGCCTCCATATCATGACTGGTAAAAAGCACTGTCCGGCCACTTTGCGCAATTTCACGAATCTTGCGCTTGCACTTGTCCTGAAAAGCAGCGTCGCCGACCGCGAGTACTTCGTCCACGATCATAATCTCGGCATCCAGATGTGCGGCGACCGAAAACGCCAGCCTCATAAACATCCCGCTCGAGTAGTGCTTTACTGGAGTATCGATAAACTCTCTGATTCCTGAAAACTCAATGATCCCGCTCTCAGATTGCTTGATCTCCTTAGGGGACATACCAAGAATTGAGCCGTTAAGTAGGATATTTTCCCGCCCGCTCAAGTCGGGATGAAATCCCGTTCCTACTTCCAACAACGCCCCTACACGGCCTGAGAGCATCGCACAGCCTTCTGTGGGGCTCGTAATTCTGGCCAGAATTTTCAGCAGTGTACTTTTACCAGACCCATTTTTCCCAATAACTCCCATTACATATCCTTTGGGAACCTCAAATGTCACACCACGCAAAGCCCAGATAGCATGCTGACCATTTGTGGCAGGGGTCTCAACAGAGGGAGAAGAAGAAGCCCAGATTGACTTGAGCATCGATCCAAGCCGATGCGACAACATCGAACCATATCGGATTTCGTTTATCCTATACCACTTGCCAAGATTCTTAGCGCTGATTGCACAGGAAGGCATTTCTTATCTACACAACATCCGAAAAGTTTCGCTCATGCCGCCTGAAAAACCACAACCCGCTCACACAAAGTCCGACGGCTACCACCGTAGAGACGATAACTCCGCCGAGATTGGGAGGATTCGTTCCACAGAACGCCCAACGACTGACGTCAATGACTGTAACAATCGGATTCAATGAATAAAGGAAATGGTACTTCGGCGGTAACAGGCTCGTGGGATAGATCACCGGTGAGGCAAACATCCAGATCTGAGTAAGAAAGGGCAAGAGATGCCCAACATCACGATAGGGCACATACAGAGTCCCAAACCATAATGACAAGCCGAGTACGGTAACAACGGCGAGCCCCAGCACAGGGATGAACGCAAGCACACCGATGGTCGGCGCAATGCCGTACCATGCCATTAAGAGAATCAACAATGCGAAGGCACACATGAAATCAAACAGGGCAGCGGTGATAGCGGCGAGCGGAAGAAATATGCGAGGAAAGTATATTCGCGTGACAAGGCCTGCGTTTGTCACAATGCTTCCTGTCGCACTTTGAAATGACTGCGCCACGAGTTGCCAGACAATCAGCCCGCTGACGACAAAAAGGGGGTAGGGCACGCCGTTGGTTGGCATCCCAGCCAGACGTCCAAAGATGAAGGTAAAAATAAAGGTCATTGTGAGCGGCTGGAGCAAGGCCCAGGCCACACCGATAGCCGTTTGCTTATAGCGAATCTTGAGGGAGCGCCATACAAAGATAAGAAATACATACCGAAAGCTCCACATCTCGACAGCCATCGATACCCAATCTGGCGCATCAGGAGAGATATGGCGTTCCGATGCAACAACACTATCCATTAGGCAACCTCATGCACACCCATATGCTGATTCTGATTACTCCATAGGCGGTGACATCCATGGCGCACAAGCACTTTCGGCGAAGCAAGATCAGTCCGTTCTTGGAAACTCTCTCCTAAAATATCGAGGACTGAAACATGGTGTGACAACACCTGACAATTTTCCTCGTACAGGAAACCATCAGTTCCAACTAAATCCCTCGCCAATTCACCATAATAGCGGATCTGTTCTCCCGACATTTCACCGAACGACATCGTATTCATGACGAGATCCGCAGGGCCCAGATGCCCCCTGAACTGTTCGGTGAGATAATTTGCCAAAAATATGAATTCAAATGACTCTGGCCAGGAATCCGACTCCTCCAAGACATAGGACCGCCTAAACCTTGCTAACCTGCTTAGGTAAAGAGCGCTCGCGACAAGAATAGGAGGCAGGTCGACCACGATATATTGAAGCGCATCCCCAAAAATCTGCTTGAGTGCAGCCGCCTGCTGCCCGATGCCTGCTCCAATCTCGATCACACGGCAAAAACCCTTCTTACCCACATCTTGTTGCAGCTTGTCGATCACTCCAAGGGCAAACATGGCGTTGATCCTGGCCTGGACAATAACGATGTCGTCATTGACCACATAGTCTCCGCATATCGCTCCCATTTCGCCAAAGAACTGTGGGGCGCGAAACCTCAATTCGGATGGGACCGTCAATGCATGAGCCTTAAAGTCCTCAATAGAATGTTCGACTCTTTCGAGCGGATTGAACCGAGCATGTAGCCCGTCAAGAATATCGACAGAGATGGGCTCCCCGACGATCTTGAGCGCATATGGCACCGACCAGTCATCCGGGAATTTCCTAAACTGATCTATTCGATCCAGGAGAAGCAGCCAGTACCCTGTAAATGGACAAAGCAACCGGAGATAATTCAGGCTCTTGTAGTCATATCTCCATTGGGTCCGGCCCCATTTAAACGACTCTCTCGGATCAACAATATCTCGCCATTCGTTCGCTGGGAAAAATACCTCTTTGGCCAATCCCTTCGATTCCGTATAAGGCACCCACCGACTATGCAACGCCTCCACACGCTGCACGATACCGACACATTCTTGAAACTCTTTATCCGTGAGATCTTCATTGTCTCTCAGACTGTGAAACCTCGTGACCGCTGGCCATGAGTCCCCAGTGAAAAAACTGAACTTTCCAGCCCACTGTTCGAGTAGCCGATTCAGATTCCGAAATAAAGACATAGACGGGTAAACTAGTGCCATGTCACCCTCTCGCGTTGACTGAAGAAGTTACTTCCTTCATGTCATGCATTTGATCGAGCATCCCGCAATAGGCTGTTTCAAGTGCTTGGGCAAATCGTTTCGTGTCTCGGAACCCGCCTTCGCAACTGGCCCGACGCAAGTCATAGCGCATCGCTCGAAGCGACACGGGATCCTTCGCCAGGCGAATCGCACACTCCACATATTGCTCTTCCGTGTCTGCGACTAGCCCGTCCCACCCTAAGTCAAGCAGCATAGAAGACCCATACCTGGACGACATCGTATCCCCTCGCAAAGAGATCACTGGGACGCCCTGCCACAACGCTTCCGAAATCGTGTTGCCTCCGTTATAGGGCCAGGTATCCAGACTGATATCCACCTGATCGTATTCTTTCCGGAGCAACTCCCATGGCAGCCCTTTCTCCAACCGAAGCCGATCCCGCCCAATTCCAAATCGCGCGAATCGTTTGGCGAGATACTCTCGATTGTCCGGAATGGAGAGTTCTCCGTTCCTCACATAGAGGATCGCGTTGGGCACCATTGTGAGCAACCTAGCCCACAGCTCAATCATACGGAGATTGAGCTTGCCACCACTGCCGAAATAGCCAAAGGTAGGATGCCCTGTACGAAGCATTGGAGGATCGACGATTGGAGGAGCAGGCGTACCTTCATAGTTAAAGCAGAAAAATGACACCGGCAGGCGCCATATCCTCTCCGTAAAAAATCGATCAATTCCTTCAGGTGCTGCATTCCAATCCGCCAATAAGTAGTCAACGTTCGGAGTCCCAGAGGTACTATTATGGTTGATGTACGACACCTGAACCGGCGCACACCTATGGGCGAGTTCGACAAAACGATGTGTCGGGGAAAATCCGGTGGTATCCACTAAAATGTCCAATTCGAGTGATCGGATATGATTAACATACTCCACCCCCCTGAAAGCCGACGCATCAACCCAGGAGTCAAAGACCTTACTATCTGGACAGACTGCATCTGCAGGGTTTCCTGAATAACTGACTCCTATCAGTTCGACTCGTTGCCGATCATGCGCGCGAAGAACTGGCATGAGCTGATATCGCATATACTCGGCGCTCCAGAAAGCCCCACTGTATCCAATTCGCACCTTTCTGCTAGAAACAGGCTTGTGTCTCTCAATGCGAATCCATGGAAGATTGGCATGCCGGTGAGCCCAGCCCATGGCGACATCAAGCAATTCCTGGTTGCCGAGCGAGGGAGATTTAATCGCCACCTGCATCGCTTCGCTATCAACATCCTTATTACCTAAATATTCAAGCCCTCTAAAAATGGATAGGGCCGCATCAACATCCCCTCGCCGCTGAAGCCTCATAGCGACATTGAAGGCGAATGCTCCCATCATCTCGCCTCTCTTCTCCATCTGCAGTCCATCTAACTGAGGTCCAAGACTTTCGACTCTCCCTCTTATCCAGGTCCTCACGTTCACAGGAACCTTCTGCCTAATCCATGATGGGGTGGCCCAAGCTAGACGCCTGTACGCCTGGATTGGCCAAGGTGATGTTCCACTGGCAAGGAATAGATGCGGCGAAGTCACCTTCAGAACTTCTAGTTTGCGCTCCAGCATCGCATCTAATTCCAACTGCACGTCTTGCAGGCCAGGCCGACTCTTTTCAGGAAGTTTTGCGACAAAGCCCTTCAGATGATTTAGGTCGTCGCCAATATGTTTAGCATGGAGCCAAGGCAGAAATGGTTCCATGCCTTCGAGGGAGCCCCTTTCACCAAAAATCTGGTCCAGCACCGCTAACCTTGCCTTGAGGGTCGCAAGCATTCGCATAGGCTGATGGCTAAGCTGTTCGGTATGAATCGTATATTTAGCTACAAGTTCCGGAAACGTTCGGATCTCGTATGCCAGACCGAGCCTAGCCCAGATTTCCATCTCAAAGGCTTCACGGCTGAACGTATCCGTGTAGAGGCCGATTTCCTTCAAAGCGCTTCGTTTAAAAAAACTCGCGACGAAATGCGGCACGTACGTACGAGTCAGGTACTTGGCAAGATTAAACTGTTCAGGGAATATATCGGAATGGCTCATGGTCATGTGACAAACATTTCTCGCTGCCCCAATGATAGCCCCTGCATGCGGATGCAATCGAAACTGCTCTACAGCCTCCGCAACTGCTGTCGGCAGAAGTTCCTCATCCGCCCAGCAACTTCCTACAATCTCCCCCTTACACCGATGCACGGCTTTAAAAAATCCATCTGCCATGCCGGCATCTCGCTCGGAAACTAGATCAAGCCGATGGCGAAATTTATCGAGGATTTCGAGCGTGCCATCCGTCGACAACCCATCTTGCACGACAAACTGAACATTTTGGTATGTCTGCGCCAACACACTTTGCACACAACGCTCGATCATCGCCTTGGAATTTCTTGTGACACACATAATGGAAACGAGGGGGTGGTGAGAAACCATCTTAACTCCTTGTCTCAACTAGCCATGCGCTAGAAAATGCGAACAGCTCTAAAGGGGCTTCCAAACAGCAAATGAATATGCCTCGTGAAATTTCCCGCCAAACGGCACACGCCGGCACTCGAGAAGTTCTACCTCCCCACGTTCGTGCATCGCCTTCAGAGCTGGGATGAATCCAACCAAATATTTTCTCTTCCGATGGAATATGATGGCCAACTCGTCAAATCGATTCTCTGACGAATACAATTCGACGAATGGTTCGAGATGCACACAGATCGCAGGGCGCCGCTCCACGACGTCCCGAATAAACGGCTCCCACGTTGCGTGCAATTGCTCCATCGCATGCACCGTGCAAATTGCCGTGCCCGGCTTGAATTCTTTACCATTCAGCCCGCTGCCCGTGAGCATATTGTATTGGGAAAACTCGACCCGGGCGGCAGTTGCGCGAGCTATTCGATCAAGAATCGATCCAACGGGCTTAGCCCAGTCACAACCAAGATATCGCTTCTCCGGAAAGCGATTCGCGAGCAAAAATAGATTTAATCCTGTCCCGCATCCAAATTCGATCACTTCGGAATACGGCGCAAGCCAATGTGCAAGAATCGCCTCTCGGATCATCAATCCAATCAAAAACTCAGCATCATCACTGACCGCCTGCACATATCGACCATTCAAACGAAAGATTTTCTCTCCTCGAAAGTAATTCGGAGACAGGGCGAATGGGTCGATCTTGTCGAGTGACTCAACTCTGAGTGCCACCTCGCCCCATCCCCGCTCCCACACGCCTGAGTCATTGTCGCCGGATACTCTCCAGGCCCGGGTCATGATTTCCTCCCGCACCGATGATTCGATCACGGATTGCTCGCCTGAATCGAGAACCAGGTACGCGAGAGGATCGCGCCACTGTTTGGGACTCTCTAGATCAGGCATTCCGGCCAATTCTTTCAAGTCATCCACCGTAAACCGACGGGGATTTGCCATGCGAATATTCTCCCGGGGCATGCTATCTACATTTTAGCGATAGATCGTGGGACGGCTGATCTTGCTAGCGATGATACGGCGTATCGGCAATACTGCTGCCGGCAAGCCATTCGGCGGAAACTCCAGCAGCTACTTGCCCCAGTGTCATAAAGCGGGATGGATACTCCCAAGGACTCTCTTCTCCCATAACTTGAACCTTGAATAACCCTCTTAAATCCGCCGAAAGGCGAAGGCCTTCACCCCGCCGAATGGTCTGATGAAACAAAAATGTGTCGAAGAAATATGCGATACCACATTTCAACGAAAGGTCATATTCCGTTAAGCCTAATGCGTCAGGTTTTGCCGCGCTATAATCTGCAAGCGGGCGCCTGAGGTCAGGTGGGACGGCGCTAGGCTGGCAAAAGCGTACATTGACGGCATCAATGTCTCCGAGAATTGGGATAAGAATGTTGAGGCTGAACTGCGGCTCACCAGCCCATACATCCGTGTGAAGCTTATCGGTCGCGTACGGACGTTTACCATGCGCCCCTGGATTGGTCCCCGTGACAAGACGAAGGTTAGGAGGCACCTGGAGGTGTGACAACCCCTCTGACAACTTATCACTGACTAAGAAGGAGTAGAGGACATCGGAGAATCGCTTAAAGACCTTCACGTTCTCCCAATAGGGTCGAATGACGCCATTGGGGGTCTTATTCGGCAGTGCTTCCAGATCGTGGCGATTCTCCTTCAGGCCCCACGGCAGACCGTTCATGCTTTTGCCAGGAATAAACGCAACTACTGAACTCTGGAGAAAGTTGAGAGCCGCATCTTGCAAGCTATGCAGAGTGACGGAGGGAATCGACACACCCTTAAGAAAAGGGAAGTCAACGGCCAAGGGTGTACGGGCAAACACCTCTGTCATCCGATCCGCCCTCTTGTCAATCCAGTTTGTCCCGTCCATGCTTAATCCAGCCATTTCTCGACCTCTACGCCTTCCACTGGTCAATCATGAAAAATGAACGCCATGCGCTTGCGCTTTATCGAGAAGGCGTCATGGCCCCGAAAGCACCCGGAGGCAGGCGACTAATGTACTTCCACCCACATCGGACGAGGACATCACTAATCTCTTGAGCGCGGTTCGGTCGAAGAAATGAAGCCCGCCGACTCCGATCTCTCTGTCGGTTCCAGAGTGATCGCGTGACAGAACACTTTCACGAGCGACAAACAATGCTACATATCCATCGATCAAACCTGCGTCGGGAAGATAGAGGCCTAATGACTCCACTCGATCAGGCATACACCTTACTGGAGTCTCTTCCTGCAATTCACGCAAGGCGGTGTCCACCGGCGCTTCATTTACCTCGACGAATCCTGCCGGTGCCTGCCAGACTTCCTCATTAAGCTGGTGCCGGTACACCCGCATGAGCCCGATTTTTCCGTCAACTTCCGGAAGGATGCAAACGCCGCAGACATTGCCCGTTGTACGGATGAGGGGCTGCACGACCATGAAGTCCGACACAGTCACACCATCCCCTGTGCGAACAGTGTCGAAAAACACTTCAAGACGCTGATTGCGGCATGCACTCCTCCGGTTCAACCACTCGTATCGGCCTACCTTGTCTTGGCTCATGAGCAGGATGATGCGATATGCTCACGCCACCAGGCAAGCGTCTGATCGATACCCCGATCGAACGACGTAACCCGTACCCATCCAAGCTCACGTTTGGCCTTTCCACAGTCTAGGAATACGCTGGTCTTAATCGACGGCTGTGAAAGATCGTATTCGACACGCAGTGAACGTCCTGACTTTTCGATGATCTTCTTCACCAGGTCCTTAACTAGGATCGCTTCCCCATAACCACAATTATAAATAGCAAATGGGCTGGTCTGGGAACGGATCGCACGATCAACACAATCGGCCAGATCATCGACATATAGCAGATCTCTGCCCTCCTCACCACTTCCCCAGATGACGATCCGTCCATCACGAGCGGTCATCACCTTCGTCACCGTGGCGCCAAATACGTGGCTACGCTCCAAATCAAACTTGTCATACGGTCCATAGACATTGCTGTGACGAATTACTGTGTATCGAGTGGGGCCGATTCGGGAGTAGAACTCGCTCATCTTTTCCAGATACACCTTGGTCCATCCCGCCCCGAAATAGCGCGGATGGATAGGCGCATTGGCGTCGAAGTCCTCTTCCGTTTGCCCTCGTTCGCTCGTCTGCAACATGACCGTACAACTGAAGAACACGACATGCCCTACCTTCTTGTCGAAGGCCGCGCGGAACAGCAGTGAGTTCATTACGGCATTATCCGTAACGTGAATGTGGGGGCGGGTCACGATATCCTTGGCCCCGGACGTGGTTGCGGCCGCCTGAATGATTACATCGATTCCCGTAAGGGCTCGCTCGACATCCGCTGAGTTGGTTAAGTCGGCCTGAACCCACTCGAGCCCCGGGTACTCAAACGGCGGCTTCAGGTGATAGACACCAATGGTCTGAAACTGATCCTGTCGCGAAAACGACTCTGCCAGGTTACGCCCAATGAATCCCGTCGCTCCGCAAATCAACAGCCGCTTCTTCTTCATGAATCGCGCAATCCCTCTAACGCCCACCGTGGACCGACAAAATTGCGCCGGTCACATAGCTTGCGCTGTCGGAAAGAAGCCACAAGACACATTCCGCAACCTCTTCCGATCGCCCCATGCGTCCCATTGGGATACTATTGACCAGCCCGGCTCGTCGATCCGTATCCATCCGCCCATGTTGTTCCGTATCGATAATCCCTGGACTAACAGCATTCACCCGTATACCTTCGGACGCCAACTCTCGTGCGAGCCCAATGGTCATTGTGCTCACGCCGGCTTTGGCCGCGGCATACGGCACAAGCTTGTTTCCTCCAAATTTGGCGGCTTCCGACGACAGGCTGACGATACTACCGCCATGGCCGCCCCGCGACCGCGCCATCCACGTGGCAGCTTCACGAGCACAATAGAGCACGCCGAGAAAATTCACGTTCACCACCCGCGCAATATCCTCTGGCCTCAGGTCGCTGAGCCGTGAGACACCTCCGCTCATCCCCGACGCCAACACAACCCCAGCGGGACGTCCGACATCCCGATCGATCCGAGCAAAGAATGTTTGCACAGACTCAGGATCCGCCACGTCTACGGGCATTGCCTGCGCATGGCCTCCTGACTTCCGAATTGTCTCTTCGAGCATTCGTGCCCGATCTTCGTGAGCATGATAGCCGAGCACGACGGCAAACCCCCTACTCGCGGCTAACGCCACCGTTGCAGAACCGATCCCGCCACTCGCGCCCGTCACAACAAGTATGGGCCTCTGACCGACTGGCTTTATCATGATTACCGGAGAGCCTTGTGCTCGACCGTCAGGCCGATCAATGCCGTTACTTCTTCACAAAAAACGTGGCGCTCTTGTATATCGACTCAATCATGTCCCGCTCAGGGTCTTCCAAAGGCCCCAATCGGCTTGCATCAGTATTGTCATCTACTTCTTTGGCTCGGAGCATGCCCGGGATAACCGTCGAAACCTCCGCGTAAGAGAGACAATATCTCAAGGCTTGCTGCGCGAGGCTCTCCTTCTCTCTTCGCTTCAAGTCAGCAAAAGCTTGATTCGCATTGGCCCAGAGTTCTCGTTGAGCCGTCGCCCACCGACCACGATGGTCGTGTGCATCAAATTGCATGGCCGCAGAATATTCGCCTGTTAGAAAGCCGAAGCAGAGGGGCGTCCTGGAGACCAGCCCAACTCCTTCCTCGCGACAACACTGGAGAAGGCCCACAGCAATGATGCGTTGGTCGATCATATTGAAATTGACCTGCACGGCATCACACCGAAATTTCGTGATGGCCTCCACCCCATCAGCAGGCTCCTTGAGCGAAATCCCCCATGCACGAATCGCCCCTGTCTGCTTCAATGACCTCAGCGTCTCGCAAATCTCCGGAGCATCCTCAAGAAGTTTGATCGGAGGATCATGCAATTGGTACAAATCGAGGTAGTCCGTCTCCAATCGCTTCAAGCTTTCATCGAGTGACCGGCGGATATGAACCGGTGAAAAGTCTTGAGCCCCGTCCTGATTGAGCCTTCCTACCTTTGATGCAATAACCACCTGATCACGTTTCGACTGAAACGCCTCTCCGATCAATCGCTCACTATGCCCATACCCATATAAATCAGCGGTATCGTAAAACGTGATGCCCTTTTCAAAGGCTCGTTTGAGTGCCGCTCGACTTTCCTGGTCGTCTGTAGGGCCATAGGAGATCGAGCCGCGCATGGCCCCTCCAATCCCCCATGCTCCGAAACCGATTTCTGACACCTGGATGCCGGTCCGGCCAAGCTGACGATAATTCATTGGTGAGAGCCGCGCTTTACCCTATGTAATGGAGGATGAAGACGAGAACGCCTGAAGCTCGAACTCAGTATGGAACGGGACCAGATAATTGCGCGCATCCGACTCTATAGACGGCGAGACAGGAGATCAGAAATGGCCAGACAACTGAGGTTCCACAATATTATTCCCATACAGATACGCTCCGCGCTTATTGCCGTACCAAATGACTTCTTGGCACCAAAGATCCCACGAACTCCAAATCTTGCTGGTTCGGTCAATATGATGTTTGAGAAGCTTGGGCTCCAGCAGAATCTGTTGCCCTGCGATGACGGCCCGATAATACTCCCAGATATTGTAAGAAACTGCGACCTCCATATCCTCGATCTGAAACGGTCGCTTGATGAGCCCTTGATTGAGCTCCATGGATTCGTGCAGCAGCTGTGCAGGAAACGCTAATTGCCGCTTCTCCAACGCCTGAGTCAACATCTGCTCCGCCTCGGAAAAAAAAGCCGACAGCTTGTCCTCGTAACACAGCTTGATCAGCATGTACTCGTCAGCCGGCCACCAGATATGCAGCCATTCAAAAGACTGACAATATTCGGGGCCTCCCTGCTGGATCTCCCTGGCTTTATCGAGAAAGAATTGTCTCACTGACGCAAGAATCGGATATTCCTCATGGGTTGCCTCAGAAAACAGCTCGAATAGCTCCTTGTAACTCACCTGACACAGCCCATGGATGAGCGTCAGGGGAATCTGCAGGACTTTATCAAAATAGAGAAACGCCGCCATCCAGGAAAAGGCTCGTGTGCGAACCCACTCCGGCTCCGGCATCGCCTTCGTCCCAACGACAAGCAACTGCGTTTCAAATACCTCGTCAGGAGATTCGGCCAGGGAACCGTGAATATTGATCGTTCTCGACTCAATCGTCACCATTCCATACTTTTCTTGATACTCCGGGTCCCCCATCTCTGCATTCGGGAGAATAGACAGGTTATTGAACTGAATTCGGTTATGCTGCCCATTGTCAATAATAGTCGTGACCGCGCGGGAGAACGTTTCGTATGTTTCCCCGGGCAGCCCGAGAATGAGATCCGTATAGGTATCCACCTTGTCCTGAATAAATCTTCTCTGCAGTTCTTGGTACGTCGAGGTCGAAATATTGCCCCGCTTGATGCTTTTCAGTGTGTCGGGGTCCATGGACTGGAGGGCGATATCTACCCCTTTATTCAGGCCGGCATCGGCCAAGATTTTCTGAGTCTTATACGCCCGCTCTGTCGCATTCTTCGTCGCTTGAACCGACAAGGCCTGTGGAAACCCCGTCTTCTTCTTTGATTCGGCGACATAACTCGCGATATCGACGTCACGGGATAGGATGCCGAAGTTTGCATCACAGCAGAAGACAAACTCGATCTTCCGGTTCGAAAACCACTCTACCTCTTTATAGATACGCTCAAGGTCGAAGCCATAGACCTTGCTCGCTACTGCGGATCCCCAATCACAAAAGGTACAGGCGAAGGGACACCCTCGATTCGTTTCCCAGAGCGCGATCCAATGCTCGGATGGGTTCGCAACCATAAGAGGCTCAAATACACCGGCAAGATACGGAGAGGGAAATACCGAAAGGTCCTTGACTCTCCCAACACGCGGATTCTTGACAATGGCACCGCTCTGATCAACATAGCTGATAGATGGAACCTGAGACCAGTTTCTCACGGTAAAGTTTTCCAGGACTGCCAATGCGACTTGCTCGCCCTCCCCATGACAGGCGATATCGATAAACGGATAGCGTCTGAGAAACATGTCGTCACGCTCGGGCACATGAGGTCCGCCAAACACGATGACCGTTTCAGGACGGCGACGTTTCAGCTCTTCAGCGATTTTGAGGGATATCCTGAAGTTCCACACATACACGCTCATCAGTACGATATCCGCGCACAACAGCTTCTCCACCGCGTGGGGGACAGGAATTCTCTTATATACCGGCAACAGAAACTCGAACCTCTCTGGCTGCTGCGAAAAAGCCTGGGCATATGCCTGCAGCATTCCAACTGCGAGCGGCAGGTAGTTCTGATTGGAAAAACTATTATTGATTTGCACGAGCCCGACTTGTATGGGACTACCAGAGCTATTCATTTGGATGTCTCACCTTTGAAAATTGATCCATCCCTCGGAAGATACACGACTGATGAATCGGTTCAGGGGATCGCCTATCACATCTACGAACACGAGAGAGAAATCTTCTGATAACATCAACCGAATTCTGTGGAGTCCGGTACTGCAAGTGCCGGCAGCAGTCCGCCGATGAGACCGGCGCCTCAGATGAGAAGGACTTTTTTATTCGCATAAACGATCATCTGGCCACACTCTCCATCATCGGGTAACCGGAGTTATAAGAAGTCCCTCGGGTACCGGGATCGCAGAAAATAATCTGCGTGCCCACATGCTCAAAGCAAAACGGAATCTCCAGCAGATTTGAGAGCGCACTGCGAACCCGCTGCTGACAGGCAAGAGGTACGTAGAACAGCATGAACCCGCCCCCGCCGGCTCCCAGCAACTTGCCGCCAATCGCTCCCGCCCGCCGGGCCTCTTCGTAAATGTCGTCGACCTTCTGACTGGAAATCCTGGAAGTGAGACTCCGCTTGAGCAGCCAGGATTCATGCAACAACCTTCCAAAATCATCCAGACTACCTCTCCCTACGAGCACGTGCAATGCCTCGTCTACCATGGCTCTCATGGCTTCCAGCTCTCTGGTCTTGTCGGGAATCGCCTTGATCTGCGACTCGGCGATTTCCGATGCAAACCGTGAGATCCCGGTGAAAAACAACATCAACTGGCTTTCAAATTCGTGCGTGCGCTCAAGCGGCATGATGACCGGAGAAATTTGGTACTTGCCATCGCATGGGATTTCGATGAGGTTGATACCGCCATGCGCCACCTGAACCTGATCCTGAATCCCGACAGCCTCCTTAAGCATTTGCTGCTCGATATAAATGGCGTCATCCGCCAATCGAGGCTTGTTCGCCATCACACCCTTCAAGGCATACAGCGCATGGAGCAGGCCGACCGTAAACGCTGAGCTGGAGCCAAGACCACTTCGAGCCGGGAGATCGCCGACGTGATGAATCTCCACCCCCTCGCGAACGTCCAAGAACTGTAAACCAGCCCTCACTGCGGGATGTTCGATCTCATCCGTAGCATCGACTGTCTCGATCTTTGACCACACAATTCGATTCCGTTGGTCGAAGAACGGCGGCAGATACCGCGCGGTGATGTAGCAATACCGGTTGATCGTACTGGTCAGTACCTTGCCCCCATGATCACAAAACCAGGTCGGATAATCAGTTCCTCCTCCAAAAAAGGAGACGCGAAACGGCGTCCGACTAATGATCATAATTGTCCCCCCACTGGCTGAGTGATGAATTCTCCGGCCTCGCGTAGTGACAAGGGTGTACCGATATCTATGAAGCGACGTACAACCCGGCAAGCGAAAAAACCTTGACCAATTATGGCAGGAAGTAACTCGCGTTCCAACGACAGCGTCTTTTCTAGGGGAATCTCAACCACCCATTGACGCGCAAGACAATATACGCCTGCATTAATGAGCCGAGGTAGAGCCGTTTTCTGTGACTTCTCTTCAAACCCTGTAACAAGACCATTCGGCAGACAGGCCACTGCGCCGTATCGACTTGCATCCGGCACGTCGGCAAGCGCCATGGTCACCGAGGCATGATTCCTGACATGACAAGCAACAAGCTCATGGAGGTCCACATCCGTTAACGTATCCCCATTGACTAGCAGGACCGGATCGCTCTGTGTCAAATCGAACGCACACCTAAGCGCTCCCCCTGTCCCTAATGGACTTCCCTCTACCACGGTTTGAATGGTCAGATCCCCCGGCCACGCTTCTGCGGCAATGCTCTCCCGTACCCTAGTGGCCCCGTACCCCAATGCCAATACTACATATCGAATCCCCTGTTGATACAGCTGCTGAATCAACCACCACGCAAACGGTTTGCCAGCCACGGGAGCAAGGATCTTAGGAACTCCTTCCGGCAACACACCTCGCAAGCGAGACCCTACCCCTCCAGCCAGCACGATACAATCGGGAATCGAGTGTTTCGAGTCAGGTCCATTCATCGTGCAAGAAAAACGTTGCCTTCCCGTTTAATGCGGCCTCTCCAGTACTCCAACAAATCCTGCATCGTTTGGGTGAAGGGAATTTCCGGCTTCCACCCCGTATGTCGACTGAATTTCGAGATATCAGGTACCTGGAGATCCGCATCGATCGGGCGCAATCGTTCCGGATCCACTTCCACGGAGATGCGGCCGGCACAAGCCGACAACTCAATAAGCATCCGCAGAATTTCCTCAACCGTCACCGTACAGGTGCCGCCAATGTTGTAATATTCACCGGCGATAGGATTGACGGTGAGCAACATGTAGTAGGCGCGTACGGCATCCCGCACATCAGCGACCGTCCGCAGCGATTTCAGATTGCCCACTCTGACGACCGGAGGAATAAATCCCTGCTCAATCATAGCGATTTGCTTGGCGAACGTAGACTCGGCAAAGACGTCGCCACGCCGAGGCCCCGTATGCGTAAACATCCGCGTGACCATGACGGTCATGCCGTAGGCCTCGGCATAGAATCGGCCGATTAGATCTGTCCCGACTTTTGAAATCGCATAGGGAGAGGCTGGATGAAAGGTACACTCTTCGTTGATGGGCAGCTTTGCTTGCGGCACTCGCCCGAATACTTCCGAGGACGAGCACACGTGCACAAGCGCTTGAGGACTTGTGGCACGCAGCGCATCAAGTAGGCGGGCGGTTCCTTGAATGTTGGTATCGAGCGTGTCCAAGGGGGCATCGAAGCTGGTCCGGGGAAAGCTTTGTGCCGCCAAGTGAAACACATAGTCCGGCGCAGATTTCTTGACGGCTTCCTGAACCGACAGCGTATCGCGCAAATCTCCATAGAGCAGCATCACCCGGTCTTTGGCATTGATGCGTGGAATCATCGCTTCCACATTGGAAAGCGAACTCCTCCACCGGCACATGCCGTAGAGATCCCAATCCGTCTGCGCCAGTAAATACTCGGCGAGATGCGACCCCACCATCCCCGTGATGCCGGTGATTAGAGCGCGCGGACGTGCCATCCCTATTTCTTCACCTTACCCTGGTGACTCATAAATTGTGCGACCGTTCCGGTCACATAGGCACGGGCCTCGGCATCCACGGCCTGATGGTTTCCAATGGAGAAACCAGACTCCATGACCCGCGTCGCATGTGCCAAGCTCCCAGAAACTCGATGGTCGAAGAGCTGCATCGCCGGTTGCTTCGCGATATTGCCGCAAATGATCGGCCTCGTTTCGATGGCGGCGGCATTGAGAGCTGCCGTGATGTCTCCGACCGTGAATGGAGCGGTCGGCTTCACCAGCACGGGAAACCCGAACGCTGAAGTTCGCCCACCGGGGGTTTCTTGCTGAAACTGAAAGACATCGCCCCATTCAGACCACACCCTCTGCCATATCGCGCTGGTCTCACGCCGCTGGTCGACAAACCCAGCTAATTTGGGAAGCTGCACCGTTCCCATCACGCCCTGCAGCTCGGTCATGCGCAGGTTATACCCCAAATTGACGAACAGAAAGCGCGGATCGATTTCAGGGTACTTTTTCGCATACCGGTCACGGTCTTCGAGTTCACGAGTCCACCCGTGCGCGCGAAGGATCCTCATCATTTCGACCAGCTCGAAATCATCCGTGACGCAGATGCCTCCTTCGAGGGTAGTGATGTGATGGGAGAAATAAAAACTGAAGGTGCCGACCTTGCCAAAACGCCCCACAGGCGTTCCCTCATAGTAGGCACCGAGCGCCTCACAGCAATCTTCGATGAGCAGCAACCCTCGTCGCCCGCAAATGTCCGACAATGCCCGCATGTCGCAGGGATTGCCATAGACATGCACAGGCATGACGGCTCTGGTCCGCGGACCGATGGCGCGTTCAACCTCATTCGGATCGATATTCCAGGTCACAGGATCGATATCGACAATGACGGGCACAAGTTGATGTTGGATCAACGGCCAAATTGTGGTGGACCAGGATAGGGCCGATACAATCACTTCGTCCCCCGGCCGGAGATGCCCCTCCCACAACGGATTCGTCAATGCGGCGACCGCCAAGAGATTCGCGGACGATCCCGAGTTGTTGCTCACAGCATGAGCAAATCCCCCGGATTGAGCGAATTGCTGCTCGAAGGCGTTGACCTTCGGCCCCATCGTGACTCGCGTGCTCAGCAAGACCTCCAGAGCCGCGATGATTTCATCTGCGCTAAACGTTGGCTCATGAAGACGGACGGCGGGTTTCGCCGGATCAAACCCGAACTTATGATGCTGCCGGCAATACTCCAGAATGCCTTCCTGTATGTTCTGCCACACCGCATCACGTCCGTCGACATGGCTCACTGCAAGCGTCGAATACAGATTGTCAGCCATTTAAAATGGTCCTTTAAATTCGGCGATTTCTTTGGCTTCCTTGCCCTCCGGCACCCAATCCTCTCGATTCGTCACAAGCCGGTATCCCGCCTGCGCAATGGTTCGTGAGTTGGGATAAAACAGGTTCTCGAGCGGCTTTGTGGTCGGACAGGGCACAGGCGCGAAGCCCATGCGTTTGAAGCGCACTCCTGGATCCCCATCCAAGGATTCCGCGACAAGAGCCACAATTTCTGACGCGGCGCTCGCCTCGACCCAGCTATGATCAACAACGAGCAGACGTCTTGTCTTTTGCACCGATGTCTGAATCGTCTTGGCATCCAGCGGGCTGAGGCTGACCGGATCGATGACTTCCGCATGGATCCCGGCTTCAGCCAAGTGGTGACTGGCCCGCACGGCTTCGACCACCATATGAGAAATGGCCACAATCGTCAGATCACCACCTTGAGTCAGCACACGGGCCTTGCCGAACTCCACCGTGTACGGTTCGGAAGGGACCATGCCTCGATTGGAGTAGAGCATGCGGTGCTCGACGACAATGACCGGATTATTGTCGCGAATGGCGGCAATCATACAGCCTTTCGCATCATGCGGAGTCGTCGGCGCAACGACCTTGATCCCAGGCACGTGCATGAAATGGGCATGCAACGATTGGCTGTGCTGCGCCCCCTGCCCCCAACTCCGCCCCACAATCGCCCTCACGACGAGCGGCACCCGGAACGCTCCACCGAACATGTAACTCCACTTCGCGGCCACATTGATAAGTTGGTTCATGCAGAGCAGCAAGAAGTCCATGCGCTGGTGGACGTGGATCGGCCGCATACCGGCGAGCGCCGCACCAATTGCCACCCCCGTCATCGCATCTTCAGAGAGAGGCGTATCGAAATTACGTTTGGCTCCAAACCGATGATGCAGATCTTTCGTCGTACCATACATGCCTTTCGGATCATCGACACCCAGGCCAAACACGAAGACGTTGTCATCGCGTTCCATCTCCTGAGCCGTAGCTTCATACAGAGCATCTGCATAACTTAACTCGCGCACAGCGTTACTGAAAGACATCGGTGAGTAACTCCTCATCGGATGGAAATGCGGCTTCCTCAGCCAATCGGAACGCAGTCTCGACTTCCATTTCAACCGCATGATCTATAGAGGTACGCACATTGAGGTCCAGCTGGCGCCCAATGCGATCGACTTCATCGCCTCGGATCCACGGTTCAGCCTCTTCGCGCGACCGATACCCCAGCGCCCAATCTTCACCCGGTCCCACATGTTCACGCCAGCGATAGGTTTCAATCTCCAGAAATGCCGGGCCGATCCGTCCTTCTCGCATTTGACCGATCATTTCTCCAGCTGTCTGCGCGGTTTCGAGGACATTGTTTCGTAAAATCTTCCTGGAAGGGATGCCATAGGCTTCCATTTTTGCGCAATAGTTCGGCATAGGCACGCGACTTTTTAGCGGCGTGTGGATGGCATAAAAATTATTTTCACACACGAAGAGCACGGGCAACATATGCAGTGCGGCAAAATTGGCACTCTCATGAAGTACCCCCTCCTCTGACGCACCGTCTCCGAAAAATACGGCGACGACAGTATCACGTCCACGAAACTTTTCGGCCAGTGCATACCCCACAGCATGAGGAATAGTCGTAGCAACAATCGCCGACGTCCCCATCATCAACACGGACGCATCGGCCAGATGCATTGAGCCAGCCTTACCCTTGGCCACACCGGACGCCTTTCCATATAGCTCCGCGAGCATGCGGTTCAGATCTCCACCTTTTGCAAGATACAAGGCATGCCCTCGATATGTTCCAAACACCACGTCAGTCAGCCTCAGCGCGGCGCACACACCGACTGACGGCGCTTCCTGACCGATCGACAAATGCACGGGGCTCTTAATTTTATCGGTGTGGTAGATCTTGACGATTCGCTCTTCGACGAAACGGATGCGGTACATCCCCCGATACAGCTCACTGAGCAGCTGAGACTCCGTACAATTCTTCGTCACCATTGGTCTCCTACTTCGTAAAGCTCATCACTCGATTGATTCATCTTCGTCTACATGAACTTGACAGAAAACTCAACTGAAGGTTTGCTGAGCCCGAGATACACCCCTTACGATCATTCGACATGCCGCGCACACACCCGACTACTACAATACTGACCAACCATCTATTAATTTCACGGTGCCGACAGTAGTACTCTCTCTGCAATAGAAAAAGCAGGGTTCTTAGGCGCCAGACAGACAGAGCCATACGACCCTATGGTCATTACACTTCTGGCGTTTGAGGCAATTGAGCGCAGCGATCACACGCCCGTTCAGATTGTCCGCTAGAAACGCTCCTACAAAGATGCATTGCTCGTTCCAGAACCGAACCTCATCCAGGTAACGACAAGCGGGTAGTCACGGGGAGGCGAAATACTAGGCATCTGGACCGCCATCCCTGATGAAAACCTGGGACGATCTATAAGAATTATGCGGCCCTGCGGAAGCGCATGCGTTCGACGAAGTTCAATACGTGCGCAGTCCAATTTAAAAGAAGGACGAGCAGCTTGCCAACATACTTACGATAGGAACTCCCTGTTGACATCGTAATGGCTTGCGCCGCCATTCTGAGCGCGTCACTGAGCAAGTTCAATGAGAGACAGGCGGCAAAGTAGTCTTCAGGGCATGGAGGGGACAGCTTTTCACACTGCCCGGCAACGGCCAGGAGAGACTGCGCACGATGCCGATAGGTATGATGCTCCAAGACATGGCAGTGGGCACTCTTACTGATTGCCGCACAGCGTTGCGGATCAGCCAGCAGGCCCCGCACGACCTGAATGAGTGAATCGTGGCCCTGATACGATACGTAGTGTTTCCCTTCCTCAAATAACTCTTCTACACCGTTGTTGCGAATTCGGTCCGTCACGAGGACTCCTCCCGCACCAGCCGCCTCGAAGAAGCGCATATTCACGTCATTGTTGACGCTCTTATTGAACACCAGCTTGGCGCCGGCATAGATGCGCCCCATCTCATTCGGCGAAGCTGCTCCAAACCGCGTCGAGGGAAATTCACGGCGCAACGCCTCCAGCAACGCGTGTCGTAACGGATTGGCGGCCACCTGTTCCGAACCAACGTAGGCGATATCGATTGTTCGTTCAGGCATCGGGGACGGCAGTAGTTCCTCAGCAAACCCAAGGGGAAGCCAGTGAACTTGACGTATGCCATCAGCACGCATGCGCTCGACATATTCCTTTTGCGCAAGAAATGTCACATCAAACAGCCGTCCGATCCGAAGATGCTTGGCGTAGTCCATATGAGTATCGATGCCATACCAGGCAGTCAGACACTCCACACACTCCAAACCAACCGGTAACAGTCGCATACTGCCGCCCTCGACAAAAACTACATAATCCGGCTCGAACCCTATCTGAGCAATCACACGCGAAACATGCACTGCTCCAGCAGCACACACATCGGCAAGATCACTTGCCACATCGGAGCACACTCTGATTTCGCAGCCCAGTTGTCTGAATGCGTGAACAAGATAATTTGCCGTACATGTAGGCGTCAGAGAGGCAACGACCAGCAATTTCCGCCCCACCAAGGCACTCATTCTCGGCGAGCTCTGACCAGATACTGGCATACGTCAATTTCAGGCGCCACAAGCTTCGCTGCGATTGCAGCCAGGCGACGAATGCCGACATACCGGTCTCGATTCATCTGCCACGTTTCGATCGTCAATCCGCTGTAAGAAAACAGTTCGGCAATGGATCTACGAGTAAAAAAACGGAGATGTCCTCGATCTAGCAACCCTGATTCTTCATACTGCCACATCCCTTGGAAGATAAGACGATAGAGCAACGCAAGATTGCATACATTGGGGATGCTGGCCACTACGACGCCTCCGGCCTTCACATATCTACTGAAGCGGCCTAAGACAGTCCAGGGATCGACGAGATGCTCCAAGACATCAGGAAACAGGAGACAATCGTACTCTTGCATGGCCCCTTCAAGTTCAATCCGCTCGACATCGCCAATCCAAAACCGCCGGTAGTGCCGCTCAAGATGCTTCGAGGCAGCCGGATTGATCTCCACCCCGTCGACCGTACAAGGCTGCCGAGCCGCAAGCGTCCGACCCAATGCGCCAAATCCACTCCCGATTTCCAAGATCGTACGACAGTCAGCCGGCACAAGCGCCGCCACATCACTGCGGCTAAGATAGAAATAATCTACCGGCATCCCCCTTGCCTCAACATGGTTCACTCATCGACTCCTTCATCCAAAATCCCCCATTTTTTCATGAAGTAGGTCTTATTGCGTTGATGAAGGACGTGTGTATCGATGGAGGCCTTCAAGTACTTGACCTCTGTGCGATACGCGCTGACTCCGTGATGATGATAGTGATGAATTGGCAATTTGGGGATCACCAGACAGCGATAGCCCGCTTTGCGGATTGCGAAGGACAGGTCAATCTCCTCGAATCCTGCAGGGGTATAGGCTATGTCGAGGCCTCCCAGCTGATGAAACAGCTCACTCTTCAGCAGAAAACAAAACCCCGAAATAACGTCAGCATCTTCAGGCTCTTGTTCTCCAACATATCGTTCGTGCTGCGCACCTCTCCACCTAGATCCGGCAGGCCCAACTTCACCGACATCAGCCGAACCGAGAAGAGCATGATAGAGCGCTTCCATCCCGCCTCGACCAACAGCCACATCATCATTGAGAAAGCACAACACCTCTGCCTCTGCCAACTGTGCTCCCATGTTCCATGAGCGGCCCACGCCGGCGTTCACGCTGTTGATGCAATACTTATTGATAGCGTCGTGTGTCCGCACAAACTCGATCAACTCAGGATCAGTGCCGTTGCAGATCACGATCACCTCGAACGGAAGTGTGACGTGCTCGCGCAAATCTCGCAACACCTCCCGAATCGTATACCGGGGCATGAAAAAGCGCTTGGCGTTGATTGGGCGGGTCAGATGGAGGACCGGAATGATGACGCTCAACAGGGGCACGGAATATGTGTCACTCACCGGGCTAACTCCTCCAGCCTAGCCCAAAACTCATCCTCAACCCCCTCATATGATCGAGAATCGGCAAGGTCCATGTCGAACGACAACGCCCCGACATTCTCATTGCCGATAATCCGGCAACCGCACAAGGCCGCCTCCGCCACCACACGCCCCTGTGGTTCAGGCCAGCGCGGCAAGAAAACAAAGTTCTTGGCCCGATTCATATAACGCGGGACTTCGTCATATGATACGTGACCGAGATGCCGTCCAAAGTCCGGTTTGATACCGGGGGCGCAACGGCCGATCAAATGAATATCCGTCTGCCTGAACCGTTCCCGCATAGCCGCCAACCCCTTGGCTTCACCGATCACGCCCACAAAGAGATAATCGATATCCCGATCTCGCTGTTCATTCGAAAAGGCTTTCGTATCGATCATGGGCTTGAGCAGATAGCTTGGCGGCAGCTGCTTGCTGCCCAGCAGCGATTCCGTGACCCGGCGATGCAATGGCGAAAGGTACACATTGAGCGCGGACGCTTCATAGAGCCAACGCACGAACGCTCGTCGCGCAAAACAGTCGTCGCTCCAGTCACGGATCATGAATCGTTTGACGACGTTCAACGTCGGTTTCACCGGGCATCCATCAAGACGCTCTCCTGAGCACGGCAGGTAGGGCAAGTTGCAAACATCGACGTACGCGTTGGTCAGGTGAACAAAAGGAGCCCGCTCGATCATCGATTCCAGAAATCTCGGTTCGAATTCACGCCAAGCCCCCAGCGACTTGATGCTGTGGGCGAAGTTGAATACATCAATCAATAGCGTAAGATTGGGCGAAGCGTGGAGCGCCTTCTTCTTGGGACGTACAGAAGACACTCTGATGTCATGCCCGCGCCCCACTCCGACGTGGATCAAGCGGCGACTGATCATCTCGCCGCCGCCGTTATACACCTGCGGGTCTAGAAACGACACAACGTTGAGATTCACGCGCCAACCATCCCCAAGCAGTCAGCGGAGCCCCATCGGACATCCGTCGATCCCGGCTTGTGCTCTTTGGTGTGCAAACGAACCGGTGATTTCACTAAGAATGCCTTAGTCCTCACACCGGCACTACATCATTCACATCGATTTCGACCGCCGCCGCTTGTTGAATCAGGTGCACTCCGATAACCAAGCGGTGTCGTTTCTCTTTCCGCATCAGAATTCCGAGAACCCCCTGCAGGGGGCCGCGAACGACTTCCACCTTCATGCCTTCATGGAGATAGGGATGTGGATCGTACGGGAGGACGCTCGTCATGAGACGGCGGAGTGCATCAATTTCCTGCTCCGGGATCGTTTCAGGACGACTTCCGCTGCTGACGATTTCGACAACCCCTGTCGTCTGTTGTACCGGTGTCTTCTCCTGCTGAGAAAACCGCACGAAGCAATAGCCGGAAAATAATGGGACCTCGATTTCCTTCTTTCGATCCTTCCATTGGCTCAGCCGTTTGACCGTCGGGAGCAACGGCTCGATTCCTTGCTTGTCCAACTGATCTCGCACCAGTTTTTCGTGGCGAGACTTAGTACGTAGGGCGTACCAGTGAAGGCTGCTGGTTTGACCGGGTTCCTTGTCCCTGTAGACGTTGTCATCGGACACAGCTTCGCCCTCTCACTTACAGTGCATAGAAAAACAATCGCCTAACGGCGCCTACATCGTGGGAGTAAGCGCGATGACCTTGCTATCCGGCACCTGGCACTGTCCGAGTGTCGTACGGTGCCTCGCCGTTTGCTCGAAATCCGCCAGTAACACCGCATCGAACTCCCATCCGCTCAACGTCTCCGGCGGCCAAACTGGATAGGACAAGAACGACTCCTGCTGGGTATCATCGACAAATCCAACCAAGGTCATATGTATTTCTCGGAGCGACAGATAGGCCATCTCAGCAAGTTCACTGGTTCCATAAATGACGACGCGTTTCGTTCCGTTTTTGGCTGCGTGAGACAGCGTTTCCCGCAGCCGCGCGCGCATATCACGGTAGTGAGACAGGGAATACTCCATATAGAGGTAGGCCAGTCTGGATTTCTCGGCAAACCCTTGCGGAGTCAGCAAATACCGAACTCGTCGTGAGGGAATCGTGGTGATCTTGATATAACCCTTCCGCGCTAACCGCTTGAGATAGAGATTGGTCAGCCCCAGAGCGACTCCTAGCTTGGTCGAGAGAGACCGCTGTGTAACCGTACCATCACGCTCCACTTCAGCCAGCAAGAGAAGATCTCGTTGCCCTTGGAAATTCATAGAGTTAGCATGCCATCCCCCCACGTTCAGGATATGAACATAGAAGCGCAGTTGAGTCAAGAGCAGCACCTCGCAACAACTCTTCCTCCCCACTAATGGACCTGCTTAGATATGGAGTACCGTAAGCGCTGACGGGGTCTCTAAAACTTTGGAGATGACGGACATGACAGTTGCAACAGTGAATCGATCAAGACAATCCCAATGGGGACAGACCTCCCCAATACATTTATCGCAAGTAGGAACATCCGGTCGCAGCAAGACTCCCGTCCCAAGCGGTTTCCACCTCACCGGCAAATTGTTTCGTCGAGGATCAAACAAGGTGACTGTGGGGATACCTAGAGCTGCCGCCAGGTGAGCTGGCCCTGTCGCTCCTGAGACGACGACATGAGCATTGGCGATCACCGCCGTCAGTTCCCGCAACGACAGGTTCCCCATAAGATCTGCTACCCCTGAGAGGGACGCCATAGGCAACGGCAGACCTTTCCCAAACTCCCTTCGCTCCTGATCGCTGCCTGTCAGCACCACACCATATCCCCTGTCTGTCAATGTCGAGACCAGGTCACGGTACTGCTCCAGCCGCCAGCGGCGTGCTGAAATTCCCCCTGGGTGGACCACGACACGAGAACTTGGCAATCCCGCCCACCGAGATGCCCCAGCGGCCCGTTCGGCCTCGGTCAGAGTCAGCACCGGGTGGCTCACAGGCTGAGGGCACAACCCCAACCCCTTCAACATGTCAACGTTATACTCCGATTCATGCTTGGAAAACTCACTGCGATGTTCATAGACATGGCGATTGGCTAACAGGCTATACCAACGATAGCCAGTGGCGACTCGAACTGGAACACCGGCCATCCATGCGGCCCACATCAGGCGGCGAAACGGCTTCAAAAAAATCGCTGCCTCCACCCCCTGCGAAAAAGCGTAACGGAGTTCCTTCAACGGGTCTGTGAAACGTATCGTTCGCAGATAATCCACATCAGGATGATGCTCAAGCAAAGGCGCCACCGTGGGACTAGTGAGAAACCCAATTCTGACCCCAGGCACAAGCTGCCTGAGTTGGGTCGCCACGGGAAGAGAGAGTAAGACATCGCCGATGCCGTCCGGGCGAACGATCAAGACATTCATCGACATGGTACGTGAGCTGCCAATATAGGCCGTACCACGTCGACCACTTGGGCCGGCTGAATGAGATGAAGGCATTCCAATTCAGGATCGTGTCGGCAGATACGACTGAAACAGGGTCTACAGGGAACTCGACCGATCAATACCCGATGACCGTCTCCATATGGACCAGTCCGGCTCGCACTGGTTGGTCCGAACATCGCAATCACCGGAACCCCAAGCGCCGCAGCGATGTGCATTGGCCCGGAATCGTTCGTGATCATGGCGGTCGCTTGAGACAGCAGTGCGGGCAAGCACTTCAATGGAATCTCACCGCACAGGTCGATGAACGGACTTTGTGCCAGAGCCTTCAGGCTATCCATCTGTGATCGTTCATCAGCACTTCCAATCACAACAACCGGGCTGAGCTGTGCCTCATACAGCTGATCCACAACGGTAGCAAACGATGTCAGCGGCCAGCGCTTGGTTGGCCACCGCGCTCCAACATTTACGGCAACCCATGGCTTGTCTAGTATCAGGCCTCGCCGTTGACAAATCTCTCGAACGGTCGCCATGTCCTCCTCTCGTAGCCTAAACCCAAATCGCGGTTTGTCCGGCAGAGATGCCCCCAACGCCGCGACAACGGAAAGATATCGATCGACCGCATGGATATCGGGATCGGTCACCGGGACACGGTCGGAGTAGAACCAGGGACTTCCTTCCCTTCCATTCGCAAAGCCAATACGCGTTGGCGCACCACTGAGCCACGCCAAAATGCCACTGCGAAACAGCCCTTGCAGATCGATGGTGAGGTCGAACCGCTGTGCGCGCAATGCCCGGCCTTCCCTGATCCAACTTCCCACCGTCATATCAACCGGCCAGACACGGTCGACCCCTTCTGCCCGCTCGACAAGGTCAGCCCACTGTCGCTTCACAATCCACGTGAGATGTGATCCCGGCCATTGTGCTTTGATCGCCGAAACGACTGGCAATGCATGCACGATATCCCCGAGAGAACTGGGCTTGATCAACAGGATGCGGGCATTGTTCAACACCGATGAGAAACGACTATCGAGAGGGTTGACAGATGACACCGGAGAACCTTCCAGCCAACACTGCGCATCAATACCTAGAATGAAGCAAGACCACGCGTGATGATTCGTACATCATCCAAAAATCTGTTCATCCACGTCCCACGGAATGGGAGCAAAACTGAGGCGAATAGAGTGTGTCGAGCAATGCCTTACCGCTCTTTGCGTCCGCCGTTTCACGCCTCTCTTTCAATGACCGGCAGAGGCGCTGCCAAGCCCGCAGGTAGGGCACAGGCGTCAAGTGGCGCCGCACGTTGCTGTGCTGACGCACGATCCTCGAGATCCATTCGCAGTTACCGGGGATCGAGGCGTCGTACCGATCGTGGACCAGCGGCTCCATGCGCGACAGAAACATCGTGATGTTCCCACCATCGCGAGAGATCAGATGCTTGGTCTCGAACAACCCGTGCTTCTTGGCCAATCGGCGTAATGACACCACATTGAAGTTATAGAGATGGGCTTCATGGAACGTGCTGCTGGGAGCCTGACAGGTTGCCTCGACATTGGGAACCTCCACAACAAGCGTGCCGTCCGGTTTCAGCCAGGATCGGAGCAGGGCTAGAATGAAACCCGGATCTTCCGTATGTTCAAGTACATGCCAGATCGTCACCACATCGAACGATTCGGGTGGAAACACCGCATCTTGCACGAACCCGACCTGAACCGTGAGCCCATATTCCCGTATGGAATAGTCGGCATACCCTCTATTCGGTTCAATCCCGCTCACGCCATGCCCTAACGATTGAAGCAGATAGGCGAACTCTCCCCCGCCGGTACCGACATCGAGAACAGCTTTCCGGCTCGACAGCAATGGCTCGATCTTTTCAAATCGTGACAAGGCCACATGGCCCGCGCGTAAGACGTGCTTGGGCTTCGGGCGGTAGGTGTGTTTGTAGGAGAGGCGGTACTCCTCCTCATAAAACTGCCTGGCGTCATGAGGGCGTGGGTCCGACCACACAAGCCCGCACGCTTGACAAATGACCGTCCGCAATGGCTTCCCGCTTCGACTTTTGTTCGACAGAGTCGACACCTGGGTGCCACCACAAAGGTTACATGGAACGGAACACACGTTCACAGGTTGGTTCGCCGCCATCGTCCTCTCTCGCTGCGCAACACAGCCGATTCCCTTGCCCGTCGTCTGCTACCGATACAACTTACGCTGGCTCTCCACCCAACACAAGACCGGGCCGAACGCCGCCGCTCCACTCCATCATGTATGTGCGACCTGCCGCCCGCGGATCTGTACGGACGCCCTGCTGGCATCGGAGAGCAGCCAGTCCGCAGCGTCCGCCAGCGAAGATGCCACCCAAGCTGGAGCTGGCCCTGAGGCTTTGAGTCTTTCTGCGTCCTGCGGAGACACGACACCCGTCGTCACTAAGATGCTGCGCACCCCGACCCTCTGTGCCAATTCGATGTCCCGACTGTGATCGCCGATCAGATAGGAACGATCGAGAGTCACCCCGCACTCTCGCACCGCTTGGTCAATCATCCCGCGGTTCGGTTTTCGACATTCGCACCCGTCGTCAGGATGGTGAGGACAGAAATAGATCGCGTCGAGTGTCACACCCGCGCCATCGAGCAGACGCTTCAGTTTCATATGCACGGCATTGAGGTCCTTGCGCGACAAGAGTCCTCGCGCGATTCCCGATTGATTGGTGACGATGATCAATCGGGCACCCGCCCGCTTCAGACGCCCGAGCGCCTCGGACACTCCGGAAAACAACTCAAACTGATCCGGAGACTTGATATAGCCGGGATCAGGATTGAGCGTTCCGTCTCGATCGAGAAAGATGGTATAGCCGGAGAGAATGTTCGTCTGGTCTGTGTTGTCTGGACGAGATGGACCAGATACACGAGACAAACTGCTCAGCTGTTGCACGGCCGCTTCGTACACCCGGTCAACAGGGATGCGCGTCATGCAGCGGTGATCAATCGGGCATTCCCTAAGAAGGCAGGGGGCACAGTCTACGGCTTCCCGCACAATCGACCGCTCTTGCCCATAGGGTGCGGTGGTATGTGAATCCGTCGGACCAAACACCGCCACGACCGGCACACCGCATGCGGCAGCGATATGCATCGGCCCTGTATCGTTGGTAATGAGCAGGCGGCATCGCTTGACCACCGCCATCAACTCACGAATGGTCGTGGCACCCGACAGCACCACCGATCGCCCATTGATTCGAGCGGCGATGTCCTGTCCCAAGGACTCCTCTCCTCGTGCCCCCAGAATGACCACGGCCACCTGTGCATTTTCGTCCTGCCCTATGCGTTCCGCAAGTCGCTGCGCGACTTCAGCGAATCGCTCAGGCAACCAACGCTTTGCACTTCCGTAGGTCGATCCTGGATTGATGCCAATCACGATATCTGACAAGCCGACCTCGGCCCCAGCGAGCCTGACATCTAACTGACGACTCTCGTCTGCTGTCACATACAGTGTCGGCGACGATGCCACGCCAGACAGCCCTAAAGGCTTCAACAGGTTCCAATAATACTCGACTTGATGGACCCCACGACTGCGACTCGGCACCGCAACAGGCGTGGTCAGAAAAAAGACTCGTCCATCAGTGGCATAGCCATATCGCCGCGGAATACCCGCAAGCCACGCGAGAAATGCCGCCTCGAAGGCGTTCTGAAAGAGCACTGCCAGATCGAAGCCATGCCGCCGCAACGTACCCGCCAGCGACCATTTTCCAGAAAGCCCCGCATGAGGCCCCTTGTCATCGTACACCACGACTCGACTCAGCTCTGGAGCCGCACTGAACAGTTCGGCGACGGCCCGCTTGGCAAGCATTGTTATCTCCGCTTCCGGGAACAGTGACCGCAGCCCGCGAATAGCCGGCTCGCACATCACGGCATCGCCGATCCAATTCGGTGCCCGCACCAAGATGTTCCGAGGCAGATCGCTACGCACGAACTCCTACCTGTTCAGTCTTATCGGTTAACAACCCATCGATCAATCCGTACAGCCGCGCTTCTCCGCGCACGACTTCCGTCCCCAGTCGAAGCATCCACCAAGGATCATTGGGCCGGAGGAAGGGGGACAGTTTTCCGCCGTCCTTCTCGGTCGTTAGGACAATCTCGCTCTCATTGGTCTGCACAGTGGCGCGGATCTGTCTGATCTCTTCGTCACTGTAGCGATGGTGATCTTCAAACACTGTCTCTCCAAGGATCTCAATTCCGATGGATTCGACCGATCGGCGGAACGATGGACTATTGCCGATCCCGCTGACCAGCCAGGCCCGTTTACCCTGCCCCCATTCAAGAGCTTGCGGCCCCGCTGAGCCGACTGCGAGAAAAGACTCCGGCCGAAATACGACCTCTATGACGTCCTCTGACGGCCGCGCGATCTTACGCAATCGCTGCTGAACCGCTTCTACATCTTGCCTCGAATCGGCCCGGGTAATCACCACCGCACTCGCTCGTTCCAGCGCTTCTAAGGGTTCCCGCAGTCTTCCCGATGGAAGCAGCGCATCAAGTCCTGCCGCATCGGTGGCATCCAGCAACACCAGATCGACATCGCGATGAAGGGCTCGATGCTGAAAGCCATCATCGAGCATGATGTAGTCGACGGGATACTGTTCCAATACCCACCGACCAAGCGCGACCCGATCAGCCCCCACCGCCACAACGGCGCGCGGACAACGCCGCGCCATGAGAAACGGTTCGTCCCCGGCCTCCGAGGGACCGGCCAAGATTCGCAATCCATCGGATACCAGTAGATGTGGCACCGTACTCGTCCGTTTGTACCCCCGGCTCAAGATCGCCACCCGTTTCCCCTTGGCCACCAGCCATTCCGTCAGGAGAATGACGATCGGAGTTTTTCCCGTCCCCCCAACCGTTAGATTACCGACACTCACGACCCGACAGGGTAGCCGTGTGGTCGTGAGCCAACCTTGGCGGTAGCACCACAGCCGACACCGAATGATGAGGCCGTACAACCCAGCAACCCAGTACAGCCCTTTGCGAACCGGTTGTCCAGGAAGCAAGAACGCCATGTCAGTGTTTGGCCACAAGAGGTCCCGGCCCCGTTGCTACACACGAGTCGGAATACGACGGAGCCGCACGCAGGCAAGTCTCAATGAACTCCAGACTCCGTGTGAGTGCGCCTTGATTGTCCAACACCACCTGCCTTGCAGCCTGCCCCATCCGATGTCGAGTTTCAGGCTGACCGAGCCATTCTTCAAGAGAGGTCACAAGGTCCTCCACTCCCATCACGCGGCGACCTCCTCCAGCCTCTGATAGGAGTGCCGCGACCTCGGCGCAATGGTCCGTATGGGGCCCAAACATGACGGGGATACCCCATACAGCCGGTTCCAACAAATTATGCCCCCCCACGGGAACCAGAGTCCCACCGACGAATGCCACGACAGCGTCTCGATATGCCCGAGACAACTCTCCTCTCGTATCCAAAATAATCACGCGCGGGCCAGATGGCTTCCCCTGAATCCGACTTCTCCGCTGCACGGCAAATCCAGCGTCTCGCAGCACGGCTTCGACTCGATCCGCTCGCTCGATATGGCGCGGCGCCAGCATCAACACGGTTGTGGGATAGGTCTTCACGATGTGTCGATAGGCCGAAACCAGCAGTTCCTCTTCTCCAGCGTGCGTGCTGCCCGCGAGCATCAATTGTTCATGCTCATCGAGCCCAAAGCTCTGACGGAACGACTCATGTGAGCGAACGTCCGGGAGAGGCTGATCAAACTTGATATTACTGGTCACATGAACGCGCGACGGCTCAGCGCCTAGTGCAATAATACGCTGTCGATCCCTGTCAGATTGCATGAGACAGAGCGTGAGCGTTTGAAGTATGGATCGATACAAAGAGCGAATCACGGGCAAATCCTGACGGCCAAATGACCGCGACGACAACCGCCCGTTCACCAACACCGAGGGCACATCCTGTGCTCGTAACGTCCACAATAAGTTCGGCCATAATTCCGTCTCGACGAACACATACAGCACCGGCCGCAGACTGCGGATCATCCGAGCCACAGCCCAGGGAAAGTCAAGCGGAGCATACCGGTGCTCGGCAATACCGCCTAAGCGCTGTTCTACCGCCTCTCGGCCGGTTTCAGTCACCGTCGTGACGATATACCGAAACTCCGGATGACGTTCGTGCAGCGCCTTCACTAACGGCGTCGCGGCGACGACCTCACCAAGTGACACTGCGTGAATCCACACAAGCGGCGAGGCTGTCGTTTGGCGATCGGAAGGATGAATGTGCCAACCCATCCGCTGAAGAAAACCAGGGCGGCAGAGAGGTTTGGCCAGCAGCACATCGATAACCACTGGGGCGGCAAGAAGAAGACCAATGTTATAGAGCAGCTTCCACATGAGAACGACGTGAACCGCACGAGGCAAAAGGTGAGGCGCCCGGTTTAATGCCTGTGCCTCTTATAGTTCACGCCTTACCATTTACATCCACGCCCTTTTCCGCCTGATCCGTCAACTGATTCAACACGGTCTCAAGTTCCACACGAGCTGTTTCGAGCGCTGCCTCATCGGCCTCACGCGAGACCCAGAGCGGACGTCCGTAGCAAAAGAGGCCTTTCGAAAACGGATACGGGACCATGTAGCGGTCCCAGCTCGCAAAGAGTTTTTTTTTGAGCAGGCAAAGGCTACCGGCACGATCGGAAGTCCCGTGACTTTCGCCAGTTGGATGACCCCCAGCTTGGCAACATGACGCGGCCCTTTCGGGCCATCCGGCGTCACTGCGACATCTTGGCCTGATCGAGCTAATTTAATCAATGCGCGCAGGGCCTTGGCCCCGCCGCGCGTACTGGATCCGCGCACTGCCCCATGACCGAATCGCGCGATGATACGAGCAATAATCTCTCCATCTCCATGCTGGCTGATCAAGACATGGGCACGCGTTCCTCGGTACCCAATCAGAATCATCAATTGTTGTGCATGCCAAAATGCGATAATGGCGTGCCCTCCTTCACGATACAAGGCATCGACCGCTTCCTGTCCTCTGGTCTCGTGGCGCATCGTGCGGGCAATACCACGAATCAGTGCCGCTCCCACCGGAGGCAGCACGGACAGT
Source organism: Nitrospiraceae bacterium (assembly GCA_052387595.1). Taxonomy (GTDB): domain Bacteria; phylum Nitrospirota; class Nitrospiria; order Nitrospirales; family Nitrospiraceae; genus Nitrospira_D. The sequence goes on along the minus strand of JBQTJA010000022.1, from coordinate 21,798 downwards.
TTCAACCATCTGGCCAAAAACGAGTTTTTCATGAATTCAATGCGCCAATTCTTCTGATTGAAACTGCAACGCGTGCAAACGGTGGTAGCTTCCTCCCCGCCGAAGCAGGTCCTCGTGCGAGCCTATTTCGACGACCGTCCCACGGTCTAACACCACAATGCGATCCGCATTTTGAATCGTGGACAGCCGATGAGCAATCACCAACGTCGTCCGATTCTTCATTAAGTTCGCCAAGGCCAGCTGCACGATCCGTTCAGACTCCGTATCTAGCGCCGACGTCGCTTCATCCAGGATCAGCAATGGTGGGTCGCGAAGCAGCGCGCGGGCGATAGCCAGACGCTGGCGCTCACCCCCCGAAAGCTTGAGCCCCCGTTCTCCGATGAGGGCATCATACCCGTCTGGGATCCGAAGAATGAAGTCATGCGCATAGGCCAGTTTGGCCGCCTGTTCAACCTCAGCCTGACTGGCCCCGGTTCGTCCGAAGGCGATGTTGTTCCGGATGGTATCATCGAACAGCACAATCTCTTGCGACACGATCCCGATATGGGCACGTAATGACTGTAATTCGTACGAGTCAAGCGGAACGCCGTCAATCAGAATGCGGCCTGTGGTCAGCTCATAGAACCGCGGCAACAAACTGACTAATGTGGTCTTTCCACTTCCACTGCTCCCGACGAGCGCAATGACTTCACCGGGCCTGATGGTGAGATCAACCTTGGTCAGCGCGGGAATCTTCTGGCTCTCATATTGCAACGAGACACCCTGGAATTCAATGGCACGGTGGATCCCGGCCAACGTGACCATGCCCTGGGTCTGCGCCTGTTCCGTCTTCATGTCCAACACATCAAAGACGCGTTCAGCCGCAGCCAGTGCTTGCTGGATTAGATTGTTGGCCCCAGACAACTTCCGAACCGGGGTATAGGCCAATAACATGGCGGCCATGAACGAAAAGAACGCACCGGGCGTCATCGTCCCGTTGATGACGAGATAGCCGCCATACCAAATAATGACCGCGATACTGATCACGCCGATGACTTCCATATGCGAATGGCCGATCGACCAGACCTGATTCGTTTTCAAGGTAGTAGCCAGAAAGGCCTGGTTCCGCGTTTGAAATCGCTCGGCTTCTGCGTCTTCACGACCGAAGGCCTTCACGACCCTGATGCCGGCAAACGTTTCTTGGAGTGTTGAAGACATATCGCCCATCTGGGCTTGTCCACTCGCCGCCAATTTCTTCAACCGCTTCCCCACTCGAACCATCGTCAGCCCAGCAAGCGGAATCACGACCAGCGAGATGCCCGCCAGCTTCCAGTCCTGATAGAGAATCACGCCGACCATCGCCAGAAATGTCAGGGCATTTTGAAACATGTCTTTGATGACACTCGACGCCGCATTCGCCATCAACCCGACATCGTTCACGATCCGCGACACCAAACGACCCGATGTATTGGAGTCGTGAAATCCGATCGGCATGCGCATGAGCTGCTGAAACAACTCTTGCCGAATGTCTGCCACCACCCGATTCCCCACATACGCCATCAAGTACCCGACCCCATAGCTGAAGAGGGCCTTCACTGCCGCAACGGCCAATATCGCCAGCGGCAAGACCAGCAGCAGCTGTTCATTTTTTTCGATGAAGATCCCGTCGAGCACCGGACGTGCCAACCAGGCATATACCCCGGTCAAAATCGCTACCATCCCAGAGCAGGCGAACCCACCCAAAAACCTCGCCCGATACGGGCGGACATACCGCATGAGCCGCTTGAATCGTTCTACTCCCGACATGCCGCTACTATCACCTCTGCCGCCCGGAGGGACGCGCCTGGTTCACCTAACGCATCTCGTACTTGTGCCAAGCTCCGCTTCATTTCTGCATAGGCTGACGGATCTTCCAAGATCCGCAGCGCCTCCTCGTAGAGCCGCTGACCAGTAGCCTCATCCTGCAACAGCTCCGGGACGACCGATCGACCGGCCACCAAATTCACTAGTCCAATCCATTTGACCCGGAGAAAGAAACCCGCAATCCAAAACTCCCAAGCGGTCGTTCGATAGAGCAACACCATAGGAGTGCCCACGACGGCCGCTTGCAGCGTGGCTGTACCCGACGCCACCAACAGCAAATCCGATACGGCCATGACTTCACTGGCTTGTTCTTTCACCAGGGTGACAGGAACCAAACTGTGCCGCAAGAGTGGCTGCAGCAGATTATCCTGGATTGTGGAGGCCTGCGCCAAGATAAACTTCGTTTGGGGCTCTCGGCTGGCCAATTGCTCTGCGGCCTTGATCAGGATCGGCAGCAGCAACCGTACTTCATGCGCCCGACTCCCCGGCAACAAGGCAATCACACGCTCATCAGGAGAAAAGCCAAATCTGGTGCGAAGCGCCGTCCGGTCATAGGCGCCTTCCACTGCATCCAAGATGGGATGGCCGACAAACGTGCAAGGCATACCCGCGTTGTCATAGAGAGGCTTCTCAAAAGGCAGAATGACCAACACCTGATCGACTCGTTTCTTAATCCAGTACATCCGCCAGGCTCCCCAGGCCCAAATCTGCGGTGCGACATAATAGAACACACGCAACCCAGCGCCCTTGGCAAAATAGGCGTACCGTAAGTTTAATCCGGGGTTATCGACAAAGATGACCGCATCCCATGGTTCGGACCGAAACAACCGCCGTATGAAGAAGAACCGTCGCATGATCGCCACCAACACCAAAGGCCCGACCATCCCCATCACGTCGAACTGCCCCATCTTGCAGACCAATTGCACACCGGCCGCCTCCATTGCCGCCCCTCCGATCCCGGCAAGCGAGACCCGAGGGTTCTTGGCTCTGAGCGCCTTGGCCAGATTGGCCCCGTGGAGGTCGCCGGAGGCTTCACCAGTAATGATTAGAATACGCGCCATGACGATTTATTGGAGCACAGGGAGCAACCGTGATCGATGCACGCGGCTGAGAAGGCACGTGACGGTTGATCCCTAGAGATGGTCTCATGTCTTGTGAGGCAAAGATACTTCCATCGCTGAGAGCACGCGATGGGCCAGCTCCAGAGCAGCAACCCCGTCCTCGCCGGACACGATTGGGCGAGATTCCGAACGAATCGCATGGAGAAACGATTCCAGCTGTAGTTTCAGCGGCTCACCGTCTCCGGCTTGTACTTCTTCAGTTGCCAGCGTGAGCTTTCCACCATGTTCAACCGAGCGGCGTCCGATCACGCCCTGGCGGGACTGGAAATCGATCGACACACACCCATCGCTTTGGAATACATGCCATTGTCGCATGGCCTTCGGTGAAATTCGACTTGCGGTAAGGTTGACGACGCATCCACTCTCGAACTGAACACGTGCATTAGACACATCGCTGGCAGGAGAGAGCACCGCCACTCCAGCGGCCCGCACATCTTCGACGGGGCCTGGATCGCAGGACAGCACCAGGTCAAGGTCATGAATCATCAAGTCCAGGACGACATCAACGTCGGTGCCACGCCCACTGTAGGTCCCCAGTCGATAGCACTCGAACAACACCGGTTTCTGAATATGTGGCCGCATCGCCTGCATGATGGGGTTGAACCGCTCACTATGTCCCACTTGCAGCGTGCATCGATGGTGTGTTGCCAACTCCACCAGCTCCCGTGCCTCAACCGGCAGCACGGCAATCGGTTTCTCCACCAGCACATGCTTCCCAGCCTCAAGACAACGTTTTGCGACAGAATAGTGACCGGATGTGGGGACGGCGATACTGACCACATCGACCTGCTTCAAGAAATCAGGCAGGTCACGGAATACCTGTGCATCATGCTTCTGGGCAACGACCGAGGCTCGCCCCTGGTCTTGGTCGATCACGCCGACCAGCGTCGAGTCTGGCAAGGAAGCGTAGAGGCGTGCATGGTGCTGACCAAGATGCCCAACCCCGATGACTCCGGCACGGAGCTTGACCATTACACCTCTTGGACTGAACTGGGGAATCTCTTGATCGATTGATGTGTTGAGTTTCTGAAATCAATAGATCGTCAGATTCCGAAACTGCTTCAGTGACTCAGGTCGCAGCACTTGGCTCCGCTTCGCGAGCGAGGCCAACAACGGCAATGCCGGCTTCCTCGGCAGTGCGGAGAAGCACTTCTCGATCGAGCATCACGGATCGACCAGCCTCGACGGCCAGCACCGATGCCTTGACGGATTGCATGATCTCGATCGTCCTGGGACCCACGGCCGGCAGGTCAAACCGGAGATCCTGCTGCGGCTTGCTCCGCTTCACCACGACCGCGCCATCCTTGGCCAGTTCGCCGCCACGCTTGATCGCTTCATCGGTCCCTTCGACCGCTTCGACCGCCACCACGACTCGGTCTTTGATCACGACGCATTGGCCGATGTCGAGGCGCCCCGTCTCTTTGGCCACATCCCAGCCATAACGAATGTCCACCCACTCCTTCTTGGTCGGTTGACGCGACGTGAGCGTCCCTTCCTCAACCAAGATCCCTTCCAGACCGAACGTCGACTCACAAATGGTGATGCCATCCTTCTCGAGCTCCGCAGCAAGTGCGCGCAGAATATCGTCATCCTTCCAGAGGACCAACTTCGTGGCGAGCGCTAGCACGCGAAAATCAGGACGGGCATGGCTATAGACATGCGTTTTCTTGATGCCTCCCAGCATGACCACATTCCTGACGCCGTCGGTCTTGAATGCGTTGATCAATTTGTTGAGTTGGCCAATCTTCACCCAATGGATCCGGTCGACATGCTGTTCGAGCTCCGGTTCAGTCTCGCCCTCGTGAGCCACCGCATAGACTTGAAGGCCCATCTTGCGGGCGTTATCCGCAAAGATGATTGGAAATCGTCCGTTCCCCGCGATCACCCCGATTCGACCGTCCGCTATAGGCATGGCCAGGGTCATAGTGGCTGTCTCACACCGGTTGATCGAACTCACGCTCTAGATCAGGGCTCACAGCCCTCGAGATTCCACGTTTGGTCCCCTCCATAAACGTGAGGATCTTGGCCACATCAGCCTGTCCCTTAAACTCCTTTTTAGCCAATCGAATCGCCTCGGCTGTCCGGTGGCCTGATCGGAACAACAAATCGAATGCCTTCTTTAACAGAGCAATCCGATCAACCGAGAACCCGTGCCGTTGTAATCCAACCGAATTGAGTCCATACAGATGGGCACGATACCCACCGGCTGCGAACGTAAACGGAGGGATATCTTGGCCGATCGCACAACACCCTCCGACCATCACATAGTCTCCGATACGCACAAACTGAAGGACACCGGTCAAGCCTCCGATAACCGAGTGATCACCGATAGTAATATGTCCCGCCAGGCTTGCCGCATTGGCCATAATGATATGGTCGCCGAGTCGGCAATCGTGGGCCACATGCACGTAGGCCATCAGAATGCCCTTGGACCCGAGAGAGGTCATACCCCCTCCCTGGACGGTTCCTCGATTGATCGTGACATATTCGCGGATGATGTTGTCATGGCCGATGACGACCTTGGTCGGTTCCCCCTTATACCCAAGGTGCTGTGGAGGCCCTCCGATCGAAGCGAACGGATGCACTTCATTCCGCTCCCCGATTTCTGTCCACCCATCGATCGTCGCATGGGAGAGAAGTCGAGTCCCCTTTCCGATCATGACGTGCTCCCCCACGACACAAAACGGTCCAATTTCCACGTCAGGAGCGAGGCTCGCCTTGGGATGAATGATCGCTGTTGGATGTATCTTCACGCATGCCCCCTTTACTAGCGTCAACCGTCACCGACCATTGGGCAACTGCCGGATCACTGCATGGCCCACACGCCGACCGTACGCTTCAGGAATCGAGGAATAATCAAACCGGCTTATTTCGTGTCCGCCTTCTCGTCCATCACCATCGCCGTCACCACGGCTTCACAGACCACTTCGTTGTCTACGTAGGCCTTCCCTTGCATTTTCCAAAACGGCGGACGCTTCTTCAGGACTTCGATTTCAAAACGCAGCTGGTCGCCCGGGACTACGGGCCGCCGGAATTTGGCCTCTTCAATACCCGTCAGATACATAATGGTTTTTCCAACCGTCCCTCCCGACTTGAAGACCAGCACGCCGCCCACCTGGGCCATGGCTTCGATAATCAGCACCCCCGGCATCACGGGGCGTCCTGGAAAATGTCCTTGAAAAAATGGCTCATTGATCGTCACATTTTTGATGCCGACGATCCGTTGATGCGGTTCAAACTCTTTGACTCGATCCACCAGCAAGAACGGATACCGGTGGGGAAGTAACGCCTGAATCTCAGCCTGCTCGACCAATGCCATGAGCTCTGCCTCCTCTCCGTCCTGAATAGGGCTACCGTCTACGGATTCTGCCGGTCAAATTCCTTGATGACCGAATCCGTCACATCCAACGCTGGCTGATGATAGAGGACAATGCGGATGAGCGCGTCATTGCCCTTGTCGAGGATAGCCGTATATCCCTCTTTCTGACCCACAGCCTGCGCGGCAGCGGCGATTTTTTGCGCATATTCCACGACCATTTCGCGCTGTTTTTGCTGGACCTCACGATTGAACTCTTGAATCCGGCGCTGAAACGCTTCCATCTTGCCGCGCAACTGCTCTTCTTTTTCCTGCCGCGCCTGGTCCGCAAGTTTGACGTTCGGATCCTGCAAGGACTGCTCCAAGTCCTTTAACTCTTGCTCATCGGCCTGAATGATCTTTTGTCTGGTCATGGAGTATCCCTTCACCTCTTCCAAGGCCAGCTTCCCAGCCTTTGTTCGCTCTATCACCATCTGCTGATCCATGACCCCGACCCGAATCACCTCTCCTGCATGGAGCGGCGCAACTCCCTGCGCCAGCAATACCGCGACGCCTAGCCATGTCGCCCGCGCTGCACCCGTCATAACCCACCTCCCTCAGAACCTAGGGGTATTCTCTATTGAACTCTTCGATGACCTGGCCTGAAATGTCCAGACCTTCTTCATGATAGATCGTCGGACCACCCTTGCTCCTGTCGACCACAACCTGCAATCCAAGACGCTTGGCGACTTTCGCGACGATCGTTTCGCTCTTGTCACGAAATGCTTCCAGTACATCTTTTTGCTTTTCTTGGACTTCCCGATTCAATTCCGAGGCCTTTTGCTGGTACTCCTGCATGCGCCGGCGAAACTGTTCTTCCCGCTCTCGTTTCGCGGCGGGGCTCAGGACGGAGGACTGTTTGACAAAGTCCTCTTCCAGCCGCCGTAACTCCTTTTCTTCCATTTCCATCAGCGCCTGTCGATTTTTCGAAAAGCCAGCCAGGTTCTCCTTCGCTTTCTTGCCCGCACTCGTCTCGCTGAGCAAGCGCTGCAAATTGATTACCGCGACTTTTCCATCGATTTTCCCTCCGCCTCCAGCACATCCTCCACTCAGAACCAGCATGACGGCAACCGCAATCGACATCGCTGTCCATTCGATCCGTCCCGCCTCTCGCTTCCACCGATTCCCGTTCCAACGTACCACGCGTAAACTCCGACTAAAATAAGGTTCCGATCGTAAACTCGAACACGCCGGCTCGCTCACCGGTTCGCGCATCAAGATTAATCCCATAGGCCACTCGCAAGGGACCGAAGGGAGAAATCCACCGCCCTTCGAGACCCGCAGCGGGCCGCAAATTGATCGACAACGGTTCATCCTCCTCGAACCCTTTGCCGTAGTCGAAAAAGATCACGCCGTTCAATTTCGCCTCGGAAGAAATCGTAAAAATCAGTTCGGCATTGAAAATCAATTGCTTGGCGGCACCAAATGGAGCACGAGTCGTGGAAACGACGGGACCAGCTCGTCCGAAAGCGAACCCGCGCATGGTGTTGATTCCGCCCACAAAAAATCGTTCACTGAGCGGAATCCGCGTCGTTCCACCAAGTGCTTGAACTTCTCCATAACGAGCCCGCAGCGAAACCCTCATGTCGAGGGGAAGCGGGGTCACCTTGATAACATCCACGTGATACTTGATAAAGTTGTTGGTCCCACCCATATAAGGTGTTCCGATATCGAACCCTCCACCGATGCGCCAGCCAGATCTTGGGTCAAGGTAGTAGTCTCTGGTATCCCGAAACAGCGCAAATCGAAATCCCGTCGACGACTGTGTCCCCAACTGTTGACAGACAATTGGGACCAGCTCAGCCCCAGGTGTACAGATACCTGCTTGTGGGTTTCTGAACGTGATCTGTTCCCCAAAGATACTGACGCTCCCCGTCACATACTCCGATAGCCATCGCCCCAGTGTGACATTTCCACCGGTCCGTTCCTCAAAGTAGGAAAGAAAATTCGTCATACTGCGGTAGCCGTCTATTTGTAATGAGGTCAAGGAGTCGTTCAAATAGGGATTGCGGAAAGTAATGGACCCGAGACTTCTTCGCTGGCCCAGTTGCCCGCGGATGCGACCCATATAGCCGTATCCACCCAAATTCCCTTGGGTAATATCGGCGATCGCCACCAGTCGATCCAGCGTACTGAACCCACCGCCGAGGCTGAACATCCCCGTCGGTTTTTCCTTTACCCGCACGTTCAGATCGACCTTGTCAGGTGCGACTTGGGCGGGCAGGATTTCGACTGTCTCGAAGAAATTCAAGTTGTTCAATCGTTGGAAACTTCGCTTCAGAGAGGCGGTGTCGATGACATCCTGTTCGTCGACTCGGATTTCTCGGCGGATGACGTTGTCCCGTGTTTTGTCATTCCCGTAGATATTGATCTGCCGGATCCGCATCATCTCCCCTTCTTTGATGCTGAAGTTGATGGTCACGGTCCGCTCTTCATTGTTTGGATTCACATTGGGCACGACTTCAGCGAATGAATACCCCTTACTTCCATACAGATCCGTAATTCGGGAGATCTCATCTCGGATTTTGGCACGCTGAAAGATCTCGCCATCCTTGATCCTCACTCCCGCTCGAAGCTCAGGTTCTTCAAACACCGTGTGTCCTCGAAATCCTACTTCTGCGATGGTGAACGGCTCTCCCTCGGTGATGGGGTAGCTGACGGTGAACCATTTCTTATCTTCGGTGAGCTCCACCGACGGCTGGCCGACCCGAACATTGAAATACCCTTTGTTCAAGAGTACTTCCCTGATCCGTTCCACATCATTACCCACCTCCTCGTGTTTCAAGACGCCCGCGTCGGACACCATCGATGGCAACTTGAACTTCGTGAAAAATCCATACCAAGGGATCCATTCCCGAGTCGACATGACACTGAGCATCTCGGCCTTCGACGCCGCGCGCAATCCCTCGAATATCACGGTCTTAATCTTGGCTTTCTCCCCTTCCGTAATATGAAAGGTGAGGCGCTTCCGATCCTCATCCAATGCCTCGATCACGGGAACGACCTGCGCATTGTAATAGCCGTCATGCTGATAGACCCGCCGGATGGTCTCGGCACTTTCCTTCACCTGTTGTTGGTCAAGAAATGTCTGGCTCTTGATGGTCGTTTTTTCTTTCAACTTCTCCTCGGTCAGCTGCTGGTTACCGTCGAAGACGATCTCGGTGATGAACGGCTTCTCCTGCACAACAAAGGTCACCGCCATCCCCTCGGCAATCGATTCGGTTTCAACCTGCACATCCTCGAAAAATCCCGTATCGTATAAAATCTTCACCTGTCCACGCACATGGTCCGGCGTATAGCGATCACCGGCTTTCAGCGTGAGCCGACCGGCAATCGCCGGCACTTCGATTCGTTTCGCTCCCCGAATATCAATCGAGGCGACCTTGAGTTCAGGAGTTTGAGCGAGTGCTTCGAGCACACTCCACAACACAGAAACAACCATGACCACGACCACAAACGATCGAAGCCTGTAGACGGCATGCTCGGTCACCGATAAGGATTCCTGTAACGAAGTATGGGAATGGATGATGCGGCTGAAACCATCACACAGATCCTCTCCGTTATCGACCGAACGCCAACTCCCTACGAGTCAGTCCGTCGCGCTCTAGAGAACGCGCTGAGCCATAAGAACACCCTCGTCGGGAATTGGCAGCCAGGCGCTCTACCACGCAGATTTCTGCAGATTTCTCTTGTGCCACCCTACCGCGCAAAACTTCCGGATTATATTGAGGTCATCCTGCATTGTAAAGAAGCGTCCTCCCTTCCGGTCTGACTCGAGGTGCATATCTCCTCGCTCCGCACTGATTCCGTAGCTCCCTGAACGATGGGGCATCGATTCTCACCGTCGGCCACCGATGCAAAAAAGTCTGTGTGCGACATGCTTCGCTCATGAATATTGCTCGTGTTCTCTCTCATGGAAACGACACCGTTGTTTTCGATGCGATGAGTTCGTCCGTTTCTTGACTTCACCCCCCCCTTCACATAGTATCCTCCCATGTCACGTCTGACGGTCAGAAAAGCGATCATTCCAGCCGCCGGCCTTGGGACACGGTTCCTTCCTGCCACAAAAGCATCCCCCAAGGAGATGCTGCCGTTGGTCGACAAGCCACTCATTCAATATACAGTCGAAGAAGCGGTAGCCTCGGGCATCGAAGATATCATCGTGATCACCGGCCGTGGCAAACGCGCGATCGAAGATCACTTCGATCGCTCCGTCGAGTTGGAAGAAAACTTAACAGGCTCCGGCAAGAGTCAGGTGCTCCATCAAATTCGACAGATCTCCAACCTTGCGAACTTCTGTTACGTGCGGCAATCCGAAGCCCTCGGCTTGGGCCATGCCGTGCTGTGCGCGCAACACCTGATCGGTGATGAACCCTTCGCCGTCATTCTCGGGGACGAGATCATCGACGCCGATGTCCCAGGGCTTGCGCAACTGATCCACATCTATAAAAAACGCCATGGGGCGGTTCTCGGGGTACAGGAAGTTCCCAAGGCGGACGTCAGCCGATACGGCATCGTGACGCCCAAGCGCCTCGCTCACGGTCTGCATCGGGTCGAAGATTTGGTCGAGAAGCCCTCGCCGATCGATGCCCCCTCCACGCTCGCCGTGATCGGCCGGTATATCCTTCCTCCGGAAATTTTTCCGATCCTGAGAAAAACCCCTCCTGGAAAGAATGGAGAAATTCAGTTGACCGATGCACTCAGGACGCTGGCAAGAAAATCTCCGATGTTTGCGCTTGAGGTAGAGGGACAGCGCCATGATGCCGGAGACAAACTGGGATTTTTAATCGCCACCGTTGAGTTTGGGTTGAAGAACCCGGCATTGGGAGCAGAATTCCGCGACTACCTTTCGACAAGAATGCAGACCGCCTCGAACAATCGTCGGGCATGATCCCATCGGTCGTGGTGGTGACTCAGTCGCGAGACTCCCAGCAACGACCATTCTGCATTCGGCGTGATCAGTAGGATGGATCGTGGAACCTGGTGCGCGATTCTATCGGATGGAATGCTAGGACGCCTAAGGCGAGGACGCATGCCGCCGAGACGCATGATGAGTACATACGGACCCTGATTCGTCGACCCCGCCATCTCCATAGGATAAAGAACAGGCAGGCACATGACAGACCCAAACGAACAAGAAATTCAGTCTCCCCAAAACATTGAAGTACCCAATCAACTCCCGCTGTTGCCCGTCCGAGATATCGTTGTCTTTCCGTATATGGTGCTTCCCCTGTTCGTCGGACGCGACATGTCGATTAAGGCCATCGAAGCGGCCCTTGCCGGCAATCGGATGATCTTCCTCGCGACGCAAAAAGCACTCGACGTCGAGAATCCCGCGCAGAAAGATATCCACACCGTCGGCACCGTCGGCATCATCATGCGAATGCTGAAGCTGCCGGATGAACGCATCAAAATCCTGGTGCAAGGCATCGCCAAAGCCAAGATCACCAAATACATTCAGACCGACCCCTACTACTCCGTTCGAATCGACAAGCTTGCTGATACGAAACCGATGGCCACGCCCCTTGAGACGGAAGCCGTCATGCGAACCGTAAAGGAGCAGATCGAACGGATCGTGAGTTTGGGAAAAATCCTGATCCCCGATGTCATGGTCGTCATTGAAAACCTCGAAGAACCAGGCCGATTGGCCGATATGGTGGCTTCGAATCTCGGCCTCAAGGTCGACGCCACCAAAGCCGTTTTAGAAACCTCCGATCCAATTCAACGCCTTCGCCAAGTGAGCGACATTCTTGGAAAGGAAATCGAAGTCCTCTCCATGCAGCAAAAGATCCAGGCACAAGCCAAAGGGGAGATGGACAAGACCCAGCGGGAGTATTTTTTGCGGGAACAACTGAAGGCCATTCAGAAGGAGTTGGGCGAACTCGATGAACGGGCGGAAGAAATCACGGAATTCCGCAAACGGATCAAAGACGCGAAGATGCCCGAGAAGGTCTTGAAGGAAACCGAAAAGCAGCTCAAGCGCCTCGAAAAAATGCATCCGGATACCGCCGAATCCGCGACAGTGCGAACCTATCTGGAATGGATGGTCGAATTGCCGTGGTCCAAGCGCTCGAAGGATAGCCTCGATCTGAAAGCGGCCGCGAAGGTGCTGAATGACGACCACTACGACCTCGAGAAGGTCAAGGAACGAATCCTGGAGTACCTGGCCGTCCGAAAGCTGAAAGAGAAGATGAAGGGTCCTATTCTCTGCTTCGTCGGCCCACCAGGAGTCGGGAAAACCTCGTTGGGAAAATCGATCGCCCGAGCACTGGGACGTGAGTTTGTTCGTATCAGCTTAGGCGGCGTACGGGATGAGGCCGAAATCCGCGGCCACCGCCGCACCTATGTCGGTGCATTGCCCGGGCGCATCATTCAAGGCCTGAAACAGGCAGGAACGAGTAATCCGGTATTCATGCTCGACGAGGTCGACAAGGTCGGGATGGATTTCCGAGGGGACCCCTCGGCAGCCTTGCTGGAGGTGCTCGACCCGGAACAGAACAGTGCGTTTACTGACCACTATCTCGGGGCTCCATTCGACCTGACCGAAGTGATGTTTATCACCACGGCGAATTTGATCGATCCGATCCTTCCCGCGTTGCGCGACCGCATGGAGGTCATCGAGATCCCGGGCTATACCGAAGAAGAGAAACTCGGCATCGCCCAGAAATACCTCATTCCCCGCCAACTCGAAGAGCATGGCATTACGAGCAAACATGTCCGGCTGACGGAACTGGCCATTCGACAAATCATCTCGCATTACACCCGCGAAGCAGGCGTGCGGAATCTTGAGCGCGAGATTGCCAACGTGATGCGCAAGGTCGCGAAAAAGGTCGCCGAGGGCAAAGGCCAGGGATTTCCCATCGATCCATCGAATCTCAATAAATATCTTGGTGTGTCGAAGTATGTGCCAGAAGCGGAGCTCGAGAAAGACGAAATCGGGGTGGCAACCGGCCTGGCCTGGACGGAAGCGGGTGGCGATGTGCTGTACATCGAGGCGACGGTGATGAAGGGGAAAGGCCAATTGACCCTCACCGGCCATCTGGGAGATGTGATGAAAGAATCCGCGCAGGCGGCGCTCAGCTATGTCCGTTCACGGGAAAAAACGTTGCATCTCAACCCTGACATGTTCAGCAAACAAGACTTGCATATCCATGTGCCAGCCGGAGCCATCCCCAAGGACGGTCCCTCCGCCGGCATCACGATGGCCACTGCGATCGCCTCGGCATTTTCCGGTACTCCTGCGAGACGAGATTTGGCCATGACTGGAGAAATCACCCTGCGCGGCCGCGTCCTCCCAATTGGAGGACTCAAGGAAAAGATTTTGGCGGCAAAACGGGCGAAACTCACCACCGTCATCCTTCCGCGTCGAAATAAAAAGGATCTGGAGGAAATTCCCAAGCATCTCCTCAAAGGCATTCACTTGGCGTTCGTCGAAACCATGGATGACGTCATGAAGATCGCTCTTCGCCGGCCAGCCAAGGCTTCGCCGGCCTCTCGGAAGCCATCGACACCTCCCGCGCCATCGCGTATCCCCCCCCTGCGATCCGGTAAAGGTCGGCGGCCTCACGAACTTCCCGCCTCGGTGATGACACACCGAGCACCGGCACGGTCATAAAGGATCGTACCGTGGCCCGCCGTCAGGCCAGCCCCCCCATTCAAGAATTTGCACTCATCCAAACGCTCGAGCGTCGGTTTGCCCGTCGCACACCAGGACTTGTCCAAGGCATCGGTGACGACGCCGCCGTGATTGCGACCTCTGCACCAACGTGGTGGCACCTCACAACGGACTTGCTTGCCGAGGACATTCACTTTGACATGAAGTCAGCGACCCCTGAGTCTGTCGGATACCGGGCAGCCATGGCCAACCTCAGTGATATCGCCGCCATGGGAGCCGTCCCCCGCTATCTGCTCATCTCGCTCGCCATCCCAAAAACATGGACGCAGCCGCACATCCATGAGCTCTACACCGGCTTGATGAAAGCTTGCCGCCTGTATGGCGTAACACTTGTCGGTGGGGATACCTCGGCATCCAAGGCGGGACTCTTTCTCAGCATCACCCTGGTCGGCGCGACAAGCAGGCGCCGAGCACTGTTTCGACATGGTGCCAAAGTAGGAGATCACATTTACGTTTCGGGCACGCTAGGAGACTCCCTCGCAGGCCTCACGCTGTTACTGGGGAACACGGGCTCAGGCCTCTCAAGAAAAAGGAAATCCAAGTTTTCTCCCACTCATCGAGCGTTTCTGCTCCGCCGCCATTTCCGCCCTACTGCAAGGGTCGCCGAAGGCCAGTGGCTCAACGAGAGACAACTCGCCTCCGCTGCCATCGATCTGTCTGACGGCCTTTCCGGAGATCTTCGGCATCTGTGCAAGGCGAGTCGAGTCGGTGCAGTGGTGGAACTCGACAAGATTCCGATCTCACCGGCCTGCCGAGCCTATGCCCAAGCGATCGGAGTGCCGCCGACTCAACTCGCACTCACTGGAGGCGAAGACTATGAGTTGCTGTTCACCACGCCGCCACGCGACTGCAAGAAGGTTGAGCGGCAAGCGCGAACACGCGGCTATCGCATAACCCCTATCGGAAGGATTCGCCCGCAGCGGCTCGGGATTCAGATGAAGACTGACGGTCGGACGCAACCTCTGCCGGTCACAAGTTACGAGCATTTCCGTTGATGGGTCACAGCAGCCACCAGCCCTCTGGTCAACGGACCCGATCATTTCGGGCACTCTTGCGCCAAGTCCTCCATTTACAGGAGTCACCGCAACGCACCGCGCTGGCCTTTGCACTGGGCGTTTTCATCGCCTTCTCCCCCGCCTATGGCCTGCACACGGCGATGGTAGTGCTCTGCACGTGGCTATTCGGTCTCAATTTCTTGGCCTTGCTCGCCGGTGCCTTGGTCAATAATCCCTGGACCATCATTCCGATCTTAGGCGCAACCTACTGGACCGGCGCCCTCTTGCTCGGACGTACGGATCAACCGAGCTTCGACTGGCAGGACATGAGTTTCAGCGGCATCTACCAACAAGTCCTTCCCTACGCTGCTCCCTTCGTGCTCGGAGGACTTGTGCTCAGTGTGCTCGGAGCCCTCCTGTCCTATCCTGCCGCCTACTTGTTTTTCCAAAAACATCGCTCCGCGCATTCCAGCCCCACGTCCGAACCGTTGCCGCCCTCTGACCAAGTGGGCTAAGATACCCACTGACTATGGAATCAGCAGACCGACCGAACGCTCCCTATGATGGCTCGGCGCTCATCGCCGATCCCATCCACAAGTACGTGACCTTCACCGTCCCCTATGCTCATCCTGATCCACATGAGCACACCGAGAAAGACCTGATCGACTCCCCGTGGGTTCAGCGGCTGCGGTACATCTACCAGCTGCAGAGTGCCCGCTGGGTCTATCCCTCCGCGGAACATACCAGGTTTGTGCATTCACTCGGGACGATGCACGTCGCGGGACGGTTTGCTCGACACCTGTACCCGTTCCTCAAGAAAGTCGTGAAGGATGTGCCCTCTCCCAATTTCGTCGAAGAGTTCCTCCGTGTCACGGCCTTGGTCCACGACATCGGGCACGGGCCGTTTTGCCATTTCTTCGACGACAATTTTCTCCATACCCATGGCCTCACCCATGAGCGGCTGGGCCAGATCATCATCCGTGAACATTTAGCCCCCCTCATCAAGAAAATCCGCCGAAGCCCGTCCGGCCACTTCGCAAAAGGAGTAGAACTGAATCCAGACCAAATCGCTCATCTGATCCTCAAGGAAAAAGGCAAGGACAACTCCCGCCTCCCTCGATGGTTGAACATGCTCCAGCCCGTGATCTCAGGAAGTTACACGGGAGACAATCTGGACTATGTCTTGAGGGACTCGTATATGTGCGGTGTGGCGGTCGGCCCAGTCGATCTGACACGGTTGATTCATTACACCATCGTGACAGAGAAAGGGTTCACCATTCACAAGACAGGACTTCCGTCCCTCCAAATGTTCCTGAACACCAGGATGTACCTCTACTCCAATGTCTACTTCCATCGCACCACCAGAGCGATCGACATCCATCTGCGGGACATCTTCGGCCAGACGATGCAGCTGCTCTGCCCCAAGGATCCGCGTAAGAATATGGATCGGTATCGCACTCTGACCGATTGGTCGCTGTTGGAGGAAGTCCGAGGATGGGCACAGTCCCGCCACAAAGCCCGCCGACAGTTGGGACAGGAGTGGGCACGGATCTTGGGCCGGGACGTCAAATGGAAGATGGCCTACAGCACAACGTTAAAAGAAAAAGGACAGGAACGCGGCATGGCGTTTCCGAACCACCAACACTTTGAGCAGCAGATTGCTAAAGAGCTGCCATCCGGCTTGAGGCGGCTGCAGTTTCGCGTGGACATGGCCCTGTTGGATCCACGACCGGACCCCAAAGACCAGCGAGGTAATCCCCTCTATGTATACGATCCCGGGACGGGTCAGGTTTCAACCGAGCCGCTGGAAGAATGCTTAGACTTGCTGCCTACCAGACTCATCCAGTTTCGAATCTATTCTCCCGACCACCATCACGACGCCGCTCTGTCGCAAGCTGCCGCAACCGTCCTCAATAAGACCCCGACCAGCCTGGAATCCAATTACTGACCTTTCAATGAGACAACCGTCGTTGCGAGACGGCAAGGCAGATAGCGCCTCATTTGAAATTTTGACGGAGATGAACCAACACTCCTCTGACCTCCAACTCAAAGCACCGTACAGTACCATCAATCCCACAATACAGGGTGTCAATTATTCACACATCCCGGCGATCCATGCAAAACTCTTTCTGACAACCTAGAAGAGGTAAAAAGACGTGGCCATTCGGTGCGGCACCAACTCGCCGATATGGTCGTCATTGAACGCCACGTAGATAAACTTGCGAATACTGAAGCGATCGAATATACCCACAGCCGAGACTTGAATTTAGTAACAGTGCCACACAAGAAGACCAACGATGGCCGCCATACAGACCATACCGCCAGGATGCTCCAACCCGTCACATCAGTACGCCTTTCGACCCTCGGTTCAGATGAAAAGTCATACCAACTCTCAGATAGGCCTAATATATGGCTCTGAACCAACGGACCGCCTTCACGACATTCAGCATCAGCCTTGATCATTGTCATGTATCAGCACTCGGACTGTGCCGAAGCAGGTCTTCAAAAAAATCTATGGTCCTGGTGAGTCCCTGCTCCAATTGTACTTTGGGGGACCAATCAAGAGCTGATTTCGCAAGAGAAATGTCAGGTCTCCTCCGCTCTGGGTCGTCCTTGGGAAGCTCTTTTCTGACAATCTTTGATTGAGACCCCGTGAGCCTGATAATGAGCTGAGCTAACTCCATAACCGTGAACTCTTGGGGATTTCCAAGATTGACAGGTCCAGTAAATCCACTGGGGGACTGCATCATCATAATGAGAGCTTCCACCAGGTCGTCTACATAACAAAATGATCGCGTCTGTGCCCCGTCTCCATAAATGGTAATAGGATTCCCTTGTAGGGCTTGAACAATAAAGTTTGAGACGACCCTGCCATCATTCGGGTGCATACGAGGACCATAGGTATTGAATATTCTTGCTACTTTGATTTCGAGCTGATGTTGTCGATAATAGTCAAAAAAGAGTGTTTCAGCGCACCGCTTCCCCTCATCATAGCAAGCCCTTGGCCCTATGGGGTTTACATTCCCCCAATAGCTTTCGACTTGGGGGTGAGTACTCGGGTTGCCGTATACCTCAGATGTTGAGGCTTGAAGTATTGTGGCCTTCACCCTCTTTGCCAACCCCAGCATATTAATCGCCCCATGCACATTTACTTTTGTGGTTTGAACGGGATCGTTTTGATAATGGACTGGAGAAGCCGGACAAGCTAAGTTATAGATCTGGTCTACTTCCACAAATAGCGGGAAGGTAATGTCATGACGAAGAAGCTCAAAGGAATGATTTCCCAATAAGTGACGGATGTTCTGCTTGCCCCCGGTATAGAAGTTATCCACACAAAGAACATCATAACCATTTTGCAGTAAGCGCTCGCATAAATGGGAGCCCAGGAAACCAGCCCCGCCAGTTACTAACACCCGGGTATTGTGACTATCTCGCACTTTCATCCTCCACAATTAATACTCAATGCTATTGCTGGTGAAAGTGATACTCTCACCAGCAACATACCTCTCCCCTCACTATACAATTTAACGCACTCTTCAACCTCATTTCATTAAGGAACTTCTGAATTCTTCGAACTCCAGCTGAGCAATCTGTTCATGCATTGCCTAGGCCGAGTAACGAGCAGAGGAACTAAACGGTCTGGAAGCCTCTTGGCCAGAGCGATCGACATCCATATGCAGGACATTGTCAGGCAGACAATGACGCTACTACTCTGCCTCAACGATCCGTACAAAAAGATGGATCAGTACCGAGCCGCTGGAAGAATGCTTAGACTTGCTGCCTACGAGACTCATCCAGTTTCGGATCTATTCGCCAGACCACCACCACGACGCAGCCCTGTCGCAAGCTGCAGCGACTGTCCTCAATAAGACCCCGGCCAGCCTCGAATCCAATTACTGACTGATCCCCGCCAAGTCCCATTTTTAAACAATCCCACAGACCGAATATACTGTTTTGTCCACTCCCTCTCCTTCACACATCCAAACATCAGTGCCCCCATCCATCTGCTAATGGCGAATGTCAGGCGTAGACAAGTGGGCAACGAAGTTCTCTACTTTTTTCAATGCAGAGAGGTGAGTGCTGCCTGAGAATGTGAAGTTCTTCCTCCTCTACCTTTGCACGACAACATCTTTTCTCCTTCCACCGACGCTGGCAGGCATCCTGCACTGGAACGGAGTTGATCTGAGGCTCGATTCAGAGCGTCAAGACGGAGGTGGCTATAATGGGTTTGACCGGAAAACTGATGATCGCTCTCTGCGGGTTTTCGCTTTCGTTGACCATGCCAGCCTATGCTCAACTTGGGAGTGGCCAACCGGACGCGGCTAGTATCCTGGGCAGCATGCCCCCCGACGTCCTGGCAAAGGTGCGATCGCTAGCACAGATTCTTCAACAGGGCCTCAAAGAGGGGAAAATCTCGGATACCGAGATTCAACAAGGCTTGACGTCCGGCCAGCTTGGGGAAAAGTTGAAACAGCTGAGCCCTGAAGCCAGTCAGCTCTTTGACGAAATCAGTGACGCCTCGAGGCAGGGGAAGGGACCGGGGGAAGAAAGCGTGATGCCACTGATGGGAGGATTGGGTGTCTCACCGAATTAACCCTACGGGAATACCCTAGTAACATAGTTACGGAAAATGGGGGTATGATTGAAACATCATGGACAATCAATCTGCCATGAGTCGTGCTGACAAGCTCGCCCTCATCACGCCATGGATCAATCCCGAAGAACGGATTACCGTGCAGTTTGCACTACCAAGGCGATATCAACACAGCGGTGGTATGAATCGGACGAGGTTGGACGAAACGAAAGGGGCCTTGCCACGGGAAATGTCGCTCTCCGCCAGACCGGATCATCTACCACGCAAGAGTACTTCTCAGAAAGATGAGGCCTGCTCCTGGGAGGATGCCCAATTCTAGGCCGGCGACCTACGCACTCATTTTGAACGATTGTACACGATCAATCCACCGATGAGGAGTACACCATACACCAATACGTACAGCAGAATAATATCCATAACCGCTCCTTAAAGACCTTCGAAAAATCACCTGGATACCACAAGTCTTCTCGTGCTTGATCTTCTTTCGCTTATGCGGCCGTCACACCGCCATCCACCGACAGGATGCTCCCGGTTGTCCAGCTCGACTCCTCGGATGCAAAATAAACCGTCGCTTCGGCAACCTCCTCCGGCTGCCCGAGCCGACCCATTGGGTGAACGCCTTCGAACCAGGCTCTAATCTGTGGATCCTTCACCATGTTTGCGATGGGTGGGGTAACAACGCCAGCTGGACAAATACAGTTACAACGGATGTTTTGCTTAGCGTAGTGCACAGCCACTGTCTTGGTGAGCATGATCACACCCGCCTTGGCCGCTTGATACGCATGAGCCTCAAAGCCGGGAATTGCCTTGAGCCCGACGACTGTGGAGATATTCAGGATCGAGCCGCCGCCCTGCTGAAGCATCTGAGGAATCACCGCACGAATAAATCGAAACGTTCACTTCATAAACACGTCAAAGGTCTCATCCCAAATCTGATCAGTGGTCTCGTGAAGTCGCCCCGTATAGAACAAATTGCCCGCATTGTTGACCAGAATATCTAGACGGCTGAAGGTCCCGACAGTAGTTGCCACCGCTTCCTGCACGTCGTGTTCGTTGGTCACACTGCCTGGAAGTGCTAAAGCCTGTCCGCCTGTCCGCTCAATGTCTTTAACAACGCGTTCCAATTCGTCCTGCCGCCGGCCTGTGATCGCAACTTTCGCGCCTTCCCGAGCAAAAACCTTAGCAATCGCTTCACCGATGCCGGTCCCTCCACCGGTTACAATCGCCACCCTGTGTGCGAGTCTCATATGCTTCACCCCCAAGCAGTTTGGTTAATCACTATCACGCACGGTACATATCGAATCGTGAAACCATCACAAACTAGGACGATACACCTCGTGCAATATCTGCAGTGTCCTCATCACTTCCTGATTCGAGTGTCACAGGAGTAACTGAGCCCCATCGGACCTCCACGGCATCCGTCGCTCCTTTCACAAATGGTTTGACGACAACTTGATCGATAGTCTCCATGCCTGTTCCATCCGCTGAAATCTTGAGGAGCAGGCGACTGACCATCAACAGACCTTAGGCTCGGACAGCTTGAGAAGAAGCTTGTACAAGAACCGCATCGATTTCCGATGCGTCCAGCACTTCTTTCTCCAAGAGTGCTTCCGCCAACGCTTTTAAGCTTGCCATCTGTTCGGTCAGGACCTGCTTGGCCCGTTCGTAATTCTCCGTGACGAGGCGCTTGATTTCTCGATCGACTTCCAACGCCATTTCATTACTCACATCTCGCTTGCTCCCAAAGGAGCGACCGAGAAACATCGATTCTTCTTTCTGCCCGAACACGAGCGGCCCAATCTTTTCACTCATGCCCCATTCGCAAACCATTTGGCGCGCAAGGGCCGTCGCGCGCTCCAAATCGTTGCCGGCACCGGTCGTGCTCTGTTTGAAGACCAATTCCTCCGCGACTCTGCCCCCCATGAGGATCGCCAGCGTGTTGTACAAGAACTCTTTGGAGTAATTGTGACGATCGTCGGTCGGCAGCTGCATGGTCACACCCAGCGCGCGGCCTCTCGGAATAATCGACACCTTGTGGACAGGATCGGTGCCAGGCAGGAGTTTGGCCATCAAGGCATGCCCCGCCTCGTGATAGGCGGTGACCCGCTTTTCCTCGTCCGTGAGAACCATGCTCTTGCGCTCGGGACCCATCAAGATCTTGTCCTTCGCCATGTCGAAATCTACGGCTCCGACTTCGATTTTGCTCTGACGTGCAG
>JBQTJA010000021.1:0-27309 GCA_052387595.1 Nitrospiraceae bacterium | reverse complement strand
AGATGGCGAGGTTCACGCCGAGCGCCGCGACCTCCGGAAGGCGAGATGCCAGCCCCGCTGTGGACACCGTCAGGCGTCTACGCGACCACCCAAGACCCCACGGTTTGTTGGTCAACGCAGTCACGGCTGCCTTGAGACTCTCCACATTGGCCAGAGGCTCTCCCATCCCCATGAACACGAGATTTGTAATGTGCTCATCGGAGATCAGAAGGTCTTGCGCGGTCAGGATCTGATCGATGATTTCATGAAGCTTGAGGTTGCGTTTTAGTCCCATTCTCCCAGTCAGGCAGAATCCACAATCCAACATACACCCGACCTGAGTAGACACGCAGAGCGTCAGCCGACCCTCATCCGGAATCAGGACGGCCTCGATCGTCAGGCCATCGTCGAGCATCAAGAGCAATTTGCGGGTTCCGTCCTGGGACGATAAGATCGTGGTCTGTGCTGAGCGACCGACCTTAGTGGATGGAGAGAGCGCCATGCGATCATGCATGGGGAGATCCGTCATGTCGGTGAGCGTCCGCGCGCGCCGTTGATAGAGCCATCGCAAGATTTGCTGTGCGCGATAGTCCGGCCAGTCTTGCGCGCGGACAAACCTGACCATCTGGGGTTCGGTGAGACCCAAGAGCGTGGTCACGGTACCGGAAGCGATTATCGGGGAGTCGGCCATATCATCCTCAACGCTAGGAGCCTACCATAGCGGAAGTCATGCCGCATACGGCCATGCCCATCATTGGGTCGGGAAACTTCTTTCATTGCAGACAGCTCTGTATATAATGAACTTGGATCAGTGTCGTCAGGTCCTCATGATGAAGATTTCTACCACGTATCGTTCTATCCATGGCTGCGGCCTGGTGGTCGCGCCCATCCTGGTGCTCGCCCTCGGAGGGGGTTTCTCATACGACGGGTATGCGGCACAGGTTGAGGCCTCCGAGCAATCGACGGTCACTGGCTGTTCGACAGCGGAGGAGTGTTTTGTGGCGGCGGCCTGGCCGAAAGAGCGGCTCGGTCAGGCGTTGACGAAAGATCAAGTGGTGGCGCTTAAGCTGGAACGTCTCCGAAAGGTGATGGAAGGATTTCCCGGGACGCAGTGGGCCAAGCGTGCCGGGTTGCTGTCCGGGGTGATATTGATCGATCGGAATCCCGCTGCCAGTTTGCCATACCTTCGGGCAGCCCAGCGGGATTTTCTCGTGCTCGACGATTACATTCGATTCTGGATCGGAGAGGCCTTGCTGCGTCTCGGGGAGGCCAAGGAGGCGGCCGGTATATTTGAGGGGGTGCCACAAGCGGTCCCCGATTCTAATCTTCTCAATCAGGTCGCGCTCCGTGCCGGGGAAGCGTGGTATCAGGCGTCCAGCTGTCCCGAGGCCGTGTCTTGGTTCGCTAAGGCCCTCAATGTCAATGACAAGGACCCTCAGGTCGCTCAGGCTTGGTTACGGTCGGCGTCTTGTTCGCTCCGAGAGAATAAATTGGCGGAAGGACAAGAAACGCTGAAACAGCTGTGGATGAAGTTTCCGCACACGAAAGAGGCCAAGGAAGCCGAGACTTTGCTTGGGGGCAATATTGGCGGGGTCCCGTGGACTGCGGCGCCCGACACGTATTATGAGCGCGCTCAGGCTTTTCTAGGGCAGTCGCTCCATGCGGAGGCCATCGAGGAGCTGAAAAAGTTCCTGGCGCGAGATCCGGCCTCCTCTCACCGTGCGGAGGCCAGGCTGAAATTGGGTATCGCCCAAGTTCGTTTAAAGCTGTACGACCAGGCCCGCGAGACCTTTCATGCGTTGACGGCTGAGCGAGAGCCTCGCGCGGATGAGGCCACTGTCTGGCTGGCGAGGGTCTATCTCAGGCAGGGACTTGGGGAGAAGCTCTTGGATCTTTGCCGGACACTTCCGAAGCGAATGGTCACTCCAGAGCAGAAAGGGCAGATCAATCTATTTGCCGGGATCTGGCTGGAGGATGAGGCACGGTTCGATGAGGCAATCGCGAGGTATCGGCAGGTGGCCAAGTTGGGAGAACCGGCCTCTCAACGAACTGAAGCACAATGGCGGGAAGGGTGGGTGCTTTACCGAACGGCTCGTTATCAGGAGGCGATCAGCGTGTGGCAGCAGATCGTCGATCAGAAGGACAGTGATCTGGAGCCACAAGCTCTCTATTGGATTGCACGTTCCTACAGTCATGTGGAAAGTGTGAAGTCAAAGGAGATATTCGCGCTGCTCTGTCAGCGGTTTCCGCACACCTACTACTGCCAGTTGGCGCGCGAACAGAGTGACCTGTCGGTTCCAGGGCAGACGAAACAGGAAGGCTCAGTCGTCGCGGTCTCGTCTACTCCGTCTGCCGTTGAAGTCACGCAGGCACCGGTCCAGGACAATCAGGCCAGTAGCCGGATGCAGGTCGAACTCCACCCGGCGTACCGGCGGGCGGTAGAACTCAGAACGCTCGGTCTCGAGCATGATGCCGCGCGAGAGCTCAGCGCGTTGACGGATCGATATAGCCGTGACTCCGAGGTGTTGGCGGCATTATCCATCATGTTGAATGAGGTCGGTGCCTATCATCATGCCTTGCGTCTGGTGCGGTCTCGATTCCGTGAAAAGTTAGAGCGAACCGGTGGAGTGGTTGCAGATGGATTGTGGAGCGTGGCCTATCCCACGGGATTGATTCCTACGATCAAAATGTCGGGAGCGAACGGGGTTGATCCGTTTCTTGTTGCGGCCATTATTCGGGAAGAGAGCCAATATGATCGAAGGGCCGTCTCTCGCGTCGGAGCGATCGGATTGATGCAGGTCATGCCCGCCACCGCCAATGCCGTGGCTCAACAGCACCGTCTTCCAAGCCTCTCCCGAGAAGATTTGTTTGATCAAGAGACCAATATCCGGATCGGGGCTCGGTATGTCGAGCAACTGTTTACACAGTTTTCCGGTAATGTCGTGCAGACGATCGCTGCCTACAATGCCGGCCCGATCGTGGTGGGAACCTGGGCGGCAACCTACCGGGGGCGGAGTGAGGATGAATTTGTCGAACTGATCCATTATCAAGAGACCAGGCAATACGTCAAACGGGTCTTGCGGAGCTATAAGGAATATCTGCGTCTGGCTGGGATCCCCAAAGCCGTTTCTTGACAAGATCTTGCGGAGTTTCTATAGTTCGCCACAATCCGTAGGGGCACTAACGAAGAGGGGCTGATTATGTCGTTGGATCGACTTGATGCATTGGAAACCAGAATTCGTGACCTGGTTAAACTTGTCCAAGAGTACAAGCGAAAGAATGCGCTCTTAGAGGAAGAGCTCAAGGCGGCTCGCCAGCGGTTGGCTTCGCAGGATGATACGAATCGCCAATGGGAAAAGGAACGGATGGACATCAAGGCGCGGATCGAAAAAGTCATGAATGAGATGGAGTTGCTTGAAGGTGTCGAAGATCCTAAGGAGGTGGCCATTGACTAAGACCATTGATGTTGAAATTTATGGTCAACGGTACGCGATCACGGGAGGTGGCGATGATGCCTATGTCCGGCGGCTGGCCAATTTTGTCGACGATCATATGAAACATCTGGCGGAAGGGATGAAGACGACGACTCCATCGAAGTTAGCGGTGCTGACGGCGATCAACCTTGCTCATCAGCTGTTTGAATCCGAGAAAAAGCGGGTCCAAGGGGAAGCTGATGTCGAACGGCGGATGGTGACGTTGATGGAATCGATTGATGAGCAGATGCCGACATCGCTTTTTCGATAGCGGAGATTCGCCTTGCTTTCAAAGAGTCTCTTTGTTATCGTGTACATAAGTGAGTGTGCGGATGAGTAGGGAAGAGTGATATCGCCGAATTGTTGATCGCCTGGAAACGAGTGCTAAGAAAACCATAAGAGAACGTTTACTTGATGGGATACGAAGTGTTCATTCGGTGGATGAACATGGCATGGGTCGTGCGCGGGCGACGTCACGTGGGCGCCCAGCGGCCAGTTTCTGAAATTGAAACGATCCGGCGAATGCCTGCCTGCCGGAACGGGTATCTACCCTCCATGCCTGTTTCGATCGCTGACTCTTTCCAATGGCTGATGTCTGGAAATAGACGCCTAAGGAAGGGCAGAGAGAGAAACTTTCTGAGTATGGCATCGTATCCTGACAATCTCTTGCGGTTCCAGGCGAGACGGCTCGCGGTCTCCTAAGGCCCTTCTACTTCTTCACCTCACATCGTGATTTGCGTTCATTCTGCTCAGTCTGAGGCGGGGGCTCCGCATCAGACTGAGCCTAATTGGATCTGATTGTTTTCAAGAAGGGGGTGACTCCCATTTCTACATCAACTGTCGTGTACATAATCCTTTCGGTGATCTTCGGGGCTGTGGCTGGTGCTGGAATATTTGATTTCCTGCGACGACGGATGGTGGGCGCCAAGCAGGCTGAGGCAGAAGACTTGGCTAAGCAGGTTGTGCAGAACGCACAACGAGAAGCCGAGAATGTTGTCAAAGAAGCCAGGTTTGAAGCCAAGGATCTGGTCTTCAAGGCAAAGTCCGAATTCGAGCAAGAGCAGAAAACCAAACTTGCTGAACTCGCGACGGTGGAGAAGCGTCTGATCCAACGAGAAGGAGGACTTGACGGAAAAGTTGCTGCCCTCGAAAAGAGAGAAAATGAGTCACGCAAGCGCGAGGCGGATTTCGCAAAACGAGAAGAGGGGCTGGTGGTCAAAGAGTCTGCTTGCGCCAAGGCTGAACGCGAACATCGAGACGCGCTGGAACGGGTCGCCGGGATGACGGCCGATGAAGCCAAGAAACAATTGATCCTCGAAATGGAATCGCAAGCGAGGCTCGATGCCGTAGGCCTTGCCAAGCGCACAATCGAGGAGGCCCGTGAGAACGCCGAACGTGAGGCGCGGGAAATCATCACCAGCTCGATTCAACGCGTCGTTCGTGACTATGTCGCGGAATCCACGATCTCGGTGGTTCCCATCGCCAATGATGCTATGAAAGGTCGAATCATCGGTCGGGAAGGGCGCAATATCCGTGCGCTTGAAGCGGCGACGGGCATTGATCTGATCATCGACGAAACCCCTGAAGCCGTGATTATCTCCGGATTCGATCCGTTGCGGCGCGAGATTGCCAAAGTGTCGCTGGAGCGTCTGATGCATGATGGGCGCATCCATCCCACGCGCATCGAGGAGATTGTCGAAAAGGTCAAGGTCGATATCGACAAGCTGATGTACGAAGAAGCAGAGAAAATTATTTTCGAACTGGGGCTCTCGGATTTTCATCCTGAGTTGATCAAGGTCTTGGGGCGTCTCAAGTATCGCACGAGCTACGGGCAAAATAACCTCTATCATGCCCGCGAGGCGTCGTATATTTGCGGCATTATGGCTTCGGAACTGGGTCTCGATGTCCGACTGGCTCGACGCGGTGCCTTGCTCCATGACATCGGCAAGGCGGTGAGCCACGAAGAAGAGGGGCCCCATGCCATGCTGGGGGCCGAGATCGCAAAGAAGTATGGGGAATCTCCGAAGATCGTCAACGCGATCGCCGCGCATCACGAGCAGGTGGAGCCGATTTGTCCGGAGAGCGTGTTGGTGGCGGCGGCTGAGGCGTTGTCGGCGGCGCGTCCGGGTGCGCGGCGGGAAGCGCTGGAGTCTTACGTGAAGCGGTTGGAAAAGCTGGAATCGCTCGCGACCGGGCATAAGGGCGTGCAGAAAGCCTACGCGATCCAAGCCGGACGTGAAATTCGCGTCATTGTGAGGCAAGAGGACATCACCGACGCCGAGTCGTTTCAGCTGTCTCGTGAATTGGCGAAGAAGATTGAGCAGGAGTTGACCTATCCGGGACAGATCAAGGTCACCGTCATTCGAGAAAGCCGGTACGTGGAATACGCCAAATGAAGGTCCTCTGTCTCGGGGACATCATGGGAGAACCGGGCCGCCGGGCTGTCGCTCGGGCGGTCCCTCGGCTGGTCGCACAACATCGCATCGATGCGGTCATCGCCAATGGTGAGAATCTGGCCGGAGGCTTCGGGGTCACGCCGGAGTTGGCCGAGGAACTGTTCGACACCGGCATCTCGGTGATCACCACCGGAAATCATGCCTGGGATAAGAAAGAGGCGATCGATTACTTCTCTCGTGAGCCCCGCTTGTTGCGGCCGGCGAATTATCCGGCGGGAGTGCCGGGAAACGGGAGTGTCGTCATCGAGACCGCAGGCGGTGAGCGGCTGGCCGTATTACAGCTGATGGGTCGGGTCTATATGCCGACGATCGATTGCCCGTTTCAGACGGCGAAACGTGAGTTGTCACGGTTGAAGCGGGAGACGTCCGCGATCATCGTCGAGATGCATGCGGAAGCCACGTCTGAAAAGATGGCCATGGGGCATTTCCTGGACGGGGAGGTGGTCGCTGTCGTCGGGACCCATACGCACGTGCAGACGGCCGATGAACAAATCCTGCCGAAGGGCACTGCGTACATCACGGATATCGGCATGACGGGACCGCTCCATTCGGTGATCGGAGTCAAGAAGGAATTGGCGATCGAAAAGTTTTTGACCGCGATGCCGAGGCGGTTTGAAGTCGCATCAGGACCATCCGTATTTTGTGCGGTTCTGCTTGATCTCGATCCCCGTCTGGGCAAGGTGATCGCGTTTGAGCGCATTCGCAGCATCGATTAGCAGGCTGTGAAAAAAGTCCGGCAGCGGCGTTCTCGCACCGCTCAAGGCCTCAACCTACCAACCCCGTACGCGTTGGTCTTTCGCTTGCTGCGGCCTTGCTGGACAGACTTTGTGAAAAGTCTGCTGGCGAGCTTCAAAGGAGAGGATTCACGACTACGTACTCTCGCCCGCCCCTTTTCGCGTCCGAGTTGACATCGAGACATGTCCTCACCGTCTCGGAACTGACGGCCATGGTTCGGGCTTCCCTCGAAACGGACTTTGCCGAGGTGTGGCTTGAAGGGGAAATTTCGAACCTGCGCGCACCAGGGTCCGGGCATCTCTACTGTACGCTCAAGGACCAGACGAGTCAGATTCGGGCGGTGATCTTCCGCTCGGCGGCCGTTCGGTTGCGGTTCGGCCTGGAGGAAGGGCTTCAAGTCGTCGCGAAAGGGCGGCTCTCCGTCTACGAGCCTCGTGGAGAGTATCAGGTCATACTCGATCATCTTGAACCCAAGGGGCGAGGCGCCCTCCAGTTGGCGTTTGAGCAACTCAAGCGTCGCCTGGAGGCCGAAGGACTCTTCGATGTGGAGGGCAAACAATCGCTACCCGCATTCCCTCGGACGATCGGAATCGTGACCTCGCCGACCGGAGCGGCTGTTCGAGATCTGATCACTGTGTTGCACCGTCGCTGTCCTATCTTGAGTATCATCATCGCGCCCGTACCGGTGCAGGGGGCGGGATCGGCTGAACAGATTGCAGCCGCCATTCAGGCATTGAACCGGCTCGGAGTTGTCGACGTCATTATCGTCGGGCGAGGCGGCGGTTCGTTGGAAGATCTGTGGAGTTTCAACGAAGAAACTGTCGTGCGAGCGATCGCTGCGTCACGGGTGCCCATTATATCTGCCGTTGGGCATGAGACGGATGTGACACTGGCCGATTTTGCGGCGGACGTACGGGCTGCAACTCCGTCCGCTGCCGCCGAAATAGTTGCCCCGGTGTTCACGGAGATCGTTGAGCGGCTGGGCATGCTCACCGCCCGCTGTCAGCAAGCTATGAGCGCACAATGCCTGGATCAGCATCAGCGACTTGATCTTCTGCTTGCCCATATGGGCAACATCCGGTTTAGAATTCTCAAGGAAGCTCAGCGGGTGGATGGCCTAGTGGCAGGCATGCGAGAAGCAGTCCGTGCCCATCTCAAGCAAGTAATGGTGAATGCGCAAACATGGATGCACGCGCTACGATCGAAGAGTCCGGCGCTCCACGTGCGTCGGGATCTGCTGATCGTTCCACAATTGCGATCGCGTGTGATCGCTGCCATGAACCATAGCCTCAAACAGAAGGTCCAGCACACCCATGCGTATCAGGGCCGATTGAACGGGCTGAGCCCGCTCGCGATTCTGGATCGAGGATACGCGATCCTCGAGACGATGCCTGGCGGCCAGATCATTCGCGATGCCGGACAGGTCTCCGTTGGGGAGGAGATCCTGGCACGTTTGGCCAGGGGGCAGATCCGATGTACGGTGGAGGAGGTCAGGTTGGATCCGTCAGTTTAAAAGCCGGCTGGGACTTCGCTATAATGGGCGGCGGGTTGGCGTGAAAGGAGAATGGTTGTGGCTGGGGTGAAGTTTGAGCAAGCGATGGCCAGATTGGAAGCTATTGTGGGTGAATTAGAGAATGGAGATCTGCCCCTGGATGAATCGTTGAAAATTTTCGAGGAGGGCATTCGGCTGTCGAGGAATTGTTTAAAGGTATTGGAAGACGCTGAACGGAAAGTCGAGGTGCTTGTTCAGGATAAGAATGGGAAAAAACAACTACGCGCCTTCACCTCCGATGACATTGATATCCAGGGTTCCGCTGAAGACTCATAACAGGTCGCTCTTCTGAGTCTCGTTCTTTTCTCAGCTTTCCCCCTTTGCGATTCTCATGAGTATAAACAAACGACGCGATAGGGATCGTTGCGACCATGTGTTGGCGGCTCGGGGATTGGTGCAGAGCCGGGACGCCGCGGTCCGGATGATTCTCGCGGGAAAGGTCCGAAGTAACGGAGCGATCGTCGACAAACCCTCCAGAGTGATTCCCGTCGATGCGGTCATTGAAATGATCGGCGAGACCCAGCCGTTCGTCAGCCGAGGGGGCGAAAAACTGGAGGCCGCGCTGGACTCCTATTCGATCGCCCCGCAAGGATTGATTTGTCTCGACGTGGGGTGCTCGACTGGAGGGTTCACCGACTGTTTGCTCAAACGAGGGGCTGCGAAGGTCTACGCGGTTGACGTGGGTTACGGTCAATTCGATTGGCGGCTCCGACAAGACCCACGCGTCGTGCTGAGTGAACGGACCAACATTCGCTATCTCCCTCCTTCCGCCATCCCGGATCCGGTTGATTTGGCCGTCATCGATGTCTCGTTTATTTCATTGACGAAGGTGCTTCCGCCCATCCTGCCGTTTCTCCGTGCTCAAGCCCGCGTCATCGCCTTGATCAAACCGCAGTTTGAAGTCGGCAAGGGCCAAGTCGGCCGGGGCGGCATCGTGCGTGATGACGCACAGCGAGCCGAAGCTGTTCAGAGAATCGTCCAATTCGCGGCGGAGAAGGGGCTGAAGACCATGGGGACTGTCGCGTCTCCGATCAGAGGGAAAAAAGGCAACCAGGAAATATTAGCAATCTTTGAGTACGAGACCCCGTTTCATGGTATGTAAAGTCTGTCGTAATTGCTGAGCGTTCATTCAGGAGGGCCAATGAAAGTACTCGTCACGGGCGGTGCGGGGTTTATCGGGTCTCATGTGGTGGACCGACTCGTTGAAGAGGGGCATCAAGTTGTCATCGTCGACAATCTGGCCACTGGCAAGCGGAAGAATGTCAATCGTGCGGCGAGTCTCTACAAGACCGACATTACCAGCTGGCGTCTTGAACGGGTGTTTCGCAATGAACGGCCCAATATTATCCTCCACCTTGCGGCTCACATCAATGTCCCTCGTTCGATAGCCGATCCGGTGTTCGATGCGCAGATCAACGTCTTGGGAACCATGAACGTGTTGCAGCAAGCGGTTCGGTATGGGTGCCGAAAGGTCGTGTTCTCTTCATCCGGTGGAGCGATCTATGGTGAACAGGAGACGTTTCCGGCGGTTGAATCTCACGCCGCCAACCCGCTCTCGCCCTATGGCATTAGCAAGCTGTGCGGCGAACATTACTTGTCCTATTTCCAACGGGTGAGCGGGATTCCAGTCGTCAGCCTTCGGTATGCCAACGTCTACGGGCCGAGACAGGATCCTGATGGAGAAGCCGGAGTCATTGCCATCTTCATTCAAAAGATGTTGAACAACGAGCAGCCCATTATTCATGGAAACGGCCGTCAAACGCGAGATTTCGTATTTGTTGACGACGTGGCGGAAGCCAACCTGGCCGCCATGGGGCAGGATGCACATGGAGTGTATAACGTCGGAACCGGGGCTGAAACCTCCGTCAATGAGTTGTTCCGGATGCTTGCCGGCCTGACGGCTTCGAGCGTCAAGGAATTGCATGGCCCGGCCAAAGCCGGCGAGCAGATTCGCAGTGTAGTTGATCCATCACGGATCAAACAAGAACTTGGGTGGGAGGTCAAGGTGGACCTCGCCGAGGGGCTGAAGCAGACGGTGGATTTTTTCCAAGGGAAGAGCCGCTAGCCTGCCAGCCTACAGGCTGACGCGCAGGACGAACCACGCACCAACTGGTACGCCCTCAGACGAACCTGTGCGACTGTCAGCGTCTTAGAGAGCTTATCCGGTCAGTATCGAGCGACGTTCCCATCAACTTGGATTGACCAGGCATCGATGCCGCCGATCAAATTCTTCACGTTCGAGAATCCCTGCTGGAGGAGAAAGCCTGTGGCATCTCCGCTTCGCATCCCATGGTGGCAGTAGGCGATGATTTCGGTGTTTTTGTCCAACTGGGACAGTGAGTTGGGTAGGGTGCCAAGTGGAATGAGGAGAGAGTTGTCCAGCTTGGCGAGCTGATTCTCCCAAGGCTCCCGTACATCCAACAGCACCAGCTTATCTCCTTTATCGAGTCTCGACTTCAATTCTTTCGGTGTGATGACAAAGCTCATGTGGCCTCCTCCTCGTACATGAAGACACGATCATAAGCGACGGGGGAAAAATCTGTCAAATGCAGTCGCTCTTGCAGGTGAAGGCAGGCCAGCTCGTTCCTTCAGAAGCTCACACTGTTTCGAATGTCCACCGTCCCTGTCGGCCTGGCATGGTGAGTGCCTGGTGTAGATGTGTCATGAAGACTGATCGTGGAATCTCTTCCGCGCCGAACCGGCTGACATGGGGAGAGAACTGCTGGCAATCGATGAGGCGAACGTTCCAGGCCTGAAGCTGCGTGACGAGCTTCACAAGCGCCACCTTGGATGCGTCATCGACTCGCGTAAACATCGATTCCGCAAAGAAGGCACCTCCAATCGCCACGCCATACAGTCCTCCGACCAAGCGATCATCCTGCCATGTCTCGACCGAATGGGCGTAACCGAGTTCGTGCAAGCGTGTATAGGCCTCCAGCATGTCCCCCGTGATCCAGGTGCCTCCTTCTGGATATTGCGGGCGCGGCCCCGCACACTGTTCCATGACATACCGAAAGTTGGTATCGAGCGTGACGGTGAATAAGCGTGAGCGAAGGCTCCTCTTGAGGCTGCGCGAGACATGGAGCTTGTTGGGGAACAATACGGCGCGAGGATCTGGCGACCACCAGAGAATGGGTTGATCGTCGTTGTACCAAGGGAAGATCCCGTGCCGATAAGCTTCCAGTAACCGCTCTGGACGGAGATCACCACCTACCGCGAGGAGGCCTTCAGCGGAGGCTCGATCCACCGGGGGGAAACGAAGGTCCTGCCGATTCAAGCGAAACATCGCCACGTACGATACCTGACGCGGCGCAAAAAGACTACGCCGGGAGAAAGATGAAAGAGGCGCAGTCACTCAGACTCAATCTTCCAGCCAGAGTCAGCTATCGACCTGTTCCGGTAGTACACGACTGCTATCGGATAGAGCGGCCATCAGCGATTCTCCTGAACGCTCAAGCCATTGTCGTCCTCACTGATAGACCATCCAATACGAGCGTATCCCGTCACGCTCAGCAAGGGTCCGGCAGTGTACCTCAGTCTGGCACGGATGCTCGCGTGAACCCTGGGCGGTCATATCGTTACCGCGGGTATAATCCACAACGTATTCCTTGCGAGATGTGGAGCAGCCACTCAGCGACAGGATCAGCCACAGCAACGCGCCGAGTGCGAGGGCACCTTTGTACCCATGGTGAAGCCCATGACCCTCTTGGGATTGCACGAATGTGAACATCATTGCCTCCTTTCCGTGCGAGTGAATAACAATAGATATTGACCAATGAGCTGGTGCGTCAGGCTTCCATCCTGCCCTAATCTTCATGAGATCCAAGCCCACATTTGGAGTGGCTCCACCCCCCTTCAGTGAGTGCGGTGGGTTGCGCCAGTAAGCGGCTCAGATGACTTCCTCCCTTGATGGAGGCGGCAGCTCCATTGCCTGCTCAGCGAGTTGTTGCGCTACATGCTCCCGCGCCAGCTCAAGAATCGAAAGAGTGCGTACGAAAAGCGAGTCCTATTCCATCGATGAGCGGCCAGCTCCGTCTTGCACGACTCAAGCACGTCTCGGGGAGCCTGGCAGGCCTGTGCAGGGAGATAGGGATGTGGATCTTCTCAGAGGGGGGGCTTACGCTGATCCAGATAAGAATCTGTGATCAAGTGATATGCCTGAACCGGCAGGAAAATGGAAAGCACCGTCTGGACAAAGATGCCGGAGCCGTTTGAGCACGGCTCCGGCCAGCACTCCCGTCCTGGTGGCAGAAACTCGCTTCATCACACTCTAGTTGCGGTAATTTGCTGATAACTGCTCATCCCATGAAACCGGCGGACAGGAGCGCAAATGCAATGATCCCAATTAACAGCACGGCATACAAATACACCCATGGTGGCTCATGTGTGAGGTCATCCTTTATGTCCTTTAAGTGTAGATCACTCATAGAACACCTCCTTGTGTGTAACGTCCTATTTTTCCGTAGAAGCGTGTTTGGACCGTCCCCTATGTTTGCTACATGTTAATAAGGGGAACGTTCCTTCGCCATCGCCCGGAAGAGTGAATTTGCGGCTACACCGAATGGGTGAGGGGACTGGTAAGCACAGGACTGATCAATGGGACTTGAGGTATTTCAGAATAGCCTCCATGCGATCCGAGCCGGTCGATCACATGATTGAAGCGGTCGTTCGAGGCAAGCGCCTGCAGTGGGCTAGGGATGTGAACCTTCTCAAAAAATGGGGGGCTTACGCTGATCGTATACCCTGTGATAAATGGTCCCACTGTCGCAACTCATTGAAACGACAACGGGCATGGCGTATTCTTCCCGAACTGTTGTGGCGTGTTATACGGACGGAGATTGGCAAATCCGGCTCTTATGCGGATCGGCCTAAACATAGTTGGGCGTCAGATTTGGAGATCCTGCTTATGTCATCGCACTCCGTATTCGTATCGTCTACCTTCATCGACCTGGTCGAGCATCGGGAGACCGTTCAGAAGGCGCTGCGCCAACTTGGCGCGATTGACGTTTCAATGGAAAACCTGGGTGCGCGAGACGAGCGACCCAAGTCTGAGTGCCTTCGCATCATCTCTGAGGAAGTGGACTCGTTCGTGGGTATCTATGCGCACCGGTACGGCTTCATCCCGAAGGGGGATCGGAAATCAATCACTGAAGCCGAGTACGACGCAGCCTCACAAAGCAATCTTCCACGGTACATCTACCTGGTAAACGAGGACGCACCTTGGACACCAAAGTTCATCGATGGTGGCACCAGTGGCGAGAAGCTCGTCAAGTTCAAGCAACGCGTCTCTACTACACATATCTGCAAGCGCTTCTCAACGAAAGACGACTTGGCGGCTTCTGTCGCGGCAGACATCGGACGACACATGCTTCGCGCAGCCCTGCCTCGTGTGAGCAGCATTCCTGCAAGAGCATCTCGCAAGCCCATTGCCGTAGGCGCATGGTCGGCGAAGGAGTGGAACAAACACCGATACGGCAAGTACAAGGCGAGTCGCGACCTATTTCTTGTCCACTCGATAGCGCCCTCATCGGATCCCAAGCAACTCTTCGACATCTTCGTCTACTTGCAGCGCCACCACAGCACTGACCTCTCCGAGGTGAAGGAAGCCGAATTTTTCCTTGGGCCATACTGGAAGGACCAAGTCTTCCGCGTCCCAAACAAGGGCAAGGCTATAGGCATTACTGTGTCGGCGTATGGCGAGTTCCTCTGCGTGTGCAGAGTAACCTTCACAGATGGCAAGACTGCCTTTCTTGAACGGTATGTCAACTTCTCTGAGTACGCGCGCACTGACGCCTAACCCTTCGCTCCAGCCGACGTGCTACGGCCTGCGGCCTCCGCACGCGGCTGAGATCAAACGTTAATGCGACAGGGCTGAGGACCGCTTTACAGCGGTACGATCTCGGTGCTGAACTTCCGCACTTGGCCGGGAGCGGACTTTAACGAGGCCAGAGTTCATCTGACATTGTCTGTCCGATGAAGTGACGGTGAATGCAAATGAGGCGACTACCCCTTGGGTTTCTCAGTCGAGGCTAGGATGGGCTGGAACATCGGGTCAGCGTCGAGCACGGCCTTCAATCCCTCACTCGCGAGGAAATACCGCCAGACCTCATCATCTCTTCCTGGTATGTCGTCAAACCAGCGTTTGGCCTCGGTCAGATGTCGTAGCATCTGGCTTTTATCCCCGTAGCCCGGCATGAAAATCATGCTGTAGGCCATGGTGTATTCCGCGAGGAACTTATCGAGCGGCAACTCGGCGAGGGCCAATGAGGCCTGAGCATCCTCGTAGGCTCGGACGCTGTCGGGGTCGTGCAAGATCCGATTCCAGGCCACTTTGTTGATGCGGGACCACGCAAGCTGTAGGAGTGCTTCGGCCTTGGGTGTCTTTCGGTCAGCTGGAATGTCTTTGACTAACGCTTCGAACGTCTCGATCATCGGAATCTGGTCATTGTTCCAGCGATAGGCCATGCCGAGCCGGAAGCGGGTATCCAACTGCTCAGGATGGGTGTTCGCAAGGGTTTCCAACGCAGGCAACAGCCGGTACAGGAAATCGGCCGGGGTCGGTTGCGAGAATCCGCCCATCTCCATCCCATTTGCGAGGTCGAGGCGACCGGCGGTCGCATAGATGTTCCAATAGAACTCATTGACGGTCAGCGATAACGCTAGATCCTTGACGGTCAGTTTGTGGCTCTGGGAGGCTTCCCGAAGCAGGACCGCATAGAGATGTCTGGTCAGAACCGTCAGCGCATCGACCTGATGCGGGTCGATGATCAAGATGCGATTGAGCAGGGCGACGCGATCGCGCAACTCAGGAAACGCAGCGGCACGAGCGGCGGCAGCGGTCAACGTTCCTGGCTGATCTTCAGGACCCCACCGGACGATAGAGTCCGGAAGGGCGCGGCTGATCTCCGTCGTGAATGGTATCTTGTCGGCCACCATGCCCGCTGCTTCAGGTGTGGTGGCAACAGGAAGGTGGAAGACAGCCGTGTCGCGTGGGAACCCATGGGCTCTGAGTCCGGTGAAGACCACCCATTGTGTGATGATGGATTTCACGGCGCGTCGTTCGCGTGTGATCGTGTTCGTCCACTGGACGGTGCCTGGACCGTATGTCACCGGTGAGGTGAGAGGGTCATGATAGTGGACGGTCAGCGCGACCAGCGTGGTCGGGACTCCGATGACTTTCCCGTTCGGCTTCAGCCGGAAGGATCCGTTTGGGATCGGACGGACGTCGGTCACCGTCAGATGAAGGCCGGTTCCAGGCGGGGAGATTCCCAGCGCATCCATCACAAAGGCGGAGGCGGGAGCGCGGGACAGGTCATCTCCATAAAATACAAGCGGACCGGTACTGGGCCAGAGAACATTCATCCCAATATCCGACCGTTTCATAAACGGGGCATGACTTGCGGTCAGCTCTTGCCAACAACCCTCATACGAGGTGTCCGTCGCCTGAGGATTTGGAAGGGTGGCCGACGGCACCGTCAGGAGCTTGTATTGACATGCGAAGTCCAGCTGCCCTGTCGTGCTCTTGTCGCCTTTCGCGATCGCTTCGGCATATTGAACGGCTGTCTCGACGGCGGCCTTGTGGGTGGTCTTGTGTTGAGTTGCCTTTCGAGGAGGTTGAGACGCCGCAGTCACAAGGTCTGGCACGGTTGTCTCTAAGGCTGTCAGCAGTCCTAACAGGAGTAGCATTCCAAGTAAGAGGTTCTTAGTCATGATGAAAAAGAGTCACGCTGTTGTGGGTTATCGAGATGATGCGGTTTTCAGTATTTTCTCACGCATCAACGCTCGGTCGGCTGCCGATAGCGCCGGTGCCGGACTGTGGTGACAGAGCGATACGGTTTGGCGCAACGACATCACGAAGGTTTCACAATTTGGACAGGCACCCAGATGTTGACGAATTTCTTGACAAATATTTACGGACAGTTCGTCATCGATATAGGCGGACAACTGGCGCAGGATGCGCAGGCATCGGCTTTTCCCATGAGTGTGTGGCTGTCCAGTCGTGGAAGCCTGCCGTTTCCGTTTGGACTCGCTACGTTGTGCCATTTGGAGCAGTCCCTCCGCTACCCACGTGAGTCGTGGTGGTGATCAGTGAGTGGTTCACCGAGGCCTCGCGCACTGAGTTGACGGCGCACAAACAGTCGAGCCCGGTGCAAACGTGATTTCACCGCGCGCTCGTTCAAGCCCATGATGGCTCCGACCTCCTTGGCGCTAACCTCTTCCATGTCGCGAAGCACCAAGACCATTTTGTACTTCTTCGGTAGTTGGTCGATCGCGGCATCGAGCGCGGTTCGCAATTGCTTGTTGTGGAGCGCGGCTTCTGGGCTGAGTCCATCGATCGGAATCTGCAAGCGAAATTCACCGTCCGATGTCGGAATGAATTCCTCCAGGGATAGCTCTCGCTCCGGGGCACCTTTCCGTCTGCGCCGCATGCGCAGGCATGCCCGCGAGGCGATTGTATAGAGCCACGTCGAAATCTGGGCGTCACCACGAAATTTGTCGAAGCCTCGATAGGCATTCAGAAATGTCTCCTGTACCAGATCCTTTGCCGCCTCAGGTTCGCCGCACAACCGATGAGCAAAGCGATAGATCAGATCGACGTGATCTTTATACAGCGTATCAAAATTTGTGACGGAATGGGGATCCGTTGAGGAGGAGGCCGGCAAGCGGCGAGTCGTAGGGGAGGTGTTCATACGGAGCGAGTCTACGAGGGGGTGGAAAAGAGAGTCAAGACGAAGGTGGGAAGTCCATGCGCTACTTCATCCGGTGAAATTCGATGACGCTGCCTTGCCCGTTGAGTTCCACCGTGATCGGGGTCCCTTCTCGTGCCCCGTTCAGCGCGGACCTGCCAAGATCTGCCGGGTAGTTCTGTTCTCCCTCCGGGGTCCAGAGCTTGACGTTGGTTCGATCCGGCGTGGCAAATTCCAACGGACCGGTGACGAAACGCCGGATCAGAGCAGAATCGCTGGACGCGGCAAGATCCGCTACGACGGAGTCGTTGTGCATATGCAAGGTCATGGTCTGCCCGATCTTGGCGTTCTTGATGCCGATCTTGGTGTTGACGTTGACGATGCCGATGGGCGTCTTGAAGAAGATAAAATTAGACTTCATTTTAGAGATCGTGCCGGTGAGCAACAGATGAGCCTTGCTTCCAGGGGTGGCAACCTGGCCGATTTGAAGATCGAACTGGAGGTCATGCACGCCGATGACGGTATCCGTTCCGTCAACTTCAACCGTCACGGACTCGCCGTCCTTGCGGGACGCGAGCGCCCGTTCGTATGCACCTATGTGGACGGCTTTCTCGCCGCCTTCCGGTGTCCAACACACCAACTTGGTGCCGTCTCCGCTGTCTCGCTTGAACGGTCCGGTCAGGTAGCGGTGGACGAGCGTCCCATCGGTTCGCCTCACGAGATCCACAACGACATAGTCCTCATGAATCACAAAAGACACCTCTTGCGAGGCAGGGAGGGTTTTGAGCGTGGTCTTTGAACTGAGCGACATGAGCCCGATCGGTGTCTTCAGGAAGACGATCCCTGGCTTGGCCCGCCAGACCCGTCCCGTCAGTCTGATGGAGGGGTTCACATCCGTGAAAACGGGCGCTGGACGATCGAGTTCCTGTTGCGCGGTCGTCGGCGCGTCTGTCTGTGGCTGAGCGGTTGGTACATTGTCGGAGGACTGAGCCGGTTGAGCTTCGTTGTCTGGAGGCTGAACAACCGGAGGAAGGTCGCTCTGTGGTTCAGTAGGTGCAACCGCGTCGACCTCCGATGGCTTGGGCGTTGCCTCATCGGTCTGGGGCTGATTAGTCTGGGCCTGCGCCGTTATCGAGGCATCGAGCTGAGATTCCAAAGGGATAGGCTCAGAGGGTGGTATCTGGGCCCTTTCTCCATCCGGAGGACTGGCTGTGGCGCATCCAGCATGGACCAGTCCTAGGAGAAACACTGTGAGAAAGAGCTGGCGACTGTGTACGAATCGGTCCATGAAGAAGCTGTTCGATATGGCGGTGATGACTCGTTCGTTCTGCCTACACGCAAACTCCTCAAGCTTTGAGGTCATGGTGCCGCAATCAATCCCAATCCGTCAATCGTCTATGCGGAATAACATGAGCTCAGAATTAGAGTCAACCCGAAATCCGATAAGATATCAAGAGTCCGCAGCAGACTCTGTCTGAATGGAGGAGGACTAAAGGATGCAGACGAATGCCGCCGAGGTCGTCCGAGTGCATGATCTCACACACGATGTCCGTGAGCTCGACTTGCGATTGA
Source organism: Nitrospiraceae bacterium (assembly GCA_052387595.1). Taxonomy (GTDB): domain Bacteria; phylum Nitrospirota; class Nitrospiria; order Nitrospirales; family Nitrospiraceae; genus Nitrospira_D. Next base: position 8,855 of record JBQTJA010000021.1, on the reverse strand, counting down.
TCTCGCCTGCGACACTGGACTTCCAGCCGGGGCAATTCATTTCTTTTGAGATTCCCATCGAAGGGAGGCCGCATCCGATGACCCGTGCCTATTCGATGCCTCGCCGCCCAGTCAACGAAACATCCTTACAGTGGTCTTCAACCGCGTGGACCACGGACCAGGGTCGACATGGCTCTTTGGTCTCAACCCCGGCGATCAGGTCCATTTCAAAGGGCCGGCGGGAAGCTTTCGTCTGCGCGATGATGCGCCACGCGATCTGCTGTTTGTCGCGACCGGCACGGGGATTGCCCCGATTCGGTCTATGCTTCATACCCTGTTACCCAAAGCCACCCCGCAGGTCGTATCCTTGCTATGGGGTCTCCGAGCCCAGCGGGATCTGTATTATCAAGAAGAGCTGCACGAACTGGCGGCCCGGCATCCCTCGTTTCACAGGACCGTCACATTGTCTCGTCCGGGTCCGGGATGGACCGGTCCGATCGGTCGCGTCACCGCTCTGGTGCAGGAGCGTGTCAAGAGGGTGGACAACCTCGCCGTGTATCTCTGCGGAAACGGCGGCATGATCAAGGACGTGACTGACTTTCTCCGCTCGAAAGGCCTCTGCCCGATCTATCGTGAGAAGTGGTACGACGAAGTGAATGAAGAGGAATGACATTGCTGTGCATCAGCCGGCCTGGCTTTCGTTGAGACCAGGCAAAGATCCGCCGGGAGCGACGCGAAGCGGACGGCCCAGACTCGTGCACCTCGTCCATTAAGGTAATGGTTGCTGACGCCTTCCTTCAGCGATGTCCCGAAAGCGGAGGTCAAGCTTTTAGGGTTGCTCTTGGCTCACTGCCCATTCCGCAGTTCGGCGAGAAAAGCATTGGCTTCTTTGGCCAATCGCTCTGCGCGCTGTCGGACCCAACTTTCAAACTCTGTGATCGGCACGCTGGTAAACTGCGGATCGATGAACTGTTGTCTCAACTTCTCTGGTGTGATTTTGTATCGGGAGACATAGTCCATAGGCGCTTTTGCGCTGATGCGGATATTGATAGCCGGCCCAATCACTGCAATATTGGCCAGTGCGTCTATCAGGCCGTTGTTATAGCTTCCCTCCAAGTACTTCTTGGGGAAAATATGGTGCCACTGCGGGCGGAAATCAGCTAATACCTCCACACCCTCAAATCCAATTCTGTGTGAGTGCTCATCCCAATCCAGTGCCTTATTCCGATAGACGAGTAAATAGAGCATGAATCGACCAAACCGGCTATCTCCATAATCACGCAGGAAATCTTCAGACTCCACAGGATCGTCGTGGCGGAATCTCCCTAATAGTTTCTGGATTGCTTCGCTTAATGAAGCCGTCCCTTGAATATCTCGCAAGTCTTCATCCAACGACGTAGTGCCAGAACTACTGTACCGTGCAAAACGTGAGGCTTGCAGGAACCAGTAGAGCGCAATATGAAATTCCGGGTCATCGTGGAACTTGTCGACGATGCTTATCATGGTGACGAGCGCAGCTTCGGTGGGCATGATGTCGTTACTCAAGATGCCATACTCACGGAATCTTGCGATCAGACGCTTCCACGCATTCTTTGTTTTGTCCCATGCTGGGACGATTTGCGCCGGGTTCCAGAAAGAGTCGGGAATTTCCTTGAATCTCGTCTTTTTTTCTCCAACACCCGTAATTGTTCGAAACAACAGGTTTGGATTAAGATCGAATCCGGCTTCTGCCAAGGTTTGCAGGTGAGGAAGGAATGTATCACGGACCCAGGTCGGATTGCGGGCTGCTACCACGCCAAGGTATATATCCGCTTCTGTCACCCGCGTTCCTCTACTGTTCAGACGGGAAAATATCTCAACCACGTCCTCGAGCTCGTGATCCACTGTGACAGTCACGATTTCTTTTTCTCGAATTTTACGCACGCGGTCCAAGCGCGTGAAAACTTCCATCGCATCCATGCCGTCACATAATCCTTGAGCCTTAATCTCGCGTGCCATGTCAGTGAGCTGTTTTTGGTCCTGCTCTTTCTGTGTGTCGAGCACAAGGAGATCACTCAAGCGCACATAGCGATGGCCTTTTGCTTTGCGAATGCCGGCATTCGCCACCCAGAAAAATGGGGGTTGCTTAGTATCAACGTCGAAACGAATGTCATATCTTTTTAAGGTCTTGTTCCATTCATCCGAGGATGCCCACCAATAAGGCTTGCGACCGAACAAGACACACAGAGCTGTTGTTCGTTGCTGTCCATCCACTAACCATTGACTCGGCCGCTGAGCATCGACGGCGATTCGTTCTTGAGCTTGATGCCCGCTGTTCCATACCAGCAAAGACCCTATGGGATAATCCAGCCAGAGAGACTCGGCTAGGTCTCGGACCTGCGTTGGCTTCCAAACAAACCCACGCTGAAACTCCGGAATGCTCCACCGGTGACTTACCGCCCGCTCGACCAGTTCCAAAAGCTTTGTCTGTTCATAGCCCATAGTCGCTACCTCCAGTGGCCTTCATTCCAGTGCTCAGCGCAAGGTGAAAAGGTTTGTCTGAGCCAGCCGAATTATATTTTTGATAAAATCCCCGTTGTAAAGCGCAAAGTCAGCGTCCCATCCGAGCATTCCTTACATGCCAGAAGCTCAAATTGTAGGGAATTAGGGATAGAAGGCAAGTAAAGACGCGATGACAGAATAGAATCTTCGACGAGCGCTTACTTTTTCCTGACCATGATACGGAGCGGAGTGCCGGTGAATTGGTAGGTCTCGCGCAGTTGATTCTCCAAATACTTCAAGTACGAAGGCGTGAGGTCTTCCGGATGGCCGACAAACAAGGCAAAGACCGGCGGTTTGGTGGCCACCTGCGTGATGTAGGCGGACTTCGTCACAGCCGACGGCTTGTGCTTGCGGGCCGGCAACGGATGAGCCTCCAGAATTTTCTGCAGCCAGGTATTCAGCGCGCCAGTAGGGACACGCTTGGTGAACATAGCGTGCACGTCCTTGAGGAGCGGGAAAAGACGGTGGACGGAGTCCGGCTTGAGAGCTGATCCATACAGGATCGGAGCCCAAGTCAGAAAGGAAAGCCGTCGGCGGAGTTCAAGCTCATATTCTTGCCGCGCCTGAGCATCTCCGTCTCGTAAGTCCCATTTGTTGATCAGGAGAATGCAGGCGCGTCCTTGCTTGAGAATGGCCCCAGCGATCTTGGTGTCTTGTTCCGTGACTCCTTCCACCCCATCCAGGAGAAGGACCCCGATGTCGGACCGGCCGATGGCACGGAGTGATCGGAGAACGCTGTAGCCTTCCACTCCACGGTCGATCTTGCCGCGTCGCCTGATGCCTGCCGTGTCAGTGAAAATGTAGCGTTGATCCTGGTCCGTGACCAACGAGTCGATGGGATCGCGCGTCGTTCCTGGCACGTTGCTGACAACGACCCGTTCCTCTCCCAGCAGCGCGTTCACAAGGGTGGACTTGCCGACGTTCGGGCGTCCCACCACGGCCACGCGAGGCACTTGTTGCAGCTCGTCCGCTTCGTCAACCGAGGGAAGGAGCGGATAGATGGCGTCCAACAGCTCGGCAACGCCCAGGCCATGTTCGGCAGAGACGGCATAGAGTTGGTCGGTCCCCAACTTGTAGAAATCGGCGAGTAACGGCTCGGACTTCGGCGTGTCGATCTTGTTGATCGCATAGAACAGGGGCTTTGTCACTCCACGCAGCAGCCGCACGACTTCATGGTCTGGCGGGGTCAATCCTGAGCGACCGTCTAGGAGCACGATGAGGATATCCGCTTCGGCGATCGCCAGTTCCGACTGCCGTCGAATCAGGGTCAACATACTGTCTGATGAAGAAAGATCAAGTCCCCCCGTGTCGACCAACCGAAACTTTCGATTACGGTAGGTGGCATCGGCATAGTTGCGGTCGCGGGTCACGCCGGGGACGTCGTCCACGATAGCGATCTTCGCGCCTAAAATCTTGTTGAACAGCGTCGACTTTCCCACGTTCGGCCGGCCAATGATGGCCACAAGCGGCGGTGGTCCCCCTTCTGTTGGGAGCAACGGCAGCGTCGGTTCTTGTTTGGGAGCGGATTTCGTGCGCGGCATGAGGTCTTGGACGGTAACACAGGGTTTTTCTGAAAGACAACATGAGGACGCTGCAAAACTCCTCCAGCGGCGTTCTCGCTTCGCTTAAGGTCTCAACGTACCAATCGCGTACGCCTCGACCTTTCGCTTGCTGCGGCCTTGCTGGAAGAGCTTTTTCAGCGTCCTCCGGGACTAAACAACGTCCTTCCTGTCTTACGGGCAAATTAGTAACGACCAACGATTGACCATTTTGCAAACAGCCTCAACCGAGCTCGTCTTCTCTGCAGTGCTTCGGCTATACTTTCCCCATGCCTCAGTCCGCAGTCCTCAGTCCCCAGCATTTCCCCGACTGGACACAGATTGACGATGTGCTGCTCGATATGGACGGCACGTTACTCGACCGCCATTTCGATAACTTTTTTTTCGAGGAGGAGCTGCCGCGTCGATATGCCATGCTCCACGCCCTTCCGTTTCAGGAGGCTCGCGATCGTTTGATGGCGATGTACCGGTCGGTCGAAGGCGAACTGGCGTGGACGGATCTGGAGTACTGGACGAAGCGGGTCGGCCTCGACGTGGTGGCGATGCACAAGGAACTCGATCACATGATCGGTTTTCTGCCCGGTGCCGAGGATTTTTTGCGCCATCTTCGGCAACTCGGGAAGCCTGTGACCATCGTGACGAATGCCCATTCTACAGGTGTATCGGTCAAAGTCGCCAAGACTGGGCTGGATCGGTACGTCAATCGGATTGTAGACGCGTTTGAGGTTGGCTATCTCAAGATGCGGCCGGAGTATTGGCCGAACTGTCAACGCTTGTTAGGGTTCGATCCGTCGAGATCTTTGTTTATGGATGACGATGAAGGCTGTCTGATGGCCGCGAAAGCATTCGGGGTGGCCCACCTGGTACACAGCGCCAAGTCGAGCTCGCAATTACCGCCGTCTCCACTTCCCCAGTTTCTCTCTGTGGCCGGATTTACACCGCTGCTCAATGGCCGGTCACCAGCCTAGTGCTGTCTGGTTGCCGTGCCTCGATACATCTCACCAATCAACCTGGGCACACCCTGCATGCTGAATCGATCGAGGTGAGCGATTGTGAGGCCGGACTGGGTAATCAGCCGATCGATCTGCCGGTTCAGGTGACATCCACAACCCATCACATTTTGAATCGGATTCAACCGGTCCTGCCACGCGGCGATCGTTCGGTCATCGCTCCGGCCATGCTCCAAGAATAGAAATATTCCTCCTGGTTTGAGGACGCGTCCAACTTCCTGCAGCGCGAGCACTGGATTGGGAATCGTGCAGAGCGTCCAGGTACTCACCACATAGTCGAACAGCCGATCGGCATGGGGCAGGGCCTCTGCGGTGCCTTTTTGGATATCAACTGGGAAGGGAAGACGGGTTCTTCGTGCCAAGACCGTATTGGGGAGAAGAGCAGACGGGTCGACGGCGTACAGATTTCTGACAGTGTGGGGGTAGTGGAGGAGATTGAGCCCGGTTCCTATGCCGAGTTCCAGAACCTCTCCCTTGGTTGAGGCCAGGAGCATCTGGCGCAAGCGTTGAAATTCCTCACCCGCCATCACCCACTCCATGAGGCGAGGGAAGATGTGTTCGCCGTAGAATCCCATTGCGCCGGTAGTATAACAAGGTCTTTGGCTGATGGAGTCGGGAACTTGTGACCCCCCTGGGGCTATGTTAGAGTCCTGCGTTCTTTTCATGTGGAATGACGATGAGTAAAGGGTACGATCACCACGCCATCGAAGCGAAGTGGCAGGCTTATTGGGAACAGCACTGCCCATTTAAAGCTTCCGATGACCTCTCGAGGCCAAAATTTTATTGCCTGGATATGTTTCCCTACCCGTCCGGGTCCGGGCTCCACGTCGGGCATCTGGAAGGGTACACTGCGACTGATATCGTCTCTCGATATAAACGGATGCGTGGGTTCAACGTTCTGCATCCGATGGGCTGGGATGCGTTTGGTCTGCCGGCTGAACAGTACGCGGTGAAAACAGGAATTCATCCCGCGATCACCACGGCCCAAAACATCGCTACCTTCAAGCGCCAGATGAAGCGTGTGGGGCTCTCGTATGACTGGGAGCGAGAACTGAGCACCACCGACCCGCAATACTATCGGTGGACGCAATGGATTTTCCTCAAGCTCTTCGAACGAGGATTGGCCTACGTGGCGGAAGTCCCTGTGAACTGGTGTCCGGCGCTCGGCACGGTGCTGGCGAATGAGGAAATCGTCGATGGCAAGAGCGAAGTGGGTGGCTTCGATGTGATTCGCAAGCCGATGCGTCAATGGGTGCTCAAGATCACGGCCTACGCCGATCGCTTACTCGAAGACCTGAAGCTCGTCGAATGGCCTTCCAGTACGTTGGAGATGCAAAAGAATTGGATCGGCCGTTCGATCGGTGCGGAGATTGATTTTTCCCTGGCAGATCAGAACGGCGCGGTTCGAGTGTTCACGACCAGACCGGACACGCTGTTTGGCGCGACCTATATGGTTCTGGCGCCTGAACATCCGCTGGTGGATGTGATCACGAGCGTGGAACAGAAAGAGCCGGTTGCAGCCTATCGGAAAGCGACGGCGAATAAGAGTGATCTGCAACGGCAAGAGCTCGAAAAAGAAAAGACCGGTGTCTTCACCGGCGGCTATGTGATCAATCCGGTGAACCAGGAACGGTTGCCGATTTGGATCGCAGACTATGTACTGATGAGTTATGGAACAGGCGCCATCATGGCGGTGCCGGCGCATGACGAGCGAGACTGGGCGTTCGCGCAACAATACGCGTTGTCGATTCGTGAGGTTATTTCCGGCGGGAATGTTCAGGAAGCGGCCTTCACTGATACGGATCGCGGGAAGGTCGTGAATTCGTCCACGGGCGATGGCACGTTCTCAATCAACGGTCTCATGCCTTCCGAGGCGATTCCGAAGATCACTGATTGGTTGGCGAAGCAAGGGCAGGGCATGCGAGCGGTCAACTACAAACTCCGGGACTGGCTCTTTGCCCGCCAGCGCTATTGGGGGGAGCCGTTTCCGATAGTGCATTGTTCAGAATGCCATAAGCCCATGCCTCTGCCAGAATCGGCACTACCCCTCGTCCTTCCAGAGGCAAAAGATTTCAAACCCCAGATATATGTGCCACAACAAACAGATTCGGGCTATCGGGGCACAACTGGCGTATTTGGAGTAAGTGAAGTGATTGAAGCACCGCTTGCTCGCGTTGTTGTGGACGGCCAGCCTTGGAAGGCAACAGTCTGTCCAAAGTGTGGTCACCACGCTGAGCGCGAGACCAACACCATGCCGCAGTGGGCCGGATCTTGCTGGTACTACCTGCGATTCATCGATCCCAAGAATTCAACACAGCTTGTAGATCCGGAAAAAGAGCGCTATTGGATGCCCGTGGACCTGTACATCGGGGGCAGCGAACATGCCGTTCTGCATCTCCTCTATGCTCGGTTCTGGCATAAAGTTCTGTTCGATATCGGCGTCGTGAGCACTCCTGAACCGTTCCTGAAGTTGGTCCATCAGGGCGTCGTCCTGGGAGAAGACAATCAGAAGATGTCGAAGTCACGGGGGAATGTGGTGAACCCGGACGACATGATCGATCAGTTCGGCGCGGATGCCGTGCGGCTCTATGAGATGTTCATGGGACCGCTCGAAGCCACGAAGCCCTGGAGTACCAGAGGTGTGGAAGGCGTGACCCGTTTCTTGGAGCGAGTCTGGCGGCTGATGGTCGATGAACAAGGCCGGCTCTCACACGCCGTCGTCTCAGCTGAACCGAGCCTTGATCACCAACGGTTGCTTCATCACACCATCAAGAAGGTTACCGAGGACATCGAGGCCCTCCGGTTCAACACGGCGATTTCGCAGATGATGATTTTCACGAATGAGATGACGAAGGCGCAGCAACGGTCTCGATTGGTGATTGAGCCGTTCGTCTTGCTGCTCTCGCCGTTCGCGCCGCATGTTGCCGAGGAACTCTGGGACCTGCTGGGACACCAACCCAGTGTGTCGCAACAGCCTTGGCCGACCTTCGATCCAGCGATGACGCTGAGCGAGCGCATGATTATCCCGGTTCAGGTCAATGGTCGGCTTCGGGCGAAGATCGATGTTCCCGTAGGCACGTCGCGCGATGAGATCGAACGACTGGCTCGCGCAGAGGCGGCGGAGTGGATTCAAGGTAAAGAATCAAAAAAGGTGATCTACGTCGAAAAGAAGTTGCTTAACTTCGTTGTGTGAGGACATGCGTGGTTCGCGCACTCGACAGGCCGGACTCCGTACACCGTTCTCGGCCATCGGATGCCTCACGGTGATGACTCTGTTGACCGCCTGTGGGTACCAGTTTCGAGTGGAGGGAGCTGGCCCAACTATCGGAGGAGCCTCTGCGACCGCTTCCCAAGATCCTCCGCCGCGCCTCATCATCCGGACATTGATCAACGGGAGTTTCGAGCCGAATCTCGAAACGCGATTCACCAACTACCTCCGCGAAGAGTTTTCTGCCGGCAGCGGGGCGCAGGTCGTGTCTGATTCTGAAGCGGCGGATCTTGTGCTAACCGGGCAAATCCTGTCGGTGATCGTGCCGACGCTCAGTTTTTCCTCGACGGCAACGCTGGAAAGCAGGACTGAAGTGGTCGTCTTGGCTCGGGTTGAAGACGCACGGTCAAGCAAAGTGGTCTGGAGCCAAGTCGTCAAAGGGGCGTCGGAGTTCTTCGTGACGCCCGATCTCCAGTTCAATCGGGCGCTGCAGAATCGCGCGGTTGAGCAGGCGGGCCGCCTTGTGGCGGCTGATCTGGCGGCGCGCTTTTTGTTACA
>JBQTJA010000020.1:0-66883 GCA_052387595.1 Nitrospiraceae bacterium | reverse complement strand
TGAAGACGTTCGAATCGGTGCAGAGCCGCGTTCATCAGTTGGAGGTGGAACTGAGTGATCGGGAGGCCGCCCATCGCGGTGTGATCCAGCAGCTGGAACAGGCCATCGCGGAGCGCGACCGGCGGATCCAAGAGCTTGTGCCGGTCACCCACCTCCTTCGTGAGAAGCAATCAGAGCTGAAGGAATGGGAAAGAATTCACGCGCGCACCATGCAAGAGCTTGAAGGCGAAACGGCGAAGTTCCAGGAGCAATGCGCCGCGCAGGACCAACTCCGTTCCCAACATCTGCTCAATGAGCAACGTCTGCACGAACGGGACGAGCAGATTGCGAGCCTCCACCGTGAGTTGCATGCGCTCCAAGCGGAGCGTCGAACTCTCCTCGAGGAAGTTCAGAGTATTGCACAGAAAGATGAGCACATTGATCGCTTGCAGCAACGCCTCAAAGAGCTGCGGGTAACTCTCCGCACGAAACCAGTTCCGACACCCGTAGGATCTCCGCAGGCTCGCTCGAATCACGCCAAACTGAGTTCCCAAGAAGGACAATCCAAGGTGGGTAAGGGCAGTCAGAAGGATGATCTGAAAAAGATCAACGGAATCGGGCCAGTATTTGCGCAGACCCTCAATAAGATGGGCACTTACACGTTTATCCAAATTGCTCGTTGGAAACCGGACGATATCGAGAAGATTGCCAAGAAACTCGAGACCGATCCTGAGCGCATCAAACGGGACAAGTGGATCGCTGACGCCAAAGAACAACACTTCCGAAAGTACGGAGAACGGCTCTAGCAATCCCACAATAAGATGGTGTTTCAACGGCGTCTCTTTCGGGGATGATTTCCCTTTTCCAGGTTCGTCGTTGACTCCTTATTACGCCCTCACTACAATCCATTAACGAGGTGTACTTTTCGTGGCTTCCTCTTTTGTTCACCTGCATCTCCATACCCAGTTCAGTCTTCTCGACGGTGCGAATCAGATCGAGCCGCTCGTCCGCCAGATCAAGTCCTTTAATCAGCCTGCCGTGGCCATGACCGATCATGGCAACATGTTCGGCGCGGTCGAGTTTTATCGCAAAGCCAAGGAGGTGGGGGTCAAGCCGATCATCGGGTGTGAAGCCTACATGGCGATCGGAAGTCGACATGCGAAGAAGGATAGCGGCCTTGCACACAACGATTACTATCATCTGATTTTACTGGCGCGGAATCTCACTGGTTATCAGAATCTCATCAAAGTGGTTAGTAAAGGATATCTTGAAGGGTTCTATTATAAGCCTCGGATTGACAAAGAACTCTTAAAGCTTCACCACGATGGGATCATTGCATTGTCCGGTTGCTTAAGCGGTGAAATTCCTTATCTCATTGGCCAGAATGATATGGCCGGCGCGATGGCAGTGGCCGGTGAATTTCAGGACATTTTTGGCAAGGATCATTTCTATCTCGAGGTGCAGGCCAACGGACTCGATCATCAGCGCGTGGCCAACGCCGGGCTCATGGAGATCCATAAGAAACTTGGGGTCCCTCTCGTGGGTACCAATGATTGTCACTACCTGAAGAAGGAAGACTCACGGCCACATGAATTGATGTTGTGTCTGCAGACCGGAAAGACGGTCAGCGATCCCAGTCGGATGAAGTTCGACACAGATCAACTGTATGTGAAATCAACCGAAGAAATTGCACCGGCGTTTGCAGAGTTTCCGGGTGCCGTGCTGAACACCTGCCGCATTGCTGATGATTGCGACCTCGATCTCCCACTGAACAAGACATATCTTCCGCAATACCGTGTTCCTGAAGAATTTAATGACCGTGAGTCCTATCTCGAGCATCTCGCCGTCGCGGGCCTTAAGGAACGCTTGAAAGAACGCCCGAGCCGGATCGCCTCAGCTGTGTACGAGCAGCGATTGAGGGAAGAGCTCATGGTGATTTGTTCAATGGGATTTGCCGGATACTTCCTCATCGTATGGGACATCATCCGTTTCGCACGATCGCGCACCATTCCTGTCGGGCCAGGACGCGGTTCAGCTGCCGGCAGTCTTGTCGCATATGCTCTTCGGATTACAGACTTAGATCCGTTGGTTTACACCCTCTTGTTCGAGCGATTCTTGAATCCTGAGCGCGTCTCCCTGCCGGATATCGACATGGATTTCTGCATGGACCGGCGCGGGGAAGTGATCAACTATGTGGTGGACAAGTATGGCTCCGACCACGTCGCGCAGATCATCACGTTTGGAACACTCGGCGCCAAGGCGGCGATCCGCGATGTGGGCCGTGTGCTGGAGATGTCCTACGCGGATGCCGATAAGGTGGCCAAGCTCATTCCCAACCAATTGAACATTACGTTGCAACAGGCCGTGGAAACCGAGCCTCGCTTGCGCGAGTTGGTGGAGACGGATCCGAAGGTCAAAGAGCTCATGGCTAACGCGCAATCGCTCGAAGGCTTGGCTCGTCATGCCTCGACCCATGCGGCTGGCGTCGTGATCTCCGAAGGACCGCTCACCGACCACGTACCGCTCTACAAAGGTGCCAATGACGAAATTGTTACCCAGTACTCGATGGGGGACGTCGAAAAAATCGGGTTGGTCAAATTCGACTTCCTCGGACTCAAGACGCTCACGATGATACGACGTGCCGAGACTCTGATCAACGAAACGCATCCCGATGCACCGCCGTTAGTCATCGATCAAATGCCCTTTGACGATCCAGCTACCTTTGCCCTGCTGAGCTCGGGAAAAACCACGGGGCTGTTCCAGCTTGAAAGCTCAGGTATGCGGGATCTCCTGACGGGCCTCAAGCCAGACCGGTTTGAAGACATTATCGCCATTATCGCGCTGTATCGTCCCGGACCGATGGATCTTATCCCTGATTTTATCAAGCGAAAACAGGGGAAGGTGCCGATTGCCTATGAGCTGCCAGAACTGGAGCCGATCCTCAAGGATACCTATGGCGTAATCGTCTACCAGGAGCAGGTGATGGCGATCGCTAATAAGATGGCCGGGTTCTCCTTGGGCCAGGCCGACATCCTTCGTCGGGCAATGGGCAAAAAGAAACCGGAAGAGATGGAAAAGCTGCGGGTCAAGTTTCTTGATGGCGCGAAACACAAGAATATTCCCGAGAAAAAAGCGGACAAGCTCTACGAACTGATTCAAAAATTCGCCGGATATGGCTTCAATAAATCGCATGCGGCAGCCTATGCTGTTTTGTGTTATCAGACGGGCTACTTAAAAGCCCACTACCCGACCGAATTCATGGCGTCCCTGATGACGACCGATATGGGCAATCAGGATAAGCTGGTCGGGTATTTCACCGAATGTCGGGACCTGGGCATTAAAGTGCTGGGGCCTGACGTGAATGCCAGCCAAACGCACTTCGCCGTCCATGACGGCGCCATCCGGTTCGGCTTAGCGGCCATCAAGAATGTCGGAGAGGGCGCGGTGGAGTCAGTATTGGATGTGCGAGCACAGACCGGTCCCTTTGGGTCGTTCTTTGATTTCTGTCGGCGAGTTGATCTTCATAAGGCCAATAAGCGGATGTTGGAAGGCCTCATTAAGGCCGGTGCGTTTGATTCCACCGGCGCTAAGCGCTCACAACTCATGGCAGTGCTTGATCAAGCCGTGGAGGAGGGCGCCGCGGCACAACGTGAACGTGATCTCGGACAGACCAGCATTTTCGGTGAGGAGTTGAATGGCCACACCACCACAACGGTCTTGCCGACTTCCCCGCTGCCTTCGATCGCGGAATGGGATCAAGTCCAACGATTGAAGTACGAACGAGAGCTGACCGGGTTTTATATTTCCGCCCATCCCCTCACCCGCTACGAAGCGACACTGAGTGCCTTGTCGACTGCGACGACCGTGGGATTGAAAGACTGTGGGGATGGTGGCGAGGTGAAGATCTGCGGCATCATCGCCACGGTCAAGTCGATGCTGACGAAGAAGGGCGATCGGATGGCCTACCTCACACTGGAAGACTTGCATGGGACCACGGAGGTGATTGTGTTCCCCGATTTGTTTAGGACGGCGGGTGAGCTGATTGCGCCGGAACGGATCGTTCGTATTACGGGTACGATTGATCGTGGCGACAAAGGCACCAAAATCCGTGGCAGCAAGATCGAGCCGCTGGCCGAGGTGCAGGTCCAGACGATCAAGCGCATCCGCATCAGCCTCATGGATCGTCCGGAGATCCCTCAGCAATTGCCTCGATTGCGAGAGGTCTTCCTGCGACATCCCGGCAGCACCACGATCTCCATGCTGTTTCGGACCGATGCAAATTGGGAAGCTGAAACAAATCCCCTCCCCAACCTGACGGTTTCCCCCAGTGACCATTTTGTGTCGGAGGTTGAGGAAGTGCTAGGCAAAGGGGCCCTCTCTTTGCTATCCTAGGGATCTTAGTTGGGCCGGTTGGCTGACTGTTCTCCAGAAGTGAACGGGGCTATGCGCGACTACCTCGAATTTGAAAAACCGATCCGTGAGATCGAAGAGAAGATCGAGAAGCTCTCCGCCGCGGCCACCAGCGGCAAATCGTCTTCTCAGAACGACATCCGGAAGCTGCGCACCAAGCTGGCGCAAGTCGAACACGATCTCTACAAAAACCTGACCCCCTGGCAGCGAACACAGCTGGCTCGCCACCCTCAGCGCCCAAGCACGCTGGATTACATCAATGAGTTGACACGAGATTTTCTTGAGCTGCACGGCGACCGTGTGTTCGGAGATGATCGGGCCATTGTGGGAGGATTTGCCAGATTCAACGACCGATCGGTGATGATTATCGGTCATCAAAAAGGCAAGACTCTCAAAGAACGAGTGCAACGCAACTTCGGCATGCCTAATCCAGAAGGGTATCGGAAAGCCCTTCGCCTCATGCGGATGGCGGAAAAGTTCAACCGCCCGATCATGACCTTTATCGATACGCCCGGTGCCTATCCCGGTATCGGCGCCGAGGAGCGTGGGCAAGCCGAAGCCATCGCCAGAAATTTGTTTGTCATGTCCCGCTTGACCGTGCCGATTATTGCCGTGGTCATCGGTGAAGGGGGGAGCGGGGGGGCTCTAGCTCTCGGCGTCGCCGACCGAGTCTTGATGCTGGAACATTCGGTCTATTCGGTCATTTCACCTGAAGGCTGTGCCGCGATTCTCTGGGACAATCCGGAAAAGATTCCCGATGCCGCTTCCGCATTGAAAATGACCGCGAGGGACCTTTTCGAACTTGGCGTGATCGACACGATTGTTTCTGAACCGCTGGGCGGTGCTCATCGCGAACCGCGAGCTGTTTGTGACCTGGTCGGGAAAGCACTGACCAACCAACTCTTTGACCTGCTTGATTTGCCCGTCGAACAACTTCTTGCACAGCGAGATCAGAAATATCGAAGGATGGGGGCCGTCGCCGGCCTGCTTCCCGATCAGGCCTGATCGACCTCCTCGTCGCTCGTCGTTCATTTGAACAGTCCTGTTGTACGGAATCGCTGCTCCAGTATGGCGAGAATCCGCTCTGCTAGCACTTGCCGATAGGGATCGAGTGCCGCTCCTTCAAGGTAGCGATCGAGGGTTCGCGGTAATTTCCGCCACCACGCACGCGCCGAGACCCTGGCCTGTTCGGCTGCGACGTCCTCGCCTCTGAGGATGCGGAGAATCTCGCGCTCGAAGAAGTCCACATGGACCAGTTCGTCTTCGCGGATCGAGGCCAAGTCCGGCCGCAACATGACGAGTAGCGTTGCGAATTCAAGTCCCAGTGACTCATACCCATAGAGCTGAACGGCCAGTGCCGGCCATTGTCGTGGCACGGTCGGAAGCCGTTCCCGTTCACGAGGCTGACGGCCGATCATGGTTTCAAATTGTGCCAGATGCTGCTGCTCATCCTCCTCGTGTTGTCGGAGGAACGCATAGACGTTGGAAGGCACGTCTTGTAAGCGCGCTGACCGTACTGTCCACAGCGCCATGGCTTCGGCCTTGAGAAAACGCTCCAAGAGATCCGTCTCACAGTCCGGGGGGAGCCGAATGGACATGGCCGCATTAGACGACATCAGGACCCATAGTACGCACACTTCGACTGGTTATCCAAGGGCTCCCCGAAGAGAGTGCGAGCAGGGTTGACGGATCCCCATCAACTGTGTACATCTTACGCGTAGCTACTCACTGGACCGACTGCAAACCCGGTCGCACGGGTTTCGGTTTGGCTAACCCATGAGGCACCACCGATGACATCTCCTACCGGTACCATGTCTCCAGCCGTTCAACGGGTTGTGTTCTGTGTACTCGCTGCGGTTGTATTCTTGGAGGTCGGCTGTGTCAGTCGGCGTACGTACGAAAAGGTCAAGGCGGACACGCTGGAAGAGACTCAAGTCTTGGAGGCAGTACGCGGAGACCTCAGGGAGCTGGATCAGGAGATCGCGAGGCTACAGGCTTCAAACCGGCGTGAAGATGTCGCCGTGTCTGAACTGCGGGCCGCGATTCAGCGAGAAGAAGAACAGCTGCCGATTATGAAACAGCGAGTGGAGGACACCCTCGCGTTGTTGAAGACACAGGTGGCGACCTTGATGAACCAGAGTTGGCAGCTGGCGCGTAAGATCGTGGATATTCGGCAAGAGAGCGTCTCCTTGCAAGCCAAGGTCGCTCAGTACAAGGAGAAAATAGAACGGCCCCAGGCGTCTGTGATGGTGGATTCGGAAAGAGAGAAACTCGTCATAACCGAGCCGGTTATCTCTGAAGAGTCCATATCGTCAGTCGGATCTGCTCAGAATACGGAACTGACGCAGGTTGCACAAGCTGCCTCCTCCCCGCCGAGTATCGCTCCTATCAAACCTGCAGCACCATCACCCTCCGTGAAGATTGAGCCACCGTCGATAATCGACTCCTGGATCGAAATGATCACCAGCTGGCTTTCAAAAATCTGGAACTGGTTATTAGCGTGATGCGGATGCATCACGCCTGACAGAACAGGATGATCGCTCAGGTAGGCCGTGCGCATTGTGCGTGTGCCCACCCGGCGGCTGCGGTCCCGGCGAGATGTCCGGTCGCCATGCAACCAGTGAGCAGATATCCTCCGGTCGGTGCTTCCCAATCCAACATTTCGCCCGCGCAAAAGACACCAGAACGTGCTCGAAGCATCAGCCGGTTATCGAGCGCCTCAAAGGAGACACCGCCGGCCGTGCTGATAGCTTCTGCCAGTGGTCGAGGTGCTGTGAGTGTGAGCCGGATGGATTTGATGGCTGAGGCCAGGCGAGCAGAGTCCGCCAACACGTCTTTCGACACCACTTCACGCAAGAGACCGGCTTTGACTCCTGTGATACCGGCACACCGGGTGAGATGTGTTGCCAGCGTACGTTTCCCACGCGGCTTTGAAAGATCCTTTGTGAGTTGCTGCAGCGATCGATCCGGCGCGAGATCGAGCCACAGCGAGGCTGTTCCTTCCGTGGCGATGGCATCGCGAACATGGCTTGAGACAGTGTAGATAAGGCCTCCTTCCACACCGGTCTCCGTGACGACACACTCTCCCCGTTGGCGGATCACAATCCCGTCTGCGGTCGTCGTGGTAACTTGGACTGTCTTTACTGGATATCCGGCGAACTTCGTCCGAAAGTGCTCGCTCCACCGTACGTCAAATCCACAATTGGCCGGTTTCAACGGAGCGATCGGTATCTTCTGCTCAGCCAGAATCTGAGTCCATGCGGCGTCGGAGCCGAGGTGCGGCCAACTGCCGCCGCCCAACGCCAATACCACAGCGTCGGCGTGAACATGAATCAGCCCTTGTGGAGTGGTGAACAGCAACCTACCTTCTTCATCCCATCCGCGCCACCGATGTCTAATATGGAACTGTACTCCTGATTGTCGCAACCGTCGCAGCCAGGCACGCAAGAGCGGGGCCGCTTTCAGATCAGCGGGAAAGATCCGTCCGGACGTACCAACGAATGTTTCCACACCAAGCTCGCGAGCCCAATCCCGCAAGGCGCTCGGGGAAAATAATCGAATCGCAGGCTCGATGAATGCACGTTGTTGGCCATAGCGAGAAAGAAAGGGTTCGATCGGTTCCGAATGCGTGAGATTCAACCCGCCTTTTCCCGCCAGTAGAAACTTTCTCCCCACCGACGGCATGGCATCATAGACCTCAACGCGCGCACTCGCTGAGGTCGCCGCTTCGGCCGCCATGAGTCCGGCTGGGCCGCCACCAATTATCACGACTCTTGCCATTCAGCTCTCAATACATTGTGACGAGGAATGTTCGATCAATTTCAATACGTGTATTCAAGAGAAATCGTTAACTGTAGGAATTTACCTTCGTATGGACACAACTACAGAACTACGCCGAGCTCGAACATAGCTGAACACAGTCGTAGCGTGGTTACAGGCGTTTTTTGAGAAGTTGCATTGATTCCATCATGGCTCGACTCTTGCTTGGATGCAACCATCTCAACGGCGATGGCCATCGCCGTGAGGAAAGTTTGCTCCGAGATCGTCATACGGATGTTTTTTTGTTCACAATCAAACGTAGGAGGAATCCGAATGCGTGTTCGAGCGACATGTGTCGTTGTGCTTGGTCTTGCCGGTCTGCTCTCCGGCACGACTGAACAAGTCATTGCAGCCGAGGATCTGTCAGAACGAAATAACTTGCACGTCACAAAACCCACTCGTCCGCGTTTCCCAGACGATGTGTTCAGCCGTATGTTTCCCGGGCTTCCTCCCTTTGCTCCGCAGACCGATGAGTCCAGAGAACAAGCTAAAAAGCTTGGTGTCATAGACGGTATTCTCGATGCCAAGGACAAGCTGGCTGAAGGTCCGATCCGGTTAATTACAGAGCCAGGGTTGAGTGAGGACAATCCTAATAATCCAAATATGACGGCCGGTGTGACCTTCTTCGGACAGTTCTTAGACCACGATCTCACCCTCGCGTTGAAAGCCCCGCTCCTGGAGAATACCCATCCCAGGCAGACCACCAATTTCAGGACCGCTGAGTTTGATCTCGACAGTGTCTATGGGAATGGCCCCACCGGGTCGCCTGAACTGTACGATACCAGTTCCCGTGACATCAAATTCAAGGTAGAGGCTATCCCGGGGTCAAAAGCGGTTTCCCGGCTAGGGGCGGAACGGTTCGATCTGTCCCGCGATGCCAACAACAATGCGATCATCGCAGACAGCCGAAACGATGAAAATGTGTTGCTCAGCCAATTCCACCTTGCCATGCTAAAGTTTCACAATGCTGTCGTCGATCGATTACGTGCTGAGCCGGCGAATGCCAGTCGCTCCGCCCAAGACATCTTCAAGGAGGCCCAGCAACAGGTCCGGTGGCACTATCAATGGATTGTGCTCAATGAATTCCTACCTCTGACGATCGGGCAGGATCGAGTGGATGAGATCTTGAGGAACGGGCCGCGGTTTTACAAGGTTACCGACCGGACACAAGACTCGTTCTTCCGCAGCCCGAGGCGAGAGCCATTGATTCCGGTGGAATTCGCGGTGGCAGCCTATCGATTCGGTCACTCACAGATCCGTCCGAGTTATCGGCTGAATTTTGGCGCAGCTCCGGGCAGCGAGGTTTTTGCGTTTGTCTTCGATGATTCGGCCGATCCAAGTAGTCTCGATCCTAACGACATGCGTGGTGGCAAGCGGGCCCCGCGTCGATTTGTTGATTGGCAAACATTCTTCAAGTTCGACGAGGTCAATTTTCGGCCGAACAAGAAAATCGACACCAAGCTGTCGAGCCCTCTCTTTCTACTTCCGGGATCGAGGGGCATTGCCGTGCCAGGCTTGCCTGGAGATCGCATTCAATCTCTTGCGAGCAGGAACCTCATGCGCCACGTGAATTTTGGAATTCCCTCTGGACAAGCGATCGCGCGGGTCATGGGTGTCCGAATTCTGACTCCGGCACAGCTGGCGGAGCTTGCTCCTTCTGGAATGGACCGAAGCACACCGCTTTGGTACTACATTCTCAAGGAAGCGGAAGTACTCGAGGACGGGCTCCGGATGGGCCCGGTAGGAAGCCGGATCGTCGGTGAGGTCTTCATCGGTCTCTTGAAAGCGGATAAGGATTCCTACCTCACTGTCAACAGGAACTGGAAACCGACATTGCCGTCTGCGGAACCAGGGGACTTCAAGATCACTGATCTGCTGACCTTCGCCGGTGTTGTTCCCCCACTCCAATAAATCTCAATCCTTTCTGACGACATCGATGGGTACCTTCATTCAGAAGGTACCCATCGAACAAAGATGCATGGTCATGGCGTCTCCGCCGTATCTGAGCTCTCACGATCGGTACAGGGGGCACAGTCTGTCGTACGAGGCCGATAGTCGACTACACCTCCCCGGCGATCAAGCTCAATGCAACAACAGTCATCGAGCATGTGCTTGAGGTGCTTGCGCCCCCGTTGCACACGAGATTTCATGCTGGACAGGGGAATGCCCATCTGTGTGGCAGCAGCCTGCTGCGTCATTCCCTTGATTTCCACGAGGGTGATTGCGTCACGATGGTCGGGTGACAGCCTTTGAATCATCGGGAGAAGACAACTGGCGAATTCCGCGCGAAGCTCCGCAACATCGCCGTGACCAGTCATTTCTGAGGTCGTTAAGCCTTCATCAAGCACTTCAGGATTAGAGCTTCATCCAGGAGGAATGTCTTGCTGCCCTCCCGGTTTCCGATAATGATTGATGAAGGCATTCCGTGTGATTTGATGGATCCATGATCTTTCTCAAGAATACTTTTACCTTGCGAACGGGCCTTTCACTCGGCGATCTCCTCGTCCGTTTCGACTTCGATTCCTTGATGGTCGACGGTGCTCACCGCTTCGGTAGAGGACATCAGCGAAAAGTTCAGCGCCGGGGTCTTCAAGTCGAACTTGGCATAGTCGGCCACCTGTTTCTGTGGCTTCACCCCGAATACCTTTTGATAGAACGCGACCGACTTGGCCACATCACGGACATCGAGCGAAATATGGGGATGTATGGGAGTACCTCCTTGTGAGAGAGCTGCGGATGATTCCGCCCTCATCTCTAGAGACGGAGGAGCTCCGAAAATGACGCACCCGCGATATGGGCACCATTGGGCTTGTGATTTGCTTAGCGCGCAACAGTCGTTGAGTAGAGTTGCATGCTTCTGCGAGGGCTGAAGACTCAGCAGAACTGCTGCACGGACGTCAGCGCTGTGCCAGCCAACCATTGAGTTCCGCCAGATCCGTCCGGGTAAGGGTTCCACCCCAGACCCGTAAGGCCACTAAGGACCGGATGTAGTCATAGCGGGCTCGGGCATGGGCGAACCGGGGTTTCAGGAGAGTTTTCTTCGCCTCGCGTAGGGCGATGATCGTCGCCGCGCCCAACTCATAGCCCCGTTGTTGCCATCCCTGGCTTTGACGCGGGCGTCCACCTCGCGCGCCGTCGAGGCTATGCGTGCGTGCCCTAGAACCTAGTTGCCCATGATCTGAAAGTCAGCCGAGGTGCTTGCATAAGTTCCAACTGAAACAAATACACGCTTGGAGGGCCAATCCATAGAACAGAGGGAAGATACTGTGGATCACAGAGACACCAGAGAAGACGCGGGCCAACATATCCTTTGTCCAACATAGAGCATCTTCCTAGAATGCAATGTCGTAAAATATCAATGCTAAATCGACGCCACACCCGGCGGTCTGAAGAAGTCCTAGTACGCTCAACGACAGCAGATTTTCGACCATAGGGAATGTGCACGTACTGCGGGAATGCACGGTTAATTGCTGTCGTATGAAAGCTGTGATCGACGAACATTCGTGCAGGAAGGCCAGCCAACAAATCGTAGACGGCATGGTCCAAAAAAGGGCTGAGTACTTGCCCGACATCAGCCAGGACTCCATACGGCGACAATGCAATCTCCCGCCTTGTGCGGTTCCAGAAGATAAATGAACTGAAGGGATTTGAGGCATCGGCATGTCGTTGCAGTTCTGTGACAATACGAGCGACGGCAACTTCTCGGTTTATTTTTGAACGAATTCCAGCATGCAAGAATGGGGGAACCGGCTGCACGCCGATAATGTCCTCAGCCAGTTCCGTCCATCGATCAGCTTCGCTCAGGTCTAGTCGTTGCTGGGTCAGGAACAGTCCGGCTGACAAGACATCCCCACCAATGCCGTCATACAGAGTCTTCACCTTCCCTTGTAGATACTGAGCCGCCGCGAGCATCCATGCGTGCTCATCGGCGCATAGACTCGTCTTGAGATTCTTCTCGAATTCCTCCCCAAAGCTGGTTTCTCGTCTAGGTAATATCGTGTGCGGGACATCCACGGCTTTTGCCAGTTGAGCAGCCACTACAGCATCTTCGTGTTGCAGTGGCAAATCAACTGTAAGGCAGAACTTAGGACGAGCTCCACTTCGCACCAACTCAAGCAGGATATGCCGTGAATCACGCCCCCCACTGAGCAGAATTGCAAACTCTTCTGAATACGTAAGCCGGCGTACGATGGCCTGGCGAAACAGCTCGATATAGGCGTCTATGGCCTGATGTCGATCTAACCCTTGTGGCTTTGCAAAGGCGAGCTGGGAGGAAATCGTAAAGGTTCCGTCCTGCCACTCGAAAGAAACCGAGGGCGGCACCGCCCGAATGCCCTGAAATGGCGTATCTTCACCGACAAAATAACCCAGATGGAAGAAGACGGCTAACGCGTCATAATCCAGATCGGTGGGAGCACCCAACGTAAGCAGCTTGGGCAATGAAGGAGATACCGCACACTCTCCGGGACGAACAAAATAATACAACGGATAAAACCCAAACCGATCGTTGAAGACTCGAAGCCGTTTGCCATTCCACTCCCATCCAGCATAGATCCCTTCGGTTTCGCTACCCCGTGTCCCCTGAAGCTTGTGTCCGAGGTCGCACAATGGCGCTCCCCGCATCGTGACTTCATTGTTCGACATCTGGAGATGAATAATTTGGTTGTTGACCGAACCTTCATACTGAGACACGAGTACCCCCTAAACCATTAACCTAAATGCAAAACTGCATTTCCATATCGATCATGCGACCCACGGTATGCCGATGACAGAGAACCCCTCAGTGAAAGAAGTGCTTGTATTCACACGGATGTCGCATCTTTAACGTTACTCAGTTTTTCACGCGTTTGCCGCAGCACTCTTAAGGCTTTTTTAAACGGAAGGAAATACAGCTTGCTCACACTGGAGAAGTCACTCGGATCACCATACGGTAGGCCAAACCGTATTGCCTCCTGAGCTCTCGGCACGTAGAGGGACCTAAAACACGCATCCCAAACTGCAAAGGTAAACCCAAAATTCTTGTCCCAATGTTGCGGGTCTTGACTGTGGTGGATCTGGTGTTGTGCGGGACTAATCAAGATCCGATTCAGTACCGATCCGTATGATAGCCAGACGTGAGAATGCCTGAGCTGAAAAGCAAAGGCGAAAAACATGAAACTGATGGCGTTGACGCCAAAGATTTCGAAGAAGACGAGATCTTTTTCCGACAGCGCGCTGTATGTCGCTGCCCCGACTGCACTGATACCACTGCCGATCAATCCGTTGAGCAATTCTTCCACCGGATGGACACGGTGCACGGTGACCGGCGTCAATACTTCGGCAGAATGGTGAACCTCGTGAAAGACCCACAACACAGGAATTTTGTGCATGAAATAGTGTGACAGAAAGAAACCAAAGTCGGCCAGAACGAAGCCGACAAGTCCAGGCATGAACGCCGACGAAAACAATACAGACGAGGAGAGATCAACTCCGATTGGCCGGAGAGCCGAGTAGAGACTTTTGTACAGAAGCCAGCTAATGCCAGAGAACAACGGCACGTACACGAGGAGCTTAATGGAGAGATCCACGGCAACGAATTTGTAATCCGTTAACGCAGATGGATGAAGATACACAGAGCGAGGAAACACGTACTTCACAAAGGAACTATTCCTAAGACGACCTATTCGACAGTCATACTGATAGACGAGCCCTGCGATAAATAGACTAGACAGCATATACGGGAATGCCGTTTTGCTGTTCAGGTCGATGCCGTAGACTTGTATGCCATGGGAGACTGCGGACAGGAATCGTTCCCACGATTCGAAGGGCTCTAGTATCAGCGTCAACGTCTTCTGTATGAATCCATTGAAGAAATCACTTGCAGCCATCTTGATCCTCTATGGCCATCCCGAACTACTCTAGCAGGATGCTGCAAGAGCCCACCAGTGACGTTTTGGCATTGCTAGGCAGTATTTTCGAGCATCCTGAAGTAGTTCTGGTGTCAGCACCGAACGGAAACTTCTGGCAGTATGTTCGCATCGACCAAGCTTATCCGCAGCCTGCTAGATGAGATGGCATAGTATTGATTGCTCTAGTTGGGATGTGGCGCTCGTCCAGGCCTACGTTCCTCGAGACAACTGTACTCGGTGGCCTTCGTCTAAGCGAAGGGCTTGGGCAGCTCGCCCGTGTCCGCACTGTAGCGTTCAATAGCAGATTAGAGTGTTTGTGTACTGGGATGTATCCTGCACCGCAATTATTTCTCGATGAGCAAGGCAAACCCTCGCTCTGCAAGTTGAGCCAGGACGCATTGGTCGGCGCGAAGTGCAGATGAAATCGAGGCCGCTTGAGCAACCATTGGCGGATCATGACGGTCTCATGCATTCCATAGGTGTCGAGGCTGAGAGACCCGTCCAACTGAGCCGCGACAGTCGCCACGATCGCGCCGAGAAATTTGTGAAATTCCGGAGTGCACGGCTGCCGGTGGAGTTGTCCGATCATCTCGCCTGTCTTCATGGTCAGGGCTGCAACAAGCGAGGTGGCGCCGTGGCGTTGATAGTCGTCCCGTGGTCAGTGCGCATGTTGGTTCGAGTATCAGCCATCGATGGAGTCTCTAATTGTGTTGTCCTCGGTAACCCCTATCCTGTGAAATTGTGCCATAAAGTGATTGAGGTGACGAGCAAAATCCCTGTTATCTTGTGGAATACAAGAATAGATGCAGCGCTGATAATTCAATAAAGAAGGCATGGACCGCAGAGGGTTGAGGCATTCGTCACCTTCCTTCGGCCTTGGTGCTGGCCCAACTTTGCAACGCGAGGACACGGAACTGTTTCGCGTGCCAGCGGGCTCGCAGGTGCGGCAGCAGACCCATGGCCTCGACGACTTCCGCATTGTGCAGCTGACGTTGGGTACACTGGGTTGCCTAGATCGAGTCCCGGTTCGCCTCTGTCAGATCGGTGCGAGTCGCCATCTCATTCCAGATCGTGAGCCCCATCAACAGGAGCATCGATAGCACCGCCACGGCCCCGAAGGAGACATGAAACAGGAACATGAGTCCGACATAGATCGGCATCCAGGGCACATCGAAAAAGGCGAGCAGGCTTTGACCGGTTAAGAATTGCCGGATCTGCAGAAGATCATTCAGGGGTTGAGCCGTGGAGACGGCGCCGCTGCTCCTGAGGGAGTGGGAGAAGACCGCCTCGAAGACCCGGTCCCCCAGCTCTTCATCGAGTCGAGTACTGGTCGCCACCAAGAGTCTGGTGCGGATCCATTCGAGTCCACCCAAGACGAGTAAAAGAAAGACCGTCATGAGGGAAAGCATCGGCAACGTCGATGTACTCAGCTCATCAGCACACGGTCATACACCGCCAGCATATAGAGGGTCGGCACGAGCATCAGCAGATTCACAAACAGGCTGAAGCAGGCCGTGGTCAGAAACGATCCGCGACAGGCTGTCAGGGCTCGGCGCAGATCGGACGGTTTGTCCGTGCCGCTTGTCGTCGGGGCGGTGAGGCTCAGGTTCTGTTCGCTCCAAAACATGGAAGGTCATGTTCCTCTGATTGGCTCAGGGCGGGCGGCTCTCGCTGAGCCGCCCGCCCGAGAAGGCCGCGTGGTTTACAGCAGAATATCCGTGCCGGTTCCACCTACAGAGAGTGCCGGGCTGCCGACCAACTGAATCTGGAACTCCGGCGTCGCATCCCCATCGACGTTGCCGTACAACACCGCCGGTATACCAGAGCGTACCCGCTCCGCCGGGCGTGGCACCGTTCCAGGTAAAGGCCTGGTTGCCGGTCACCAACACATTGGCGTCAATCGTGAACAGATCGATCTGATCGCCGAGCGCCGTCCCCGCCCCGGCAAATCCGGTGATGACATCGCGGCCCGTACCGGTCTGGCTTTCGCTGACCGCGTCGTAGTCAAAGCGATCGTTCCCCGCGCCCCCGTTGAGCTGATCTCGCCCATTGCCGCCCCTGAGTACGTCGTTGCCCTTGCCACCGGTGAGCGTATCGTTGCCCTCAAATCCAGCAAGCAGGTCATTGCCATCTAGTCCAGACAGCATGTTGTTGGCGCTGTTCCCATGGAGAATATTGTGCAGCGTGTTGCCGGTTCCGTTGATCGTGGTGGAGCTGGTCAGGGTGAGGTGTTCGATCCCGTAGCCGAGAGTATGGGAAACCGTCGAGCGCACCAGGTCCACCCCACCGGCTGCATCGGCTAGGAGCTCCACCGTCTGATCGCCCACGCTGTCGATATAATAAGTGTCGTTGCCCACCCCGCCATACAGGCTGTCGGCCCCGGCTCCTCCGTCGAGCTGGTCGTTGCCAAAGCCGCCAATCAGCGTATCGGTCCCGGCACCCCTTCGCAGGGTATCATCGCCCTCCCATCCGTTGATCGTGTCGGGTCCGGTTGTTCCGACAAGAATGTCGTTCTCTGATCTGCCGTTATCAGTGCCATTACCTTCTCCTTTCGTGGTGTATTCACCGACCCGGCTCAGCCAGGGCTGGTGGATTGAGGTTCACGACACCGTAACGGTGCCGTGCTGCTTCCGTCCGTCACTAGACTGTATAATCTCCGTTACCTCCGAATTCCGATGACTTCCAGGTACTCTGCCAAGACGGTGGTGCAGTCCGATCCGGCTCGGTTGTGCCTCGTCCAGAGTCGTTCTAGTTCCTGCCGCAACCGCCTCTGCCCCTCATCATCAAGTGAGGCGAAGGCTCTGTTGACCGGTCCGTAATACAGACGAAAGAACTCCACCACTTCGGATGATGGAAAGGGATAGCTAAAGAGGTACTGCCTTCTCATCAGGCTGAGTGCCGAGAGTCCGTGACTGAGCCGCTTACGAACCGTCGGCTCATCGCCCCACAGCACCGGTGAGGGCATACCAGACGGTGCAATGAACGTCGACACCGTCTTGAACATCTGTCCCACGAATCCCTGCGGCGTCCAATTGGCCATGGCGATGGTGCCACCCGGCACACAGACCCGCAGCAATTCTGTTGCGATCTGGGTGGGGTGAGGGGCCAACATGGCACCGATCAGGCTGACGACCATGTCAAAAGTCGCATCCTCAAACGGAAGCGCTTCGGCATCGGCCTCCTCGAAGTGAGCACACAGCCCCTCCGCTCCGGCCCTCGCACGTGCCCGCTCCACCAAGGTGGGCACGATATCCACCCCGGTCACCTCGATGCCGTCTTTGGCGGCCATCAGTGCCAGCTGACCGGAGCCACAGGCCACATCGAGCAATTGACTACTCGGTGCGATGTCGAGTCGCTCGTAGAACTCCCGCGCACTGCCTTCCATATACCGCGAGAAACGATCGTAGTCTCCCGCTGTCCAGATCGCCTTGAGCCGAGCCTTGAGGCCGTCTCGTTCTCCAACCGTTGCACTCGTCATGATGCCCTCCTTCCATATGTATTGATCGCCGAAGAGAACTACATCGCTAAGAGTTCTGGTTCATGCATGATCTAATGTCCTTTTGTTTCTAGTGAGCGGCGAGTAACTTCCGTCCTCATCTCTATAGACGGAGGAGCTGGGAAAAGGACGCAGGTATGAAACGGAAGGGATGAGGAGCGATGTATGTGGTCGAGGTTTCTAGCTCGCTGATGGAGTTCTACTTTTCGCCCGCGTTTTGGCGAAGCAGTCGTCGACGTGGTCGTCCACCATGCCCACCGCCTGCATGAAGGCGTACATGATGGTGCTTCCTACGAAACGGAACCCACGTTTCTTGAGATCTTTTGAGAGCGCATCACTCTCTGGGCTTGTGGCCGGCACATCAGCCATCGTTCGCCGACGATTCACTTTTGGTGTTCCACCGACAAACTGCCAGACATACCGATCAAAGGATCCAAATTCTTTCTGCACCGCTAGAAAGGCCTGCGCATTGGTCACCGCCGCGTCGATCTTCAACCGATTGCGGATGATGCCGGGATTGCCCAACAACTGTTTCTTTCTGACGGCTGTAAACTTGGCGACTTTGGCGGGATCAAACCCAGCAAAGGCCTTTCGATAGCCTTCCCGTCGTCGAAGAATTGTGTCCCAGGTGAGGCCAGCCTGCGCCCCTTCGAGGAGCAACATTTCAAAAAGCCGACGATCGTGATGCACCGGCCTCCCCCACTCCCGGTCGTGGTAGTGAATCATATGGGGTTTGTCCCCGGCCCAGGGGCATCGCGTCCGCGGTGTCTTTTCAAGAGGCATGACCCAACCTTGGTACTGCTGAGGGGCTTCAATCACCCGATGTCTGCCGTGGACGCTATCGCCGAAACGCGTCCTTGCCTTTGATCACGTCCTCCAACATCTTGTCGGCTAACTTGCCAGCCTTCCAGCGGTGGTACCGCTGGTGAATCACCAACCAACCGCACCCCACCGACCAAGATGAGAATCGTCAAACCAATGTCAATCATCATCTGTTCCTGGGTCTAGAAATTGTTGCTGGCGTTCTGGTGATGGGGTTTTGCGAACTCGGTCGTTTCAGAAAGCTTCGGAGGGTGACGGCCTGATTGTGCTGCTCGTCTTTGGCGGAATAGAGCAGCGTCACCGGACGGGTCTTCGCCTGTTCGGTGATCGTTGCGAGGAGTGCTGACTTCTTTTTCAGCTCAGCATGGTAGCGGCGCTGGAACTCTGCCCACCGGGCGGGATCATGGTTGAACCACTTCCGCAGAGAAGTGGAAGGGCCGAGATCGGGCAACCAGAGATCGAGCTTGGCTGCCTCTTTTGAGATGCCCCGTGGCCACAAACGATCTACCAGCACCCGGAACCCATCAGACGTGGCCGTGGGCTCGTACACGCGTTTGACCTGAATCCTCATCGTGACGCTAGAGGCCAATGGTTTCGATTTGCTGAACCTCTTCTGGTAGGAGGGTGAATCGATTCGATTGCAGGTCTTCGCTCATATGCTGAGGATTTGTCGTGCCCGTCAAGGGCAGCATGCCAACCTGTTGGGCAAAGCGGAAGACAATCTGTGCGAGACCTGTCTGATACTTTGCTGCCATGGCCCGCAATTCAGGCTCGGCAAAGATTCCCGAATTGGCTGTGAGGAGTGAGAACCCTTGGTACATGATCTGGTGTGCTCGGCAAATCTCCCGCACCTCTTTGTCCCAGCCAAATGCCGCATAGCAGCGGTTCTGCACCATCATCGGCTTGTGCTTGGCTTTGACGCAGAGCAAGGTCAGCTGATCGGCCGTGACGTTACTGATCCCGATCATCTTTGTCTTCCCGGCATCATAGAGGGATTCGATCGCTGCCCACACTTCCCAGTCCTCAGCTCCCAAGCCACGCCGTGAATAAGGTCCATGCAGCACATACGAGTCGAGGTAGTCCGTGTGAAGATGCGCCAAGGAACTGGCGAAGGATTGTTGCACCTGCGTCGTGATGCTTGCGCGCGCATCGTAGGGGAGACGATGGTCTTGACCGTTGACGGGTGTGAACTTCGTTTGCAGAAACAGCCTGTCGCGGGTGATGCCCTGCGTTGCCAATTCCAGGAGTGCCTCTCCCACCCTCGCTTCATCGTAATGGACGAGTTGATTGGCTGTATCGATCGCGGTGAATCCGGCTTCCACGGCTTGCAGCACCAGCCCGGTGGTGGCCTCTTTCTTCCAGGCCGTGCCGTACATAAATGAGGGAATGGACACATGATTGTATGTGGTCAGTGGCATCGCAGCATCTCCGATGAATGCTGGTACCATACACAGTTTGTGATGATGGTCTCAACGTGAGAATTCATAGAACGTGAGGTATCACCGTCGGCACGAGGAAGACAGAATTCAGAGACTATGCAGGTCTTGTATTGTGCATCCATTAGCTGAAGAGGTGTCGAGCAGAGCAAGATATGCCCACATGACAGGATGCCGAATCAGTGATGCGCTAGGAGATCGCACGGGGCAATCATGTGTTGCTGAGTTCAGCAGTAGCAGTGCGTTCCATCCGATAGTAGTCAGTTCCGTGCCAGCCAGCTGTTGATCTCTTCGATGTCTCTTCGCGAGAGGGTCCCGCCCCAGACCCATAAGGCCACCAAGGACCGGATGTAGTCATAGCGGGTCCGGGCATGGGCGAACCGGGATTTCAGGAGATTTTTCTTCGCCTCCAGCAGGGCGATGATCGTCGCCGCGCCCAATTCATAGCCCCGTTGCTGTCCGTCACGGGCTTTGACGCGGGCCTCCACCTCGCGCGCCGTCGAGGCCATGCGCGCGTACCCTGTTTGCGCATTCAGGTAGGCGGTTCTGGTTTCCCGTTCAATCTCCCGTTGCTTGTGCACGCGCTTGTACTTGGTCATTTCAAATCGAGCAAGGGCTTCGCGCTCCCCCGCTTTCATGCTGCCCCCGGAGAAGAGGGGGACTGTGACCTGCACGCCTACGGACCCGACCGTGTAGGGATCCAGTTGACGGTTGTCGAACCCGCCATTCTTGGCATAAATGCCGGACATCTGAAGGGACACCTGTGGCAGATGGTTGGCCCACTGACTGGCCATGGTCTTGGCGGACGCGTCCATCGCGTGCTGCAACGCACGGATCGCCGGATGACGCGTCACTGCGTCGGCGACCCACTGCTCTGACTGTCCGGGCACCGGCGGCAACTCCACGCTCGTGAACCTCGCCAGATCGGTGACCGGAATCCCGACGACCTCCCGCACCTTTTCCAACGCGACCGCTTTCGCATTGTGGATCTCCAGTTCGCGTGTTCTGAGCGTCTGGGAGAACGCCTCCACTTCATAGAGATCAGTCACCTTGGCCATCGTGCGCTCGTACAGGCGGCGGATCCGTTGTGTCTCCCCATCGGTCAGTTCCAGCTCACTCTGCACGTAACTGGCTTCATCTTGGGCTTCCAAGTATTCCAGATACCGATCGACCAGCTCGGTGGCGAGGCTCATGCGAGCCTCCGCCAAATCCTGCTCCGCCTGCTTGATAGTGAACCCAGCGCCTTCATAGGCCCGGTATGACGCCAGGTCGAACAGGGCTTGTCGGGCCTGCACCACGCCGCGCAACCCCTGATACTGCGTGGTGAGATCGGAGGTCTGCCGACTAAACGGGTTAGTCGTTTCTTGCGTCAATTCGTTCCAGGTCGCATTGCCGGTGGCCGACACCTGAGGCAAGAGCTTGCCGCGCGCCTGATCATACAGCGCTTCGGCCTGGACGATAGAATACTTCCGGCCCTCCACGACCGGATTCGTCTTCATCGCAAGGTCGTAGAGATGCAGCAACGTGGCGGCGGGTTCTTGGGCCGCCGCGGCCACCGGAGAGAGGAACGAACAGAGCAGCACAAACACCAGCAGGGGTGTCATCGTCGTAGACTCGCGGTGGCACGGGCCGTCAGCACAGCCGCTGTGTGGGTATGAGCGATGGTCTCGTGTCACGGCTTACTCCTCAATCAAGGCCCGTTTGAAGGTATCGGTCAGGGGCTTCATCACATATTGCAGCAGGGTCCGTGAGCCGGTCTGGATGAGGACTTCCGCCGGCATCCCCGGCACCAAGGCGAGGTCGGCGGCGCGCAAGGCCTGAAGGCCACCGGGAGAGACTTCCACACGGGCCAGGTAGTAGGCGCTGTCGCCGCCAGAGGTTTCTTTGGGGTCTCGCACCAGCCGATCCGCCGACACACTGATCAGCCTGCCCTCGATCGTGGGGAGGTCCCGGGTCTTGAAGGCGCTGAAACGCACCTCCGCCACCTGGCCCACCGTGACTCGATCAATATCGATGGGCGCCACTTGGGCTTCGATGATCAGTTTCTGATTGTGGGGCACGATGTCGAGCAGCCGTCCCCCCGGTGGAATGACGGCCCCAATGGTATGGAGCGTCAGCCCCAAGACCATCCCCGAGACGGGCGCCGTGATGACTGTTCGGTCGACCGTCCGCTCCAGCGCCTGCACTTTTTCTCGCAGGCCGAACAGGTCCGCCTGGACTTCGCTCAACTCCTTGGCGACGTCCCGTTGCAGATCTTTGTGCAGCTGGAGGATCTTCAGTTCAATTTCGGCGATCTGTAATTCGCTTGC
The DNA here is from genome assembly GCA_052387595.1 of Nitrospiraceae bacterium. GTDB lineage: Bacteria > Nitrospirota > Nitrospiria > Nitrospirales > Nitrospiraceae > Nitrospira_D. The sequence continues at coordinate 44,724 of JBQTJA010000020.1, read as the reverse complement.
CGCCATCTCGGAGACCAGTTGGCCACGGTGCCCTTCACTCTGCGCCAGGGCCCGGTTCAGCTCCTCGACCTTCTGTTTCTCGGTAAAGCCTTCCTTCAACAGCATCGTGAAGTCCGCTACGTCACTGCGATAGGACTCCACCAGGCGGTCTTTGCTGTACCGCTGTGCCTGGAGTCCCGTCACTTTGGCTCGCAGTTGCTCGATCTGTCGGCGATACACCGCGCGCTCCCCGTCCTGTGCCGTCCGGCGAGCCAGAAAGGTGAGATCTTGTACCCGCATGGCGTCCTGAGCGCGTGGATCCGTGTGGTGCGCGAGTAATGCTTGAGGGTACGGCACAACCGGCAGTCGATCGCGCTGTGCGGTGAGTCGGGCTTCCTGCGCAACACGGCTATAGAGCTGCCCGCGGAGGACCTCCAGCTGCGCACGAGAGGGTGTCTCATCCAGTGTCGCCAGCACCTGGCCTTGCTGCACGGCGTCCCCGTCATGCACCGCCAGCGTGCGGATGATCCCGCCTTCGAGATGCTGCACAGTTTTCCGATAATGCTCGACGGTGATGACGCCGGGGGCTAAGGCGGCACTGTGGAGCGGAGCCAGCGAGGCCCAGGTCCCGAATCCGCCGAAGACCACCAGCACCAGGGCCAACCCCTGCCAGCGGATGGCGCGGTCGTCGCTCAAGACCGGGTGTGAAACTGCAAGGGCCTGTTCAGCCATGAAGCACCTCCTCACTTGATCGCAATAGACTTGTGACCCTGTCAGGGCCTGAGACGACCGGCCTCGTACGGGGCACGGGTGCTGGTCCTGCTTGTTGAGGTGGGACAGCCGGCGGAGCGAGAGCGGCGAGCACCTCTTCACGCGACCCGTACCGCACCAGTTTCCCGCCGACGAGCAGCGCGACCTTGTGCACCGCTTGGAGCACATGCGGGCGATGTGTGACCAGTACCACCGTACAGCCGTCTTGTTGTAAGTGCCGGAGCGTGGTCAGCAGCGCCGCTTCTCCGGCCTGGTCGAGGTTCGCATTCGGTTCATCGAGGACTACGAGCCGTGGGCGCCCGTAGATCGCCCGGGCAATCCCGATCCGTTGCCGTTGTCCCGCCGAGAGGGCAACGCCGCCCCCGATCAGCGGGGTGTCATACGCCTGCGGCAAGGTCACGATCATCTCGTGGATGCCCGCCCATCGCGCCGCTTCCACCACCCGATCCGCCTCAACCGAACCGAAGCGAGCGATATTCTCCGCCACCGTCCCATCGAGTAATTCGACATCTTGCGGCAGGTAGCCGATGGACCGCCCGAGTTGTGTTCGATCCCAGTTGGAGACGTCCGCGCCATCGAGGCAGACCCGGCCACGCGTTGGAGGATACAAACCGAGGATCGCCCGGGCCAGGGTGGATTTGCCGGCGGCGCTCGGGCCGACCAGCGCCACCGTCGTCCCCGGCTCGATCGTCAGACTGATCCCGTTGAGAATGGGTTCACCCCGACCTGGCGTCGTGATGACGAGATCCTCCACGGTGAGGTGTCCGCGTAACGGCGGCAGCGGCATGCGGGTGGTTCGTTCCGGAATGGCGTGGAGCAGGCTGTCGAGCCGGTGATAGGCTTCGCGTGCGCCGAGCACGCCGCGCCACCCTGCGATCAAGTGATCCAGCGGGGCGAGGGCGCGTCCCAGGAGAATCGATCCGGAGATGACGAGTCCCGGCGTGATCTGCTTCTGAATGGCCAGATACGCGCCGAGTCCCAACACCAGGGATTGAATCGTCAGCCGGAACGTCCGCGACAGGGCGTTGATCAAGCCGGCCGTGGTGCTGGCCCGACTTTGTAACGCGAGGACGCGGCACTGTTTCGCGCGCCAGCGGGCTCGCAGGTGCGGCAGCAGGCCCATGGCCTCGACGACTTCGGCATTGCGGAGCTGGCGTTGGGTACACTGGGTGGCGTCGAGCGAGTCCCGGTTCGCGTCCGCCAGATCGCTGCGGGTCGCCAGCTCATTCCAGATCGCAAGCCCCGTTAACAGGAGGATGGAGAGGACTGCCACTGTTCCGAAATACACATGAAACAGGAACATGAGTCCGACATAGATCGGCATCCAGGGCACATCGAACAGGGCCAGTAATCCCGGGCCGGTCAAGCACTGCCGGATCTGCAGTAGGTCATTCAGAGGCTGTGCGCTGGAGACGGCGCCGTTGCTGGTGAGGGAGTGGGAGAAGACCGCGTCAAAGACCCGGTCCCCCAGCTGTTCGTCGAGTCGAGCACTCGTTGCCACCAAGAGTCTGGTCCGGATCCATTCGAGTCCACCCAGGACGAGGAACAGAAAGACCGTCATGAGGGAGAGCATCAGCAACGTCGATGTACTCCCGCTCATCAACACGCGGTCATACACCGCCAGCATATAGAGGGTTGGCACCAGCATCAGCAGATTCACAAACAGGCTGAAGAACGCCGTGGTCAGAAACGATCCGCGACAGGCTGCCAGGGCCCGGCGCAGATCAGACGGTTTGTCCGTGCCGCTGGTCGTCGGGGCGGAAAGGTTCAGGCTCTGTTGGCTCCATTTCATCGAAGGTCATGCTCCTCTGAGTGGCTTAGGGTGGACGGCTCTCGTTGAGCCGCCCGCCCGAGAAAGCCGTGTGGCTTACAAGAGAATATCCGTGCCGGTTCCACCGACCGAGAGGGCCGGGCTGCCGACCAGCTGAATCTGGAACTCCGGCGTCGCATCCCCGTCGATGTTGCCGTAGAGCACCCCGCCGCTGTACCAGAGCGTGCCCGCTCCGCCGGGCGTGGTCCCTCTCCAGGTAAAGGCCTGGTTACCGGACACCAGCGTATTGGCATCGATATCCCGCAGATCGATCTGATCGCCCAGTGCCGTCCCGGCTCCGGTAAACCCCGTGATGACATCGCGGCCCGTGCTGGTCGGGCTCTCGCTGACCGCGTTGTAGTCAAACCGATCGTTCCCCGCGCCTCCGTCCAGTTGATCGCGCCCGCTGCCACCTCGGAGCACGTCGTTCCCGTTGCCCCCGTTCAGCGTATCGTTGCCATCCAGGCCGGACAGTACGTTGTTGGCGTTATTACCGGTGAGGACATTGTTCAGGGCGTTCCCCGTGCCGTTGATCGAGGCGGAACCGGTGAGTGTGAGGTGCTCAATGCCGAAGCCCAGGGTGTGGGTCACCGACGCCTGCACTGTATCCACTCCGCCCAGCGCATCGGCAGAGCCCTCCACCGTTCGATCGCCCTCGTTGTCGACGACGTAGGTATCGTTCCCCGCTCCGCCCAACATGTTGTCGGCCCCTGCGCCTCCGTTCAGTACATCGTTACCGAGGCCGCCAAAGAGGTGGTCATTACCGTTGCCGCCGTGGAGCGTATCGTTGCCTTCAAATCCGTAGAGCTCGTCGTGGCCATCCAGCCCCGAGAGGACATTGTTGGCGATGTTGCCGGCGATGTAATTATTCAGCCCATTGCCTGTGCCATTGCCGGCCGCCTCAGTCAGGGTGAGGTTTTCGATCCCGAAGCCGAGGGTATAGCTCACAGTCGCGATTACATGATCCACCCCGCCCAGTGTATCGGCGGTGTCCTCCACCGTTTGATCGCCCACGCTGTCGACAATGTATCGATCGTTGTCCTTGCCGCCGTACATCCGGTCGGCCCCCACCCCTCCATTCAGTATGTCCTCGCCGTTTTGGCCGTTGAGGATATCATTGCCGCTCCCGCCTTCCAGCCTGTCGTGGCCATCTTCGCCGTAGAGCACGTCGTGGCCATCCTGTCCGTTCAGTATGTTATGGCCTTCATTCCCAAAAAGCGTATTGCTCAGCTCATTGCCCATGCCGGTGAGAGCTGATGTCCCGGTCAGGGCGAGATTTTCAATGCCGAAGCCAAGTGTATGGGAAACCGTCGAGCGCACCAGGTCCATCCCGCCGACCGCATCGGCGGTGTCCTCCACCGCCTGATCACCCGTGCTGTCAATATAGTAGGTGTCGTTGCCTACCCCGCCGTACAGGCTGTCGGCCCCGCCTCCTCCGTCGAGCTGGTCGTTGCCAACGCCGCCAATCAGCTGATCGTTCCCGGCCCCGCCCCGGAGCGTATCGTTGCCTCCCCATCCTGCGATCGTATCGGGTCCGCTTGTCCCGAAAAGCTCGTCATTGCCTTCTGTGCCATTAATGATTGCCATCATGTTCTCCTTCCTGGGTTTGCCTACCAGCTCGGTGGGTGTAGGTTTCTGACACGGTCTCCAGTGCCGTGCTGTTTCTGGTTGTCACGAGACCAGATCATCCTGGCCACGGTATCAGGCCTCTGGAGGCCCGACGATTCTGCCACCATATCTAGAGACGGAGGACTTTGGAAAAGGACGCAGGTATGGACGCGACGGGATGCGGGCGGCTCTGGCTGAGCCGCCCGTCTGAGAACGCCGCGTGGCTTACAATAAGATGTCCGTGCCGGTTCCACCGACCGAGAGGGCTGGGCTGCCGACCAGCTGAATCTGGAACTCCGGCGTCGCATCCCCATCGACGTTGCCGTAGAGCACGCCGCCGGTATACCAGAGCGTGCCTGCTCCACCGGGAGTCGCCCCTCTCCAGGTAAAGGCTTGGTTACCGGAGACCAACGTGTTGGCATCGATATCCCGCAGATCGATCTGATCGCCCAGCGCCGTCCCGGCTCCCGCAAACCCCGTGATGACATCGCGATTCAGCGCGTCTGGGCTCTCGCTGACCCCGTTGTAGTCAAACCGATCGTTGCCTGCGCCTCCGTTCAGCTGGTCTTTGCCGCTGCCGCCCGTGAGGACGTCGTTGCCGTTACCACCATTCAGCGTGTCATTCCCCGCCCCTCCCGTGAGGGTATCGTTCCCATCCAGGCCTGAGAGCACGTTGTTGGCGCTATTGCCGGTAAGCACATTGTTCAGTCCATTGCCCGTGCCGTTGATCGCGGCCGTGCCGGTCAGTGTGAGCTGTTCGAGCCCAAAGCCCAGGGTGTAGCTTACCGACGACTGCACGTGATCCACACCGCCGAGCGCATCGTTCGTGGCCTCCACCACCACATCGCCCACGTTGTCCACGATGTAGGTGTCGTTGTGTTCGTTACCGTGCATGATGTCGGCCTCAGTCCCCCCGTCCAGGACATCGGACCCGAGGCCCCCCACGAGCGCATCGTTGCCTTTGCCGCCGTTGAGTGTATCGTTGCCGGCCAGGCCATACAGCGCGTTCTTGGCGTCGTTGCCAGTGATGGTGTTGTTATTCTCATTCCCCGTGCCGTTTTTATTTCCCCCACCGGCTAGGGCGAGGGTCTCGAGTCCAAAGCCCAGGGTGTAGCTCACTAACGACAGCACGTGGTCAGTTCCGCCGCTCACGCCGTTCCTCTCCTCCACCACCCTATCAGCCGCGCTGTCCACGACATAGGTATCGTTCCCCTCGCCGCCATGCATATTGTCAGCGCCGTTCCCTCCATCCAAATAATCGTTGTCAGCATAGCCATAAAGTTGGTCATTTCCTGCCATACCCCACAGGGTGTTACTGCCGGCGTTGCCTACGATCACATTTTCTTTCCCATTGCCCACGCCACCGAGGTTGGCCGTGCCGGTCAGGGTGAGATGTTCGAGTCCAAACCCCAGGGTATAGTGTCCGGCGGAACTCAACACCCTGTCATACCCGCTCAGCGCATCGTCATGGGTCTCCGTCACCACGTCACCCTCGTTGTCCACATAGTAGGTATCGCTGCCATCGCCGCCATCCATGCGGTCGGTGCCGGTTCCCCCGTCCAGAACATCGTTTCCATGATAGCCAATCAGCACGTCGGTGCCATTGCCGCCGAAGAGCTGATCATCGCCGGTGTCGCCGTTCAACTCGTCACTGTCGTTGCCGCCGAACAGCCGGTCATTGTCCGCGCCGCCGAACAGTCTATCGCTCCCACCGCCGCCATAGAGCGCGTCATTTCCTCCGAGCCCATAGACCGTATCGTTTCCCCCCGTACCCGGATAGCTGAGGGGATCACCTTCTCGGTTGAGAATGTCAGCAAACACGGTGCCGACCAGAATGTCGTTGAGTGGTGTGCCATTGATCTGTGCCATCTCGAAACTCCTTTATTGGGTTGTTCACCAGACCGGATTCTCCCGGCGGCGTTGACCATTGTGTCGTTGTGCGTGAAAGTGTCTTCGCGTAGATTGAACTGCGTTCATAGCTCGGGCTCTCGACTCGTATTTCCTTCGGGTTCGCTCCGTTACATTCGAATCCCGATGACTTCCAAATACTCCGCAAAAACAGTCGTGCAATCTGGTCCGGCTCGATTGTGCATGGTCCAGAGTACTTCGAGCTCATGCCGCAATTGGGCCTGCCCTTCGTCGTTCAACGACGCGAAGGCGCGGTTGGTCGGCCCGTAATAGAGGCGAAAGAACTCTACGACCTCCGCTGGGGGAAAGGGATAGCTGAAGCGGTACTGTCGTTTCGTGAGACTGAGTTCCGAGAGTCCGTGGCCAAGCCGCTCACGCACCATCGTCTCGTCCCCCCAGAGCGCCGGCGCCGGCATGCCGGACGGTGCAATGAACGTCGACACCGTCTTGAACATCTGCCCGATGAAGCCCTGCGGCGTCCAGTTGGCCATGGCCACCTGGCCTCCCGGCACGCACACCCGGAGCAATTCCTTCGCGACCAGATTGGGGCGCGGGGCGAACATCGCGCCGATCAGACTTACCACGACGTCGAAGCTCGCATCCTCGAACGGCAGCGCTTCGGCATCCGCCTCCTCGAAACGAGCACGCAGCCCCTCGGCTTGGGCCCGTGTCCGTGCCCGCGCCACCCAGTTGGCGGCGATATCCACGCCGGTCACCTCCACACCGTCGTATGCCGCCATCAACGCCAGTTGCCCCGACCCACAGGCCACGTCGAGCAATTGGCATCCGGGGGTGAGAGTGAGTCGCTCATAAAACTCGCGCGCGCCCGGTTCCATGTACCGTGAAAACCGATCGTAGTCTCCGGCTGTCCAGATCTCGGTGAGCCGAGTTTTGAGATCGCCCATTTCCCCAACCATTCCTTTCGTCATGCTCCCTTCCTCCCTTGCCTGATGCTGAATGCCGGACTCTGCTTCCTGCGCCATGCTGTCTCTGTTTCCACTGTACAAGACAGGTGCTCACGAGTCTTAGCCGCCCGTCTGGCTCTTTTATCAGGGCGAGTGGTACACTCCACTTCGTTTATCCGAGCGTCCGATTCATTTAGCCGCAAGGCCTTTCCTACCGAACGGGATCGAATGGATATCTTGTCTGAAATGCTGAAGGCCGTGAAGCTGGACGGCGCGGTGTTCTTCCACGGCGAGTTTTCCGCGCCCTGGTGCGTACGCCAGCCGGATGGTTGCTCTATGGCCTCGTATCTTTCCGCCTCTTCCTCCCATGTGATTATGTTTCACCTTATCAGTGAGGGACATGGTTACACTCGCATCGAGGAAAATGGTCGGTCAGTCTCGCTCTCTCCCGGCGACATCCTCATGTTCCCGCACGGCGACGCGCATCTCATGGGCAATGGTTCTCCCGTCACGCCGGTCGACAGCACCAAGCAACTCCAGCAAGTCCTTGCGGAGGGGAAAATGATTTCTCAATTCGGTGGCGGTGGGGAAATGACCAGACTGATCTGCGGCTACATGGCCTGCGACTCGCAGCTCTGCCAGATGTTCCTTTCAGGGTTACCGCCCATGCTCAAGATCAATATGAGGGACACCCCGTCCGGAAGATGGTTGGAGGACACGCTTCGCTATTCGGTCCAACAGGCAGATGCCTCCGGCCCAGGCGCCATCGCCGTCGTGGCTAAATTATCCGAAGCGTTGTTCGCGGATACGCTACGACGGTATATCGAAAAGTTACCGGCCTCGCAAACGGGCTGGCTTGCCGGTGTCCGTGATCCGGATGTGGGGAAAGCGCTGGCGCTCTTGCATAAGCAGCCGGCCCACCCCTGGACGATTGCCTTGCTGGCCGAAGCAGTCGGCCTCTCACGCTCTGTGTTGGCTGAGCGATTTCGGCATTTTCTCTCGGACACACCGATGGGATACCTGACCAGCTGGAGACTGCAGCTTGCAACGCAAATACTGTCGTCGACGTCCAAGAGCGTAGCCCAGGTAGCAGGCGAGGTGGGTTATGAGTCGGAGCCTTCTTTTAATCGCGCGTTCAAACGGGAGTTCGGAGTCCCACCCGCGCGATACCGCAGCCAGACCAGACGGGCTCAGCAGAAAAATTAGTCTGGTGCGGGGAATAGGTGGTCTAACTCAAGACACTCTTAAGCCTTTGGCTGGATCGATAATCCGTTGATTGGTTTCTTCCTTCCAGCTTGTACTGACGGTGTGCCAGTCTACGTTTCCATCATTTCCAGCCTGGCATCGAATTCATGTCCGCAGGCTGTGCAGTGGATGCAGTCCGATTCGGCGACGAGCTCGTCGAATTGAATCCCCATGCCTCCGCAATCCGGACAGCGGACAAGGTGGACTCGCGCATCATTCATCGTTTCGTATTCAGTTCCATGCAGACAATAGACTGGTTTTCCATCGAGGAGCCATGGCCGCCCTTGTTGATCGACGACCGGCAGGGTGAGATAATGACGGCTCACGTATTCTTCCATGTCCTGCCGGTTTGTGAAACCGTCCTTGATCAACTTACCCCCCAGCGCTTCGTAGAGAGCCTGTCCCGTCACGATCGCCTTGGTCGGCCCCATATCCCCCTCCTCTCGTTACGGTTCAGAACGACCCAGCGATGGGTCACGGGCACACCCCGGGCACACCCATCGTTCCGAGCCCCAAATCGCAACCAGAAATGTTCCCGCTCGATCATGCCAGCAAGGATCGACCGTCATGCGGCTTGTTTGTGAATGATTGGCGGTTCAGGATTCATGTCACCTGATCCGCCGGCACCTTGCCTCGATCTCTGTCGCTCCTCGGTCTCGTCTAAAGACAGTAAGCGTATGCACGCAATCAGCATGATCACCATGGCTGTGAGCCCGATGACAATTCCCCAATATGGCCATGACATACGTCACCCTCTCGCGCCATAGGGCGCGAGTCCTCTGTGAAATTGCTCGCATTGATCTCCGCCGTGGAATCCAATCGGATGTCCGTGCAAGACGCCGCAATGTGAGAGGAGAGGGCCCGTCTGGTGAGAAACGTACACCCGACAGGTCCGGACCGTTGGAACTGTGCTCCACGGAGGACCATAGTTACCACCTCTAGAATGAGGCGGCGAAGTACTGCGTATAGCCTACGCCTGGGAGAATAAACAGGTCAAGGGGGGCGAATTGGGCTGCCTTCGCCATGGACGTGTTTCCGTCAACACAGTAGAATGGAGCGCTTCTTTCCCTTCATTGATCACGCTCCATGTTTGAGAAGGAGTTTGCACGATGGCCATGCAATTCAACCGTATCTTCCTGGCGGTGATGATCGGTATCGGAGCGCTCAGCATCGGCGTGCGTTCCGAGGCCGCACCGACGCCCTGTTCCCTCTTGACGGTTGCGGAGGTCGAGCAAGTCGTCGGCAAGCTCATGGGAACCCCGAAGGCCGACCAGGAAGGACGTGCTGCCTGGTGTAATTATGAATTTGCAAACGGCAAGGACGGATTGGAGGTTTGGGTCTTTCCTGCTGACGGTATCGAGCGTGCACGTAAAGAGGCAAAGAAACCCACGGCGCTTAAAGGCTTCGGTGAGGATGCGTTCATCGAACGTGGCATGCATGGACTCGATTATGTCAATCTCTTCATCAAGAAGGGGGAGACAACCATCCAGCTATCCCTCAAAGAAACGGCGGGAGATGAGGAAAAGCTCAAGACACTCGGGAAGAAAGCGGTCGGCCGTTTGTGAGGATGCGCCGATATCACTCACCTCACCATCGAAGCCAAGACAACTGACAGAATTGCGGCAATCGGTGATCGGGATCAACAGGGATCAGGCAAGGTGCATATGGAGATCATAGGCAAGTGGCTTCGGGCCAGTTGTGAGGGAATTGAAGAGTAGGAGGCCATCTATCACTATTGTGCATACTGCCTCCTCCTCGAGGTGAGAGGGACAGGGCTGTGTGTCACTGCCCATTGCAGATGCTGTCCGGCTTCACGTCTTGGTACGTGACGGGCGCGGATTCTTTTGCGCTGCATTTCTTCCCCTCGGAATCCTTGTGAGCACCTCACCGAACGTTCGGTATACCTGCCTGGATGGCATACCTCATGGTGGCCACGAGTCACGCGCCTCACATGCTCATCTGTTATGAGTATGATTTTCTCAGAACAATGGCTGCATCAATAATTGTCCGCTAGACTGCCTCCTTAGAAATAGTGAGGACCTGGACTATGCGTGAGTGGAAGGAGACGTGCTTGACCGACCAGGCCGGCGAGGCGGCACCTCCCGGGACTTCCGGGCCGGACAACATGTCCGGCGATAACGGAAGACGAAAAAGTCTCGCGCTGCTGCTCAAAGCCGGCGCTGTGTATTTCCTAGTCGCATTTGGAGCGGGTTTCGTTTTTGAGATCATTCGGCTTCAAGTGGTGGCCCTGCATGTCAGTGAGCGAATCGCCGCTGTGATGGAAACCCCCACGGCCCTTCTTGCCATGATTATCGGCGCACAGTGGGTGATCGACCGATTCCACTTACCACCGTTACCACGTATACGACTTGGCATCGGTTTTGTCGCGCTCTGCTTCATGATTCTCATCGAATCGATGCTTGTCTTGCCGCTCCATGACCTCTCACTCAATCAGTACTTCGCCACCCAGGATTTTGTCGTGGGGGTCCTGCCGGTCGGAGCACATGGTAGCTTAACCGCCATGCCACTGCTTGTGGGGTATCGATGGGAACGCTGATGTGATGTGCGGGACGAGCGCAGGAAACGACTCTCTCTGACAAGGCCTCCCCCAACAGCCAAAACCACGCTCATTTCTTCCTTTGACAAGGCGTGCCTGGCTGTGTAGCGTACCCCTGTTTTGGACATTCTTCCCTTCGTCCAGCGAATCATGAGGAGTGGTGCATGATCTATCCTCAGTTTCTTGCATGGCTGCTGATCTTTCTGTTTGGCAGCATTGCTACCACTGTAATCGCATCGGAACCGTCCGATCCCGAATCAGCCATCCGCCTGATGGTGCGCGCCAATGCCGAAAAGGACCTGCCGGCGCTTTTACGACTGCTGGCGCACGATGCCGATATCATCAGTTACGGAGTTGCCGGCCGTAAGTATGTCGGTTGGACGGAGCTTGAGGAGGGCATGCGGGAGGAGTTCGTCAATTCCCAAAAACTCGAGATTCCGATCAATGAACTGAAGGTCTGGACGAAAGGAGATCTGGCTTGGTATGCGATGGAGCTCGACTATATCCGCTATGTGGCCGACGGACCTGACGTGAAACGGACCGTGTTGCCGATGCGGGAAACCGGGGTACTCGAGCGTCGCAACGGCCATTGGCAATTGTTGTCGTGGCACGAATCCTTTCGATCCGCGCAACTCGGCGGGCCTCTCCTTTCACGGCCTGTTACATCTTCCAGCCCAGCTCGACCATAACAATATATTCTGTTTGAGCAGTGGCGGCTTCATAGCCAGACTTGATAGAGTGCGGCGATGGAGTCCGAAGAACAAGCCACGATAATAGAACTGCGGCTGAGCTATCGCTACATCAAGGAACAGCCCTGGGTCGTGACGGCCGTGAATGGTTTTCTCTCTGCCTACTTTATGGAGCAGCCCAGCTTTCGTGTGCAGCGCCATTTTGATGAATTGGAATCCGGCATGCATGTGTGGGTGTGCGAAGTACCCAGCACGATGAAGATGACGACACTCTTACGAAGACTGCAAGCCGATATTCCCCCCTGCCGGTACAGTCAGACCACAGTAGAGCCAATCGACCGTCTGCAGTATGTCATTGATTCTCTCGATTAACGCTGACGACTTGCCCGTCCGGTGCTCCATTTCTCAAAGCCAGTGGTCAGAAGACGACGGTGGAGTATAATGTCTCATGATGCATCGCGTGCTCGTCCTCGGTGCCGGCAAGATCGGGTCTCTGATTGCCTGTCTCCTTAATCAACGTGGTCAGTACGAGGTTCATCTGGGCGACATGACCCTGGATGCGCCGAAGCATCTGGTCGAAGAGCTCGGTTTGGAACGGGTGACCCCCTGTCTGCTGGACGTCCGGCATCCGGATGCCGTCGGTACCTATCTCTCAGCGCATCGATTCGACGCGGTGCTCTCGAGTCTCCCCTATTTCTGTAATCCGACCGTCGCTGGTTTGGCCTTGACCCATCATCTGCACTACTTCGACCTGACCGAAGATGTCGAAGTGACGAACCAGATCAAGGTTTTGAGCACAGGCGCCACGCAGGCGTTCATGCCGCAATGCGGGCTGGCGCCAGGCTTCATCAGCATTGTGGCGCATGAGCTCATGACGCATTTTGAAACGCTCGATACGGTCAAGATGCGGGTGGGCGCGCTGCCGGTCCATCCCAGTAATGCGCTCAAGTATTCGCTTACCTGGTCGACCGATGGGCTCATCAATGAATATGGCAATGTATGCTACGGGATCGAGGAAGGCGAGAAAGTCCCACTGCAACCGCTCGAAGGGTACGAAACCATCGAGCTGGACGGGCTGCTGTACGAAGCCTTCAACACGTCAGGCGGATTGGGTACCTTGGCCGACAGTTATGCCGGAAAAGTCCGAACCATGAACTACAAAACGCTCCGCTATCCCGGCCACTGTGAAAAGATCCATCTCTTGATGAAGGACCTTAAACTCAATGAAGACCGAGAGACGCTGAAGCGTGTGCTCGAACATGCCGTTCCCCAGACCCTGCAGGACGTCGTTCTGGTCTATGCCTCGGTCACGGGGAAGAACGAGGATGGGTTCTTTGAGGAGAATTACGTGAAAAAAGTGTATCCGCAATGCATCAAGGGAAAACTCTGGTCGGCGATCCAAGTGACGACCGCGTCCAGCGTCTGCTGCGTGATGGATCTTGTGTTGACCCATCCATCGGCGTACCATGGATTCGTCACTCAGGAATCCGTATTACTGAAAGATTTCCTGGCCGATGATTTTGGAGCCTGCTTCCGATGAGCACAAGTCACACTGCGCTGCGGGACCTGGGTATCCAAGCCGTGAATTCCGGGGGGAGTACCGGCAGTAGTTGGTGGTCCGGTCGTAATGATGGGTCTCTCCTCCCCTCGATCAATCCTTCTACTGGTGAGCAGATTGCCGGTGTCTATCCCTGTTCGCCAGAGGATTACGAACGGATTGTGAAAGAATCGCTTGAAGCGTTCCGCGCCTGGCGGATGGTGCCTGCACCGAAGCGTGGCGAGATCGTTCGGCTCATCGGCCAAGCTCTCCGTGAGAAGAAGGATCAATTGGGCACGCTCGTCTCATTGGAAGTCGGCAAGATCAAAGCAGAGGGCGATGGCGAAGTCCAAGAAATGATCGACATGGCGGATTTCGCCGTCGGTCAATCTCGGATGCTCTACGGTGCCACGATGCAGTCCGAGCGTCCGGCCCACCGGATGAGCGAGCAATGGCATCCGTTAGGACCGGTCGGCGTCATCACCGCGTTCAATTTTCCAGTTGCCGTGTGGGCCTGGAACGCCTTTGTGGCCGCCATCGCTGGCGATACGGTCATCTGGAAACCGTCACCCAAGGCGCCGCTCTGCGCCGTAGCGGTGCAACAGATTTGCAATCGCGTGATGCAGCAACAGGGTTATGCTGGAATTTTTTCGCTCTTCATCACCGACCAACCGGCCCTGGCGGACAACATGGTGCAGGATCCCCGGTTGCCGCTGATTTCGTTCACGGGATCGGTGCCGGTCGGGCGCCGAGTCGCTGCCGCGGTTGCTCAGCGATTGGGCCGCACGCTGCTCGAACTCAGCGGCAACAATGCCATCATCGTTGATGAGACCGCCGACCTGGACATGGCCGTGCGCGCGATTGTGTTCGGTGCCGTCGGGACGGCTGGGCAACGGTGTACGACGACCAGGCGTTTGATTGTCCATGAATCGCGGTGTGAGGAACTCGCCGGCAGACTCGTGAAGGCCTATGCTCAAGTGCAGATCGGCAATCCTCTCGAAAAAGATGTGCTCATGGGGCCGCTCATCGACCAGGTGGCGGTGGAGGGCTATCGCGCGGCGCTGGACGAGATTAAGAAAGAGGGCGGCGAGATTCTCTGCGGTGGCCGCGTCCTGAGTCGGGCTGGATTTTTCGTCGAGCCCACGATTGTGCGGGCACAGAACCGCTGGCCCATCGTCCAACGCGAAACCTTTGCACCGATTCTGTATGTCATGACCTTTCAGACGATCGATGAGGCGATTCAGATGCAGAACGACGTGCCTCAAGGACTCTCCTCCGCCATGTTTTCGAATCATCTGCGTCATGGCGAACGGTTTATCTCCGCCGCCGGCAGTGATTGCGGCATCGCCAATATCAATGTCGGCACGTCCGGCGCCGAGATTGGCGGGGCATTCGGTGGAGAAAAAGAGACCGGCGGAGGCCGCGAAGCTGGATCAGACTCCTGGAAAGCCTATATGCGCCGCCAAACCAACACCGTCAACTGGGGAACGGAACTCCCGCTGGCTCAAGGCATTAAGTTTGGGTCGTAAATGAGGTGTAACCATGGATCAGGCTCAAGAACTCGATGATCTTATGGAGCGGATGGTTGCCGACTATCTTGCGCGTAATCGTGCCGCCACGGTGTTGAAGGCGATGCTCGATGAGACCGGCGTGGGCTTCTCGCCGATCATCGACCATGTCACCATCCGAACCCACGATATTGACCGTGGCGCTGAACCATTCGTCGAGCTTGGCTATACCTATGATGAAACGTTGCAGTACGATGATTGGTACGCGAAGGTCTATCGGAAGCCCGGCTACCCGGCGCTCTTTGTCGACCAGGCCTATTCGGATGAACGAGGCACAACCAGCATCATTCCCGGTTGGGTCGATAAATTCGGCGACAAGGTGTTTCACCACGTCGCTGCCCGTGTGGAGAATATCGACAAGGCGGTGGAGCGGCTCAAACACAAAGGCGTCGTGTTTGCCGGCAACATCGTCGGAGAGCGCGGAGGGCATCTCCGGCAGATTTTTTCTTCCCCTGAGATGGTCGACGGCCGTCCGTTCTCTGTCTTGGAGCTGGCGGAGCGGCACCGAGGCTACCTCGGCTTCCTCCCGCCCCAAGCCGACAGTTTGATGAAATCCAGCGCACCGCGCTGAACGGTTCAACCGATCTGGATGAAGCCCCTCCATTATCTGAAAACCGCCAGTACCAGACCCACCCGCTTCTGCCCTCTGGGATCATGAGGTTGCCGGATTGCCTGGGGTGCCGTGATTCTGCCAGCTAGTTACAAGATCCACCGAAGGTGGCCTGCCTGTCCGCGGTCCATCTGCCGCCAGCCATCGTGCATCCGGTGTCGGTCGTTTGGCTTGAGAGCGCAGCCTGGGCTATCGCCTGTTCGGCTTCGATGCGATCGAACGCCTTGGCCATCCGTCTGATGTAGGCAGCCCGTTCGCTGCTGTTGTGGAATACCACTCCGACCGGATCGGCAGGACAGCGGAGGCCGCCGATGGCATTCCGTTCTTGCTGATCGCGAAAGCCGATGCAGTTGCTGTAGTCGTTCAACCACCTGGCCCAATAGGCACCCTTGGGGTGGCCGAGCTTGTCGGCTTTCTTGAACCATGCGATCGCAATCGCACGGTTTTGCGGCACGGCCATGCCAAACTCGTACATCCGGCCCACCGCGAAGGCCGAATCTTTGAATTTCTCTGCTCCCTTGAAGTAGAGACGGACAGCCTCGGCCCAATTTTCTGGCACGCCCTTTCCCAGTTCATATAGTTGTCCCAGCGTTTTTTGGCTGATCGGGTTACCTTGATCGGCGGATTTTTGGTACCACGCCGCGGCTTGACGCGCGTCTTTGGGAACGCCATCGCCGAACTCGTAGAGCTGTCCGATCGCAAGTTGACAATCATCATTCCCCATGTCCGCGCATTGTTGATAGAGCATGGCCGCCTTGTCGAACCGCTTTTGCTTGTACAGACGATAGGCTTCGGCTTTGATGGTCATCCCGGGTCTTGCGTCTTTCAGATCCCGTGCTCGCTTCTCGATAAAGGCCGGAGCCGCTTTGTCGCCCATTTCAACCGCCTTTTTCAATAGTTCGTCCGACTTGGCTTCGTCGTGCGGTACACCGGTCCCGAGATGATAGAGGTTGGCGAGACGCCTTGCCGCGGCAGCGTTACCATTCTCAATCCCTTTCTGATACCACTTGGCGGCCGTCGCGGCATCTTCTTTCACACCACTCCCCTGTTCATAGAGCATTCCAAGGACGAGCGGTGCCCGCATGTGCCCGGCGTTGGCTGCCTGTTCGAGCCAGGGAATGGCACTGTCGTACTCTTTTGACACGTACAACTTGATTGCTCCCGCGCAGAACTTCGACTGCACATTACCTGACTTGGCCTGGGCGATATGACCTGTCAGCGCGATCCCGGCAGGGGCTTGATGGAGACACTCGGTCTGAAGAAAACTGTCCGCAGAATGGGCCTGTTCGGCAAACAGGCCAAGGAGTATGACGGCAAGCAGCAGGGCCCACTTCTGTAACACTGCCTGTCGCCATGCGCGGGATATATGCCGCATTGATGTCTGAGATCTCAAGGACACAGGCATACCCAACCTCCTGGCAGAGGGGGGAAAGCGGAGGACCAGGCTACTGCCGGCGTAGTGACCTGTCAATCCAACACCACCTCCAACCCCCCTCTTTGGAGGGGGATCATCGTGGCAAGCCGGTTTCTTCTTGCAGTGCTCTCTCAGTGTGGATTATTTTTTCACCTCGTTTCCTCACAAATCTGAGGTGATCCATGGCCAACATGAATCCTCCTTGCAGCATTTGTATGTTTCCCCTGGTCGCGATAACCGTTCTGTCGTTCTTTTGCATTGAGAAAGCAGCGGCTCGCTATGACCCCTATCTCAGCGACCCAAATACAAGCTTCTTTGGCAGACTGATCATCCTAAACGATGAACTAAACGCTGCTGGCGGGGAGGAGAGAAGAATTCAACAAAGCCAGTTGCTTGAAGCAGCTCTGCAGCCTTTTGATCTACGCGGCAGTCGACCGACTCCTACCAATCGTGTTTCTCTCCAGCCGTCCAACATTCCAACAGCGAGTGGGAGTGGCACCAACTTGAGCAGCGACGGTTCGTGTGCCATCGGCTATCAGGATGCTGGTTTCTTCACACCGTTCCATGCCTTTCGTTGGACCCAGGCGACAAAAGCGGTCGATCTCGGCACACTCGATCCGGCCAACAACAGTACCTTCTCCTCCTTCGCCACTGACACGAATCAAGACTGCTCCGTGGTCGTCGGGATCTCGAATGCCACGAGCACCTTTATCGAGCATGCCTTTCGCTGGACCTCCAGCGGTATGGTCGATCTTGGCGTACCGGCCAGCGGCGGAACTACATCCAGGGCCTTCGGTGTGAGTAACGACGGCACCATCATCGTCGGCGACGCGGATTTCCAGCGGACAGGATCATTCCCCGGGACAATTCGCCAAGCGTTTCGGTGGACCCAAGCCGGCGGGTTTCAGAACATCGACAATCCCGCACAACCGACATTGTCACTGGCAACCGCCGTGTCCGGCGATGGGACGGTCGTCGTCGGACAAGTGCGCGATTCGAATAGCGCGAACAGAGCCTTTCGATGGACAACCCAGACTCAGACAATGCAGAACATTGGCCCGCTTCCCGGATATGCCACGGCAGCGGCAATTGGCGTCAGCGACAACGGGAAGATCGTCGTGGGGATTTCCAACCCAAACTTTCTGCAGTATCAAGGGCCGGTGCTCGGCTGGGGCCAGGGTATTGCCTTCCGCTGGACGCAAGCCAAGGGGATTCAGGACTTGCGACAGATTCTTGTCGACGACGGCATCAATATGACCGGCATCACATTGGTATCCGTTACCGGTATGTCGAGAGACGGACAATGGATTCAGGGACAGGCGACAACATCGCAAACCGGTCCGAATGAGACGGTTGCGTATATCGTTCAAGTCTGCGACGCCGATATCGGCGGGCCATGTTTAGCCACCGGCGGCACAGCGCCGTTCACGCTCGGCGCCTCGCCCAATCAGCTGACTGTCCCAGCCGGCACTAGCGGAACATCGACGATCACGGTTACCCCCAATACCGGCTTCACTCAACCGGTGAGTTTCAGCTGCGGCAATCTCCCGGTCGGCGCAAGCTGTAGCTTCAATCCTGCGACGGTAACGCCGGCAGGAGCGCCGATCACGACGACGCTGACCATCACGACCAACGGCGGGCCGGTGGCATCGTTGTCGCCAAGCGCCTCACTGACGATGTTCGCCTACGCAGTGACGCCTGTGGGACTGATGCTGATCGGTGGGCTGTGGTATCGACGACAAGGTTCCGATGGCAGCCTGATGAGTCTCGCGGTCATCTGCCTGGGCACGGCAATGCTCGTCGGTCTTTTGAGCTGCAGCGGTGACGATTCGGCCCCGGTGCCTGTTCCCAATTCCGGAGGGAATCCATCGGCCACCGGCACACCGACTGGCACCTCGACGGTGAGCGTAACGGCGACTTCCGGCGGCAACAGCAGCAACGTGCCGATCACGTTAACCGTGACCCGGTAAGCCGCGCGACAGATCAGTGAGTACAGCATCGTCCGATGACTTCATTTGCATGAGGTATCTCATGGACCTTCCTGCCATGCGCCTGCGGCGGACAGCGTATCTGCTTGTCCTGGTGATCACCTTCGTCAGTTTCTTATTCCCGACAGGACGAGCACGTGCTGGCACGCTGACCGTTTCAATCGAACCCTGCTCCCTGCTGACATTGGAAGAGGTCGGAGCCGTCATCCATGGAACGGCCACCCAGGGTCGTCCACACGTCGTGAAGATCAACAAGGTGCCGGTCGGCGGCGACTGCTCCTACCGCTCGGCACAGAACAAGTTGCTCGTCATCAATCTCATGGTGGATGCCTATCCAGGCGGACATCAACCCAAAGCATTCGAACTCGCGCGTCAGCGGCCGCACGTGACGGATCTGTCAGGCGTGGGCGATCGTGCGTTCACCGTGACGAATCCGAATGGCCCGCCGAGTGTGACGTTCTTGCGAGGCATGATTCTCGTGACGATCCATGTCCAAGGTCTCGGCATCGATGCCGCCAAGCAGCTTGCGTCGTTCATGGTGCCGCGACTCCCAGATTCGACCGGCAAAGCGCTGGCTCCATTGGACAGCTTGACATCCTCCTCGACGCCTCAACCGCAGAACATGCCCCTCCCTTCGCTAGCGTCGTCGCCTCCCATCGGACAGGGGACCAACCAACTGGACCCAGCGCTCGTGGGATCCTGGTTGCTGAAGCGGCTGGAGGGCGGTGTTCCCTATGCGCATCTCTTCGTGCAACAAAACGGGATCTATTCCATGAAGGTCGGAAGCAAACTCCTGAGCGGCAGAATCGAGGGAGAACACGGGGTTCTGCGGCTGGTGCCTAAACAGGGAGGCCCTACGCAGGAAATCCAGTACCGGATCGTCGGCCACAACCAAATGGAATGGTCCGACCAGCAGGGAAACGTGACGGTCATGCACCGCAAGGGCTCGCGGTGACGTCCGGCTGGAAAGAACGCGCTTAGCCCATGTCCCGCAGAGTATGGTCGGGATTTCGATCGCGCGCGATGGTTTTCATGAGCTGATCGCCGAAGAGAACGACGACGCGATCGCGGCGTCTATTGTTCGGCCTCGCTCAGACAAACACGATCCGCCCCTTGCGCCGCACCTCTCCTTCCCAGGTTCACCATGGCCGCAATCAAATCTTACGTTGACAGAATTCTGTACAGTTTCCTATAGTAACCAGGAAAGGAGCTGCCATGGCGATTTCGGCAAAGGACATTATCCCGCTGACTACCGCTCGGGCGAAACTCACGGACTTATGTGAAGAGGTCCGCACGCAGCACACCGAGAAGATTCTCACCAAGAATGGAGAAAGCTGCGCCGCGCTCATCGATGCAGACCGGCTCGATTACTATCATCGCCTTGAGCGCGAACACATCCATGTTGCGCTCATTCAAGAGGCTGCCAGAGGCATGCAGGATCTCAAATCCCGCAAGGTATTGAGCGTGAAACAGCTGAAGGCGAGGCATGGCCGGTAAGCGACCGGTCTTCACGGAAAACTTCTCCGTTAACCTCTCGGCAATTGAAGTGTTTCTTGGTTCAGAGGGGGCACCCGTGTATCAGCGACTGCTCGACCATCTTTTCGACGACATCGTTCCAACCCTCAGCCGGTTTCCTCGGTCTGGGCGCCTCTTCCTCATCCATCCTCTCCGATCGGTAAAGGCCAACATACTAGTCAAGAAATTGGATCGGATGATGGGAAAATCGGACGAGCTTCGCGAATATATTTCTGAGGACTACCTCCTGCTCTACCTTGTACAGCCGAAACGAATTGTCTTTCTTGCCATCAAACATCACCGCCAATTGTCGTTTGATCTGACGACGTTTTGGGTGGAATAGCCTGGTCTCGTGGCCAATGACGGTTGTCGTTCCAGCCGTACGATTAACGTACGGTTGGGTTAGCCCATATCGCGCAGGGTATGGTCGGGGTTGCGATCCCGGGCGATGGTCTTCATGAGCTGATCGCCGAAGAGGACGACGACGCGATTTCGTTGATCTTTGACTATCATCGAGGCCGACGGTGATTTAAAGGTGGACGGCTCTCCCTCCAGCCAGGCACTGCAGGTAAAGGGTAACGCATCCAGGATGGTTTCCACACGGTATTCGTGGCGCAGCCGATATTGCAGCACATCGAACTGGAGACGGCCAACCGCGGCAACCAAAGCTTCCTGATCATTGAGACTCCGCATGATCTGCACCGTCCCCTCTTGCGCCATCTGGGACAGGCCCTTGTCGAAGGCTTTGCGCTTTCCAACGTCAGTCGGTCGAAGACGGGCAAATATTTCCGGCTGAAACTGCGGCAGAGGTTTGAAGTCGAATCCGCCCGTCAGCGACACCGTATCGCCGATCGTGAAGACGCCGGGGTTGATGATCCCGATGATATCGCCCGGGTAGGCCTCCTCCACTGTGCTCCGTTCCTGCGCCACCAGGCTATGTGGCCGCGAGAGCCGAATGTCTCGCCCCAGCCGATGATGCTTCACCACCATGTCGCGTTCAAAGCGGCCGGAACAGACTCGAAGGAACGCGGTGCTGTCGCGATGCTTGGGGTTCATGTTGGCTTGCAGTTTGAACACATAGGCGCTGAACGGCATGTCGATCGGTTCCACCGACATCTCTGTTCCGTCCTCGCGGTTCGCCTGCCTCGGCCCAGGACTCGGCGCCAATTTCACAAACGCGTCCAAAAAGCTCTCGATTCCAAAGTTGGTCAGGGCTGACGCAAAAAAGACCGGAGTGATCTCGCCCTGTAAAAACTGGTTGCGCGTAAAAGGGTTGCCGGCAATGTCCAAGAGATCCAAATCGTGCTGGACCTGGTCCATGGTTTCTTGTGAGACACGACCTGTGACACCGAGCTCGGTGAGCGGCAAGGTCTCCGTCGCCACTTTCGAGGCCCCGCCATGCGCGGTCTTGCTGAACAGCTGTACCCGATTGTCAGCCCTGGTCACGATGCCGACAAAGTCGCTGCCTGATCCGATCGGCCAATTGACCGCACTTGCATGAATGCTCAAGGCTTGTTCCACTTCCGTCATGAGATCAAGTGGCGGCCGTCCCGGCTGGTCCATTTTGTTAATCAAGGTGAGGACGGGAATGCGCCGCAGACGGCACACCGCAAAGAGTTTGCGCGTTTGGGCTTCCACGCCCTTGGCCGCATCGATCACCATGATAGCGCTGTCGGCCGCCGTGAGGGTGCGATAGGTATCTTCGGAGAAATCTTGATGCCCCGGCGTGTCGAGCAAATTCATGACGGCGTCTTTGTAAGGAAATTGCATGGCCGAGGCGGTGATGGAGATCCCGCGTTCCTGCTCCATGCCCATCCAATCCGAAGCGGTCGCTTTCCCGCCCTTGCGCCCGCGCACCATCCCGGCTGTGCGGATGAGCCCAGAGTAGAGCAGGAGTTTTTCCGTCAACGTCGTCTTTCCGGCGTCCGGATGACTGATGATGGCAAAGGTGCGCCGTTGCCTTGTGGCGGCCGTCAGTTCGGTTGAGAGAGTTGTCTCAGTTGTCATGATTGGAGGCGCAGCATATCATATCGCATGTCAAAGCGGATGATCATCAGAAGCGTATTGAATTGGAGAGAGACTCATACTGAGCCCGCTCCAAGGCCCGACGGACGGCACTGAGCACAGCTGGAGTATCCAAATGTGGTAGCACCGCCACGGCTGGGGCGGCACGGAGTTTTGCCACCAGATCCTCCGTCTCAGCGCCCGCCAACTTGTCGCAGGTGGCGTACAAACCGTCCGGGCCTTCCTCGACCTTGTTGTGCTTCTTCAAGATTGAGCGTAGTACGGCGATGAGTTCGGGCGTGGGGGTAGGCATGAGCAAGGCCACAATGGCTCCATGGTCGAGTCGAAGCGTTGCCGCCATTGACAGCGGTGTGCCCCCGTTCGCTCGCTGTGCCGCAGGTAGAAGAATCTTCTCCTCCATCCCAATATGGCGAAGCAGCCCGGCTCGAAACTCATCATACTGTCCCTGCTCGATCCGGCCCCCAGAGGCCAGGGCTGCGTTGAGCAGTTCCTCTAGCCGTTGGTGGTCGTCTTCGAGAAACCTCGTGACAGGGCCTGATGATGGATGTGTGCCTGCTTGCATGTACCGCTGCCGTTCAGCTGAGTTGTGCGACGAGTCTATTCACTCCGTTGCCTTGTCCTGAGTATGACTTGGAAGACTACACTTCCAAATAGGGAATCACAAAGAATACAGCCGAACGAGGTGCAAATTCCACAGCTGTTGGTTGGACTCAAAAATGTACGGGGTTTGCGTTAGGATGATGCCGTCGCATCCCTGTTTCAAAAGGTTGGTCCGCAAGATCCTGAAGGCGAGCAGGGAGTTTCAGTGCCACATGGCTGGTGCGCAGGCCATGAAGATGGAGGCCACAAGAATGAGGAGGGCGCCGAGGAAGGAAGCGGTGAGCGAGAAGGGCCCATATGATTGGAATGGCGCTCGTCGCATGTGAGGAAACCGCATGAGACAAAAGGTGACGAAGGACGATCCCGCTCCGAGGAGGGTCAGCAGAATGTGTCCGGAGTCCATCATGCCGGTTGCATCCTCGCTTATGTCAAGACATAGGTAAGCCCTGCCCCACCGATGAGCAGGAAGATCAGCCAGCGAAGCAAACCCTCTCGCGCATCCGCTTGAGTTTCGTCGATTCGATTCTTGAGGGCTGGCTGTGACTGGAGATACGTATCGATCACATCCTTGGCTTCATGTAATCCGATGTTTTGTTCCAAACGAACCAGTTTGATGGCTTCCATCCTGCGACCTTGCCACAGTGCGGCCATCGCTGCTGATGGAAGTGTGAGATTCCGTGGAGGAACTGTCGGGACTTCGGAGATGGAAGGCTGAAGTGATGACGGAGGCATAGGCTGAAACACAGCCTAGCACCATTGCGTGAGTGGCCGAAGGGAAAGCGAAGAATTAACGAGAGGGATCGACGGTCCACGCACCCCACCCGTCTAAATTTCTTCTCTTGCTTCGTATTTTGGAGGCCTAGTCGTAGGATGTTTATCGGAGGTGTGTGTGTCTCTTCGATTGCTCTCAATACTATTGGCAATCCTTATGGAGGGTTTCTGGGAGACGGCTGGTATTGCCGAGACAACCAGAACCACGCATGACCTCATTGGGCCTGTTCGCAGTGTGACGATCAAGAAACTGGGCTACTTCGCAACGGAAAACTACGATCGTGCCGGCCACCTTATCGAGGCAGTCATCAACATGGCCCATGCCAATACTGCCACGTATTCTCTGTTTCGGTATGACCAGGCTGGCCATCTCCAAGAAGAACTTGTGCTCGATCCCAGCGGGAGACTCATACTTCGAAAACGGAACGTGTATGCACGGGACGAAGAGGGCCGTGACAGCGCGTCTGTGACGACCTCCGAGAACGGTGGTTTTCAGCATGCCGAGTTTTCTCTGTACGACCAGCGAGGCCATCTCGCGGAACAATTGTGGGTTGACGATTCGATCGCCTACAAGAGTCTGTTCGATGTATTCGGGCGGCGTATTTATTCCGCTCGGTACCGTAAGGGCGAGTTGTTCAGTGAGTTGAAGCATCAATATGACGCGTGGGGACGGCTACATGAGCTCGTCATTTACAATGGGCAAGGGACTATGGCTGGTCGGGTCGCGAACGACTATGACGATAGGGGAAGGCGGGTGCGGGCAACGACCGAAGCGTTTGGCCAGGATTATCAACAGAAGTGGATCACCACCTATGAGTATGATGACATGGGCAACTGGATCAAAGAAGTGACGGCGGAACACTCTTCTCCATCATCACCGAACGCTACGGCTTCCCCTCTTCCGCTCGTGCAAGAACGCCTGATTCAGTACTACCATCTCACCGAGAACACGACTCCATAAGAATTGCTCCTCCATCGAGTCCAGCCAGGCATGTCTTGGGGACCAGACTCTTACGGTCTGAGCGTTTAACTCAAAGCTATGACGGGAGGTCTCGAGGCATGGTCTTATGCCGCAGAGAAACGAATATGCTGCTTCTCAGGTTCTCCACGACGCGCACGGGGAACGTGTGGTTCAGAACCGAATCAGACGAAGGTGGAATAGTCAGTTAAACCGCGGACAGGCTGTGGTCACGACGAAGCGTGGGAGCGTTGTGGGAAGGGACTGCTCCCTGTTCTTGTTGTTGACGGAACGCGGATATGGCAATGGTTTTCTCGACATATGTAAGTCCAGGAACTTGAGAAGCGGCTCGTTCAAACTCAAGCAGAGTCACATTTTTCTGACTACGAAGCCATTGAAGGAATGGTTTCCAGACTGGATCAAAGTGATGGAACCACCAGTCTGGCGAGGTATTTTCTACCACGTCTTCTCTTGCTGGCATTCGTAAGGCCTGAAGTTGTGGCATGGGGTTACTGGCCATCTCATTCTGATGAGGCTTCGTGGCTATTGGCTGAGGTAGAAGAACAATTTGTTCGTTCGGTTTTATGGTATCCACAATTCCCCCCCCCCGCTCCGTACTGCACACTGCATTGCTTGAAGTGTTAAGCAATTCAGGTGCCCAATACGTAATATTTCTGTTTGCTCAGGTATTGTGAGATATTTCTACAGAGGGTAAGTGACTCGGCTGTATGAAATCGTAGCCATGTGTATTATTTTAGGACACTAATTTCTTTCGCGTTCGACTCATTCTTTCAAATTCAGTAGATTCATTTCTCCGACAAGATAACAAAATGGCTATGTTCTTTAGCGTCTGACGCCGACTCTGTCTCACGCATGATGATATTATGCCAACATGAACTGTTTCGTTGTTGGACACTTATGCCAATTTTTTAAACTCGATTATGACCCATACCATCGCCTAATCTGATGTATTTACCACATGGAATACGAATCATATTGAAGACGTACCTAGATGTTGCGGACAATTTATCTTCATCATGGTGTTTCATTGTGAAACACTTTTCAAGTGTATGCTGTTCGACGAAGCAACCTTTTCAAGCACAAACGAATGTATGTTGATGTCGGTCTTGACATGATCCATAACAAATCTCTCTGTATCGCACAGAAGACATAGGGAAAGGGGCTGATTGCCCTCTGGAATTTTGAATCAGCCCGGATTCCGCAGTTGATTGGGAATTGAGGTAGAATCGGCGGCCAGATTCTCTTGGCAACCCAGGAGGTTGGCATGCGCACTCGTCCAGCTCCGGCCTCACCGCTTTATCCCAAGCTCCGCTTTCCGTTCACCGACCATCCGATCACCGTCTGGGCCGTAGCTATCCTGCTGCGACTGTACTTTGAACTGATCGGGTTGCGCGCGGCACTGATGCCCCTCCTCGTCTCCTTCACCAAGACGTCCAACAATCAGATTGCTGCGGTCGACGTGCTGCTGGCTTGGTGGTATGGGCTGGCCCTGGGTGCTGAGCGGTTTGAACATCTGACTTGCTATCGACACGATCCGCTGCTGCCTCGGCTGCTGGGGCTACCGCGGTTTCCCTCACCCGATACGGTCCAGCGGTTCTTCAGGCTGTTCACGTATCGACGGACCACCGAAGTGTCGGAGGCCCTGATGCGGCTGTCGTTGCAGAGCCTGGGCCGACGCTGCTGGGCCATACGCTGGATCTGGATTCCACGGTCTTCTGTCGCTATGGCGCACAAGCTGGGAGCCTGAAGGGGCACAATCCGCTCAAACACGGCCGTCCTTCCCATCATCCACTGGTGGCCTGGCTGAGCGAACGGGCGGCGACTCTTATGGGCCACCTTGCGGGCCGGGCATGCGGGGACGGCCAACGGCGTGCGAGAGTTTCTCGCGCAAGCGCTGACCATGTTGCCGGCGGGGCATCGAATCGGACTCGTGCGGGCCGATGCCGGCTTTTTTGTGACCGCGTTCCTGACCGCATTGGAAGCCCGCGATTTGCCCTATATCATTGTGGCCCGGCTGACTCCGCTGGTGCGGACGCTGGTCATCCACCGCATTCCCGAAGCAGACTGGCAGCCCGTCACGCGCGGCATCGCGGTCACGGACGTGAGGGCGACGCTCCCGGCCTGGCGGGGCCAGACTCGCCGGTTTGTCTGTCTGCGTCAGACCCTGACGGAGCGGCCCACCGCCAGTGGGCGGCGGTTGCTCAAGTGTCCCGGCTACACGTACCGCGTCTTCGTCACCACCGTGCCCTTTGCCGCCGAATTGGTCACCCGCATGTATGCGGGCCGGGCCGACTGTGAGAACTGCATCAAGGAACTCAAGGAAGACCTGAGCCTGGACCCCTTCTGTCTCTAGGCCTTCGATGCCACGGATGCCGCCTTCCGCACGGACTGCGTTCTCTACAATCTATTGATGGGGTTTCGGGAAACTGTGCTCCTATCGTGCTGGTTTGAACGGCGGCTGCGGGCCGTCCGGGATCGGGTCTTTCTCGTCGGAGCGAATCTGATTCCCGATGCGCGACGGCTGCGCGTCCGCTTCGCGGTGCTTCCGGAGGAACGGCCAGAATTTCTCCAGCGCCTTCGTACGCTTGCCGAGGGGCTCCCGATTGCGGCGCAGTTGGAGTGGGAGCTTGCCGACGCGAATGAGCCGAATCAGACCGCTGCGCACGTCGCGAATGTCCCGGTGTCGACAAGCTACCCGTCACCCCACACGCCAAGAGCCTCCCCGTAAGCACCTCCCTACTGCGGAATCCGGGCTGAGTCAAACCTCCCCTCGAGAGTTCGTGAGCAGATGTACTGGAGGAAGGCGATTCTTTTGTGATGAAACAGCTCTGCGAGCTGGTTAAGAGAGCTGGTGCATCGGTTCCAAGGGGGCACTCATCGGAGCAGATTCAGGCGATTCCCCACACCTGTTCTCGTGCGCGGAGAGGGTCGCGGGTTTCTTGGACTTGGTTCTGGAACCAAGAGAATGCGGGGTTGCGGCGGGCACAAACTTTTCAAGCCCAAAGGTTCGCAGTTTGCGATACAACGTCGAGCGGCTTACCTCCAAGTCTCTGGCTACCCGGGTCAAGTTTCCTCGATGCAGACTGATCGCCTTCACCAGCAACTCCATCTCAATCCGACGGTGAGCGGCCCGCAGGGAATCCAGTGAGTCCACCGTATGGCGTTCCTCGCTGGCCAGATCTAAGTCTTGAGGTGTAATCTCTATTCCTTCCGCCATGACGACGGCGCGTCGGATCCGATTGCTGAGTTCCCGGACATTTCCTGGCCAGGAGTAGGTGCGCAGCACGTCAACGGCATGGGCGGTATAGCCTTGAATCGGCTTGCGGTAGGTTATGGCGGCGCGCTTGAGAAAGACCATCGCCATGAGCAAGGTGTCCTCGCCCCGCTCCCGCAGCGGTGGCAGATGAATGCGTAACACGCCAAGCCTATAGTAGAGGTCTTCCCGAAACAGGTTTTTGTCAATGGCTGCTTTCAGGTCGACATTGGTCGCGGCAAGCACACGCGCATCCACATGAAGCGTCTCTTGCCCCCCGACCCGTTCGAAGGTGCCTTCTTGTAAAAAACGAAGCAGCTTGACCTGTAGGGTGGGCAGCAGATCACCAACCTCATCAAGAAACAATGTCCCGCCAGCTGCCGCTTCCAGTTTGCCCTTCTTTTGTTGAACGGCTCCTGTAAAGGCACCTCGTTCATGACCGAATAATTCTGACTCCAATAAGGTTTCCGTGATGGTTCCGCAGTTGATCGGCACGAATGGCCCGTGCTTTCTGAGGCTTCGCTCATGGATTGCTTGCGCAGTCAATTCCTTGCCCGTGCCTGTCTCGCCGGTGATCAGCACCGGCATCTCGGTGGTCGCCATCTTCCGAACCAAGTCAAAGACTGCGCGGATAGCGGGACTTGCTCCCACCATTTCGTTCACGGCTTCCACAAGCACCTCCCCGGTGTGGATTCCTGACAGAGCATCTTTAAGATCTTGTCTTGCTGAAGCACGTCTCCACGCTACGGTCTTGCATGGTTCACACCCTAGCCGGCTGAATGGCTCTATTCTGAGTCATGGTCATTAGTGATGGGTCTATTCATGCCGTGTAAGGTAAGACGATGCTGGATACAGATGGCTCTAGCATGTACTACAAAGAGCCACCAGGACTCTCGTCAAAGTACTTGCTCTGTTCTGCGTATCACTCAGAATCTCCGCATAGCGTCTTATCTTGATACATAACATTGAATGTAAGGCGGTGATTAGTGCCTAATAGTCCTGTTTTATGTTTGTAGATAGGGATGGTTGGCTCTAGTGATGTCTCAATTAGAGGTGTGGTGTATATTGCTCACCATGGCATTAGGGAGTGCTATGCCCCGTGTATTCAGTACGACTCGGACCATACTGCGTCGTCTCCGTCTTGTCGTTGGAAATCTTGCCGCCATATTCTGAACCGCCAGGTCTGACGACTGCCGCTGTTTGAGACAAGGGCTGACTATTTCTCGGGATGGAATCTACGTTACGACCACGCGAAGTCAAAGAGTCCATACACCCATAACGTCTCTTACTGCTCCCTGCCCTCCCAATGTAGGATACCGCACCACATGGTAGTTGTGTACAATCAGCCTCCATCACGGAGACGCAATGGCGCAGTTTTCTCACAAGCGCACCTACAAACGGTTTCCCTTCCATGCTCCGCTCATTATAGGCGGCGAATCCCATATCTGTGAGGGGATGCTTCGGAACCTCTCGATGGATGGCTGTTCGATCGTATGCGATCGTGAAGTGGACCTCGGCAGCAAGGTGCGAGTGAATCTGCTCTTGCCGGATCAGACCTCGTCCTTACCCATTGAGCTGGGCCGGGTGACCTGGGTGCAGGGCCGTGAGTGTGGAGTGGAATTTATCCAGTTGGCATTGCACGCAAGGTTGCGCCTCAATCGCACGTTGCGAACCGCACTCATTCAGTTTCTCAACACTCCCAAGAATCGAGAGTTACCAGAACATACTGCCTCCGGCTTGTAATCGCTGGTCCCTGTACGGTGTCATCATCCCACGTAGGCCGTCCCTCGGTTTTTCACGTCTAACCGTGGTCCTCAGAAACGGAACGTTTCACGAGGGGAACAGCGATTAAAGGCAATCGCACACTACAGATTCTTCGGCCACAATGAACCCAACTCTGGATACTTCGCGCGATAGTCAGCGTGACTCGCACGGATGACTTTCCGCGCTTCCTCCCGCCCATATACACTGGTGATTTCTACTTTGTGATGGGTCGTCCCTGGCGCGCTCTTATAGGTCAAAAAATAATGCTGAAGGCGATCCATGAGTGCCGACGGACATTGTGAAATGTCCGTGAAGCCGCCGTACACGGCATCATCCCGCATCACAGCGATGATCTTGTCATCTGCCTCGCCGCCGTCAGCCATGCTCAATCCGCCGATCGGCAGCGCTGTGAGGAGGATGTCGCTGTGGGGAATGCTCTTTTCCGACAACACGCAAATATCCAGTGGATCGCCGTCTCCGACCATGCCCTTGCGGCGAGCTCGTTTGGCAAAGATGCCGGCGACTAGGTCTCCTGAGTAGGTCTGCGGAATGAGTCCATAGTAGACGGGACAGCAGTTTGAAAACCGCTGCGGCCGATCCACCTTGAGAAAGCCGCTGTTCTTATCCACTTCATATTTGACCGTGTCGGTCGGGACGATTTCAATGTAGGCCGTGACCACATCGGGGGCCTCTTCCCCGATAGACACGCCGTGCCACGGGTGGGCCTTGAACATCAGCCCGAGCAGACGTTGAAAGGGGTCGCTTCCTGCACGCATCTCAGTTGTCTTATCTGAATCCTCTCCCCTTCCCTTTCCCTTCCGCTCTTTCATGTCCCCTCCGGTTCTTATCTGAATATCTTAGCGAATTGCCACTCTTCTAAAATGTGCCTCAGTATCTACTAAGATGTTGGCGGGAGCAATGACTTCCGAATCTTAGATGGGGGGAGGTCGAGAAGCGTCGTGCTCCACAGCTGCTTGGACTAGCTAGGGACCTAAGCCCGAGGCGTCTTCTCCATGGGGGTAGCGAGTGTGCTGTCTTGCTTGCGATGTTGTGTGGGAGGTCTCTCGGTTTAGGGGGCAGCTTGGTCGGCATCTTCTGCGCTAGATCGAGAATGCTCCGATCCCTTTTGATCGGAAGCGCGATTATCATCGACTGATTGCTGAGGCGTTGGATTGTGAGAGACGTTTGACGCACCTGCAGGGTGTGAAAGCAACCTCCTGAGCTTCTTGTTGTTTCCTAGACCATTCTGTAATACAACGCTGGCCAGTACCATTGTTGCTGTCTGCTTGAGAATAGTAGATGTATCTGCGTTTTCTAGTGGATCAATGGCGTCATCGGGTTCAAGAAAATCTTTACGCTCTGCCTCAGCTGTGGCTGAGCGGTGAACGCCTGTCTGATCAGCTGGTACATCCGATCCACGCTTTTCATTCTGGGTGGATGTCTGCTGCGGCTCTTTGGAATTCACACCATTCCCAATGCGTTCTTCGGAAGTGGCTGAGAGGTGTCTTCTTTCAGCAGTGAGTATTATCTCTGTCGAAGGAGTCTCAGTCGCTATTTTCCTCATATTCTGAAAGGTATTGGCAAGAGGGAAGCCACTCTCCTCCAAGTCATTCGCTACATGTGGATCAGAAGCTGAGGTCTTAGGAGCCTTGTAGGTATCGTGAGGCCCAAACGTGGTCGTCGCCAGCGTGTGTGCCATATCTTCGATAAGCGCATCGGTGCTCTCGGTGCCTGCGTGCGCCTCATTCACGTTCGTGAGATTGAGGTTGAACGTTTCGTTGTAGCTCTGGCCGCCACTGTCGGTCACCTGGACCGTGAGGCTGTGGCTCGCCGCATTCTCGTAGTTTAACAAGGACCCGTCCGCGACCGTAATCACGCCCGTGGTGGGATTAATCGCAAACCGCCCACCGGCCGTATCGGTCAGACTGTACGTCTTCGTGTCGCTTGCATCCGGATCGGTGCTGCTGACGGTACCGACGACAGTGCCGGTTGTCGCCTTCTCCGCCACACTGTTGGCGGACAAGGCGAGATCAGTCGGCCCCTCGTTCATATTGGTGAGATTGATGGTGAACGATTCGTTGTAGCTCTGGCCGCCACTATCCGTCACTTGCACGGTCAAGGTATGGCTGGCGGCACTCTCGTAATTCAGCAAGCTACCATCCGCCACCGTGATCACACCGGTACTGGCATTAATGGCAAACCGCCCACCCGCCGTATCATTCAGGCTGTACGTCTTCGTGTCGCTTGCATCTGGATCGGTGCCGGTGACGGTGCCGACCACGGTGCCGGTTGTGGCATTCTCGGCTACGCTATTGGCGGACAGCGCCAGGTCTGTCGGCGCATCATTGACGGCCGTCACGTTGAAGGTGAGGGTATTGGGTGCGGCATCAGAGGTGCTGTGGCTATCCTGAACGGAAAAGGTGAGACTGGCGTAGCCTGTGCCGTTCGCATCGGCGACGGGACTGAAGACGAGACGGCCCGCGGTAATATCGGCGGCTGTCACCACCTGGCCCGCGGTTACCGCTACTCCGGAGAGGGTTAAGGTCCCTGCCGTCGGCAACGTATCAATCCGGACCGCTGAGAGGGTATCACCCGCATCCACATCGCTGAAGCCAAAGTTTGCTGTGGTCAAGGTGTGAGCCGTGTCTTCGCTGAGTGTAACTGCAACATCAGCTCCAGTCGGGCCCTCGTTCACATTCGTCAGATTGATCGTGAACTGCTCGGTATGGCTCTGCCCGCCACTGTCGGTCACTTGCACCGTCACGGTGTGACTCGTCGCATTCTCGTAGTTCAACAGGCTGCCATCGGCCACGGTCAGTTGCCCTGTTGTACTGTCGATGGCAAACCGGCCCCCGGCCGTATCGGTGAGACTGTAGGTCTTCGTATCGCTTGCATCGGGGTCCGTCCCACTCACCGTCCCTACCGCAGTGCCGGTGGTTGCGTTCTCGGCCACGGTATTGGCGGACAAAAAGAGATCGCTTGGGGCATCGTTGGTTGCTTGTACAAAGACGAGCTTGGTTTGCGGAGTGGCGGTACCACCATCGCCATCCGTGAGCCCGATTGCCAGAGTGCGGGTGGCGGTGGATGGGTTGTCACTCTCGTTGGTGAACTGAATACTCCGGTAGACCTCCTGAACTGCCACCGATGTGGCACTGGTGTTAAACGTCACCGTCAATGGATCTGAGCCGCTCGTGCCCCCACTGACCGTGCCGATCACCGTACCCCCATAGGTCACGTTACTGCTGGAGACGCCAACCTGTCCTGGGCCAGTTCCCCAGTTCCCGACCATGAGGCGGTCACCGGCGGTGCCGTTAGCCGAGATCGAAATGGTCAATACGCCTCCGTCGAGATTGGTGGAGTCCACATCGACAATCGTACCCGTGGCATCAATCACTTGTGCGAGCTCGCCTTCGACGAAGGTCACATTCGGAGCGATTGGTGTGATCACTGGCGCATCGTTGACGGCGGTGACGTTGAAGGTCATCGTGTTGGGCGCGGCATCGTACACATTATTACTGTCGCGGACTGAGAAGGTGACACTGGCGTAGCCCGTTCCATTGGCATTCGCGGCGGGAGTGAACGCCAGACGACCTGCTGTGATATCAGCAGCCGAGACCACTTGTCCGGCCGTCACCGCGACCCCCGAGAGGGTGAGGCTCCCGGCCGTCGGCAGGCTGTCGATCCGAACCGCGCTCAAACTATCGCCTGCATCCACATCACTGAAGCCGAAGTTGGCTGCCGTCAGCGCATGGGAGGTATCTTCGGTGAGTGTGAGAGTCGCATCGGTCCCCGTCGGCCCCTCGTTCATATTGGTGAGATTGATGGTGAACGATTCGTTGTAGCTCTGGCCGCCACTGTCGGTGACGCGGACGGTGACGGTGTGACTGCTTGCACTTTCGTAGTTGAGCAAAGAGCCATCAGCAACCGTGAGCTGGCCGGTGCTGGCATTCATCGCAAAGCGACCGCCGGCCGTATCGGTCAAGCTGTACGTCTTCGTGTCGCCCGCATCGGGATCTGTCCCCGTGACCGTCCCGACCACGGTCCCCGTTGATACATTCTCAGCAATCTTCCATGTCAGCAATGGTGTAGATGCCACCCATCCTGATCCGGACACCGATCCAACGGTTAGATTGCGGCCTGCAACCACATCCGAAGTGCTACCTCCAGACAGGTTGTTCATCGTCCAATCCGCGACAAGACCTGATTCGGAAGTGGGCACATCTTGATTGAGGTAGGTTGAAATTTCAGCTGCGGTGCGAACATCATTGAACACTCGGACGTCCTGCACAGTCCCCTTAAAGACCTGATTGGTTTGGAAGCCTCCACCGACACTGTCCTGGTCCATCCCCACGACCAACGTCCCGGTCGATCGGGTCGTGTACCCGGTCTGAAGGTCAGTGCCGGCTCCAACCTGTTGGCCATCGACGTAAAAGTTATACCCTCCGTTTGTGGCACTCCACGTGACACCAAGTTGGTGCTGTCCTCCGTCGAACAGGCGACTGGCATCGTAGCCCGAGAGATTGACTCGACTCCCGTTAATGGTGAGGGTCAGTTGACACGTGGACGAAGAGGTTTGCGCAATGCCGACTCGCACCTCGTTATCAGCTCCGGTTGTTGCGTAGGAGACAAGCACCTTGTGTTCACCACTAACCGGAGCGATGCTGGAACTGAACTGCGCTTCAATACTGAATGCCGTACGCCCGCCCAGAATCGATCCACCGTTCGTGGTGTATAAGTACGAGTTGTTTCCCCCGTCGGTGTTCAAGTTGATCCCCGTTCCGGCGGACTGGACGATGTCCGTCGGCGCCTCGTTTGCATTCGCCACAGTCACGGCAATGGCTTGGGTATCCGTGCCACCATTTCCATCCGACACCTGCACCGTCACATCGTAAACATTATTCCCACCGCTATCAGTCGGAGACTCGTAGTTGGGAGCCGAGGCAAACGACAAGGCTCCGGTACTGCTGTTGATGGTGAACTTCGATGCGTCGGCCCCGCCGCTGATCGAGTAGGTGAGCGTCTGCCCAGCATTTGCATCAGTCGCGGTCACTGTCGTGACGGTAGTCGTATTCTCTGCAACGGTGATTGAAGCGGTGGCTCCGCCGCTATTGCTCGTAATTGTCGGCGCGCTGTTCGTCGGCCCCGTCTCATAGCTAACCTGGACATTATCGACATACAAGCGATCGCCTCCTCCTGTCCCAGTCACGATGAACTGGATTCTGGTATTGGCCGACATGTATCCAGATAGATCGATGCTTGCTGTGCCGCTGCCCGCATTTAACTTGCCTGAGAACACTCCGCCGCTTAGCGTTTGATAGGTTTTCCCGCCATCGCTGGACACTCGTGCTTCAATGCGATCTTCACCCGTCAGTGTGTTCGCATAGTCAAAAGTCAGCTTCGCGCCGGTCGCGCTGCTTAAGTTCACCTCCCGACTAATGGCGTTGCCGACTGTATCCGTATCAATCCGTAACTGTGATGAATTGACACGCACATCCCCGCCGCTTGCTCCCCCACCACTCGCATCCGTTTCGGTCCAGCTGCTAGACCACGATTGTGTTCCATTGTTATTGCTATACGACTCCGTCGAAAACGTATCCTTGACGGTTTCGGTTCCCAGAATCCCGGCCCAGTTCACTTGCGTGCTATCGGTTAGAGCCAAATCAGTCTCGATCGAACCAGCTTGGACTTCGAATTCCCAATCTCCGCCCAAATCGATATGGCCTGTCTGGTCGGTGCTAGCAGCCACGTCGGCGCCGGTCAACTCAGCCAGGAGATTCACCGCATCGACACCTTCAGATCCTTCTGCAAAATTACAGCCGTACACAAGAACATCCGCATGATCTGACAAAGACTCCCGAATAGTGGCTAGCTCGCTCGCATATTCCCCCGACATGGATTGTGCATTCAGCGTACCGGTGCCCAGCTGTAACTCACCAGAACTGCCATGCGAGATCAGGTGAATCGCATCGATGCCGGATCGTCCAGAGAGAGCCTCGGCCATTTGCTCGACACCATCCTGACCTCCATCGAGCATGATGACTTCAATATGAGGGGCCATGCCCGCGAGCATTTCTTGATAGTTCGGCACCGTGGGGTCAACGAATACCACTTCACTCCTCGATTCGCCGGGATTATAGGTTGCGATTGCGTCGAGCAGGCCCTGCGATTCAGTCTGCTCTGCGGACGGACCATCAGCGTGGTTGTCAGACGAGACGGCCGCCTCCGCTTGCTCTTGCGCAACTTGTTCGGACGCGACCTCGGAAGCCGTCGCAGAAGCCGCTGCATCGAACATGAGCCGTTGTTCTAGGGAAAGAAGCGACTGTTTGACGCCGGAAGATGCGGGAGAATGGTGTTGGGCTTTCTGTGGCCTTGGCGCAGTCTCTTTCTTCTTTTTAAAAGAGTTAAACATGATAAGCCACTCCATTATTGTATCGGTCGAATTCGATGGAAACTAAACTATTGTACTTATGCGTAGTCAGTCGTCCTACTCCTGGAGGCTTTGGTCAGTCTCCGACCAACTGCCCTACCTGCAGACTCGGTTATTCACGATGTCACCGTGGCCTCAACCATCTCTTGAGCCAAGGCGCGGATCACGCTACACTCTCTCCTCATGTTCCATGTGCATCGAACGGACTTGAAGGAGGACCTATGCGCATTGTGATCATGTTCCCGCTGGCCGTCGCTGTGAGTGGAGTGTTCTCTTTCCCTTCATCGGTCTTTTCCCAGGGCGTTCCTCCCCTCGTGACACAGAAAGTTGACACAACGCAGAAGCAAGTAAAGACGATTGGCATGGAAGAGTATCGAAAGATCGTTGAGAATCCTGGACCAGCCTTGATCGTCGATGTACGAGAGCCGTATGAATATTCAGCCGGGCATGTTCCAGGGGCAATCAACATTCCACGCGGCGTGATCCACACCGAAATCTGGAAACACGTCGGATCCGCGGAGAAAGCCGACGTGGAACGTCCAATTGTGCTCCAGTGTCAAAGTGGGAAGCGTGCGACCCTTGCTGCTCAAATCCTTGGCGAGATTGGATTCACGCAGACCTCCGCGGTCATCATGAACCTTGACGACTGGAAGCAATCCGGCAATCCTTTCGTGAAGTAATCATTTAGGTATTCAGATCCCAACTGTGGAGAATCCCATGAGCGTTGACCACTCTCTCCGTGTGATTGCCCGTGCGAAGGCCAAGACTGATCAGGTGGCTCAAGTGCGAGAAATCCTGACCGCCTTAGTTGAGGCGACTCGCCGGGAACCTGGCTGTCTCAGCTACGAGCTCTTGCAGAACCACGACGATCCGACTGATTTTGCGTTTGTCGAACGATGGGCCAGCCCGGCGGCAGAACAGGCGCATTTTGTGATGCCCCACCTGTTGGCCACGTTGCAACAGTTGACCGGTCTTCTAGCCTCTGAACCTCAGATCTGTCGGTACGGTGTCGTGCGATAGGTGGCTGTATTGGTCGATCTCTGTCAGGATGAACCCCAGGATTGGACATCCTGAGATTCCCCTCAAAGATCGACGTTGGCACAATCGCACCCGCATGGAGAACCCAGACGATGACACTGGTGACGCCAGACACAGAACTCACCCTTTCGTACCACGATCAGCGAGCTGTCGTATCCCCATGGGGAGCCTCGTTACGACGATACTTCTGTATTGATGCAGACGGGCAGGAGATCGATATTGTCTGGGGCTATTCAGGCGGAAGCGGGAAGCGAGGCGGACAGGGCGACGTGCTCATCCCATTTCCTGGCCGCATCGGAGATGGGCGCTACTCCTTCGATGGACAGCGATTTCAGCTGGAGTGCAACGATAAGGAAGCGCCGAACGCCATTCATGGGTTCGTTCGCAGTCTGCCCTGGCAGGTGCAGGATGTTCATGCAAACAAGGTGGCGTTTGAAATTCGTCTCAATGCTGAGACATATGCTGGACGGGGCTATCCATTTTCATTGGCCATCTCAGTGATGTATGACCTCGGCGTCTCTGGACTCACCTGCACATTCACCGTGAAGAACGTCGGGCAACAGGCTGCGCCGGTCGGAATCGGTTTTCATCCCTACTTCACCGTTGGAACGTCTGTGATCGACGAGGCTGAGGTGCAGATCCCGGGAGCCGCCTATGTGGAATTCAACGAGCAGCTTGTTCCAACAGGCAAGATTCTGAGCGTGACCGGTACGTCGTGGGACTATCGACGATTTCGGGAGATCGGTCGGCAGCGCTTCAACCATTGTTATCTACAGCTCGAACGCGATGCACAGGGAATGGCCACGGCATCCTTGCGTCATCCCGCAAGCGGTCGTGTCATCGACATGACAATGGATCACGCGTTTTTTGCAGTGGTCGTGTATACCGGAGATGCCATTGCCGATGCGCCACGAGCCGCGCTTGCCATCGAACCGATGACCTGCGCGAGCGATGCGTTCAATCATCCGGACTGGGGGCTGAAGCGGCTCGTTCCCGGTGAGGCATTCTCTGGGCGATATGCCGCACGACATCGGGTCATATCGTAAGGCCGCATGCGGCCATCGTTAGCAAGAAGACTCAGTAAAAAATCGGCGAGGCGTCAGGCGACTCCCTGGACCTAAGAACATGTGCTCTAATGTTCGGGGAAAAGGTTCAAGGGGAAGAGAAACATGAACCTAACGTAATGTCTGAAGCACAATTCTGGCTGTATGAGTCAAGCGAACCCCTGAGCCGTTGGTCTCAAGCCACCGGCTCGGTCTTGCCGTCACGGCAGGCAATCTCTCAGGCGATTTTTCGGAGAGGAGCAGGCTTGTCGCTGGCTCGTTCACGGGATAGGTGACCAAGCTTGAACTGCAGCTCTTCAAACGACTCTGCTTGAACCTGTTGATCGGGAGAGCTCTGCAGACAGCCGCGCCACTTACCCTGATCTTGCCAGATCATGTATTTCGTCATGTTGCAGAGTGTAGCTGTAAGTCGATCCGCTGAAAAGAAGTTTCTCCTTTTTTGCCGTGATGCATAAAAGAGCGTGGCGGAAACTCCTCTGGCCTGGCATAACTCCTCGTGCACACCTTGCTTCCCGCCTGGCAGTGGATGGAGATCAATACAGCTGATGCGCAAGCCATGACCTTTCAACAGATCGTCGTGAACGGACTGTCCTTTCGAGTGGCCATGGCCGGGTCCGGCGAGAAGCTGGTGCTTTGTCTGCATGGGTTCCCAGAATCCGCCGTCTCGTGGCGGCATCAAATTGATCCGCTGGCACAGGCAGGGTATCGGGTCTGGGCACCCGATCTCCGGGGATATGGTGGCACGACACGACCAATGGGCATAGACGCCTACCGAATTGAATCCTTGATGGACGATGTCACCGGACTCCTTGATGCCGCGCAGGTTCAACGCGCCATCTTGGTCGGGCATGATTGGGGTGGAATCATTGCCTGGTACTATGCGATGCGCCACGCCGGGCGTGTCGAAGCGTTGGTAATAGTGAACGCGCCTCACCCCGCTTGCTTTGAGCGGGAAGTACGGCACTGGCGGCAATTGCATCGTTCCTGGTACATGGGCTTCTTTCAAACTCCCTGGTTTCCGGAAGCAGCATTGTCAGCTAGTCAGGGCTATGTGATCGGTGAGATCTTTCGGCGCATGGCTGAGCAAATGCCGGATGATCTGATTCAACTGTATCGACGGCAAGCATGCGAGCCTGGAGCACTCACAGCCATGCTGAATTACTATCGCGCGGCCCTACACGGTGGCGGGGCATTGCGTCAGCGAAGGTTGGGATATCCGACAATTTCGACCCCTACACTCGTGATCTGGGGGATACAAGATCATGCACTCGTCCAGCAGAATCTTGATGGGTTGAATGAGTCCGTCACCGACCTGACGGTGATGACAGTCGCCGACGCCGGACATTTCGTGCATGAAGACAAGCCGGAACAGGTCACGCGCGAAATGATGATGTGGTTGCGGAATTAGGCGCGGACCTGATTCATTGACGCAATAGTTGACTTTCTTCATCAACTTTCGATATGCCCTCTCATTCTGATCTGCCTCAACACTGCGAGATCCCTCATATTCATCGGCATGGGTCGCGCACTCAAGCTTCACGTCGTGGCCGAAGGAGTGGAGACTCGCGACGAGCTGGCATTTCTTCGCATGCAAGGCTGTGCCGCCTACCAGGGCTACCTGTTTAGCAAACCTGTCCCCGCGAATCAGCTGCAGCATCTCCTGCGGGATCGCCGATCCGAAGACGCATCGATGGCAGCCGAGCGCTTCCGAAATCGCCTGGCCAGCTGAAAAACGGTGCAGCGATTGGAGAGGTTTCGACACCTAACCTATGGACGACCAGGCGTCGCAATCGCAGATGGCGTGCTTCCCGCCAGAAAAGGATTTCCTACCAGTGCCGTCAACGGGACAAGCGCCCCTGTTTCGGGGTTGATGGTAAAAGCCGACACACGCCCCCCCAGGGTCGTCACGTTGGTTGCCACGTACAGGAATCGCCCATCTGGTGACATCGTCAGGGCTACGGGAGTTGCATTTGCCCCGGCTGAAATGGGATTGAGGTTGCCCGCCGAGGTTGACACGAGCCCCAATAGTCCGTCGCTCCCGATCGTGAATGCCGATACAGTGCCGCCACCATTGGCGGAATAAAGAAATCGTCCATCAAGGGAGATCATGAGGGAGTTGGGAGTCGTACCGCCTGTGCCTGTGGGGATCGGATTTGTAGTGCCCCCTGCAGGCGGCACTAACGTTAAGAGGCCGTTTGTTCCGATCTGAAAAACCGTCACGTTATGAGAGCTGCTGTTGGCCACATAGAGAAACGATCCGTTCGGCGAGATGGCCATGCTTTTGGGGGCTGTCACACTGGTCTTGATAGGGTTGGCGTTTGCTCCAGACAGAGCGATCGGACTTAGAAGCCCGGTGGCTCCGATCGAGAACGCCATGACATCGTTGGATCCGTTGTTGGCTACATAGAGGAATTTTCCGCTTGGAGTGATCGCAATGGCTGCGGGATCTGCTCCGTTGACTGATACAGGATTCGTGGTGCCGGCCGTTTGCGGTATCAACGTCAAGGCGCCTGAGGCCTCTATGTTGAACGCGGTCACCTTGTCCGTGCCACTATTCCCCACATATACATGCTTCGTGTTTGGAGCAATGGCCAGTGCACCTGGAGCTGCTTCGACCGGCGCCGGATTAGGACTGGATGGCGTCGTCGGGACTGATAGGAGTGCGCCTTCTGTAGAAACTCTGAATGCCGCTACCGTACTTGTTCTACCGTTTGTCACATAGGCGAAAAATCCATTGGAGGACACGGCCATGGCGGAAGGACCCGAGACATTCAAGAACGGAGAGCCGGGAATCGCTGTGAGGATGCCGCTTGTGGCATTGATGCTGTACCCCGAGACATTATCGGAGCCGTTATTTGCAACATAGAGGATGGATGTCGTTCCAAGTCCTCCTAACGTCCCCCCGGTTCCTCCAAATCCCCCACTCCCTCCTCCGTCGTCGCCACAGCCCGATGATAGCACTGCCAATGAAAAGAGCCCTCCCAGTAGTGCCTTCTTCAGAATCAAAATGTTGTGAGTGTCCCGGCGGACCATATTTGTTTATATCACCCTCACGAAGCACTGACAACGACGCAGTTTGGAGTGTTGAACGATTGTACTGTGCGATCAACACAGAGTCGATGTGAGGTGAGAGTAAGAGAGGTGGAGCGCTAGCTGGATGTCGGCGGCAATGACTGCCGCTTTCAAGCTCAGCGTCTTTGTGCGCAAGACGCCTGCGGCGCAGTGAATGCGCCGCAGGGTACCATTCATCTATAGCAGAAGACTTACGGCCGACCAGGCGTGGCGATTCCAGACGGTGTCGTTCCCGCGGAAAACGGATTTCCCAACGCGCCACTGACTGGAGTCAGGGCGCCAGTTCCTGCTGTGATGGTATAAGCTGATACAGTATTACTGCCACCGTTGGCGACGTATAAAAATAGACCATTCGGTTCAATGGAAACTCCGCTC
This sequence comes from Nitrospiraceae bacterium, assembly GCA_052387595.1. GTDB lineage: Bacteria > Nitrospirota > Nitrospiria > Nitrospirales > Nitrospiraceae > Nitrospira_D. The sequence continues at coordinate 3,252 of JBQTJA010000020.1, read as the reverse complement.
GGCGATGTGCCAGCAGCAATTGTGGCTGGTGATGTCAATGCTCCTGTAGCCCCATCAATTGTGAACATCGACACATTGTCGCTGCTGCCATTCGTCACATATAAGAAGTTTTCGTTGGGGGAGACCATCACCGCATTGGGGGTGGTCCCAGCGGCAAAGGGTGAGCCTGCCACCGGCGTGAGCGCGCCCGTGCCGGCCGTGATGGTGTAGGCGGACACGTTCCCACCGCCATTTGCGACGTACAGGAAGCTTCCGTTGGGAGAGACCGTCACCGCTTTGGGGGTGGTCCCAGCCGCTAAGGGTGAACCGGCCACCGGCGTGAGCGCGCCCGTGCCGGCCGTGATGGTGTAGGCGGACACGTTCCCACCGCCATTTGCGACGTATAAGAAGTTTCCGTTGGGGGAGACCGTCACCGCATTGGGGGTGGTTCCAGCCGCAAAGGGTGAACCGGCCACAAGCGTTAACTCACCCGTCGTGCTGTTGACCCTGAATGCCGATACAGTGTTTGCTCCACCCTGATTGGTGACATACACGAATGCGCTGTTGGCAGACACAGTAATCGCGGATGGGGCCGTTACGCCAGAAAAGGGAGAACCAATAATGGTCGTCAGAGCTCCGGTTGTTGCGATCATATACCCAGACACATTGTTGGATCCGCTATTCGCGACATACGCTATTCGCGAGCTTATTCCACCGCCGTTTCCGAATCCCCCATCCCCGCCCCCTCCGCTTGGACAGCCGGTCAACAACAGGAGTGGCAAGGCGAGCCATGACGACATTCGTGTTTTCATGTGGTGCCCTTTTGTTTGTCTCGGAGTATGAAATCGATCATTTCTCGTATAGCACGAGAAAATACGTACACCAACTAAAATGACGTTTTTTGTTGGACTCTGATCGGTGCTCGCTGGCACACTGCGTACACATCAGCGCGAGATATAACTGATTTTGCATCACTCACTCACTATTCTCGGATCAGGTTACACGGCCAAGTTTCTCCTGCCGCTTGCCCAGCACCGCTACACTCATGTTTTCGCTACCAGTCGGGACCCCGAGCGGCATCTCGGCCATCTGAGTCCTGACCAACGGATACGATTCGATTTGGCACAACCTGAGACCTGGCAGGCGATTCCGACAACGACCGATATCGTATGGTGTTTTCCCGCAGTACCGATCGAGTTGGTCCGGCAGTTCGCTGACACCGCATCTCTTCATACCCGTCGACTGGTGGTGCTCGGCAGTACCTCCGCCTACGACGTCGACGCCTCAGCTGAGTACCCTCCGCCCTGGGTTGATGAAACAGCCCCAATCGACCTGAAAAAACCTCGTGTACGAGGTGAGGAACTATTACGAACTGCATATGACGCCATTATCCTACGAGTTGCGGGAATCTATGGTCCCGCTCGCAATCCCGTCGAATGGATTAGAACAGGTCGAGTGACCCGCTCGCGTAAATATGTCAACCTGATTCACGTGGAGGATCTGGCTTCATCCTGCCTCGCAGCCCTCACGCATGCCGACTCCGGCGGGGTCTACAACATCAGCGATGGACATCCGAGAACCTGGATGGATATCTGTCAGATGGTCGAGCAACAATGGGCTATCCGATCCTCCGATTGTCAGGAGGACAACACCACAGGGAAGCGAGTGGTGAACAAGCGGATGTGTGAGTTACTGAAGTTGAGTCGTACAGGTTTGCGCTATAGGGATCTCTTCCAGGCACTTGAACTGATACAGAGGAACTCGCTCAACGAAGCAGCGCCATCACCGTGAGGCACACGAGCAAATTGTTCATCGCGTGGGCGACCATGCCGGGAATCAGGCTCCCCGTCCGTTCGTAGATCCACGCCCAGAGGAATCCGCTCCAAAAAACGCTGATGAATCCAATCAGGCTATAGCCATGGGCCAGCGCAAAGAAACTGGTACTGATCAAGGCGGCGGGAAGGAATTCCAACCGGCGACGAAGCATTGCGAACAGCAATCCACGAAACGCAAGTTCCTCGAACACCGGCGCGAAGACGACGTACTCGAGTATACTCACGGCTATGACGGGTGGAGTTCCCCACACGAGATCCTGATCAAACCATTCCGTCCAGTGGTTATTTAAATGCAGGAACTCGGCGGCACGTCCCATGACCCATTCACCCCAGAGTCCGGCTGCGACCACTGCGAGCACGGTGCAGGCCAGGCGTCCAAGGTCGTCTTGCTTGATTCCGAGACCGAAGCCGTTCGTGAACGTCAGGCCGGCAGGCTTGAGCAATTGGATATATGCGAGGACCAGCAGCGGCAGGTTCGCCAATGGAATGGCCAATGCGCGCAACGATACATGCTGAAATGACGGAGCAGACAGAATCAGGGCGGTCGTCACGACTCCTAAGGCACCGCCACGGAGGATGACAGCGCCAGCAGTTTCTCCAGACCAAGGAGGCGGAACGCCGGGTCCATGGAGACGCAGGATGTTCATCTGATGTCCCTGCCGCCGTCCCCGCAGTCTGCCAATACCCAAGAGCATGAGCGACCCCATCACCAGGCATATCGATTCGAACGAGATCAACGGGTGAATCCATTGCTGAACCCGATCTTCTCTGCGTGCACTCTGCTCTTCAACCGTCACGAGGAGATCCTGATTGCCCGCTCGTCGTGCCAGCCGTGCGGCAAGGTGATCATAGAACCATCCGCTCGGCAACGTCTCTGCCAATACCGCCTGTAATTCTGTTTCTTGGGTCCTATCAAGTGGCTGGGTGCCATACGCCGCGTCGATCAGTTGTCCACATAGCAATGCTGGGGTACCACGGCCTTGCCACCCTTTGGTCTCAGCGAGTGCCGCTGTTTCTTGCCCGGACTCCCCGAGTAGGATGGCCAGCCGAATCTTGGAGAGAGGATCATCGGTCGTCTCAACCAGCTCCCGGTACCATTGAATTGCTTGCTCTCTCGCTTCCTCATCGCTGCCCATCGTCCAGTTTGCCATCCATTGCTGCCATTTCGGCGCTCGACGAAGGCTGTCTTGTGCGTCCAATGTACGGCTGACCATCAGATCAAGCGCGCGATCTGGGTCCTCAAATCGCTGGAGTTTTGGAAGCGTCACCGAAAACCACAGCACGGCGCCGAGTGCCGCCACCAGGACGCCGGCGCAGACCCCGCTCACAACCAGCGACCATCGAGAGCCATACGGGGCAATCGATGGCTTGGGAACTTTAGAACGACCAGGCACTGTCGATCGGACGATCATCGGATTTCCCGCAGCCTGACCATTCT
>JBQTJA010000019.1:0-145398 GCA_052387595.1 Nitrospiraceae bacterium | reverse complement strand
ACAACGCCCCCAAGGCCATTCTGGATCCCTTCCCCAGCCAGGTGGGCCCAGGTGCGAAGTCGGTCTACTAGTCGATCGTGTGAATAGTGTCAGAATGCGGCCCGGAATTCCAAGCAGGGGATTCCGGGCCATGTTTTTTCTGCCTTACGGCTGTGACTTCCGTATAAGCTGCTATTCTGTAGGGTCCCCTTGCACCGGAATTTCTTCCCGCCTAAAATATCGCGGTACGATTCAAAGTGTCCCTTGTTAGGCGGGGATCTGTAAAAACATGGCATTCCAAATGGTTGTTCATGTGAGTCTTGGGACGGTGGAGGCTGCGCTGGCATAGGGTTTAGCTCTTATTCTGTTGTTAGGCGCGCTATTGGGAGTGCGTACTTAGAAAGGAGGAATTCTATGTCTGTTGAACGTACCTGTCCAACTTGCAACACTGATAAGGCGCAACGCATCCGGGACATTCTGGAACAATCGCCGTCTGCAAAAGCATTGACTGGTTTTCCAACGTCGTATCTCCCGCCAAAGGTCCCCTGGGCCTATCTTCAGGGGTTTCTGCTTGGAGTCCCCGTGTATGTTGGAATCCTACTGACCATAGGGTCCCCTCAAGGTTCAGAAGCAGAGATGGCGGTCACAGAGATCGCCTCGTCTGCGGGCTTATTGGGGGTATGGGTTGGGTACGGAAGATTGAAAACTAAGACCTATGCTGAGAAGCTGGCTGAATGGAAAGATACCATTGCGTCGAAGTTCCTGTGCCGGAAATGCAGTCATGCGTTTGAAGGGTAAGTTCCTCACGGGAGTCGTGGTCGGTATCTGGTTTACTTGTGATGGAGTTAGCTTTGCATCTGGTGAGACGAGATGGGTGCCAATTGAGGATGCGTATCAAACACCCAGCCTATATACGGTGTATGTTGATCCTGACTTCATAAGTCAGGGTGGAAGCGTTGTCGTGTTAAGGCAATTGACGGACTATCTGTGGATGCAAGGGAATGCTGGGTTTGGACGATTTGGACCGGGGCCTCATCGATTTTTCTCGACTGTAACTCGTAAAGAAGTTCATTGTGCAGACAAACGTGTGCGATTGCTTGCCTTCACTGAGTTTTCACACCACATGGGAACTGGCCGACCGGCAGAGGGTTCTGTAGACCAGAGTCAGTGGCTCCCTATCGAACCAGCCAGCATGAATGAAGGTCTGTGGAAGATCGCCTGCAGTCACCACTAGCCAAGTGCCATATCTTGTTTTTCAGTTTGATAAATTCAGGCAGTCCCGGAACGGCAAACCGAGACGGTAAGCGGTGTCTATTCGGAATAATATTGGTGTCCCCAATCGGAATGTGAACCTTTCAATGTCGTTTCTGGCGCACATCGTGATCCCATTTTCTGGAGAACTTCCGGCCCGCGCCGCGTAATGCCCTTGTAGAGCAGAGGTCTGGGCCGGAGATCCTTTAGCGTCTGGATCAGTGCGAGCCGCTTACCAGCGATCGCGCTTTCCACCGGGACCACGGCCACCGCCACCACCGAATCCACCACCACCGCCGCCAGAGCGCGGCTCCTGTGGTTTCGCTTCATTGACGGTTAAGGTGCGGCCACCCATCTCTGTGCCATTCAACGCTGTGATCGCGGCTTTCGCCTCAGCATCCGAGGACATCTCGACGAAGCCAAATCCACGCGACTGTCCCGTGAATTTATCCGAGATGATCTTTGCCGAGGCCACCGTGCCATGCGCCCCGAACGTTTCGGTCAATTGCTGCTCGGTCGCCGAATACGGCAACCCACCGACGTAAAGCTTTGAACCCATCTTGGGGTCCTCCTGTGATAATGACATTGTCCACGACGCGAGAGGGTTTCGTAAAAAGGAAGACGCGAGCTAAGGATGGTACGGCGTAATGGGGCTGAGGCTGAACTTCCAATCACGGTCTCGGTAGGAACAACATCGGTAATAGGCCGTCTTACGCTCGTTTCATGCGAGGCCTGACGCGATGAAACAGTCTGAGTGTATCAAGATATGACAACAATAGAAAGTGTTCCTTACCCCATTGGGAATCACTAGCGGTCCGATTGATAAGGGTGAACAAGCGGTCAAGAATCTCTAGTTAAGGCCTCCGGTCAGGCCTGACCATATGAAGGGCTCGCTCCATCCAGGGCGGGCCCTTTGTATTTTGGCGTTCGCTCGCAGAGGCCGACGGTACTGATCCTTGGCGGTCTGATTGACTTACTTCCGGCCTCTGAATAGAGTCCTTATTACAATTAGAAGCAAATCCTTCCTCATAGAGGTTATAGGAACTCGAAGAAGATGAACGAAGTCAGCGTTCTTTCAGTTGTTGGCAAAGCAATAGCTGATTATGCAGGTGTGATCCTTGGCGGGCTGACTGCGCTGGGTGGAGTAATGCTTACAAATCGAGCCCATGCCCAGCGATTGAAAGAACAGTTTGCACATGAACGAGAAGTTAAGAACCGCGAGCGAGAGATGTCGTTGCGTAAGGAAGTGTACTTGGATGCGATTGAGGCAGTGACCGCGCGCTTCATAGCCATAGGACATTTCTCCGACCTAGAAATCAAAGACGATAAAATCCTGGAAGAGTATCGCCGTAAGGCACCATCTCTAGCCAAGATCATCATTATTGCGAAAGTAGAGACGGTAGGAGCTATATCAAATCTCGCCGGTGAGTTAGAAGCAACTTTCCTTCGTCTGACCGCTAAACGCTTTCCTCTGCTTTTCCAATCACAGGAAGTTGTTGGACTCAGGGCTCTTGTTGATGGTTTCCTCAAAGAGGAGACTCGAATACTGGAACTTATCAAACAACACAATTTGGACGGGCCAAGAGATCCGCAGAAATGGCAGGTGCTACAAGATCAGTTTGACTTTGAGGCTAGACGCATAGAAGAAACCTCAAAGAAGGCGGATGATCTCGCCGGGTTGTTGTTGCGAAAGCAACTTAAGTTTATGGAAGAAAGTTTTGAAGAGAGTATGAGGCTCTCGCGACTAATGATGCCGGTGATTGTGTTAGTAAGAAAGGAGCTGGAGTTGCCGATTGACGAGAGCGCGTACAGTAAAATATCAGAAGAGCAAGTTGCCAAGCTGGCATCTGCGGTAAATGAGTTTAAGCTGCAAGTTCATTCCCTTATACCCCCTACCTCTCAGCCCTAGTCACGCTTGATCCTCTCTACATAGCGTCTGTGTACATCCCCCTGGCCCCAACGTACGATTCCCCTCACGTCGCGCATCTGTTGACGTAGAGACCCACGCGCGGAGCTGATCCCTTCGCGTGACGCCGCTGGTTCCTCTCCGGCGGCGGGTTTTCCTTCATGCCTCACGAGGACTTGTGGAGGAGGGCCGCACCATGACCGACGTCTTTCTTAGCCGAATATCTCGCTGAAGATGAGAGATTCCCTGGTTACAGCGGTGAAGAAGCAGAACAGCGATAGGGGCTACAGTTTCGAAGGGGAGGCCGCTAGAATTGTGTCAACGGCTTAGCGTGCCTTGAATGATGTTGGTGTCCCCAACGGGATTTGAACCCGTGTTACTGCCTTGAAAGGGCAATGTCCTAGGCCAGGCTAGACGATGGGGACGTGCCACTATAGATACGCGAACAGAGGCACTCATACCACACTCGTTACGGCCCTGTCACTAGGACTGCTCTGCAGATTCCCTGAAGGGAGGAGCCGCAAACGCTCATGACGACGTGTGAAGATCGAAGATGTGGTGAGTGGCGATTAGCTAGGGACTAGGTTTATAGACAGGTAACTCCGGATCCATTTCTTTGATGGTACTGTAGGCTTGGTCTTTCGGTGAGAGGATAGGCTCACTGATTGGCCAGTGAATTCTCAAGGCCGGATCGCTCCACACGATACCTCGCTCATCCCTCGGTGAATAATAAGCCGTACACTTATAGAGGAACGTTGCCGTCTCGCTCGTGACACAAAAGCCATGAGCGCATCCCGGGGGAATGTACAGCTGGTGAAGGTTCTTACCAGACAGCTCGACGCCATACCATTTTCCGAACGTCGGCGATCCCTTTCGAATATCGACGACGACGTCGTAGACAGTCCCCTCAAGGGCCATGACGAGTTTCCCTTGACCATGCGGCTCCTGAAAATGCAGGCCACGTATCGTGTTTCGAACTGATCGTGAGCAGTTATCTTGCACGAAGTGCTCTGTAATACCTGCCTCGTCGTAGCGCTGCTGATGATACGTTTCCATAAAGCAGCCTCGATGATCAGAGATGACGGACGGTTCGAGCAAGAGTACGCCGTGAATGTCGATCGGTGTCACACGCACGGCATCCCCTAGTTCATGGTGTCGGATTGGATTTGTGAGGTGGATGACGAGGAGGATCGACGACCGTAGGATGGTCGGGATACAATTGTCCCAATCGATCGATCAATGGAGTGGCTTCAGGTGTGCTGGTCAGGCGAGCCTCGCTCACCGGATGGTCCCATACCAAGGTCGTAATATTGGCCTCGTGGAAGAGGGATCGGATTGTCGCAGCGCAGGCGTCGAGCGTAAGTTCTGTTCCTCCTCGGAGGTCCAGCACACGTTCTTGAGGGGTGGTCGGTGGTGGTTCGGTGTGAATGAGGGCCCAGCAGCGATCAAAGATCGTGTGCCGAAGTTCTTCCGAGACATTGATCGTCGCCAGATCCGCCGTGCAGAGTGCCGACACGAATAAGACGAACTGGAGATCGGGCATGCCCGGATTGTGAACATCGAGAGAAGGCATACTCCTCTATTATCAAGAGAGATGGTGGGCGAGTCAACTCCCGTCTAGCAGTCTGCTGAAAAACTCGGTTTCTGCTTCGCGCACCGTTGCAAGAGGACAGAAAGAACTGTGACACTCTACACCCCAGAATGCTCAAAAAGGCTGTCCGGCAAGGCCGCAGAGAGCGAAGGGGCGAGGCGTACGCTCCGGTACGTTGAGCCTCTGAGTGACGCGAGAACGCCGCTGGAGGACTTTTTCAGCATTCTGCTAGTGGAGAGAGTAAGAGGTTGTGTATGGATGAGGAAGGACGGACATGGTGACAATCGTACTGACCGGACAATTACAAACTGTGGATGGAGAGTGTGATCTGGCATGCGAGATCGATCGCTCGATCTCGGTTCGCCATCTGATCCAGCGCCAAGGAGTGCAGCTTCGGCATCTGCTGCAACTCCTGCGCGAGAAGAAAGTGCTCGTAACCATCAACAAGAAGATCGCGAGCGAGGATTCGCTTGTTCAGGATGGGGATGCGATTCGTCTGATCGGACACGATGGGATGGGAGGTAGTGGACTGGGTCCGTCACACCACTAGCCTGTTAGCCTGTCGGCGAGAATAGCCAGGGGTCGAGACCGGTTTGGTCTCGACCCCTGTGTGTGCCTAAGAGGCAGCGGGTGGACCCTTAACTTAGCGGATCTGACGCTGCAGCAAAGCCGGGACAGGAATTCTTCTTATTTCTTGCCGAGAATTGCGTCCTTAGCGGCCTTGGCTACACGGAACTTGACCACGCGTTTTGCCGGGATCTTGATTTCCGCACCGGTCTGAGGATTGCGGCCGATGCGCGCCTTGCGGTTCGCCAGCTTGAGCTTGCCGATACCGGGTACCGTGAAGACATTCTTGGCTTCGCGATAAGCCAGGGCTGCAAAATCATCAAGAATCTGAACGGCCCCTTTTTTTGTGATGCCAGCTTTTCCGGCGATGTAATCCGCAATCTGCGATTTCGTCATTGATTTTGCCATTCGTGAACCTCCTTGGGGGTAAGGGATAAAGTAAGCTGATGTTTCGCCTGACGCGCCTCCTGAATACACATCCTGGCTCGTTTTGAGTCGCCGGTGTGCGTGCTCGTGATCACATCTTCAAAACCCGCGAGAGTGTAGCCAAGAGTCGGAAGAGTGTCAACGAGAAAAACGCACGTCTGGCGTGGAGAAATGCATACACTACCCCTTGCGGTTGAGGCAAATGGAAGGGTAGAGTAGAGCTGGATGGACTTCGCGGCCCAGCATAAACGGCTCTTGACCAGGGTGAAGGTGCGTGGGTAAAGACCTGCCTGTATTACCCTTAGGTGGAGACAGTCAAGCATCCGAACAGCCGGAAAGCATTCTTTATACTCGGGTTTTCTGTCAGAAGGAAAATTCCCCTCCGCTGCAACTCTTGATCGACTTTCTGAAGTCGCGCGGGCAAGCCCCCATCGTTCCGGCTGATCTCCAGGAAGGCGCCCTTGAGGAATGGGCCTGGGTGCAGGTGACCTTGGGCTACCGTCGTGAACGGAAACCGGTTCACCTCTTTTGCGTCCGTGATCGTGGCAGCTATCGAGATGTCTTCGAGCAGGAAAAAAAGGTCTTCCTGGATCTCCTCACCGCGCATTCTGATATCGAAGCGCAACTTGCGATTGAATATGTGACTCGTTGCCGGTTTATCCTGACGACGCGCATAGCAGAGAACGATGTGACCGACGAGGGCTATGATTTCAATGGATGGATCCTTGAGTTCTATCAGGAGCAGTGTAACGGGATCGTTCAAATCGACAAGCAAGGTTTCTATTCGCCCCAAGGCGAGCTCATTGTGGATATGTCGACGGCCGTTGAAGGCTAAGCGAAGAGGGCAATCACTTGTGTCCGGCTCCGCTGTTTGAAAAGACTGCCCGGTGGTTTCATCGCGCGAACGCCGCCCTTCTCGGCAATCTCCCCTGTACCCAAGGCTGCACCCACTGTTGTATCGGCCTGTTTTCCGTGACGATTCTCGACAGACAAGAAATTCAGCGAGGTCTCCGAACGCTTCCAGATGAGCAGCGGAAGAGGATCGAACGGACCGCAGCGAAGCAAATCACCGTGCTTGCCGCTGCCGCGCCACAATTGAACACGAATCGTTTCATCGACCAGTGGTCGGAGGAGGAGAGCGAACAACTCATCGAACGGTTCGATGCCTGGCCTTGTCCAGCCTTGGAGCAAGATGGAAGCTGTGGCCTCTATGAGTTTCGGCCGCTGGTCTGTCGTTCCATGGGTGTGCCTCCAGATGACGGGGACTCTGTCAGTGGTGCCTGCGCCGTTCAAACGGCCGTTCCACTGATTCGGCTCTCAAAAACCATTCGAGAGGAAGAGAATCATCTCGCTGGGATGGAAGCGGAGGCAATCGAGGCGTTGCGCCACCATGCAGGTGCCGAGGGAGAGGAGCTGTTCCTGCCCTATGCGTTCTTACCGGATGCCGTAGCTCGGTGAAGCACAAACACAAGCTAGACAGCATATTTCTCGCTGTGCTAAGGTGATTGTCCTTGGTTGCGGGAGCGCCTGTAGCTCAGCTGGATAGAGCATCAGCCTCCGGAGCTGAGGGCCACAGGTTCAAATCCTGTCAGGCGCACCAAACCGCCTTTTGTTATCGGTATCGACAATTCAATACCCGGTGGGGCCGTTAGCTCAGTTGGTAGAGCAGCTGACTCTTAATCAGCGGGCCGTAGGTTCGACCCCTACACGGCCCACCAAACCTCGCTTGCGAGTAGCGTTGGCTCTTTATCGGTTTATTGTGATTAACGTCAACGGATAAACACCTCCAGTAGCCGTTTCTTTCCTGCGACACCAAGCTTCGATCGTGTAAGCTAGCCCGAGCTTGGCGGACACCTCAAATAGGGGCACGATTGTCCCCAGGGAAGTGCCACATAGGAACAGCTACGACGGTACACCCACCCACCCATCTCGACTGCCTTGAACGAGTCGAGCCTCCGTGTCGGCGCTCATGATCACTTTGGAGCCCATCCCCTCCCGGCGAAATGCTTTCGGTAGACGAAGATGCCGCTCGAACTCGTCACGAGAGCATTGCCGGAAAACCGGATCGCCGAAGAGAGGTGAAGACGATCGACGCATTCTCGACCTCGGCCCACGATAGCACCGCCATTTCCTGCTCGGCGCCAAGCGATTGTAGCAGCAGGAGTGCGCCGAGAAAGAGGGCAATGATGGCGGGCCAGATCATCGAGAGAGCACCGAGAACTAGGACGAGCGTTATTGCCGCCAACATCTGCTGAATGAGTGGGTTCTTGACTATGATCATAAAGTCCTCCCTCGTGTGCTCTCGACAGGAACACAGAATATGAGTGATTGATTGAATGGGTTACACCCTATTCCAAATAGAGGGATAACGAACAGCTAGGGAAACTACTAGAACCTATCCCAAGATTGAGGATAGAGGTGACTCTAGGCGACCGATACGACTGACACCTGCCGTGGCTGGACCATCATCCTGATGCCACCTTTTGGACGCAGGGTTACCATGAGCTGCGGCTCGACGCGCTCTTGAGCCAGTTGCAGGTCATAGCGGCGACCGATCAGGGCTAATAGAAGTGGCCCTTCAACTGAGGCAAAATGGAGCCCCACACAGGTGCGCGGCCCTCCACCGAACGGCATGTAGGCGTAACGAGAACGTGGTCGCCCACCATCCAGCCATCGCTCCGGTAGAAACTGGTCAGGATTCGTCCAAAAATCTGGATGCCTGTGCAGATTGTATGTACCGACCAAGACGAAGGCGCCTTCCGGCAGGGACAACCCACCGACTGTGGTGCTGGTCGCAGCTTTGCGGTGGACAGCCGGCGCCGGTGGATATAAACGGAGTGATTCCTCAAAGATGGCGCGCGTATAGGGGAGGTGCTCGAGGTCCTCAGCGTTTGGGGTTCGTCCCTGGAGCACTCGGTCCACTTCCTCATGAAACCGTGTCTTTGCCTCGGGGTGAGTCGCCAGGAGGTACCAGGTCCAGGAGAGTGCGTTCGCGGTAGTCTCGTGTCCTGCGGCAAAGATGGTCAAGGTCTCGTCGCGCAGTTCCTGGTCGCTGAGCCCTTCACCGGTCTCTTCATCCCGAGCCTGAAGCAGCAGATCCAGCAGATCATCATGGTGCGCACCGCTTTGGCGCCGTTCCGCAAGCAAGCCATACATCAGCCCATCCATGAACCGCATCACCGAATGAAATTCACGGTTGCGCGCGGTCGGCACCCACAGGGGGAGTGACAGGGGATTACTGAACGAGTCGAAGGCGTACTTGATGCTCACCCGGAGTGCGTGGCTGATGCGATCAGTGTATTCGGTCATGCTGGTGGTGAACATCGTTTGCGAGATCACTTCGAGGGCGAGCTGCATCATTTCTGCAGCAATGTCGATCGTGCCTCCCGCATGGTCTTTCCACGAGGTCACTCGTTGCTCGCCGACCTGGGCCATGCGATCAGCCATCGCAGCCATCCGAGAGCGGTGAAAGATCGGCTGGATGATCCGCCGATGTCGCTTCCACACCTCACCTGAACTGGTCACCAATCCATTGCCCAGCACCAATGCAAGGCCATGTGGCCGCTGAGGGTTGTAGACCTTCACAAAACGGTCTGACTGCTTGACGAGAATCTCTTCGGCGAGATCGGGGTGACTGAATAAGTAAAATGTCTTCGGGCCTAGCCGAAAGCGGAGTACATCGCCATGCTGCCGCCACCAGGCAGAGAGGGACTCCAACGGACGCTGCTTGAATGCACCCAGGTGCCCCAACAGCGGCACCGCGCCGGGCACATCAACAAGTGTGAAGGGGGGAGCCGAATCCTGCATGAGAGGACGGACCGTATCACACTAGGTCAGGGGCGGCAAATGCAGTGGAGACAATCGTGGTTACGGATCACGAGCGTTCAAGTTGGCATAGAGGGAGGCAGGACAAACATACTCATAGACTCGTAGACTCGAACCGCTGAGCGTTGCAGCGTATGAAGTTAGGTCTTAGTCTCCGCCCCACGTAGGCGCGCGGCAATTATTCCGTCCTTTGGAAAGATTTGGGATACGGCTTCTTCTGAGCTTAAGTAGCGTTGGATGAATGACAACATACCGTTAAAGGTAACTACCTCGACCTGCGATAACCACATACGTGAGCCCGCGAGCTTCGTGCCCATTTCGTAATCCTTATCGATGAAGCACGAGCACCGATGTGACGGTTCTGGGTCACCCACACGGTTTCCATTCTCGTCATACAGTACTATCCAAAGGCGATCATTTGGAACAACTACAAAAGGGATGACCATAGATAGTTAAGTATCTTGTTGATTATCATTGTCCCCATCCCAATAGACTCGGTCTACAAGATCAGCAGCCGAGCCCAGACATTGCCCCCACTTTTCATAAAGTTCGCTGTCATTGGCCGAAATGCTGAGGTCCCAAGCCCTTCCTACTTGTACCGTGCTCTTTCCGACCGGCTCTCCTCGCTTGTACATACTGTGCTCGTCTCTGATGCTTAACGTCTCAGCGCGAGAATTATGAATGGTCAGACTCATAAAGCTGCTGTCAGACTTAGGCTCATGAACTAGGGCGACTTGATGGTAACTTTCCTGCTCGTGACGCGGCACACAGGAAATCAGTATCGGGAAGTTCTCTCTGATGTTCTTACATTCGATTGCCAACTGAACGCGGCACCTCTGAATTGTGATTATCGCTCGAATATCGAACTCCCGAGACTTCTTTGTGACAGCATCCTCATAAAGGCCGCCGTGCTCACAGCTCAGCCCATTTTCCCTCAGCATCTTGAGCACAGCGAGTTCAAAGCTAAAGTCCGAGTACGTGTTTAGGTATTCCAATAGGTCTGACTGGAGAATACGATCACCTTTTAACTTTGGCATCTGCTTGGCCTCTCGTCTGAGATCTGCATATACGGCCTTGCTCCGCTCCTTGAAGAACGCTTCGCTGAATGCCTAGCGATGGATCATCTGAGAATGTTCGTTTGCTCCACTCTTTCACCTGTGGCCGTCGTTCTATGATTCAGAACCATTTGATTTTGAATCCGGCGCAGGATGTGCAGAGCCCAATAGAAATCGACGAATGAGCCTACGAACGAATGAGGATTTTGGGTCCTGTACGGAAGGACTTCAGTTACAGCACTGTCGCCGCCATTAACAACTGCCTCAATTCTCGGCACCTTGTACCTGCCTCTTGGGAAATGTGTCTCAGGATGGTATTCTGACGCCTTCAGTATCTATTCGCCACCGCGCCTGTTGTACCGAAAAGATGTGAGCACCTGCTCGGAGCAGCAGGATCTATGGCCAGCTCCACACGCATGTCCCAATTTGCGAAGCAGGACCTCTGGACCAGGGATCTGACGACCATGTCATGGCTCCAACGGTTGGGCACTCAGACGCTTCGGCTTGCCACCGCCGTCGGCATGGAGTTCCGCCATCGCCTGCTCGATGCGCGGGCAGCCGGTTTGGTTTTCACCACGTTGCTGTCGTTGGTCCCGTTTCTCGCGGTGATGTTCTCGGTGCTCAAGGCCTTTGATGTTCACCATGTAATCGAACCCTTCTTGGCCCAAACGCTGGAGCCGCTCGGCCCCAAGAGCCAGGAGATCACCACGACCATCATCGGCTTCGTGGACAATATCAAAATGGGGGTGCTGGGGGCATTCGGGATTGCCGGCCTCTTCTATACGACCTATTCGCTGATCGACAAGATCGAGCAGGCGCTCAACGCGATTTGGCAGGTCAAACAGGGACGCACCTGGGAACGAAAGTTTGCCGACTATTTGAGCGCGGTCCTCGTGGGACCGGTGCTCGTTGTGAGCGCGTTCGGCCTGCTCGCGTCACTGCAAAGCCACGCCGTTGTGCAGTATCTCGCTCAAAAGGAACCGTTTGGGACTTTACTGGTGTGGAGCGGCGAAATGGTGCCCTTCGTGATGCTCTGTGCCGTATTCACCTTCTTCTACAAGATGATCCCCAATACCCATGTCCAGGTGCGCTCAGCCGCCGTGGGTGGCGTCTCGGCGGCCGTTCTCTGGATCGTCGCCGAAGAGGTCTTTGCGAAATTCGTGGCGGCCTCCGCGAGTTACAGCGCGATCTATTCGAGTTTCGCCGTCCTCATGCTCTTCCTGTTATGGCTCTACGCCGGATGGATGATCGTGCTGATCGGGGCGCAGTTCTCCTTTTTCCACCAATATCCCACGGCCTATTTGTCTCGCCTGCTGTGGGACCAGGGTACGTACGTCTTTCGTGAACAACTGGCCCTTAAAGTATTACGAGTCCTGGGGCATCATTACCTCAAAGGGGATCGTCCGTTGAAGTTGCCGGAGCTGTCGAGCGAACTGAATATGCCCTTGTCTCTGGTGGAGGAAGAGGTTGAACGTCTGGTCGACAACGGGTTTGTAGGTCGCCTTCAGGAACCGGAAGGGGTGAGTCTCATCAAGGCGCCGGACCTGATCTTCGTGAAAGAGGTTCTGGATTCGGTTCGCAATGGAACCCCGCCGTGGGTACTACCACACCTTGATCCCAGCGATCCGGTGTCTGCCCTATTGCGCCGTCGAGATAAAGCGGTGGAACGAGCGTTAGTAGGCGAGACGGTGCAGTCGCTCCTCCAAGACCCACCGTCCACTCAACCGCCTGGGTCTTGATCATATAGGAGGTAGGCGTCTAACCGTTACGGCTGTCTATCCGCGTTTGGTGTGTCTCGCTTCTGACCAAACGATCGCACGTAGAGCAAGACCTGACAGGCTTCTTCTTCGGTCAAGACTAGCGGAATGAACTTGGCCATCGCTGTGCCTTTGCTCCCATTCTTCAAGATCCAGAGGAGTTCGCCATCCGTCCGAGCGGCTTGCCACTCCTGGTTGGTGAAATCGCGTGGCAAGGGGCCTTTGAGCGTGCCTGGCTCGATATCGCCTCCCAATCCCTTGCCATCTCTTCCGTGACAGGTCACACAGAATGCTTTCCCCTCAAACAACTTCTTTCCCTTTTCAAGTATTTCAGGGGTTGCGGGGAGGGGATTGGTCCATGTTCTTGCTTCTTCAAGTTGATCAATCGGCACTCGTGGTTTGAGGATAGTTTCATCGGCCCCATAGACAGCAACGCTCCATGGGGCGAGTGCTGTGGCTATGAATAGGGTCAAGATCAGCGGCCGGCACAGGATGGGTCGTCTCATGTCGTATTCCTTCGCTGACAGGGACTGTGACCATGGTCCGCCCCGACTCTTCGGGGGAGGACCTGGCCAGTCTCCTCCAATGAACTTACTTGTCGGAATAGCCGGTGAACTTGTGCCCAAGGGATTGCGGGAAGCTCACAGTCCCATCGGGGAATTCCTGCCCATGTTGCCATAGATGATAGATCACGCCGTCTGTCCCTGCTGCCACGTCCGCCACCTTGGCGGCCTGGTCGGCCGGCATATCAAGAATTTGGACACGGCCGGTCGCGATCTCTACTTTATGATCGTGGAAATGCCGGTGCCACTGAATGGCGGGAAGCTTCCGCGTCAGATCTTTAGCCACGAAATACTCGACACCGACCAACGGGGCCTTTGGGTCAGTCGATTCGAACAGGAGACATTGAAGAATCTTGTCCGAAATGCCCTTGCAGTAATGATGGAACGGCCCACCCGGGGTCCCGTCCGCCATCATGTGAGGCGCCTGCACATGGATCTCGTATCCAAGCGCGGGGCTTGTTGGTTCCCCGCCGACAGCCTTTTGGGTGGCTACTCCACTATATCCAATAGCAGCCATCGCGATTACAGCTAACAATCCTTTTCTCATCACAAACGCCTCCTAGGTTTGAGAAGTCCTTGCCTAGCCTATCCAGGCAGAGAATGAATTCCCCATTTAGATGGTTATGAGAGGCAGTCGACTGAAAAAGGATTCGGATATTAGTCAGGACTATGTCACACCAAGGCACGTGCGTGCGCGGCATATGAACTATGAAGGGAGTGTTGGCGAGGAATCGGGACGGGTTGGGGTAATAAGTTGTTGAGCTTGGGGGGCGATCTTGCCCTCGGGATCCATCATCTCAAACATCAAACAGCATTTCAGCCTTCCACATACGCCCAGCAAGCGAGGGTCGTCGATCGGCAGGTCGAGCTTTTTTGCTTGCTTGGCCGAGATCGGCTTCACATCGGTCAGAAAACTGGCACAACACAGGACCAAGCCACAGGTATCGATGCCACCGAGGCGTCTGGCCTCCTCACGTACCCCGACTTGACGCATTTCAATCCGGCCGCCGAAACGACGGGCCAGATCTCGGATCAGTTCTCGGAAATCGATCCGGTCCTCAGCCGTGTAGACAAAGGTCAGTTGCCGGCGATCCATGGCTCCATAGACCTCAACCAGCTTGAGATGGATACCAAGTTCGATCGCTTTCGTTCGGCAATAGGCGGCAGCCTCCTGAGAGAGCCGCTCGAGCCGGCCTATCAACGCCGTTTCCTCAGTATCTGGCTTTCGCAGAATAGATTTCATCGCGCGCATCGGAGGAAGAAAGGGAGTTGTGTACGGTTCAGTGTAGACAATCCCGTACGTCACTTCTCCGTCCACCTCGAGTAAAACGGGATCTCCGTTGCGCAATGGTGTGTTGACTGCGTCTAACTTCTTGACCTCTCCACGGTTCCTGATCTTCACTCCAACCAGGCGGACTGAGGTCGGGTAGGTGTGGAGGATCTCGTCCTTACATGCAGGTTCCATGAGGCAATCATACACAAATTTGGTGGAGGAGGGAAAGGTTATGATGACGATATGGTAAAAGCTGCTTCAGCATGTGCAGCTCGAAGAGAATCGTAAGCCATTGATAAAATGTAGTAAAAATGGCAACACTCAGCCTGGTCTATTATGGTAGGCTATTTCAGGGTAGGAGGAAGGGTGAGTGTACAATGGGTACGATGCTTGGAGAGCGAAAGAAAATGTTGCGCATACCCAATCAGGTTGTCCTTCCATTCGGCTACCGGATTACCGTTCGGCAGTTATCGGACGCCGAAATGGACAAGCGCGATGCGAATGCCGATGGAATTTGGGATGACGACACCAAGACGATCTATGTGCGGAAACGACTTCCCGTGACCCGCCGCCGATACATTCTCGCCCACGAGCTGGGCCACGCCTGGCTGGACTGGCAACATCGATATATGGACGATGGAAAGGCCAGCACATAGGGTCTGGAGCACCTCAGACTTTCGCCAACTTCATGATATGCCGCCATTCCAGTGGAGTGACCGGCTGAACTGAGAGGCGAGATCCCTTCTTCAACAACACCATACCTTTCAGCTTGTTCTCTTTTCGTAATTCGTCCAAGGTCAAAGCGCGAGCAAACTTCCGAACATACTTGATATCGACCATGTCCCATCTGGGCTCCGACGGTTTGCTCTCAGGGTCGTAGTGCTTGTCTTTCTTGTCGAATTGTGTCGGATCAGGATACGCGGTTTTGACGACCTCTGCGATGCCGACGACCGCCGGTGGATCAGTGTTGCTGTGGTAAAACAACACGTGATCGCCGACTGCCATGCTGCGCATGAAATTACGAGCTTGATAGTTGCGTACGCCATCCCAATAGGTTGCGTGGTTGGGAGAGCCTATCAAGTCATCGATTGAAAATGTGGTGGGCTCTGACTTCATCAACCAATACCCTTGTGGTCCCATTCATTCCTCTCCTTTTGTGAAGCATTGATCAGCTCCTTTCTCGCGAACGGGAGTCTATAAACTTGATCAGGGCCTGATAGGTTAGCTCCCTTGTTTGAGCTTTGGTCATGCTCCGACCATCGAGGTTTCCTTCTAGCCAGATACGATTAGAGATCGATTCAATGGCTTCGTTACAGACAGTCCACATATCATGGAGAAAGCATTCCGGTAAGCCTACTTGGATACCTTCCGATTCGATGCGATCATCTAGCAGGGCGAGGAGATCGGAAATGGCCTGATCGGGACGATACGGAAGGGGAGTAAAACCAAACTGTTCTTGGGATTGTCGCTCTTGCATTGCCTGATCTACAAGGTCCCGCATGTACTCTTTGAGTAGACCAATGACATGGCCAGAAAACGCGATAGGCTGTCCCATGCACCATTATCGAGCTTCCTGAAGGAAGGAGCAAGATCGACCGAGCTTATTGATGGGAGAATGCCAGGTGGTTATTGGTGTGGATCATTGAGTGTGGGGCTAAAAGTGACCGGCGGTGATTAAGCGGGGGTACACCTCGCTGACCCGCTATGAGCGACGACATCTCGTTGGCTATCTCACGTTCGGCAGGGTCGGTGTACCCGCGCACAATAAACTCTACGCCTTTTCTTCAGAGACGCAAGTCCCAAAGATGGCCTTATGTGTGAGTCCATTTGGGCTAAGGGCAAAGGAGCCAGTAGGATCTGTCAGAGCATGGAGTGAAAAGATGAATAGAGCGATGGGAGCACTGTCGTAGAGGGTTAAGCTGGGAGGTGGATCTATGCCACTCTGCTAGAATAACGGCTCTTGATTCATTACACCCCGGCATATTAGCTTCTATCCGCTATCAAGGGAACAGTAGATAAGCCATTCCGAGCCGGTTAAGATGATGCCCTCCCCTACAACCGAGCACTTTGAGATCGCGCTTAACACCTCTGCCGGTCAGATTACCACCGCTGTGGAGGTGCCGACTGGATTTGTGCCGGTTACTGCCATCGTTCCGTTGATGCGGCGTTTGGGGGAAGAAGCCCAGGCACTGGAAGTGGCGCGTTCTGTTGATGCGGGTAAACCGCCTTCGTGCCACAAGGGGTGTGCGGCTTGCTGTCGCATGTTGGTCCCCCTGTCGGCCCCGGAAGCATTCGCCTTAGATGAGTGGGTCCGCTCGTGTTCGACTGAGCAACAGGGGCGAATTGCAGCACGGTTTGCGGAAACGAAATCTCGGCTGCTGTCACAGGGTCTCTGGCAACGACTCTCAGAACTCTGTAACGCTCCAGAACAGCCGAACGACGAGGCACTGGAAGTGGTGAATCGTGAGTACTATGCTCTGCGACTGCCTTGCCCCTTCCTGGAAGAAGAGGCCTGTACGATCTATGAGGCGCGTCCTGCGGCATGTCGCGAGCTGTTGGTGAGCACGCCTCCCGAGCGTTGTGACGACCTGCTCAACAATCGTGTGGATCCAATTTCAGCGCCTATACTGGTCAGCACGGTCTTGGGGCTGCTCTGGCAAGAGCTGAGGAAGGCTCCAACAAAGTTGATCCCACTCCCGGTAGCTCTCGATTGGGCGAACGATCATGAGCAAGCGAATCAGCACACGTGGAAGGGCGTCGAGTTACTCGATCGTGCACTGGACAAGACGTGGCGTTTCTTAAGCCAGTCGATGTCTCGAAGCGGCCAAGATTCTGTTGAATAAGGGCCGAGATCAGCGTTATGCAGCGTGAATGAAGAGGAGAGGGTGTATGCAGAAGTCTGTCGTGGTGTGTTTAGACTTGGAAGGCGTGCTCGTGCCGGAGATCTGGATTAATGTCGCACTCAAGACCAGCATTGACGATTTAAAGATTACGACTCGCGAGATGCCCGATTACGACAAGCTCATGAGACAGCGGTTGAACATCCTCGATCGGCACGCGTTGAAGATCAGTGACATTCAAGATGTGATTGAAAAGATGGGGCCGTTAGACGGGGCAACTGAGTTCCTCGCGTGGTTGCGGGAGCGGTGCCAAGTCCTTATTCTGTCGGACACCTTCTATCAGTTTGCCCAGCCACTCATGCGACAGCTTGGCTTCCCAACTCTTTTTTGCAATCAGCTGGAGATCGATGGGAGTGGTCGCATCGTGAACTACCACATGAGAATGCAGGATCCAAAGCAGCATGCTGTGGCTGCGTTGAAATCGCTGAACTTTTATACGATGGCCGCAGGTGACTCGTACAACGACACCACCATGCTCAGGGAAGCCGACGCCGGATTTTTCTTTTGCCCTCCCGAGCATCTACCAAAAGAATTCCCTCAGTTTCCTGTCACGCAGACCTATGGTGAGCTGCAAGAGCGGTTTGCGAAAGTGGGTCATTTGCAATAGCGGGTGATAGACGGGGATTGAGAGAGTTGGATGGAGGTTCTCGGTGGAGTCGGTCACTGCGACCAGCGGCCACCTAGAAATTAATCCAGAGCTGGGCGTAAGCCCAATCTTGCCCGACGGCCCGGGCCCCCAAATTCCGTGAAATATACGGACCAGGAAACAGATGACCATAGCCGCCTTGAAAGGCGACCATGCCATTCATGAAGAAATGGGTCCAGACGACATCGACTTCGTCACCGATATGAGTTTCCGTGTTGTCGGGTTGTGAGAACACGTACACTCCTTGGCTTGCTCGGTACCAATTATCACGAGCGTTCGCAAGGTGGATGTTTGTGTACCAGAGTTCGATGTGGTCGTCCTTGGTCGGGCGGGCTTGGAAGTTACCTGAGAAGCTCATCATATTTTTCCACGCGATGACATCCATGTATCCCATGTGAATGTGATTCGTCGGGAAGAAATTCTCGAAGGTGTTGGCGGTCTTGCAATCGCCATAGGCCGCGTTGAGTGTACAATTCGATCGGCCGTCTCCAGAAGCGTAGTCGAAATTGAAGGCGATGCGAGGTTTGCCTGGTAAGTTGAAGGCGGTATACCCGATCCAGTTTCTGGTCGCCCACGCATTGATGTGGAGACATTTCCCCTCTCCTCCAGGGTCACCGCAGAGGGCGCTCGCACTGGCAGCGGTGTCGCCCATCTGGCCGAACTGATAGACCACCTCGCTAGAGGCATCGACATAGCCCTTTTTCATGGCCACCCGTCCTCCGACGGTATGGCGGGTTTGATTCCCGTGTTTCGGAGTGCCCAGGCCTTGGGAAGAAATGTCTCCTCCCCCGAGGTTATTCTTGTAATAGACATAGAAGGGTTCAATGAGGAACCCGGGGACAGCCTTGATTTGATTATAAAGAATGAACAAATCGGCATCACCAGCGGCGTTTCTCGCCTGACCTGTTCCTCCGATGTTCGGGTTTCCGCTCCCGAGGGGTGCCCCTTGTAAGAGGTCTGTTTCTGCAGTCCGAAACCAGCCTGCATGGGTATCCATGATGCTGTGGCTGTACTGCACCATGATGCCGTCAAACGAGAATCCTGTGTTGGCCCAATCGAAGTGGCCGAACAGGCTCTGGTCGCCGAACACGACATATTGCCGGCCGGCCTTCAGCCCTAACCCCTGTACGCCGGCGAAGTTTCGGATCAACATGTAGCCGGCCCGAATACCAAGTGAGCAGACGGGTCTTCCTCCCTGGCTTGGCGTAGAACCGCATGTATGGATAATGGGGTCTCCATTATTCCCCGCGCCTCCGGCGCCGACCGGCGTGCCGTTTCCACCCCAGGTACGGGAATCAATCAGTTCGAGGTAAAAATTGACATCCGGGGACAGGTCATAGCCGATACCCAGTCGGGTCATCTGCTGGACGAATTGATCATTTGCTTTACCGAGGAGGTTGTTTGGCGCAATGCCGGGCGCATTACATTGTCCAGCCGCTCCGATGCCGCCGCCAAAACAGACGTTGTTGCGGTATTCAGGCCGTACCCGAAGATCGGCGCGCAGCCAGAGGTTGCGAAGGTCAAAGTTCCTACCAGTTTTTGGGTCAAACGGCTCGTAGGCTTCTTTTTGTGGGATCCCGCGACCGATCACGATTGGATTGGTGATCTTTTCGCCTGGTGGTAATTCAAAGGCGCTTTGGGCTGGACTGCAAAAGGCAATGAGCCCAATCGCCGCTATCGTCGCCGTGAGGAGAACTGTCTTCCACTGTCCCTGTCGTGGCTCAGGAGTCGTTTCTAGGGTATTCATACTCTGGAAAAGAATTGAGTTGACTCGCGCAGGTCCTTCAGCAGGAGGTGGAAAATAGAGGGGAATCTCTCTAGCCCGTGTCCTCTTCGTGAAATCACTGCATTGATGATGTGTGGTTCTTTTATATCTGACCCAACTTGCTCATGGGTGCGGGGGCCTCCTCCGGAGGTGTCCCTGCAGCTGTAATTTCTTCTTCGGCTTCTTTGATGGAAGCGTGCAAGTCTTGTTCGACCATTTTGACTTCTTGCTGAATCATGTTCAGCTCTGGCTCTACCGACTTGCGAAGATCCTCAGCCGTATCTTTAAAGCCCTTAATGGCCTTGCCGACCTGGCGTCCGACTTCAGGGAGTTGTTTGGGACCAAAGAGGAGAAAGGCGATCACCAGAATGATTAAGATCTCGCTGGCTCCCAATCCAAACATGAGTCACGGTACGAGAAAAGGTAATGCCATTGATCTCTCGCTGTCCAGCCGTTCAGCCACTCAGGCCGTTTACCCTTGTTTTACCTGGCTGGGTTGTGTCGATTGGGGAGCGGGCGATGGTGAAGCCTCTGATTGGGCACCGACCTGATTTGAGGCTGTTGCCTGCGGGTGGCCCTGCTGAGACTGTTCGGCCGGAGTGACATCAATCGCATCGGCCTCATGCACGGACTTTTTGAAACCTTTGATGGCCTTACCGAGGCCTTCTCCCAATTGGGGAAGTTTACCTGCGCCGAAAATAATCAAGACGATGATCAAGATCAGCAGTAATTCCATCCACCCAAATGAACCGAACATCAGAACCTCAAAAGAATGTGATGAGTATGGACCCCGACTAGCTATGTCCCTCGAATAGAGGGACTCTTGTTCTGCACCCTTCGTTGCGAAGGCTATAGGAAGATTGCAGGACAAGTCAAGATGAAGCGAGCGATCATATCGGGTTAGAACGGTTGAATAATTCCACCTCCAAGGACGTGGTCACCTTCATAGAAGACGGCGGATTGGCCAGGACTGAGTGCCCGTTGGGGCACCTGGAACTGAATACGGAGGCTTGAGGGGTTCAATGGCGACAGAGTGGCGGGTGTTGGGGGTGTCGCGTAGCGGACTTTGACCTGAACTTCAGCGGATCTCTCCAGTAACTGGGGCGCAAACAGGTTGAGGTCACTCACCGTGCACTCGTGTCTGCGTAGAGCTTCCTCTGGGCCGAGCACGACGGTATTGGTGGCTGGCCGTACCTGTTGAACATAGAGCCGTTGTCCGGTGGCAATGCCAAGGCCTCGGCGTTGGCCAGGTGTGTAGAACGCAATTCCGTCGTGTTGGCCCAGGGGCTGCCCCGTCTCATTGATAAAGAGGCCTGGTTTTTTGGCCTCGGGAAGCTCCTTCTCGATAAACGTACGGTAGTCTCCTTGGGTGACAAAACAGATCTCCTGACTTTCCTTCAACTCGTCGGCTGGGAGCCCCAAGGCCTCCGCTTCTCTCCACACGTCAGGTTTTCTCAGATGCCCTAGGGGGAAGAGGAGCTTGGGCAGCCAGTGAGGGTTAAGGCGGTAGAGAAAGTAGGTTTGATCTTTGCGATCATCGGTGGCCCGTGTCAGGACCGGAATGCCCTGATGGTTTTGGAGACGAGCGTAATGGCCGGTCGCGACGTAATCGACCTTGCGTGCGGCGGCGAGATCCATGAGGCTCCGAAGCTTCACCCTCTCGTTACAGCGGACACAAGGATTGGGTGTGGTACCAGTCGTATAGCCGTGAAGAAAATCGTCAATCACTCCTTTCTGAAAGGTGTCGCGGGTATCGATGACCTCGTGAGAGATGTTGAGAAGTTTGGCGACATGCTTGGCGATGCCGACCTTGCAGCAGCTTCGTTCTTGCCACTTTTTTGATGTTGCGACGGTTTCGTCCTCGTGTTCCCATACCTGGAGGGTAATGCCTTGCACCTCGTAGCCTTGGTGAACGAGCAATGCTGCCGCGACAGAGCTGTCAACTCCACCGCTCATACCGAGGAGGACGGTTGGGCGAGTCATTGGACCGGCATTGTACCGGGAGGAGTCGGTAAAGGGCTAGAGGTCTACTACGCGAGTTTTGCCTCGATGGGAGGCGAAATCATGAACGTTCTTGGGTGACGGTTGGCCGTCATCGACCCATTTATGAGCTCCCATATCACACATGCCGTGGAAGTGGGCGCCATCTTCGATCGAAATGCCCGGTGTACGAATGTCGCCGATGAGCACCCCAGGCTTAAGGATTTGAATTTTTGCAGTAGCTGTAACTGTTCCGTTGACTTTGCCGCTGGTCATGAGCGTGCCGGCAGAAAGAATGCCTTTGATAACCGCCTGCTCTCCGATAATGAGAGTCCCGGTAGTGTGAACTTCCCCTTCAACGCGGCCGTCGATGCGGATGGTCCCGTCAAAGTTGAGAACACCCTTAAAATCGACTCCCTTCCCGAGGAAGGTAAAATTATCGCTGTCGTTGGTGTCCTGAGAGCTTTTGTCGCCGAGAGCCCACATCAGTTGTCTTTGCTCCTTGTGACAAACACCGAGGAAGCGCTGTCCGTACTTAAGTGGGATTGGACAGTAGAGAAGGGCTTATTGGTGAGAAGGAGCCTCCCCTCTCTGTGTCGTCTAGTGTATCACATGCTCTACGCGGGCACCTTCCGGATGGCTGCTTCATTCGATGTTCCGACCGCATGGAGATGTGTGGTGTCACGTTGGGATGTGGAAACAGCGTGTTCCATCTCTAGGGTGCCGTTGAAGAGGACGCCTTCTTCCATGGACAGCATGGGGGTAGTGACTCCACCATTGATGACCGCAGGTGCTCGCAGTTTCATTTTGTCTCGGGCGTGAATATCCCCTGTAATTTTTCCCTTACAGACGATTGTACCGGCCGTCACTTTCGCCGTGATGACGGCTTCTTCGCCGACCAGGAGGATGCCATCGGTGTGGATTTCTCCCTCAAGAGTCCCATCAATCCGAACGGTTCCGTTATAGGTGATCGTACCCTTGAACACGACCCCTTTGCCGACGAACGCGCTGACATCTTGGCCGGGTTCGTGGCGCATAGGTTCAAGGCTCGATCCATTGCCTTCAATGTCAACCTCGTCGGAACGCCTACCGTCTTGTTTGTCCTTCCACATACGCTCGCCTCCTCTCACGATTTGGGCTAGGGGAATCCGACTGAAGGGCGGAATCCTTATCGTTAAAGGATATATCGGTCGGTTCCACCGAGATATTTAGCGGCCAGTTGGGTGAAAACGCAATGAGAACCGTTTTTGAGGCTGGTACAGGGTATCAAGACATGATGAAAGTTAACTGAGCAGAGTCTCCACTACACCATCAAGTTCGGCAGGGGAAAAATAATGAATGAGGATCTTCCCTCCTTTGTTTTGAGGGTGAATGGTCACTTTTGTACCTAACCGTTTCTGTAATCTGGCTTCGAGCTCTACCCATGGGGAACGGTGAGGTGTTTTGTTCTGGCGCTTCTTTCCTGCTACGGAGGATTCCACGAGTTTTTCTGTTTCCCTGACAGAGAGAGCTCCAGATGCCACTATTTTGCCAATCTTTAACTGGTCTTCGGGTGATGAAAGGCTGAGCAGGGCTTTTGCGTGGCCTGTGGTGAGGGTGCCTTCTTGGACGAGCTCCTGGAGTTCAGGATGAAGATGGATCAGGCGAACGAAGTTCGCCACGGAAGAACGATCACGACCGACCTTCGCAGCGATGGCGTCTTGCGTCAGGCCGAACTCATTCATCATGCGCGAATAGGCTCGTGCAGTCTCCATGGGATTCAAGTCTTCGCGTTGGAGATTCTCAACCAATGCCAGCAAGAGTGACTCTTGATCACTGCAGTTGCGAATGACGACGGGAATGGTCTCTAGGCCGGCTTCTTTTGATGCGCGCCATCGGCGCTCTCCGGCGATCAGTTCATAGATGCCGTCCCCCTTGCGGCGGACCATGATCGGCTGAAGCACTCCGCTCTCCTTAATGGACGCAGCAAGTTCAGCGAGCTCGTCTGGGGGGAAGGTGTGCCGTGGTTGATAGCGATTGGGGACAATCGTCTCGATCCGTACCCTCTGGACATCGGTTGGCTCCGTAGGTTGGCTTAACTTGGAGGATGGGAGGAGGGCGCCAAGGCCTTTACCGAGGGCTTTTTTCTCCATGGGCAATAAACTCCTTAGCTAAATGTACGTAAGACTGTGAGCCGGCTGATGCCACGTTGTACAGGATTCCCGGTCGGCCGTAACTCGGAGCTTCTGCGAGGGAGACGTTGCGGGGGATGACAGCGTGATACACCTTATCAATGAAGTGAGAGCGTACTTGTTCGGCTACCTGTCTGGCTAAGCTATTGCGCGAATCAAACATCGTCAGAACAATACCCTCTAGGTCTAAGCTTGAGTTAAACGATTGACGAACAAGATCGATGCTCCTAATGAGCCTGGTCAGACCTTCCATTGCATAATATTCGCATTGGACTGGTATGAGAACCGAATCCGCAGCGGTAAGAGCATTAATGGTGAGAATTCCAAGGGCTGGAGGGCAATCTAGAAAAATAAAGTCATAGGTCTCTCTGATTTCGCTAATGATGGACTTGAGATGGTTTTCGCGGCCTTCAATATTGACTAGCTCAATCTCAGCTCCTGCAAGCTCTGAATTGGCCGGCAGAAGTGAGAGGCCTGGAACAGATGTATTCATTGAAGATTCTTGAATGGTGCTGATTTTAGCAAGACAACTGTAGGTTGTGCCATTTAAGGATCCATGTTCAATGCCGAGACCACTCGTGGCATTTCCCTGTGGGTCCATATCGATGAGCAGAACGGATTTCCCTTCTAGGGCAATGGCAGATGATAGATTTATCGACGTAGTAGTCTTACCAACTCCCCCTTTTTGATTTGCAACCGCAACGACCTTTCCCATTGAGGAGCTCCTACCAGAGAATTGTTCCACGTGGAACACCAAGCGTGTGATTTATTTAGACTGAAGGTATAACAACAGATACAACTCTATGCCCATATCCCTTTTGAAGTTGAAAAGTGTGTTCACACGATAATGACCAGTTGGAAGAAAGATCAGAAAGGGGAATCTGTTGTGATGAGTACAAGATGGCTTTTCCACCTTGTCGAAGGAGCTTCTGGCCATCTTTTAAAATTAAATCATGTTTCAAAGCACGAGTAGCCAAGTAATCAAACGATCCGTACGGCATACGCTCGTTCATGAATCTCTCTAGGGTACCGTCGAATATGTCGACATTTTCAAGTCGAAGAAGGCCGATGATGAAACGAAGGAAGGAGACCTTCTTTGCTGCCGGCTCTACGAGAGTCAGATTTATGTCTAATCTAGCTATTTTTAAAGGAATTCCAGGAAGTCCAGCCCCGGTACCGACATCAAGAAGTCTGGCCCCAACCTTGATATCTTCAGCTCGGAGCGCGGCAAGAGAGTCAACAAAGTGTTTGATGATAATTTCATCATGTAAAGTGATGCTTGTAAGGTTGAAAGATTGATTCCAGAGCTGAAGCTGCTCAAAGTACACCATGAACTGTTGAATCTGTTTGGAGCTGAGTGGAACGCCAATTTCAGCCGAACATTCTTGCAGCAGTAATGATGGAGAACTCGACTGTTCCACGTGGAACAATTACGCTGATGCTTGAGCGAGGTCAATAGGAAAGGTTCATTCGACGGAATTTCATGAAATTACTTGTTGTATAGGAGGCAGCTGACGCCTACTTTTTTCTAATGCAACCAGAAGTAAGGATATGGCAGCTGGAGTCACCCCAGATATTCTCGATGCCTGCCCCACTGTCTCTGGTCTTACCCTATTGAACTTCTCTCGAACCTCCCTTGAAAATCCAGAAATAGAATTGTAATCAAACGCGTAAGGAATCAACTTCTGCTCAAACTTCTTGAATTTCTCCACCTGCTGGATCTGCCGACGTACATAGCCTTCGTACTTGATTTGGAGCTCGACTTCCTCGCCAATTTCAATATCCGGAATGATTGGCATTCCAAAAGCTTCTAGGAGTTCTTGATAACTCGCTTCTTGCCGGCGAAGAAGCTGTGCCATGGTCATGGAAGACGAGGCGTTTTCGAGATACGTGCCTTTGGTTTGCAAACGGACTTCTTCGGTGAATGAGGGCCTGGCGGTGTTCAGATGCTCAATCTCCATCTCAATCAAACGTCTCTTCCGCAAGAACCTCTCGTATGCTTCATCTGGAATCAAACCGACGTCATATCCCACTGGCATAAGCCGAAGGTCTGCGTTGTTGTGGCGGAGGAGTAATCGATACTCGGCTCGCGAGGTAAACATTCGATACGGTTCGTAGGCATCTTTTGTAATGAGATCATCGATGAGTACCCCAATATAGGCTTGAGATCTGTCCAGGATGAGAGGAGGCCTGTCTTTCAACTTCAGAACGGCATTGATGCCGGCAGCTAAACCCTGCGCCGCTGCTTCTTCATACCCGGAAGTCCCATTGATTTGTCCAGCGTGATAGAGGCCAGCGACCTGCTTTGTTCCAAGTGTTCGGTAGAGCTGGCGAGGGGGAAAATAATCGTACTCAATTGCATAACCAGGTTTGAGTATTTTGGCCTGTTCTAATCCAGGGATTGTTTTCAGCATAGCGGCCTGGACATCAACCGGCAGGCTGGTTGAAATACCGTTAGGATAAAATTCGATCGAGTCCAGTCCCTCGGGTTCAATGAAAATCTGGTGACGTTCTTTCTCCGCAAAACGCACGATCTTATCCTCGATGGATGGACAGTACCGAGGGCCAGTAGATTCGATGACACCGCTATATAGGGGTGAGCGATCGAGATTCTTTTGAATAATGTCGTGTGTCTCTCGGTTGGTATAGGTCAAATGGCAGAGCACTTGTCTGGTCGTGATGTGTTGAGTCCGATAGGAGAAGGGAGGGGGAGGGGAATCGCCGGGCTGGGGAATCATCACCGAGAAATCAATCGTCGACTTGTCCAATCGTGGAGGGGTTCCGGTCTTGAGCCGGCCAACTTCAAATCCAAGATCCCGCATGCAATCCGAAAGGTGTTCGGCTGAAGCTTCTCCGGCGCGACCGGCTGGGAAATGGTTAAGACCGATATGGATAAGACCCTTAAGAAAAGTACCTGATGTCAGTATGACTGCCTTGGCATCGATCCTCTCGCCTGAGCCCGTTACAATCCCGGTGACCGTACCTCCGGCCACGAGCAGTCGGTCCACGACTCCTTCCGCAAGTGTCAGATGCTCTTGCGAGATCATCGTTTCCTGCATCGCCGTACGATAGAGCGATTTGTCGCATTGGGCGCGCAACGCACGCACTGCGGGACCTTTGCTTGTGTTGATGAATCGAAATTGAATTCCGGAGCGGTCTGTATTCCGTCCCATCTCACCGCCGAGGGCGTCGATTTCCTTCACGAGGTGTCCTTTGGCGATCCCTCCGATTGCGGGATTACAAGACATCTGTGCGATTCGGCTCAGATCCATCGTCAGCAGCAAGGTGTTCGCACCCATTCGGGCCGCAGCCAGGGCGGCTTCGCAGCCGGCATGACCGCCTCCTACAACGATGACGTCAAATGCGATGGCCATTCCTACCTCTACTTGCCGATACAAAACTCAGAAAAAATCTCATCCAGCACTTCGTCAGACGTAATGGTTCCAACAATCTCGCCCAGCGCATCAGCCGCACCACGGAGATCGACAGCAACAAATTCCGGCTCTATGCCTTGTTGGACCGAGGCCAGTGCTTCTTTGAGTGAGGCCTCCGCACGCCCGAACGCTGCCCGATGCCGAACGTGAGTGACCACAACATCATCGCGAGGTTCAAAAGATGGTTTCACAAATTGTAATTGAATAGCGGACTTTAAGCTTTCAAGTCCCTCGCCCGTTTGAGAAGAAATAGGAAGAACCTTGCACGGTGTATGAGTGCGCAGTGTGTGGGTCACCCGTTCTACCAATGCTGCGTCACAAAGATCAATTTTGTTAACGACAAGTAAATGTTCAGGATGAAGGGTGGGGGAACGGAGGTCGCTCAGATCCATCTGTGTCAGTTGAGCAGCATCCATGACATACAAGACGATATCCGCCTGGTCTTGAGCTTCGATGGAGCGACGGATCCCTTCCTGTTCAACGAGGTCGGTGGTATCCCGCAGCCCAGCGGTGTCGACCAACGTGATTCGCAAACCGAGCCAGATGATCGACTCTTCGATAATGTCGCGAGTCGTGCCGGGGATATCGGTCACAATCGCTCGATTCTCACGGAGTAAACAATTCAGCAAACTCGACTTGCCGACATTAGGCTCCCCGGCGATCACCACGCGGACTCCCTCGCGCAGGACCCGTCCTGTCTCGGCAGTCTCCAACATTCGCCGAACGTGATCCAGTGTCTCCTGGACGGAGCCGATCATCTCCTCGCGACGGACGAACGCAATATCTTCGTCTGCGAAGTCGATCCCTGCTTCTAGGTGGGCCAGCAGCCTTACGAGTTCAGTGCGCAGCCGATAGACCTGTTGCGCGAGTTCGCCGCGGAGCTGGCGTTGTGCCAATTTGAGGCTCAGTTCGGACTTGGCCCTGATGGTGTCCAGCACCGCCTCAGCCTGAGACAAATCCAAGCGGCCGTTCAAGAAGGCTCGTTTCGTAAACTCTCCTGCCTGTGCGAGTCGAGCTCCAGCAACGATGCACGCCTGACAGACTCGTTGCAGGACGAGCCCATTTCCGTGGCAGTGGATCTCCACCACGTCCTCCGCGGTAAATGATCGAGGGGCTTTCATATAGACGACCAGGCCTTCGTCGAGTATCTGCTCGGTCAACTGACTTGGCGTGAAGCCTGAATGGCTGCTGATTGAAGGAGCAGGCGGAAAGAGAATATCGGCCAGGTACAGTGTGTGAGAAGCGAGGCTATGAAGCGATCTCTTGGAGCGCAGCCGAACCACATGGTTCGCGATGTCAACAGCATGCGGCCCGCTTATCCGAACAATGCCAATACCTCCCTCGCCAGCAGGAGTGGCAATTGCACAAATCTTATCCTCGGGCGTTCCAATAGCTGGCATGTTCACACACGTTTGTGAGGATCCGTCACATCGAACGAAACCGACCGAGCATCATTTCTTGCCACCTTGTTCGTCCGTCGTCAGTGCGGTGGTGGGAGTTCGAAAGAAAAGGTGATCCGTCACGAATTGTTGCACAATACTGAGCACGTTATTGGTCAACCAATACAACACGAGGCCGGCAGGAAAATTGACGAACAGGAATGTCATGGCCACCGGCAACATCAACATCATCTTTGCCTGAGTCGGGTCCATGGTCGTCGGTTGAATCTTTTGCATCACCATCATGCTGATTCCCATGATGATCGGCAGAATATAGTAGGGATCCTGAAGCGACAGATCGGTGATCCACAGCCCCAACGGCGCTTGGCGCAAATCGATCGTCATGTACAGAATATTGAATAGCGACACGAATACCGGCATTTGCAATAACATCGGGAGACAGCCACCCACTGGATTGACTTTGTGATCCCGGTACAGCTTGATCAGTTCCTTGTTCAAGCGGTCACGATCGTCCTTGAATTTTTCTTGCACAGCCGCCACTTTCGGCTGGATGCCCTGCATCTTCTTCATCGACGTGTAACTTTTATACTGCAAGGGGATAAACAACACCTTGATGATGATGGTGAGGAGGATGATCGTCAGCCCATAATTATGCGTATAGTCATTGATATAACGAAGTACGGAGAAGATGGGCTTGGCCACGGCCCTGACCGTGTCCCAGCTTCCGAAAAGGAACCACCCAAAATCGATGGTATCTTCGAGCCTAATTTGCAGACTCTGGAGCGTGTCAAACTCCTTAGGGCCGGCAAATAGCTGGAGTTCGAGTGGTGCTCCAGAGGAATCAACTGGTAACCGTACCGCGGTGGAGACAAGTTTGTCTCCTTGCTTCTTAGGCCAAGCGGACGCACTAGCCTTTGGAATAAGTGCAGAAATGAAATACTTATCTTGTAGCGCGACCCATTTCACAGGGCCTTTGTGTTCAGTGTCGGATTCGGGCATATCATGTTCAATCTTATCGTCAATCAGCGACGCTGCTCCGACAGAACCGATAAACCCTTCTCCCCAATCAACAACTCCAAAATTCGTCCCCAATCCCAGTTTCACTGCTTCTGCGAGCCCGTTGGATTTCAGCGCGATGTCGACGACATAGCTCTCGGTGTGAAAAGTCAGTTGCTTTTCCAGCCGCACGCCGGTTGCTGGATTACTGTACGAGAAGGTGATATGGCCTGTGGGGTGGCCCTGGTCCAAGGTCGTAAAGTCCTTTTCGACCTTATAGATCCCCTCGCTTAATTCTTTTGAGTGAGAAGTGTCATCCACTGTGATCGTCAAGGGCTCGGCAAACTTGCCGCGTTGTCGTACGAGTTGCACGAGGGACTTTTCATCGGAACTGCTGCGATAGCGTTTGAGTTCCCAGCTCGTGAGTGCAGCCCCACGGGTCGTGAATTTAGCCCGATAGAGATCCGTCTCCACCTCGATGAATTCCATTGCGGCGGCTTCTTTGCGTGGCTCTTGAACCCCAGCCTCCTTGCCTGAGGGAGTGAGCGACGCAGGTTCCTTAGTCGCGGGAGCGCTTGAGGTCGGAGAGCCAGAGCTTGTGCTCGATGGAGGCGTCTCGCTCACAGAAGGCTCGGCCGGTTCTGAGATGGTCGGCTCAGGCAGCAGGCCCAGCTCTTTGAGCACGTACTCGTACCCGAAGATAATCCCAAGAGAGAGAAACAAGAACACGATGACGCGCTTTTCCATGAAGAGGCTATGCTTTCTTTAAAAAGAGGTGATCGTCTCTACTTGACCGGGTCTTCTCCGCCTGGATGGAAGGGGTGACATTTCAAAAGCCGGAGGATGGTTAGGCCAAACCCCCGCAATGCTCCATATTTCGTGATCGCATCCGAGGCGTATTGGGAACAACTGGGGTCGAATCGGCATGTGCGACCGTACAAAGGGGAAATCACCATGCGGTACCCTTGAATCAGCCACAGACACAGGGATCGCATATCAATAGGCCCTTACTCGAAGAAGATGCAGGCGCTCAAGCGATGTCCTCCAGGCTTGGACCAACCCCTCATGGGATTGCAACAGTGCGTCTCGCTTTGGAAACACGAGAAGTCCTCGGCCTGGAACCAAGACCGGATGTAATTGCCTTGCCAGTTCACGAAAGACTCGTTTAGCCCGATTGCGACGGACGGCATTCCCAAATCGCTTTCCCACGATAATTCCGACACGACTCGGGGCATCATCCATCTTGTGCGCCAAGAGATTGAAGAACCCAGTTGAAATTCGGCGGCCCTGTTGCTTGACGACCTGAATTTCCCTGCTGTTGCACAGGAAAATGCTCTTGCAGCTGCGCGCTTTCGGTGTCATTGGACAATGAGGTGTTTCTTCGCCGCATCCCATCCGTTCAAGATTCCGGAGAAGACTCTAGCTGGTAGGCGAGCGCAGGCTCAACAGCAACGCGAGAGAATTGGAGCGCGACCCGAAGGACACCTGCCGATCCAACACGATGTGCCTAGACAGTCAACCGAGCTCGTCCCTTAGCCCTCCGGCGGGCCAGCACCTTGCGTCCGTTCTTGGTGCTCATACGTTTTCTAAACCCGTGCTCACGCTTCTTTTTTAAGTTGGATGGTTGCTGAGATGTAAAAGACATAGTCCCCTTTCCATTCTCGCTCTTTGATTAGTCGGTTGAAATGAACGGTGAATTATAGGGGAGGCATGTGGGCCTGTCAATTTCAGGTTGCCTCCAGCGATCGGTCGGTACGCATGTCTTCAATCCGTAAATATCCATAGTAATTGAGGCACTTTTGCTTCTGACCACCAGAGTGCCACAAAGTCAGGTGCCACGGGATGATCAAAGTCACCATAACTATTGGAAACAGATAGAGTTGTTACCTGATACTGACAACTATCGGTGGCACTGAGCTTGCTGCTTGCTTTGGACGTGCTAGTATGCGGAAAGGCCGTACTCTGGTAAGCTGGCGCGGCTATTGTACAATTATCTTTATAGTATTCGAGGGGTAGCACCGGCGGCGGATCGGGCACTGCTACGCGTAGGATGAATGCAAGCCCAGTTGGATCGACCGAAATCAATGGATAGAACCTGTAAGGAGGATTCTTCGTTATGTTGAGAACAGCATCCCTTGTCTCCCTTGCCTTGACTCTCATTATGATCGCTGGATGTGCGGAACCTCCCACCCAGCAGATCCAGGAAGCGGAAAAGGCTCTCAAAGACGCACAGGAAAGCGGTGCGGCCACCTATAGCGCTGAAGAGTATGCCAAGCTGGAAGGTACCCTTACCGCATTGCGGAAAGAAGTCACCGATCAGGATGAAAAATTCTCACTCTTTCGAGACTATGGCAAGGCTCAACAATTGTCTGCCTCGGCCAAAGTTGATAGTGAACGGATCAAAACGGCCGCGACCCTCAAGAAGGAAGAGGCGAAGGCAGCCGCTTTACAAGCTCAACAAGTCGCAGAAGAGGCAGTAAAAGCCACGCAAGATTTGGTTGCCAAGGCACCGGTTGGAAAGGATCGCGCCGCGGTGGAGGCCATCAGGAACGACGTAGACGGGCTTAAGTCGTTACTGAAACAGGTTCAGGTATCCATCGATAAAGAAGATTATCCGGCTGCGCAAACCCAGGCGAAGGCCATTCACGACATGAGCCAAGGAGTGTCAACTGAAATACAGCACGCGCTCGCGAAGGTGGGCAAAGGAAGACCTGCGAGGAAAAGATAACGCACGGCATGGCGCTTGACCAGACACATACGACGCTTGCCGCAATACTCTGCGTCCTCTGCTTGGCCGGGTGTGTTCAAGCTGTTCCGCCGGACCTCCTTGTTGCCCTTGAGGCTATCGACCAAGACTTGATCGCATTGCGGGCTCCGGAAGCTGCGCCTGAGGAGTATAGGCAGTTTGTTCGCCAGTGGGTTGCTCTGAAAGCGCGCGTCCAATTGGACGATGATCTGATCAGATGGCCATGGGAAGCGAGTGATCTTGAGAATGAACTCCGCCGGCTGTACATCACGAGCGAACGTACCGTTTCCCAGCTCCACGAGCGGCAAGCCTCGCAGCACCGCACGGCGCAAGCCACGGTGGCTCGCCTTGAAGAACAGCTTCATGCGATTACCTCGAGGGTCGAAGCGATCGATGGGCGCATCCTCCTAGGAGAAAGAGTCGTTCAAACGGATCTTCTGATTAAACAAGCGCGCTCCTTCTTCGAACAAAAAGACTTCCAACGCGCCATGCACGCGGCGGAAAAAGCGGACCATGCGCTCAAGGCCCAGACGGCATTGCTCAGTCAAGAATTGGGACGATATGCCGACGAGAACCGAATCGCCTCTTGGCAGACGATGGCCAGGCAGACGATCGAGTGGTCACGCATCCACCAATCAACGGCCATCGTGGTGAGTAAGGCCGACCGAGAATTGATGCTCTACAAGAGCGGGCGGAGGGTGCTATCATACCCCGTCCGGTTAGGATTCAATGGCATGCTGGAAAAGCAGGTCCAGGGGGACGGGGCGACACCCGAAGGCCGGTATCGTGTGACGGATAAGCGCGGTCCAGGGCAAACGCAATTCTACCGAGCCCTGGCTCTGGATTATCCGAATGCCGATGATCGGCGGCGATTCAACTATGCGAGGAAGTCGGGAAGGATCAGCCCGGCCAAAGGCATTGGCGGCCAAATCGAGATCCATGGAGCCGACAATGAACTGTTGGCTCGGACCCTTGGGTGTATCATGCTCGATAATCCGAATATGGCGATGCTCTTCGAAGGCGTTTCTGTTGGGACACCGGTCACGATCGTTGGTGCCTTGACCAGGGAGAACGCGGTGGCCCTGGCCTTATCCGAACTTGCGCAACGGAGAAATCAAATCTGAGTGTAGACTCATGGGCCGACTCCTTCTTGCAACATCAGCCGGCGTTTTGCTTCTCTTCTTGGTCGTGAGTGCCCTGACGACCACACGCATCGCGCCCGATACTACTCCGGCGCTTCACCCGTCCCCCGTCCAGGACCATGCCAGTCTGCGACCATTGCAAGATCGGTATAAGGCGCTCTCTAAGCAACTGTCCCAACTCATACCGAGTCAGCCGTACATCGTGGTCGATACCGCCAGGAACCGACTCTATGTGAAGCATCAAGAGAAAGTCGTGCTCGATGCCATTGCCTCGACCGGCAGCGGCGTGATTCTTGACAAACCCGGAGAAGGAAATAGCCAGTGGGTTTTCGACACGCCACGGGGAGAATTTCTCGTGAAGACAAAATTAACGAATCCCACCTGGATCAAGCCGGATTGGGCATTTATCGAAGAAGGGCTCGCTGTTCCGCAAAACGCCGCTGAACGAGCGGAACAAGGTGTACTGGGCGATTATGCACTGGGTTTTGGAAAGGGCTACTTCATCCACGGGACGCTCTATACCCGATTGTTGGGGAAGAATGTTACACATGGATGCATCCGGCTGAATGACAGCGATCTTAAAGGTGTCTACAAGCTCGCCCGAGTGGGGACACCAATCATGATCTTTTGACCCCTCCACAGTGCGCAGATATTGATGATGAAACTCTGCGCCATTCTGATCCTCTTTATCTTCACCACGCCAAGCTGGGGAAAGGAGCTCGAGGCCTTCCCTGACCTGCAGCTCAACGACGCACAAGCGCTGAAAGAAGCGACACGTGTGCTTGAGGAAGAACTCAAACTCGCGGCACGCCCACAGACCTATGTGCTCATCGATCTGGTTGGGAGCATCATCCAGATTAAAGGTCGTGGCATCGGGCTCCACCGGATTCCGATCATTCGCTGGTCTGGTGAAGCGAGAAACGAATTAAAAGGGATACACAAGCTGGTTGCGCGACCATCAGTCGTCCGGCGAAAAATCGATCCGGGTGCCGCGGGTGAACAGGAGCCGATTTCGCTCGCCGACATGCCTACCGACTATGTCTTGTCATGTTCGCCTCCGATGACCATTGCCGTGGTTCCCTCGACAGCCGGCGAAAACCTCCTTCGCAGCGCCGCCATTCTGGGAAAATCAGGGTGGCATCATGTGCAACAGTGGGCCAGCTCGCTCTTCACCGACACCCCATCAACACCGACACCTCATCTGCAGCTCACCATCGCGGTCGACCATGCGCAGTCCTTGGCCTGGTCGCTGGTGGACGGGATGGCGATCGTCATTCGCCGGCCAACCGACAAGTAAGCAGCTGCCCGATCGGTAACGGGCACGATCACGCATGCATAGGCGGCGGCGCCAGAAGATCGGCTCCCGCACCAAAGGCCTCAACCAGAAGTGTTCCCGGCTGTCCCAATCGAAATGACATTTTTATTGCGTCCAGGACATCAGACGATAGAGTCACTCATCTGGCTGGTTTGTGGTGACCACGCCGACTGCGATCACCACCACGTTCGAGATCCCACACTGATAATGAGTGCTCACTCTCGTCCAATGGATTGGCCCCACCCTTCACACACAGCACATGGGCCTGTACGCACAGACAAGAAGAACCGTTGCCTTTTTTAGATCGACTCCATAAGATGCGGAGGATCACTCACCATCTCCACTACCAGCATGTCATTGAGCCGGGAGGTCGACATCTATGCGAATGAGTGACAAGCTTCCAGCATTATTCCAATCCACAGTCAATCCGGCTCTTGATACGCTGACTCAGGCGCAGGTCATTGAGCGCCTCTGGGCGAAAGACCATCGAGTCTGGAAGCAGGATCCCAGGGAGATCATCGACCGGTTGGGGTGGTTGACGTTGCAGGATCAGATGCCCCAACAACTCGGACCACTACAAAACTGTGTGTCTACGGCTCAGGAGATGAAGGTCAGGGATGTGGTGCTCCTGGGTATGGGCGGCAGCAGTCTTGGGCCTGAGGTGTTTCGCACAGTGTTTGGCGCTCAGAAAGGGGCTCCGCGCCTGTGGGTATTGGACTCAACAGTTCCGGGGTGGGTGCGGCAGGTGACGGGTGCTATTTCCCCATCTCGCACGCTCTTTCTCGTGGCGAGCAAATCCGGTGGAACGATTGAAGTCATGTCACTCTTCGCCCACTTTTGGAAGCTCGTGACGAAGGCCAAAGGGAATCATGGAGGAAAGCAGTTTGTCGCGATTACCGACCCGGGGACCGGCTTAGAAAAGATGGCGCGCGACCATGGATTTGGACAGATTTTCAGCAACCCGGCCGATATTGGCGGGCGCTACTCGGTGCTCTCTCTCTTTGGTCTGGTGCCCGCGGCACTCCTGGGACTCGATGTCACGCGGCTTTTGGACCGTGCCGCCGACATGGCGGAACGATGCCGTCAGCAAGAAGACGCCAAGGCGAATCCCGGTGCCTATCTCGGTGCAGTGATGGGGAGCCTTGCCAAAACTGGACGCGATAAGGTGACGGTCATTGCGTCACCGGCGCTCGCGACGTTTGGGCTCTGGGTCGAGCAGCTTCTTGCGGAAAGTACGGGCAAAGAGGGCACAGGCCTCATTCCCATCGCACAGGAACCGGTGTTAAGGCCGAGTGCGTATGGAACCGACCGTCTCTTTGTCTATCTCAAACTCAAAGGAGAAAAGAACGGTGCGCTCGAGCGGGCTGTTCAAGCGCTCGCCAAGGCCGAGCACCCGGTCCTGCAGTTTGACTTGCGCGATCGCTATGATCTCGGAGCAGAGTTTTTTCGATGGGAGTTTGCGACGGCGATCGCCGGGCATGTGCTCGGGATCCATCCCTTCGACCAACCAAATGTACAAGAGAGCAAAGACAACACCAATCGGGTTCTGGACACGTTCCAATCGACCGGACGCCTCCCAGAGCAGGTGAGTCGTCAGCCCAAAGACGCCGCACAAGATCTCGCCAACCAGCTTCATCCCGGAACCTATCTTTCCGTCCTGGCGTACACCACGCCGTCACGCCCGTTTGAAACAGCGGTGCGCCGTCTCCGCCAAGCTCTGATGACAAGACATCGCGTTGCGACCACTTTTGGATATGGGCCTCGGTATCTTCATTCAACCGGGCAGCTCCACAAAGGTGGTCCCAAGACCGGGGTCTTTCTTGAACTCGTGGACCGGATGTCGCCGGACACGACCATTCCTGGTAAACCATTCTCGTTTGGCACGTTGGCCCAGGCTCAGGCAGTCGGTGATCTGGCATCACTGCGCGCGCACGATCGTCATGCGATTCGGGTTCAATTAGGGCGTGACCAGGTCGCCATGGTGAACGCGATCACGGCGGCACTGGTACCGGTCTCATCAGGCCGGCGGCGTGGAACATTGAAGAAACGTCCCAAGCGCGCTACCCGCTGATATGGCTGT
Organism: Nitrospiraceae bacterium; assembly: GCA_052387595.1. Lineage (GTDB taxonomy): Bacteria > Nitrospirota > Nitrospiria > Nitrospirales > Nitrospiraceae > Nitrospira_D. The sequence continues at coordinate 108,630 of JBQTJA010000019.1, read as the reverse complement.
CACGCCGGACATCCGCATTGCGCCGGGTACCCAGGAGTGGGGACAGGCGGCTGCTTCCTTGATCCTTTCAGTGAGCCAACAAGCGATTCAAGCCCACGGCCGGTGCCTCATCGCCCTCTCTGGAGGGTCCACTCCGAAGACGCTCTATCACGTCCTGGCTACTCCCGAATGGAACGCGCGATTCGATTGGTCGCGTATGGTATTCCTGTTTGGTGACGAACGCTGTACGCCACCGGACCATCCAGAAAGCAATTTTCGAATGGCGCAGACGGAGCTCTTTCAACCGCTGAACATTCGACCGGAACAGGTGTACCGGATGAACGGCGAGAGCGGCGACACAACGGCTGCGGCTTGGGAGTACGAAGCAACGATTCGACGACTGACGAACAGCCCGGCTCCACGGGTTCCGGTTCTGGACCTCGTTCTTCTAGGGATCGGAGACGATGGGCACACCGCATCGCTCTTTCCCGGAACCACAGCCTTGCAGGAAGATAAGAGGATCGTCACAGTTGGTCACGCTCCCACAGGCATCAGGTTTCGCCTCACAGTGACCCTAGGTGTCTTGAATCACGCGGCTGTGGTACTGTTCCTCGTGACTGGGGTCGGTAAGGCCGACATCGTCCGTAGAATTCTTGAGCCCAAGTCCGACGAGGATCGTTCTCTGCCAGCGGCGAGGATATCGCCTGCGTCGGGTCGACTCGTGTGGATGCTTGATCACTCAGCCGCACAACAGCTGAAGAAGACGCCGTCGCATCGAGGAGAGACATGATTCTCGCGGGGGACATCGGAGGAACGAAAACCAACCTGGCGCTCTATGACTGGACCACCGAGCGAGTGGAACCACTCCGCGTGGAAAGCTTTCACAGCGGCGATTACACCTCCCTCGAAGACATTCTCGTAGAATTTCTCACGCCGCCAGAACCGCCGATGCCATTGGATTCAGTGGGGTCCGAGGGAGGGGAGAAGATCCCGAAGGCCAGTAAGCCGGTGTCCGAACCAGTGAAGCTCACAGCCGCCTGCTTTGGAATCGCAGGACCAGTGATCGACAATCGTTGTCAAACAACGAACCTTCCCTGGGTGGTTGATGGTCCAACCATCGCGAAACAGTTCAGTATTCCTCGTGTGCAGTTGCTCAATGACTTAGAAGCCACCGCGTACGGACTTGTGTGGTTGCGGGCGGATGAGCTGGAAGTACTGAACACAGGCAATCCTTCGAAAAAGCGACAAGCTCTTGCACTGATCGCAGCTGGGACGGGGCTTGGTGAAGGGATCCTCTTCTGGGACGGCAAATCGTATCGCCCTATGCCGTCGGAAGGAGGTCATACTGACTTTGCACCAAGCAACGATCTGGAGATCGAATTGCTTCGTTATCTCCGAGGCCAATACCTCCATGTGAGCTATGAACGGATTCTGTCCGGTCCGGGCCTCCACGCAGTCTATGAGTTTTTGCGTGACACCAAGAAGAATGAACCGACGTGGCTGGCGGAAAAAATAAAAGCTGGCAATCCCGCCGCTGAAATTGCGCAAGCTGGATTGCAAGGACAAGCCGAGATCGCCAAACAAGCGTTGGACCTCTTTGCGTCAATCTATGGCGCGGAAGCTGGGAATCTGGCGTTGAAGGCCCTCTCGCTCGATGGGGTGTACGTGGGTGGAGGTATTGCACCCAAACTCATTACGAAACTCCAAGATGGGACGTTCATGAAAGCCTTTACGAATAAAGGCCGGTATAAACGCTTGATGACTCACATGCCTGTGAAAGTCATCATGAATCAGCAGACGGCTCTGCTCGGTGCCGCATCGGTGGCGGCAGCCCTCTCGCTCGCGCCTACGCCATGACGTCAGTTGATCTCGATCACCTCAAGAAAGCGGCTGCCCTAAAAGCTAGTGAATTCGTCCGCAGCGACATGGTCGTCGGCCTGGGGACTGGGTCCACGGCAAAACATCTTCTGGTGGCGCTTGGCGAAAAGGTCAAGGCCGGCATGAAGCTGCGAGGCGTGCCGACATCGCAAGAGACTGCCGTGCTCGCCAAGCAGGCGGGCATTCCACTGATCGACGCCGAGAATCGATGGGAGATCGATGTCGCCATCGATGGAGCGGACCAAGTCGATCCCCATTTCAATCTGATCAAAGGAGGTGGGGGCGCGTTGTTGAAAGAAAAGATTGTGGCTGCGTCTGCAAAGCAGTTCATCGTGATGGTTGACCACACGAAACAGGTGCCGGTGCTCGGAGGGTCGTTCCCGCTTCCTATCGAAGTGATCCCCTTTGGGTGGGGCAGTACCGCCCGGGAAATTGAAGCGCTCACCAAAAGCCGCGTGGTACTCAGAGAACGCAACGGGGCTCCGTTTAGGACCGAGGCCGGGAACCTCATTGTTGACGTGCATATCGATCGCATCAGTCAGCCGGGTGACCTCGAAACAGCACTGAATCTCATCCCCGGCGTGGTGGAGACGGGGCTCTTTGTCGGTCGAACCAACGTCTTGATTGTCGGTACACCTCAAGGCGTTCACACCTTCCATGCCCCCAAAACATGAGCCCTCGCTCAGCAGACGAGAGGTCTTACGGGCGTTCGGGCTAAAGGTCCGCTTTCTTCTCACCGCACCAATAGCGTATACACTCGTACCATCCGAATCCGCAGACGCTGCAACAACAACCAGACCACAAGGTGAAGACATGAGTGTTGATGATAGTTCAGGCAGCAACGATCCGTATCGGCTCCCGCGGCGCGTGATTCCAACCCGGTATGACCTGAGGCTTGAGCCGGATCTCACAACAGGACGTTTCCTGGGCCAAGCCACCATTCGCATCATGGTCAAAACGACGACGCGGACCATTCTCTTGAATGCCGTGGATCTTGTGCTTCAGTCCGCAATAGTGGAGGGATTAAACCGAGCACCACTCACAGCGTCAATCGAATTGGAACAGAAGACCCAACGGGCTAGATTGTCATTTCAGGAGACCATCGATCCAGGCGAATGGACCCTCGCCCTGCTGTTCGAAGGAACACTGAACGATCGACTCCGCGGGTTCTATCGGAGTACCTACAAGGATGCGTCGGGGATCACGCAGACCCTTGCGGCCACGCAATTCGAAGCCACCGATGCACGGCGTGCCTTCCCCTGCTGGGATGAGCCGGATTTCAAAGCCATCTTCGCGACGACATTGCTTATTGATCCACACCTCACTGCCATTTCGAATACGGCGGTGGTGTCTGAATTGATTGAACACAACAAGAAGGTCGTACGTTTTGCCGACAGCATCATCATGTCGACCTATCTGGTGGCCTTCATTGTGGGTCAGATAGAAGCGACGAAACCAGCCTACGTAGGCAAGACACCGCTTCGACTCTGGACGATTCCGGGAAAACAGCCGCTCACCCCTTTCGGGCAGGAGATTGCCGCTGCGTCGTTGAAGTTTTTCGAAGACTACTACGGCGTCGCGTACCCAGGAGACAAGCTGGATCTTCTCGCGATTCCAGACTTTGCATCCGGGGCCATGGAAAATCTCGGGGCGATCACGTTTCGTGAGACGGCACTGCTTGTCGATCAACGGACGGGAACACACGCTGAGCTCGAACGAATTGCCGATGTCGTGGCTCATGAGAACGCCCATATGTGGTTCGGCGATTTGGTGACGATGTCCTGGTGGAATGGATTGTGGCTCAATGAAGCCTTCGCGACCTTCATGGAGATGCTCGCCGTCGACGCCTGGAAACCGGAATGGAAACGGTGGGAAACATTCAGCGTCGCCCGCGCAGCTGCGTTCTCCGTCGATGGGCTCATGAGCACCAGGCCGATTGAATTCCCGGTCCATGCCCCCAAAGACGCGGATGCGATGTTCGATATCCTGACTTACGAAAAAGGCGCATCTGTCCTCCGCATGTTGGAGCAGCATATCGGTCCAGTCGTGTTCCGTGACGGGGTCCGGCAGTATCTTCGCGCCCACGCCTACGGGAATGCTGATACCAAGGATTTGTGGACCGCGCTTGGCACGGTCGCCCGCCAGCCGGTTCCCGAGCTGATGGACGGCTGGATCTTTCAACCAGGTTTCCCCTTGGTGACGGCGGAAGTATGCGGTCAAGAATTGCAGCTCTCGCAGCAGCGATTCACCTATCTCATGCAACAGTCAGTATCGGAACAGCTCTGGCAGATCCCGGTTCAGATTCGCCTGGCCATCGGCGATCGGCTGGAACATCGTCGGCTGTTGCTCACAGAGCGTGAGACGACGATCGGACTCCCAGCGGGGGTTACCTCCGTCTTTGTAAACGAGGGTGGCCATGGATTTTATCGGGTTCGCCATCGTGGTGCGCTTCTGCAGCAACTACTCGATCAGGGTCTTGACCGTCTGGCTGCCATGGAACGATTCAACCTCATCAGCGACGCCTGGGCTACGACTGTGGCGGGACTGATGCCGCTTCCCGACTATCTCCAACTCACCGCGCGTTTCAAGGATGAGCGAGATAGGAATGTCTGGACGGTGGTACTCGACTCCTTCTCATTTTTGAACAGGATCATTGCATCAGAGGATCGAGTAGCACTTGAAGCGCTGGTTCGTGACCGAGTGATGCCGGTGGTGAAGGAGCTTGGGTGGGATCCGAAGCCGGGTGAATCAGATCTTATCAGACAGCTGCGAGGGGATCTCATCGGTGCACTTGGCAAGCTTGGCAACGACCCGGCAACACAGCAGCAAGCGGCAGAACGGTATCAGCAATATCGAAAAGACCCGTCGACCGCCGACGCGAATGTTGTGCCAGCCCTTGTCGGGATCCTGGCCCATACGGGAGACGAGGCGCGCTATGAGGAATTCTCAGAACGGTATCGCACTGCTTCCACCCCACAAGAGGAGCGCCGGTATCTCTTTTCGTTGGCCGCCTTTCGGCCCAAGGAACTACTCACGCGGACGCTGGCCCGGACGATCAACGGCGAAATCCGTACGCAAGATGCCCCGTTTATCGTCGGGGCGCTGATGATGAATGTGGATGGGCGAGAACAGGCCTGGGAGTTTGTGAAGGCGAACTGGGATCAAATGGACCGGTTGTTTCCCAAACAAGGCCTCAGGCGCATGTGCGGAGGTATCGTCGGCCTGGCAACTCCAGAGCTCGAGCAAGACGTACGCACATTCTTCGCTGCCCGCAAGATCGATCTAGGAGGCAAAACCCTGGAACAATACTTCGAACAACTTCGTATTGCGGTCTCCTTCCGCGAACGGGAAGGGGCTACACTGTGGGCGTATCTTCAACGTCAACAATCAGGAGTTTCATCATGATCAAGCATATCGCGTTTACCATGTATCCCGTAACCGATATGGCGCGAGCGCGGCAGTTTTATGAAGAGACGCTCGGTCTCCGGTTGACTCGCCGGGAGGCCCACGAGTTTGAGTGGGTCGAATATGATCTTGATGGTGGAACCTTCGCCCTCACGAATTTGAAACAAGGAGGCGCACCGAGCGCCGATGCAGGCGGGAGCATCGCCTTCGAAGTCCAAAACGTCGATCAAATGGTTGAGCAATTGCGCGGCAAGGGTGTGTGCATCAAACTTGAACCGTTCTCGACACCGGTTTGCCGCCTCGCAGTTATCCTAGACTCGGAAGGCAACGCCGTCACGCTGCATCAGGTAACGCAAGCTTGGTAGGACTTGCATGCGTTATTTACTCTTCGCAAGATCGATCTGGGTGGGAAAACCTTGTCAGTATTGGGAGCAACTCTATCTTGTCGTGGTATTCCGTGAGCCAGAAAGTCTTACGATACAAACCGTTATTGTGAGATCGCTAGAAGGATAGGGCAGATCTTCTGCTAAGAGGACACCGTGAGCTTGGACGAGAACGGCGCAAGGTCAGAGCCGCAACCCAATGCGAATGCTGTGGAAACCTCTTCAGACCTCTCAGGATCCTTAATCTCTATTCATAAGGGCAATCGGTTCGACATTTGGCTGAAACGACTAAGTCATTTATCGCAGATCGGGCTTTTCCTTTTCACAGCATGGGCACTATATTTTACAGTGATACCGCTTACCAAAAAGCGCTTCTTGATGAAGCAATTGCAAAGAAGGAAATTGAGCTTAAAGAGGCAAATATTGAACTGGAAAAAGCATATGGGCGAATTAAGTTTTCGGTTCTGAAGGACTTTGTGTTTATGGCAGGTGCTAGGTGCAGCGCTTTGAAGTATAGGGAGCCTTTACGTGGGAAGCCACTTCCTCCTTTTGCGGAACTCTTCGAGTTGGATGTTCCTGCTTGTTTAACTAAAGCTGCAGAAGAATACACTCCACTTAAGGTACTGAAACCAGAGGATCGAAAGCTCCTCGACCAAAGTCTTCTTACCTTGAGCCGGGAATTGTTGAACATTCGGCAGCGAGCAAAAGCAGAATATGACGATGTGCCTAAACGTGCTGCGGCCAACCCTAACGCACTCACACCGCCGGGGGAAGATAGAGGGGAGCTGCTGAAATTAATTGCCAAGCTTGTGTCACCAGAGGTGTATAAACGGTATGCTCTTGAGGCCATCATTGAAGAGGAGCAATCTCGTATTGGGAACACCTATGGTGATACAATTCGCCAGAGAGTACTCACATTAATACCAAAATAGTTGAGGCCCTATCTCGTGGAAAAGGGTCAGCAACTGTCTTGAAAATCAAGCGGGCTGACTGACGGCCACCCGCCACGAGGTTCCGCTTTTCACCATCGCATTGAGAATGGTGAGTAGCTTTCGCATTCATGCCGTCAACGCCAACTTCTTCGCTTTTCCGGCCTGACACAAGCGCCGATAGAAGATGCGAATCACTGGATTCCTCTGTTCAGTGCACGGCAATCCTGAGTTGTTCAGTGGATCGAGACTGATCTTCTGCGCCCCGTTCGATATTAGCGAGAAGCCTATCCAAAAACCTGGGCGATTAATTTCGAGAGAGGTCCTAGTCATTTCCCCAGGTTGTCGGCTGCCTAGCGGCACGTTACAATACCACATAAGTTTTGTTGGGAAATTCGATGTCTACTCTCAGTTGTCCAGCTTGCGGGGCGAGCAAAATCCGTCTCGCGGCAAGAAAATCTCTTTCTGATGCTCTGCTGGGTGGCTTGACAATCTATCCGTTTCGATGCCAGCTCTGCGCCGATCGCTTTCGAACATTTCTTGGGCGCCGCACGCCCAATCCCCGTCGCAGCTTCGATCGCGTCGAGGTGTCCTTCCCGGTCTGGTTCAAATCTCGACGATCCTCACCCTCTTCCCTACTGGGGTATGAGGGCGTGATCGATAATCTGTCGATTCGTGGGTGCCGAATTCGTTCCACTGCTCCAATGAGGATTGGCTCGCGACTGGAACTGGAATTCCAGTATTCGGACAATTCTTTTCCGGTGATGATTGAGGAAGCCGTTGTACGGTCCATAACCGATGGCGCGATTGGCCTGCGCTTCACCAAACTTCATCGCAGCGATGAGCGGCGCATTCGTCAGCTCATCGATGTGTGGCTGCCCGAACTCTTGCCCACGAGTGAACTAAGTACAAACAGTCCCCGCACCTAAGGCAGGCACAGTTACTCCTGCCGAAGCACGGCCAACGGCGGTTGGCCGAGAATTCGATAGGTGCTGAGGAAGCCTACCAGCATGGTGAGCATGATCGTCGCTATGACACCCACAGCCAGAACGGCTGGTTGAAGATTCCAAGAGAGATCAAACACGGTCTCCAGAACAGCCCACGACAGCACACTGGCCAGCGCACAGCCGAGCAACCCACCCAAGGCGCCCAACAACGCATATTCGACTGCAAATGAACGTGCGATCATGCTGCGAGTCGCTCCCAGGGCTTTCAGAATGACTGACTCGTACAACCGGCGATAGCGTGTCGCCGCCAGGGCCGCAGCCATCACCAGGCCTCCGGACAGCACACAGAACAGCGCAACAGCACGAATGGCGAGGGACAGTCGATCCAATACCTTCGCGAAGCTGTCGAGGACGTCGCCCATATTGATGGCTGTCACATTGGGAAAGGATGCGACGACCGCTTGCTGTAATGCCACCTCTTCGGACGGGGCGACACGAACGGTGGCCACATAGGTATGCGGAGCTCCATCGAGGGCGCCTGGAGAAAAGATCATGTAGAAGTTGGTCGAGAAGTTCCCCCACTCCACTTGTCGAATGCTGCTGATTTCTCCAGTGATGGGTGTTCCTTGTATGTCGAGCTCAAGGGTGTCTCCGACTGTGAGGCCAAGTTGCTTCGCCGCATCCTCCTCGATCGAGATCAGCGGTTTAGTAAAGACCTGCCCCGGTTTCCACCACTCGCCCCGAACGACCCTGTTGTCTTTGGGAAGATCCTGGAGAAACGTCAGGACGTACTCGCGTGTCAGGTACCACTTCTTCCGCCGTTCTTCCTTCTGGGCGGCTTTCTCTTTCCTCTCTTCCTCCTCCGACATCGCTTCGATTTTGACCGGTTTCCCCTTCAGGCCAGCGAGTCGTGATCGCACCAACGGGGTCAGCTTGGGGGCCTGATCGCTGGACCGTTGGTGCAAGAGACTAACGAATCCTTCCGCTTGATCAGGCTGGATATCGATGAAGAAAAATGTTGGTGAGTCGGTCGGCCGATTCTCACTGACCTGCGCGAGGAGCGATTGTTCAACAAGCGACACCGTGGTCACCACCATCACGCCGATTCCGATTGCAATCGTGATGTTCACGACCTGGTTGCCCGGTCGCACCACGTTCCCCAACGCCTGGCGAAGGATGAGCGCCTCAGAGCGTGGTCCGTTCTTAAGGGCGCCAAGTACCAGATGGGCTGAGGCTCCTAACAGCAGCACCGCAGTGGCAAACGCAAAGATAAAGAGCAGACCCACTCTCCAAGAATTAGCTTGCCAGATCGATAAGAGCGCCAATCCCAGGCCGATACTAATCGACGTGATGGCCTTTGCTGGGTCAAGCCCCTTCCAGAATATCCACCATCGGGTTCGGTCTGAGGCACTGGAGGAAGCAAGCGGGGCGACATCACGGCGAAAAATCCGAGCCGGTTTGATGTCGCGAATCGTCAGTAATGGCCACAGTGTAAACAGAAGCGTCGATAGTAGACCCAACGCCAATCCCTTGGCCAAGGGAGCCAGGGGAAGCGCGATCCCTCCCTGAGTGAATCCCAATTGGTCAAGAAGATCCGACGTCATCAGCGTTGCGATCATCCACGGAAGTCCTTGGTGGAGCAGCACACCGATCATCAGACCAACCAAGCTTCCACCCAGTCCAAGGATCATGGCTTGTAACCCATAGGTCTGGATGATCGTGGAAGAATCTGCGCCGACTGTCTTCAAGATGGCGATCGTATGGAGCTTGTCTCGCACAAAGGCATGAACCGATGTGGCGACCCCCAAGCCTCCTACGAATAGCGCCGTCAATCCGATCAAGCCCAAATAGCGGGTCAGCTGTTCCAACGACTGTTTCAGCTGCGGCTGTGCGTCTCGGTAACTGGACACGCGGGCCGCGTCGAGCGCAAGTCGTCCCCTCAACTCGTAGAGCAACGGCTCAGGCGCCATAGTGCTTGGGATTTTCAGCAGATATCGCTCGCGCATCCTGCTGCCGACCTTGATCAGCTCCGCTGTACGAAGCCCCTCTCGTGACATCAACACACGGGGGCCAAGGCTGAAGGCATTGGCCATGCGATCCGGTTCCGTCCTGACCACCCCGGTGATGATGAACAGACCTTGTCCGATCCTGAGTTGATCTCCCACCGTGAGCCCCATCCGGATCAGGAGAGATTCCTGCACGACCACTCCAAAACAGATACGGTCTGGGCACCGGCGCGTTTGCTGGCGAAGCAGGTCCACGAAATCGCCCTGTGGCTCCAATCGGAGCGTGCCATACAACGGATACTGAGGCTCGACGGCTTTGAGCTCTATGATCTGTGTCGGCTGTCCACTTCCGGATGATCCGGCCCTTGCGGCCATCGCAACGAGCTCGCTGACGTGGGTGAGGGCGACGCCACGATCGTTCAACGCATCCAGCACTTCCTGGCCTGTGGAGCTGATCGGGCGGGAGAGCCGGACTTCAAGGTCGCCTCCGAGCAGGCCTCGCGCTTCCTTGGTCACGGCTTGTTCGACCTGTGCTCCGAAAAGAGAGACCCCGGTCAATGCGCCTACGCCGATTGCAATACAGACCAAGAAGTAGAGAAAGTGTCGCCATGCCGCGCGCGTTTCTCGCCACGCCATGTTGATGATGAAGGATGTCATGGGCGGGATTCGGGCGCAGAATCAGAGAGTGACCGATCGGCGGGAACAACGTGATTCTTGCGTGGGGACTCAGCCGTGACGTCACTGATCGATCCCGAGTACGAGGGCATGGAATCAGACTCCACACGCCCGTCACGGAGGGACAGCACGCGCTGCATCGATGAAGCCAGGGTGGTCTCGTGCGTCACGAGCACGAGTGTGGTTCCATGATCGCGATGCAGTGAGAGCAGCAGTGCGATGACCTGGGCACCGGTGGAACTATCCAGATTGCCGGTCGGTTCATCGGCCAATAAGATGGGTGGACGGCAGGCAAAGGCACGGGCCACGGCGGCTCGCTGTTGTTCCCCTCCGGATAATTGGACTGGATAGTGTTCCATGCGGCTGGACAACCCGACCGCGGCCAGCAATTCGGCGGCCCGTTCACCAGCGTGCCTCTCGCCACTGAGTTCGAGGGGAACTGCCACGTTCTCAATGGCCGTCAGCGTGGGAATGAGATGAAAAGATTGAAAGATATAGCCGACTTTTTCACGTCGAAATCGGGCCATCTGGCTTTCACCCATCGCTGTGATATCGATTCCATCGAGCTGAATGGATCCGGTGGTTGGTCGATCGAGGCCGGCCATCAACCCAAGCAATGTCGATTTGCCGCTTCCTGAGGGCCCCACAATCGCGACCGTCTGCTTGGCCGGGATGTCAAAGGTGATGCGGTCAAGAATTGTGACAGAACGGCCGGCGGCTGGTAGAACCATCGAGACGTGTTTGACGCTGATCATAAAAACTGTTCACTTCTTCGATGAGAAAGAAACATTGGACGATATTATACTGTCTGGAGGGATGTGAGCTAGTTTTGTATCACGTTATGCCATTATCACGACGACTTCATCTGATTCCGCTGCTGATGTTCGTGGTTCTACTCTGGCCGTTGGTCTTGGATGCAGCCTCCACCTCAGCATCAGACACGAGGCCCCGTATCGTGGCGTTTGGGGACAGTCTTACTGCCGGACTCGGGGTACAAGCCGTTGAATCCTACCCGGCTCAACTTCAACGCCGACTTGATAGCCTCGGCTACCGCTATCGGGTGATCAACGCTGGTGTGAGTGGCGATACGACGGCCGGCGGACTTCGGCGCGTACCCTGGATTCTGAACAATAAGCCCGAGCTGGTGATTCTCGAATTGGGTGCGAACGACGGACTTCGAGGGCTCCCCGTCGATCAGACACAAAGTAATCTCCGTCAGATCATCCGGCAATTGCAGGAATCCGGTACGACGGTGGTCTTAGCCGGGATGAAGCTGCCGCCGAATTACGGACAGGACTACACGGCCAGCTTCGAAGCCATGTACCGGCTGCTGGCCAAAGAGTGCCAGCTTCTCCTCATCCCCTTTTTCCTCGAAGGGGTGGGTGGTTCATCCACGTTGAATCAGGCTGACGGTATTCATCCAACCAAGGAAGGGTACGAGGTCATCGTGGAGCAAGTACTGAAAGTGCTCAAGCCGATATTAGATGGGCAGGCATACAAACCCAAGGCGGCTCACAAGCAGAGTTGAAGGTGAGCTCTACCTAGCGCCCGTGCAATGTTAGACAAGGCGATGTAAGCGGGTCAATGAAGCGCTATTCCTTACGACTTCTTGAAAAACGTATCGTAGACGCCGTAGGCGAGGATCCCCCCTATGAGCACGTAGTACAGGGCGCTGATTCCACTATAATCCGGAGGCCCTCCTCCTTCTGGAGCATTCGCTAACGCCGGTAAAGCCTGGATCAGTGCGGTTCCCGCTAATAGACCTGTTCGTGAAAGTAGCCGTTTCATCTCTTCCCCCTTCTAAATCCTAATACAAAAAAGTGGGGCGTATCATACTGAATGTTGGCCGTGAGGTGCAAGAGGAAACCGGTCTTGGAGAAACGGCGTAGGGAGGGGGTAATGTGCAATCAGTGGGGAGGCAGCACGACGGCTGACTGAAGCGCTTCAGCCACATCTTTAAATGAGCCGACAAGCTTCTCGAGCTGAGAGCCCTTCTGCTGCATATCGCCCGTCACTGCCCGCATCTGCGCGATGTGCCGCACGATCTCGGTCGTCAACTTGCTGACTGTGGCCAGCACCTCCTTGTAGGAGGCCACTTCCCGTTGAAGTTCCTGCGTGGTGGCCTGCGCGGCATTGCCCTCCCGCAGAGAGGTTTGGAGTTGTTGTGTCAGCTGTCCAACGTCCGCGTCACGGTCTTTCAACTGAGACTCGAGATTCGTCATGACCTCTTCATTTTCCCTGCGTCGCTCCTCAAGGTTCCGAATCGTTTGGATCCACGTCAGGGCCGCTCCGGGGCCGAGTGCGGGCGGACTAGGAAGCGGCTCCTGCCGCTCAAGAGCTTTTGTCGCAGGCTCCAGCCATTCCAAAAAGACCATCACCTCGCTCAGCTTCAGGTCGGGCGTGACCGAGTGCGGGGTGGTCCTTTTCCCGTTCTCGGAAGAGGCGACCGGAGGTGCCGTGATCGATCCCTTTGCGGGTTTTGGTTTGCGTGAGGGCTGGGGCTGGGCCCAGCGCTGATATTCCAGCAGCACCGCGATGCAGTGGCGGCACATCGGCTCTTCGGGAAGCGTGCAGGAACATTTCGAGACAAGGTGGCCGTCTTTCAGTCGGATGGTCTGCTCGTATAGACCAGAATGACCGACGACGGCGGACGTGATCTGCGAATCATCGGCCTCGACAATACGGACGCGATTCGCAGTCAAATACTGATGGGCGATTTGAAAGGACGAGGCATCCGAGACGGCCTGGATCATTTGAGGATCGAGCAAACCGAGTCGTTCAGCGCTGCAGGGAATTTTCTTTTGCATGTACGTGCGAAGATCTTTTGTGCTGCTACTGAGGATGCATGATGGCCTCAGTGTGCCGAGCGACTTGAATCCTGTCAAGCAATGAGTGGTTTTGTATTGCCCTGTGTTATCTGATGGTCTGAAAAGCAAGGCGCCGAGATGGTTTTATCGGCAGGGTTTGGCCGAACTGGACTTGCCCATGGGGGTCAGCCAAATATAGTCCGCGATGGGGTCCTGCATGAGAGCCCGAATATCGGCTGTTTTACTGGGCTCGAACGACGTCATGTAAATCGTAGCCTGTTTGATGTCGCTTCCCAGTCGCCTGGCGACTCGCTTCGGCACGGGGAGGTTAAATTGAACATGGCCAGCTCCCGTGTAACTCACGACCATACGACGGCGGCCGTCATGCTCGCGGAGAAATTCTTCTTGCGTGATGACCAGCGTTCTTGCCATACCCTCATCCCGGACCATCGATGCCTCATACATCGTCCGGAAGTGCTCCTCGCTTCCTCCGTGGCACCGTCTCAACTGATCGACAATCCTCTCGCGGTACGCGGGATCGTCGACGATATCCTCCTGTAGGATTCCCCATGGCGCCCATTCAGGTTCCTGCCGGGCTTGGTCAAGCCCTAATTTTACGACACGACGAATCAAGGGCTTGGGTGGGTTCATCGCCCGGACGGACAAGCGTCGTTCTCGAGCAAACGTCACCAATGGCGCGTAATCTTCAAACGCGCCACCCCAATTCTGTTTCCAGCGCACCTGTTCCAAGAACTCGCTTGTAATTCGCTGATCGGTCGCGACATAGCCGTCGAGTGCCGGTTGGCCGTCCCAGCCGAACATCTCCATCCCAATGGTGGGTTCGATGCCATCAGCCACCAATTGATTCAACACTTTCAACGCGGCTTCAATATGGTAGGGATTGTGGTGTTCCTCTCCCAGGTAGACGATGTCATGCTGCTCCAGCTTTGTCATCAATTCTGAAAACGGGAGCACGCGGCCGCTGTGAGTCTCAAGAATCTGCCAGGGTTGCCATCCCTCATCGGCGGTGGGCCGGACGCTGCCGTCACGCTCAGCCGCACAACCGGTTGGGAATGCCAGCAGACCGACGAGCATGAGTAGCAGGACACTCAATCGCCAACCTGGAGAATCGGGGGACCAGAATGGTAGTCGCATGAAACCACACCTACCATACCGGATGAGCGTGAACAAGCGGACTTGACGCTATAGTTTGAATGTTACTATGCTTCTCACCTTGAACTCCAATCGACACCCTCTTCTACGCACGGCGATCAGACTTCCATGAGTCCCGACCCGCTTGCTGGCTTCCGCCGCGCCGTCAGTATTCGTGCGCGTCAGTTTCCGGAACAATGGGAAACCTCAAAGAAGTTGATGGAAGATGCCGTCTTCTCCTCTACCTTCGCACGACTCCGTGAGGCCGTTCAGCGCACAGATCTTCCGGTTTCAGTGAAAGAGATCTTGTTGCGTCTCTTCGAACGGCCTGTGCCCACGCGCGTTCAGGATCTCGATGGAGAGTGCCTCAAGTCCATTACAGGTCTACCTCCGGCCAAAGGCCTCCGCGCGCTTGCCGTTTTTTTTGAGTTGGTGCCTGCAGCTGCGGTGAAGTGGCCCGTGACACACCTCTCGAGCGAGGAGGTCGAAGAAGCCGTGCGGCAGATGGACAATCCATTTGACCTCCTTCGTCGCACTGATGCGGCGGCTGTGTTGGAGATCGGCGCCGGGGATCTCTCGTTCGCCGAGGAGCTAGCTGATCTGTACGGCCCCGAGCTCAATCAGTCACATCGCCCATTCGTCATCCACTGCCTGGACCGACTCGACCCCCATTCTCAACTGGGCGGTCCACTCCATGCGAATCCGGAGAGGCTAAAGAAGTTGCAGCGGAAGGAGGAGGTGTCCTTCTCCTTCTTTGGCAACCAAGACATGTTCAACCTTGGCGATCTGGATAAACGGGATCTGCTGGCACCACGATATACCATCGCGACGTGTTGGGCACCAGCCACACCGACTTTCGCTTATGAGCCGACCAGGCTCTCCGAGGCCCTCATTCGGAACGAACTGGAGCGTAGCAAAGGCGCCTTTTACCAGACACGCTTTGGAAAAGAACAAGCGCTCGAAGTCCAGCATGCCGGCCGTGCGCTCCTCTTCCCGCCATGGAAGTTTGAGATCGTCGGTCCTCTTGCTCTCCTGGACCTGCTGGCCCGTCGCGGATGCCTGTGTATCTTGGGGTCAGTTGACGCGCAGGTATTCTGGGAACTCCTCGCGCAGCTGCTGGAGGAGCCGCGCTATCGCCTGCCAGACGAATTCTTCAACTCCACCAATCTGCCCAAGATCTTTGGCCCGGTCTATCATGCTCTGGCCGGTCTCGCGATCGGCGACTCCATTGACTTGGCTGAGGTGGCAGCCCTTCGGCGTCACTATCTTGGGCCAAGCACATCCCCTGTGCCGGATGGCATGGCCGGTCATTTTCGGTATGTCCGCATCAGCCGAGGCGCCACCTTCCCGGGCATTCCTGCGAGCAGCACCGCACGGAAGTTCTCGTTTATGACCGAAGAAGTTCCGCCGTGGTTCATCACATTGGTTCCCGCGCGAGCGACTAGTCTAAGCCCCGTGCCATGACGCCAGATCGTAGGGGCGCAAAAATCTTGAATAAATTGACCGTCTTCAGCCCCTTTGTTAGACTTCGATCGTGTCCGATCACCAGCCAATCCTCCAACGCCACTTCACGCCCTAGACCATCATGAATCCAACAGGAATCATTCAAGCCATCCAGGACAATATTGCGCGGGTGATCAAAGGGAAACCGCAGGTGATCGAAATGAGCATTGTCGCGCTTCTGGCTCGTGGGCATCTCCTTCTCGAGGATGTCCCAGGGGTTGGAAAAACGACGCTCGCGCATAGTCTTGCGAGATCGCTCGACTGCTCCTTCAAGCGTATTCAATTCACGAGTGATCTACTTCCCTCGGACATCGTCGGTGTGTCGATATTCAATCGCCAGAAACAAGCCTTTGAATTCATGCCGGGTCCCATTTTCGCCAATATCGTATTGGCGGATGAAATCAACCGTACGACGCCAAAAACTCAGAGTAGTCTTCTAGAAGCGATGAGCGAGGCACAGATTTCTTTCGATAATAAGACTTATCCCTTGAATCAGCCCTTCATGGTCATCGCAACCCAGAACCCCGCAGAATATCACGGGACGTTTCCTCTTCCGGAGTCGCAGTTGGATCGGTTCTTGATGCGGCTTCGCATCGGCTATCCCTCGCCGGAGGAAGAGAAAAAGGTTCTCGACCGGCCGCAATCGCTCCATCCAGCCGAAGAGCTCCAACCATTGCTGGCGACGCATGATGTCCTGCTGCTCCAGGAGCAGGTCGATCACGTGCTCATGGAGGAAAGCATTACGGACTACCTATTGGCCATTGTCCAACGCACCAGGCAGTCTGACCTCTTGTCATTGGGGGTCAGTACCAGAGGTGCGTTGGCATTGAGCCGGGCTGCCAAGGCCTTGTCACTCGTCCGCGGGCGGACCTATTGTCTGCCGGACGACATTAAGGAACTGGCCCCCATCGTGTTGTCTCACCGCATTATGGTGGCCCGTGCGCAGGGGTTGCGTCAGCGAAGTTGTGAGCAAGCTGAGCAGATCATCCAGGATTTGGTCGACTCGATTCCTGTTCCCGTCTAGGTCTTCCCCTACATCTGTGTCCCGGCGTGGAGCTGGTGGTACATGCTGCGTCAATCTCCTTCCTTTCTTCATCGAATGTTTCGCCACCGTTCGACAAGCGTGACATCAGAGGGGGTTCAATTCCTGCTCTTTACCATGGCGATCGGCATCGCTGCTATCAATACCGGCAACAATCTTTTCTATCTTTTGCTCGCGATGATGCTGAGTCTCGTGTTGATCTCGGGAGTTGCGGCGGAATACTGCTTGCGGCGGCTGGAATTCCATCGTCACCTTCCCGATCATCTCATCGTGAATGAACCAACCACCGCCACGCTGGTCGTGAAGAACCGAAAGTCACAGCTCCCCAGCTTTTCATTGAAGCTGTTCGATGTCAGTGACGGCCGGAAGCTGGATCGAGGTCTGGAGATTCGCCAACTCTCTCCAGGCGCCAGCCAGCTGGTGTCGTATCCTCTTGTCGCTACGCGGCGTGGCCGGTTGCAACTGGACGGTGTCTGTGTCGGAACGGAGTTTCCGTTCGGACTCTTCATGAAGCACACGTTTTACCCAATCGACGAAACGGTCATTGTCTGCCCGGAGCTCAAGCCGATCGATGAGAGGCTGTTCCAGGGGCTTCTCACCGTTGGAGCAGAACAGAGCATCCCGCAGCGGGGGCCTGGCAATGATTTATACAATCTGCGTCTGTATCACGCCGGGGATGATTCTCGAAGCATTCATTGGCCGACGACGGCGCGGACGTCTCAATTGACGGTCCGAGAAACCGAGGCCGAAGACCAACGCCGAGCCACCATTTATCTACCGACCGTCGCTCCGGTGAGTCACGATGCCTTATTTGAACAGGCGGTGTCTGTCACGGCCTCCATCGTTCAGCACTTGGCACAACGCGGCTACATGCTCCAATTGCTTGTGGGGTCGTCTCGGTCATCATTCGGTCAAGGAGACCGTCACCTCTTGGAACTTCTTCGAATGCTCGCTCTTTGCGAACGGTGCTCACCTCTTGAAGAGTCCGCCGTACTGACAGAATTGTCCGGGGACCCATTGGAAGTCGACGAGGGGGCGGTGATTGTCGTGCAGCCATGGCGGGGACCGGGGGATATCAAGCCCGAACAGCCTGCCATTTTGATTAACGGACACCTCATCGCCGGAGCATCACATGCCGTTTGATCAGGCCCTTCGGTTCGCGTCGATTTGGCTGGCCTCTACGTCCTTCATCGGATTGACGCTCGGAGCCGGTCTGCCGGAATGGCTGGCTGCGTTAACCGGGGCCGCGTTGATCCTTGCTCTCTTACGGAACGCAGGGGGCAAGTCTATGGGGCGACTCGCCACGTATACGCTCATGTCAACCACTGGATGGAATCTTCTGGTGATCGTCGGCTTTCTTGGATTCTGGGTGGATATGTTGTGGGTCTCGGGCGAACTCCTTCCGGCCGGCGTTCACTTCCTTATGATCCTCATGATCATCAAGCTGTTCAACCTCAAGCTTCGTCGTGACTATCTGCACCTCTACGCCATCAGTCTTGTCGCGATTCTGGCTTCCGGGTCCCTCACGACGGATCTGTGGTATCTCCCAATTTTCCTGCTCTATCTTGTAGTCGGCGTGTGGACGCTGCTGCTGTTTCAGCTGACCAAACACCCAGAGGAGCCCGGCATTCTCACGATGTCGGCCGCCATGCGACCACAACCTCTGGCATCGGCCAGCCGGGTCACGCCACAATTCTTCTGGCTGGCCAACGGGCTTGCACTGGCAACCTTCGGGCTGACGTTGGTGATCTTCTTTACGATTCCTCGAGTCGGCGCCGGGTTTTACCAAAAGGGCTTTGGGGAGAACATTCGCACATCGGGATTCTCTGAAACGGTGAACTTAGGAGAGATTGGGCCCATCAAACGAGATCCCAGCGTGGTCATGCGGGTTGAGCTATCCGATAGCCTCCCGCAGCAAGCAGGGCGCTTGTATTTACGAGGAGTCGCCTTCGATCAATACGATGGAAAAGCCTGGACGAATCGGCTGAATTACCGGCGGGCGGTGAGCGAAGACGCGGCTGGGACCTTTCTTCTTCGTAGTAGCCGATCTCTTGCAATCCCTCGCCTTGGCGACACCATCCGACAGAACATTCTGTTGGAGCCGCTCGACACTCCGGTTCTCTTTGCTGCTCCGTTTATCGAAAGAGTCAGTGGAAAGTTCCCGAGCGTCCAGTCCGACCTCACCGGTTCGGTGTATCTCCCGTTCCCCAGTTCGTCACGGATCGAATATTCCGTCCTCTCCAGATCCAACTCGGTGCTACCGGAGGATCTCGGCGCGGAGCCCGGTGCCTACCCTGAATCGGTTATCCAACATTTTCTGCAGATCCCTACTCAACCCGAGCGGATTGCCGTTCTGGCCAAGGAAATCACGCACACACAACGCACGATCTATAACAAAGCCACCGCCATCCACTCATTCCTCACGCACAATTTTCGTTATAGCCTTGATGCGCCCCTGATGGAGCAGGACCAGCCACTGGAAGAGTTTCTCTTTACCCGCAAGACCGGGTATTGCGAACATTACGCTACCGCCATGGTGATCATGCTTCGGACGATCGGAATCCCAGCACGTCTCGTCACGGGATTTCTCGCCACTGAGTGGAACGAATACGGCAACTACTATGTGGTTAGACAGCAAGACGCTCATGCGTGGGTGGAGGTGCACCTACCCCATTCCGGGTGGATCACGATGGACCCAACTCCTTCATCGATCGAAACTAGAGGCAGCGGGTCTCCCGCATGGCATGCGTTAGGACGAATGTTGGACACTATCAGGCTGCAGTGGGGTCGATTTTTCGTGCAGTACAGCGCGGCTGATCAGCTCGCTGTTGTGCGGGAATTGAAGGCGGGCAGTACATCGGCCCGGAACAAGGCATTTGATTCCATGAGCACACTCTTCAGCCCGTTCCTGGCCATGTTTGGCGGGATGACGGACTATGCGTCTAAAGGAACGATACAGTTGTTGACGGAGGTGCTTATCCCCACGCTGATCGGCCTCGCCGTTCTTCTCTGGCTAGGGATCTGGCGGCCTTGGGCCAAGGGAATGATCTCTAAAAAAACGACTCGCGACGAGCAGGTCATTGTGCAGCTCTACGGACGAATGCTCAGGCATCTCGCTCGGAAGGGCATTGCTAAACTCACGGCGATGCCGCCCCTTGAGTTCGTGCGCCTCACTCAGGAGCGGTGGAGCAGTGCCAGTTCAGCGGTTGCGTCTATTACCGATCTCTATTGCCGAGCCCGATTCGGTCACGTTCCCCTCACCAGAGAAGAACTGGCACTCGCTGAAAGCCATCTTCGCGACCTGATGACACTCGAGAAACCGTAGGAGGATCAGGAGCGGCTTTCCTTACGTACAGATCGTGAGGGTGACTGTGGAAACAGACGTACGGTGTATGAGTGTGAAGCTGAAGACGATCTCGATGGAGCGGGAAAAGGGATTTGAACCCTCGACCCTCGCCTTGGCAAGGCGATGCTCTACCACTGAGCTATTCCCGCTCGCGAGGTTTGAGGTGCGGAGTGTACTGACCTCTCAGGGTACTGTCAAGCCAAGACCCTGTTGGATTCACAGAAAGTTATGAGTTACAAATATTAGAACGTTACGCATTGGTAACGAACGAAGATATCGCAAAAGTGTTTATAGGCAAACAATCTGATTTAAAAGAAATATGAAGTCATAAACAGTACAGGATGCAGGCTCTCATCTGTATGAAGAGCAGATGAAACCTGCTACTCCTACTACTCATAAGTCATGAATGGTCGAACCACGATATGTGGAAGTGAAAAGCTGGAAACAAAATTGTTTTACCTATACTTATGAGAAATGGAATGATGCAGTTTCTAAGCAGATAGCGTATGGCTCGAATATTGCTAAATTTTTCGGTTGCAAGGAATGGTATGCGGTGATATATGCTTCACGGCTTTCTTTAAACTTGTTTGGTATTGAGTGTATGGACTTTATGCATACAGCGCCTAACGGAAAAATAATTGCCGGTGTGCATCCGGTCGCATATGAAAAACTATAGGGAAACCGGGCTCGTTCAAGCTCATAAACGTTGAGGAGGTATCCACAATGTTCTTGTCACGTCGACAATTTTTGAAAGTCTCTGCTGGCACTGTTGCTGCCGCAGCCGTGGCGGACAAAGTCCTGGCATTGACGGCTCTCCAGCCGGTGATCGAAGTTGGCAACCCGCTGGGAGACTATCCGGATAGATCATGGGAACGGGTCTATCATGATCAGTATCGCTACGATTCATCCTTCACATGGGTATGCTCTCCTAATGACACGCATGCCTGTCGTGTGCGCGCTTTCGTTCGCAACGGAGTGGTCATGCGTGTGGAGCAGAATTATGACCACCAAACCTATGAAGACTTATACGGCAATCGTGGAACGTTTGCCCACAACCCACGGATGTGCCTAAAAGGGTTTACCTTCCATCGCCGTGTGTATGGCCCTTATCGTTTAAAGGGGCCCTTGATGCGGAAGGGGTGGAAGCAGTGGATGGATGACGGTTCTCCCGAGCTGACTCCGGAAACCAAGCGCAAGTACAAGTTCGACAGTCGCTTCCTCGACGATATGCTCCGCGTCTCCTGGGATACGGCCTTTACCTATGCGGCAAAGGCGATGATCATCATTGCCACTCGGTACAGCGGTGAAGCCGGAGCGCGGCGTCTTCGCGAGCAGGGGTATGCGCCGGAAATGATCGAGATGATGAAGGGGGCCGGCACTAGATGCTTCAAGCATCGTGCCGGAATGCCGGTCCTCGGTATTATCGGCAAGATGGGCAATACGCGAATGAACGGCGGAATCAATGCCTTGCTGGATACCTGGATCCGCAAGGTCAGTCCTGATCAGGCGCAGGGCGGTCGCTATTGGTCGAATTACACCTGGCACGGGGATCAAAATCCTTCCCAACCCTTCTGGTCCGGTGTGCAGGGTTCGGACATCGACCTTTCCGATATGCGCTTCTCGAAGTTGAATACGAGTTGGGGGAAGAACTTCGTCGAGAACAAAATGCCGGAAGCGCACTGGAAGTTGGAGTGTATTGAGCGCGGCGCCCGTGTGGTCGTCATCACACCGGAATACAATCCAACTGCCTACCGTGCCGATTATTGGATGCCTCTACGTCCACAGTCGGACGGTGCAATTTTCTTGGGCGCCATGAAAATCATCGTCGACGAAAACATGCACGACGTGGATTTCTTGAAGCAATTTACCGACGCGCCAATATTGGTGCGTACGGATACGTTGCAGTACCTGGATCCGCGCGACGTTGTGGCGGATTACAAGTTCCCCGATTTCTCCAAGAGCTACTCCGGACGCATCCAATCCTTGAAGCCTGAGCAAGTTGAACGGCTCGGCGGAATGATGGTGTGGGACCATACGAAGAAACAAGCCGTCCCTCTCCATCGGGAACAAGTGGGATGGCATTATACGAACAGTGGCATCGATGCCGCGCTTACCGGCACCTATCGAGTAAAGCTGCTCAATGGCCGCGAAATTGATGCCATGCCAGTCTGGCAGATGTACATGGTGCACTTCCAGGACTATGACCTGGACACGGTCCATCAGATCTGCCGCACGCCGAAGGATCTCCTTGTGCGTTGGGCACGCGACTCGGGCACCATTAAGCCTGCCGCAATCCACAACGGAGAAGGAGTCTGTCACTATTTCCATATGACGGCGAACGGGCGCGCGGCTGCAATGGTGCTCATCATCACCGGCAATGTCGGCAAGTTCGGTACCGGTCAGCATACCTGGGCCGGAAACTACAAGGCTGGGTGTTGGACCGCAACGCCATGGTCGGGTGCCGGATTGTCCGTACACACGGGCGAAGATCCCTTCAATATTACGTTGGATCCGAATGCCCATGGAAAGGAAATTAAGACCAAGTCTTACTATTACGGCGAAGAAGTTGGTTATTGGAACCATGGGGATACGGCGTTGATCGTCAATACGCCGAAGTATGGACGCAAGGTGTTTACCGGCAAAACGCACATGCCGACGCCGAGCAAGTTCCGTTGGGTGGTCAATGTCAACGTGCTGAACAATGCCAAGCACCATTACGACATGGTGCGTAACGTCGATCCAAACATCGAATGTCTGATTACGCAGGACATCGAAATGACGTCCGATGTCAATCACAACGACATCGCCTTTGCCTGTAACTCCTGGATGGAGTTCACCTATCCGGAAATGACGATCACGGTCTCCAATCCGTGGGTACAGATCTGGAAGGGCGGCATCAGGCCACTATACGACACGCGTAACGACCTGGATACCTTCGCGGGCGTTGCCGCCAAGCTGTCTGACATGACCGGCGACAAACGCATGCGGGACTACTTTGCCATGGTCTACGCGAACCGAGTCGACGTCTATGCTCAGCGCATGCTGGATGCATCAAGCACCTTTTACGGGTATTCAGCCGACGTCATGTTGAAGTCGGAAAAGGGCTGGATGGTCATGGTCCGCACATACCCGCGGCATCCCTTCTGGGAAGAGACGAACGAGTCGAAGCCGATGTGGACCCGTAGTGGACGATACGAGAACTACCGTGTCGAACCAGAGGCCATTGAGTACGGAGAAAACTTCATTTCCCATCGGGAAGGTCCTGAGGCCACACCGTATCTCCCGAACGCCATTTTCACGACGAACCCCTACGTTCGACCCGACGACTATGGCATTCCTATTACAGCGCAACACCACGACGATAAAACGGTTCGGAATATCAAGTTGTCGTGGCATGAAATCATGCGTCACTCGAATCCTCTCTGGGAGAAGGGATATCAGTTCTACTGCGTCACCCCCAAAACTCGCCATCGAGTCCACAGTCAGTGGTCGGTGAACGACTGGGTGCAGATATACGAGTCCAACTTCGGCGATCCCTATCGTATGGATAAACGGACGCCAGGGGTCGGCGAACACCAGATTCATATCAATCCGCAGGCGGCCAAAGACCGTGGGATCAACGACGGCGACTATGTGTATGTCGATGGAAACCCGGTGGA
This sequence comes from Nitrospiraceae bacterium, assembly GCA_052387595.1. Classification (GTDB taxonomy): domain Bacteria; phylum Nitrospirota; class Nitrospiria; order Nitrospirales; family Nitrospiraceae; genus Nitrospira_D. The sequence continues at coordinate 84,919 of JBQTJA010000019.1, read as the reverse complement.
CCGCCCCTACCGTGGGTGGAAGCCAAGTGATCCTTACTACAAGGTCGCGCGGTTGATGATTCGCGCCAAGTACAACCCAGCTTATCCGTACCATGTGACGATGGCCAAACATGCGCCCTATGTCTCAACCGCAAAGTCTGTCAAAGGCCATGAAACTAGACCGGATGGTCGGGCGATCGCGATCGACACCGGATATCAGTCGAACTTCCGGTACGGAGCTCAGCAGTCATTTACTCGCAATTGGCTGATGCCGATGCACCAGACCGATTCTCTGCCGGGTAAGCACGCGATTGCCTGGAAGTTCAAATGGGGCTATCAAGTCGACCACCACGCGATCAACACAGTGCCGAAGGAATGTCTTATCCGTATCACCAAGGCGGAAGACGGCGGCATCGGGGCACGCGGTCCGTGGGAACCGGTTCGGACCGGTTTCACGCCAGGCCAAGAGAACGAGTTCATGATCAAATGGCTCAAGGGCGAACATATTAAGATTAAGGTGTAAATCAGGACACACGATAGAGCGTGTGAGGCTTGACCATGAATGTGCAGGGCCTCATACGGGGAACGTCGAACATAGAACGGAGGACGCAATGCCTGAAGTCTATAATTGGCAGCTGGGTCGAAAGATGTTGTATCCCTACGAGGAGCGGCATCCGAAGTGGCAGTTTGCCTTTGTCTTCAACATCAATCGCTGTTTGGCCTGTCAGACCTGCAGCATGGCCGATAAGTCGACCTGGCTCTTTTCCAAAGGGCAGGAATACATGTGGTGGAACAACGTGGAAACCAAGCCGTATGGCGGGTATCCCCAGTTCTATGACGTGAAAATCACGCAGCTGATCGAGCAGGTCAATCCGGGCGGCCAGGTGTGGAACGTCCGTGTGGGGCGTAAACACCATGCTCCCTACGGTGTATTTGAAGGGATGACTATTTTCGATGCGGGAGCCAAAGTGGGCCAGGCCGCCATCGGCTATATTCCGACAGACCAGGAATGGCGCTTCGTCAACATCTACGAAGACACAGCCACTTCAATGCGCGCTTTGGTCGAAGGTATCGACAAGACCGGCTTCTCACGGGATGAACCATGGAGGATGACCGGGAGCAGTCTCCCGGAACACGAGACCTTTTTCTTCTACCTCCAGCGAATTTGCAATCACTGCACCTATCCTGGCTGCTTGGCGGCCTGTCCTCGGAAGGCCATTTACAAGCGGCCAGAGGATGGCATCGTCCTCATCGATCAGAACCGGTGCCGGGGCTACAAGAAGTGTGTCGAGCAATGCCCCTATAAGAAGCCGATGTATCGGGGGACGACCCGCGTCAGTGAGAAGTGTATCGCCTGTTATCCTCGTATCGAAGGAAAAGACCCTCTGACCGGCGGCGAGCCGATGGAAACGCGCTGTATGGCGGCCTGCGTCGGGAAGATTCGCATGCAGAGCTTGATGCGGATCGGTGAGGATGGCCTCTGGGCTGAAGATCGGTGGCATCCGCTGTACTATACGATCCGGGTGGAGCAAGTGGCCTTGCCGTTGTATCCGCAATGGGGCACTGAGCCTAATGGGTTCTATATTCCACCGCGGCATTCCCCACGCGGCTATGCCCGGCAAATGTTTGGCCCAGGCGTGGACAATGCCATTGAAAAATACCTGGTTCCCAGTCGCGAACTGTTGGCCGTGCTCCAGCTCTGGCGGGCCAGCCAGCAGATTGTGTTCCGCTATGATGTCATTCCCGGGCCCAAGGTGTTTGAAACCCAGATCCATGGGAAGCGGTTCGAGATGTACAACGACACCGTCTTGGGCTTCAATAAGTCTGGAAAGGAAGTGGCTCGTATTCAGGTTGAAGAGCCGATTTATATCAGGCCAGCTGAGCGTGTAACCTGGTTGTGATCTGACACAGTCATGCTGTTCGAATAGGGGCGGAGTCCTTCTGGGGCTCCGCCCCTGTTTGTTTCAGGGCGGCAGCACTCCGACATTTATCTGGACAATCACTTTGTGATCATTTTTCAGGCGCTCCTTCACCCACGTCACAGTCCTCACCAGTACCAGCCCAATACCTACATACGGCTCTCAATGAAACTAGGCCAAACCATCTCACTCCATCAGTCTTTTGGCTCACCAGCACTGCTTCTTCTGCACGCTTGACGAGACAGACCCGGTCCAGTACAGTTTTGGGGTATGGCGTCGTTGCTCTTGAATTGGGGAGTACTCCCGGCGTGACATCACCTCAGCAGCAAGCAGTTCCCTTTGCTGCCCAGTCCATTCCGTTTGATGAGTTTCTCGCGTCCGGTAAACTCCCAGATGGCTATCTGAAGAGCGAATATGTCGCTCAACAATTCGTTGAACGCCTTGTTCATTATATTCTCAGTGTTCCAGCCGGCAGTTATTCCATGTCTCAGTTGAGCCAACTTCTGGAGGAGCTTGATCCACGCACGCAGGTCTTTTTCTTCAAACGGCTGAAGGAAACCAGCCCAGACTGCTTAAAGGATTTCGCGTCTCTCTACTATGGCTTCATGAACGAATTCCATTCCCTCCTGTTCACCTGAATCACACCAAAAATACTCCTTGTCGCCGCTCCAATCTCATGTATAATTAAGGTTCATCAAAAGGAGAAGGAGTATTATGAATCCATCGTTACAAAGGGCCGTCACCAGCTTCTACAATTTGATTTACGAAGCCCAGACCTTTGCCACGGCAATGGCACGAATCGATACCGCGGAGCAGGAGCATTACGCCGGACGAATTGAAGGACTCAATTGGGTCCTCGACCGCTGCCAGGAACTAGAAGACATGGACACCAACCTGACGCCGACGTCCCTTCAGCGTATTCTGGGTGAAGTCAAATCCGATTTGGAACATGAACTCTCTGTCCAGCGAAGAGAAAAAGGACGGCGCGCCGATGGACGGGAGGAAGCCCTCAATTTCGTGGCGGATTATCTTTCCAGCCTCATCACAGCAACCGAAATAGAGTCTGCTAAAACCACCGTCTAACAGGGTTTTTTCATACAACGGGGTGCCTGCCTCTCTTCACGCTGCAGAGGTACGGCCCCCGTTCTCCAGCCAATCCCCTTCAGAGCAAGTTACCCATTAACCACCAGCTCATTAGCATTGTACCTTGAGGCATCATAGCCCACAGCTAGGCAGGCAAATCATTAGTGTGCTCCAGGTAGGAATTAAGTAACTCTTGACCAAGGCTTCTCCCTCTCACTAAGATAAAACCATGTTTCCACTTTCCCGCAAACAGGGCAGCCAATGGCTTACTGGGTCTCACCTCACCCCCAGAAGCCGGCCACGCCCCACTGCGGACACTCCAGAAGAGCAATTCGGCTCACTCAATGCCTCTCTTCTGTTCTGCCCCCGGTGCCGTGTAGCCACTCCGACAAGAGAACGACTCCTTCTCGTTCTTCCAACAGGCAATCTGTATGAGTATCTATGCAGGCACTGTGGGACCTCTACCGGCTCGAAGACAGACAATCCCGTCAAGACCCCTCAGATCATTGCCCCGTAGCCTCTTCACACATTAACGGTTACAGAATCCTGTTCCGCGTACTCGCAAGAGTAGGCGAAGGTCGGGGCGTGAAATCCATCACATCGTTGGCTTCTGGCCGCGCAAAAGTCTAAGCCCCTGAAGGTGCCGAGCCAAAAACCGGTATGACTGGGGAACTACAGGAGAAATGCAGCAGCGGTCAAAGGCAGCAACCCAGACCCAATATCCCAACGTGACAAGGCGAGAGAAATATCCCAGCCACTGAGTCAATCAATTTGGTCGAGTGGAATGCCTTCCTCAATCAGCATGACCGGAATGTGGTCGCGGATGGGGTAGAGGATCTTTCGATCAGAGCGAATCAAACCACCGTCAAGCTCGCCCGACACGGGGCGCTTCCCTGCATTCTTCAATTCGCCACGGGCAACTGTAGCATTGAGCTTCTGAATGAGAGAATCTTCGGCCAGACTTACTGCTTGTTTCGTTTCAGGGCAACAGAGGATTGCCAAGAGTTCTTTATCAATGCTCATGACCATCAACCTCCATCGGTGTGATGCCAGGTAGGATAATCGATAGCCACAGCAAGCGCAAGTTGCAGAAGGAACTCCCCATACCCTGCCATATCTGCTACACTCAGCAAGCCTTCCTCAAGGATATGCCGTAATGATCAAAGCCTTCTCGAAGACATGCATGGCGGGTCTCATCGTGCTGATCCCAGCCTGGGCAACGTTCTTGATTCTCAGCACACTTTTTACGACACTCGACGGCTTGGTCGGACAATACATATCGGATCCTCTCCCCGGCCTCGGACTGCTCCTCTTGATCGTCCTTCTCATTGGTGTCGGCCTCATCGCTGATCATGTCATCGGGCAAGGGTTGCTGGCGCGGCTTGAACAACGCATTGAGAAGATCCCTCTGGTACAGAGCATCTATCTGACCCTAAAGGGAATGACCGACGTACTGAATTTTCGCTCTCGTTTCGGGCGCAGCAAAGTGGTCGCCTTTCCGTTTCCGCGCGACGGTTGTTGGGCGTTGGGATTTGTGATGGGGACGGCGCCTCCATCCGTTCAAGTCGAGCCTGCCCACACCCTCTTTATGGTCTTCGTTCCCACCGCGATTCATCCCTTTACCGGCTTCCTGGCCTTCATCCCGGAACCTGCGCTGCGGGCGATCAATCTTCCGGTCGAAGACGCGATGAAAATGGAGTTTTCCGCTGGATTCTATAGACCACCAAACGGTTGGCTCGATGCGTCACCATCGCGTCTCACATGAGCTATGGTGTGAGTGAGAGCATCCAGATCAGACCGGCGACCAGGGACGATGCGGAGACCATCGTCGAGTTCAATAAGGCGATGGCACTTGAAACAGAGAATCGCCAGCTCGATCTCCCAACATTGCGCCAGGGCATTCGAGCCTTCTTGGAAAGCCCTGGGTATGGATCGTATATCGTGGCTGAACTTCCAGAAGACAAGAGCCGCAAGCCGGTCGGCCAGCTCATGCTGACGTACGAATGGAGTGACTGGCGAAACGGGGTCTTTTGGTGGATTCAGAGCGTCTATGTCGCTCCGGAACGGCGTGGCAGGGGGGTATTTCGAGCTATGTACGAGCATATCTTGGCCAAGGCGAAAACCGATCCAAAAGTCTGCGGGATAAGGTTGTACGTGGAACGGGAGAACCGCAGTGCTCAAACCGTGTACCAGCGTGTGGGACTCGCGCCGTCCGTCTACACGGTATTCGAGCACGATTTCATCCTGGGATCTGAGGCAGTCCAGAAATAGACAAGGAGATCACATGAAAGGCGGCCGCTATTTACTTGGTTTCATTATGGTCGCGTTGTTGCTTCAAGGATGTGCCTTTATTCGAGGAAACTATGGTGAAGAACTGGGCCAAGGAGACATCACCACCATTCAGAAGGGCATCAGCACCAGGGCAGATGTGGCTGCGGTCTTAGGTGCTCCTGACCGTATTGTTGAAGCAAATAGTCGCGAAATATTTCATTACTACCACTACGACATCAAATCGGGGTCTGTACTCATCTTCTCACGGACCAACATCAAAAGTGACGATACCTTTATCATCTTCGATGGGGCAGGAATCGTAGAAGAAGTGGTAGCTGGAAAACGAAAAGGTCCCTTGGAGTTCCAATTCTGGCCTTTCGACTGGCCGTTCCACTAATGCCGTCAATTGCTTCATGATGCCGAGAAATCTCGTCATTTTTGTGATCCTCGCACTAGCGGTCACGTCATTGAAGGGATGCTCACAAGGCCCCGTAACCGTGCGACGAGTAGTGTTGAATCAGACGATTTCTCACAACGATGTGACCTTTATCGTACCTGGCAAGACTGATCTTTCGGCGGTCGTTGACAGGCTGGGTACACCAAACGAGATCCTCACGTCGAAAGATGGAATCGTGACCCGGTACTATTTTGCGGATGGGAAATATTTCAAAGCGAATTACGGCTGGGGGCTTCGTTTTCTCATACCCTTCTTTACACCTGATCTCGATTTGGGGGGCGGTGGAATAGGGAGAGATGTCTTCCAAGTCACGTATGACGATCACTGGCTTGTTCGTGATAAGGCGTTTGCGTTTCATTCACATTCGTCAAAATTCGTAGCCTGGCCATTCCGGGACTGACCACCCGCCTAAAATAGGCACGTTAACCTTGGTGAATTGCCGCTGTCCTCGAGGGGCAGCTACAATGGCGGACGATGGAGCCACGACCTTCCGACCACGCAATGCCCTCACAACCAGATATCACATCCTCCTCCTATATCCCGGCCGATAAAGATACGGAGTTTCTCCAACGGGACGAGCTTCGTCCTATTCGCATCGGTCTCGAACTGCTGAAACCAGAACTCATCCAAAAGGAAGAGAATATTCAATCCACTATCGTCGTCTTCGGCAGTGCGAGGTTACAGGAACCAGCTGCCGCAAGGCAGGCGCTGAAGAAGGTGGAGCAAGAAGCCGCTCAGGCCCCGTACGATTCCGGTTGTCAACGCAACGTCGCGATCGCCAAACGGCAGCTCGATCTCGCTACGTATTATGATGTTGCCCGAGAATTTAGCCGCCTCGTCTCGTCGACCTGCCAAATTGATGGCCACTGTGATTACGTGATCGTGACAGGCGGAGGTCCCGGCATCATGGAAGCGGCGAATCGCGGCGCAGCAGACGTGAATGCCAAATCGATCGGGTTGAATATTACCTTGCCCCATGAACAGCATCCCAATCCCTACATCACGCCGCGGCTCAGCTTTCAGTTTCGCTATTTCGCCATCAGGAAAATGCACTTCCTCATCCGGGCCAAGGCACTCGTTGCGTTTCCCGGAGGGTTTGGCACACTCGATGAGTTGTTCGAAACACTGACGTTGCTTCAAACAGGGAAGACCGATAAGGTCCTCGTGGTCTTGGTGGGTCGGAGCTTCTGGGAAGGCGTGATCAATTGGCAACTCCTGGTCGACTGTGGGCTGATCGCACAGACGGATCTTGACCTCTTTCACTACGCTGAAACGGCCCAGGAAGCCTGGGACCTCATCTCACGCCACAATGGAGTACCTACGATATGAAACTCTCGTTCCATGGCGCGGCCCGTTCTGTTACCGGAAGCAGACACCTGGTGGAAGTGCCCGGCTTTCGAATGTTGCTGGATTGCGGAATGTTTCAGGGGCGACGAGAAGAGGCGGTACGAAAAAACCGAGAACTGGGATTTGACCCAAAATCGCTCGGCGCCGTCTTGCTGTCACATGCGCATATCGACCATTCGGGCGCGCTGCCCGTGTTGCCGCGGCAGGGCTTCTCCGGGAAAGTCTACCTCACCAGAGCCTCAGCCGATCTCGCGGGCATCATGCTCGAAGATTCCGCCCGCGTGCAGGAAAATGACTGCCGGTACGTGAATAAACAAGAGAAGCGGCGCGGGAGAACATGCATTCAGCCCTTGTATGACGGCAACGACGTCAGGAAAATCGTCAAAAAGTTTGAAGGGGCACGATACGGGGATCAGCTGAAACTTGCCCCACGCGTGGTGGCGTCGTTTCATGATGTCGGGCATATCCTGGGATCGGCGGCCGTCCGCGTCAAATATACGGCGCGGGGCAATAGCACCACCGTTTTATTTAGTGGCGATCTAGGGCGGTCTCACATGCCGATCCTTCGTGATCCGGAGCCGCCGCCAGCCTGCGATATCCTCATTCTGGAATCCACCTACGGCGACCGCTTGCACGAACAGGCCGGTGAGGAGATGAAGAAGAAAGCCCAAGACCTGATCGCCCACGCGCGGTTACACAAAAGCAAGATCATCGTGCCGGCCTTCGCGGTCGGCCGCACCCAAGAGCTGGTGATGCGGATTAAGGAGCTGGTGGGTGAGGGACGAGTTGAGCCGATTCCCATTTATATTGATTCACCACTGGCCGACAAGGCTACGGGTGTGTTCCGGCGCCACCCGGAATGTTATGACGAGGAGACCATGAAGACCTTCTCATCCGGTGGAGACGTCTTCGCTTCGCGCTACATCCACTTCGTATCATCATCCGAGGACAGCAAGCGGCTCAATGCCATGCGGGGCCCCTGTGTCATCATCTCTTCGTCGGGGATGTGCGAGGGCGGCCGGGTCATTCACCATCTGAAACATGCCATTCAGGATGAAGCGAACGTGATCGTGTTCGTCGGCTTTCAAGCGGAACATACACTTGGGCGCAAGCTGGTCGAGGGTTGGGATGTGGTCCCGATCTTCGGCGTGCCGACGAAGCGACGCGCACAGATCGTCAAATTCAACGGCCTGTCCGCCCACGCCGACCGCAATGATTTGCTCGCCTATGTGCGAGCGATCACCCCGCGACCCAGCACCGTTTTCATCGTGCACGGTGAGGAGAAACAGGCCCTTTCGCTCGGCGCCGCAATCCAAGCGGAACACCCAAAGATCGATGTGCGGATTCCACATCAGGGCAGCGCGCATGATGTCTAGTGCCAGGCGTTCAATCCTGGCTGCAGGCCAAGGGATTGCTCGGCTGTTCACCCTGTCATGCCTCGTCACCGTGATCACGGGGTGCGTCTCGCCAGCAACAGCTGAATCTACACAAGAACGTCAACGCCTACGAGATCTCGGCATCGTGATCGGACAGTATCAGCCCGGCCCCCTGAATGCCATTACCGACGTAGCTGGTGTGAAAGTCGGTCACGCGACCCTCATCCAAGGCGAGGGGCAGCTCAAGCCCGGCCAGGGCCCAGTCCGCACCGGTGTGACGGTCGTGATTCCGCGCGACGACGTGTGGCACAAGAAGGTGCCGGCGGGATTCTTCGTGCTCAACGGCACCGGTGAAATGACGGGGCTCTCGTGGGTGGGCGAATCAGGATTCTTGGAGTATCCCATCGCGCTGACCAATACACTCAATATCCCACGTGTCGTCAACGGTGTGATGAGTTGGATGATCAGGCAGTATCCAGAGATTGGCATCTCTGACGATACCCTCACACCGGTCGTGGCTGAATGTGACGACGGACGATTGAATGACATTCAAGGCCGTCATGTGTCTGAGCAGGATGTGATGGCCGCGATTGACCGTGCGAGCGGCGGTCCCGTCAAGGAGGGCACGGTCGGGGCTGGCACCGGCATGATCTCCTACGGATTCAAGGGCGGGATCGGCACGGCCTCAAGGAAGCTCTCGGAGAAAGAAGGCGGCTACACCATCGGGGTGCTCGTGAACGCCAATCATGGACGCAGGCCTGAACTGGTCGTCGCTGGGGTTCCGGTGGGGAAACTCTACGAGCCGCCACAACAACCTCAACAACAGTCTCAGGCGCTCTCGCCCGGTCAGAGCGAAGGGTCGATCATCGTCGTCATCGCCACCGATGCACCGCTCGACAGTCGACAACTCACGCGACTCGCGAAGCGCGCCACCCTGGGTCTCGCCCGCACCGGCTCCACCGCTCGACACAGCAGCGGCGACTTCATGCTCGCCTTGTCAACGGCGAACGTCATTCCACACTATCCCAAAGATCCCACTTACCAACTGACTCATCTGGCTGATACCCATCTGAATCCGCTCATCACGGCCACCGTCGAGGCTACGGAAGAGGCCATCCTCAACGCCCTCACCATGGCGACGACGGTTACAGGCCGCGACGGCCAACGGATTGAGGCCATCGACCTAGGCCGCCTCCAAACACTCCTGTCTGGTTCGCAAAGCAACTGATCAACTGAATGTCTGAGCGTTTCTTGTCCGGTGAACCAAGCTTGCAAATATGGCGACTCCCTCGCTATCCTGCGACAGTTAACCAGGAGGAATGGTATGGGCGACTACCAGATCGGCGGCGGACTCCAACTGCTGACGGCAGTGCAAAAGACAGAAGCCTTTGCTGAGTTCCTCAAGGAGAGGATGGTGCACGCGTTGGAAACCGAGGACCCGACCGAACTGCACTACCTTCTGGCACAAGTCGACGACTACCACTCGTATCTCTGGCGGTATTATAAGAAGCTCGCGCAGACCCGAGCCCAGCGGATGGATCCAGGGGTCTGACTCCCAGCTCGTTCCGAGCTTACGCGACCCACTCTCCTGTCAGGCTCATCGATCTGTCCACATCACGAGGCGCAACCGTGCAGTTTGCTGTGGCTCTTTCGAAAGCAATAGAGACAGAATCCGCGGCTCTGGCCGTGGCCAAAGACATTCGAGCGCAGCTCGGTGCCAAGTCGGTTGATCTGGCCTGCCTCTTCTTCTCCGCGCACCATGCAGAGCAGGCCGAGATGTTGGCGCAGGTGCTGACAGAGACGCTTTGTCCGAACCTCCTGATCGGCTGTAGTGGAGAGGGTGTGATTGCTGGAGCAGAGGAAGTGGAAACCGCTCCGGCGGTGACCGTCTGGGCCGCTCTCCTCCCTGGCGTTGATCTGCACCCACTGCAATCATCGTTTTTACCGGCGCAGGATCAATTTCATCTCTCGGGATGGCCTGAGCCGGGGGCTCAAGAGGCGTCGTTCCTTCTGCTCGCCGATCCCTTCACCGTGCCCATTCAAGATATCCTGGGGATTTTGGAAGAGCGCTACCCTGGAGCGAAGGCGGTCGGAGGACTGGCCGGAGGCGGGTCGGAGGCCGGCACGAACCGGCTGGTGCTGAATGACCAGGTCTTCGATGGCGGGCTCGTGGGTGCCCGCCTGTCAGGGGCGGTGGTGATTCGTCCAGTCATCTCTCAAGGCTGCCGCCTGATCGGTGAGCGATTTGTCGTGACGAAGGCGGAGCGCAATCTGCTGCATGAACTCGGGGGCGTGCCGGCGTTGGAGCGGTTGCAGGCGGTCTTCGAATCCCTGTCGGAGGAAGACCGGCTGCGAGCCAATCGGGCACTGCACCTCGGTATCGTGGTCGATGAACATCGGAACCGGTTCGAACGCGGAGATTTTCTCATTCGCAATCTGCTCGGGGCCGACCGCACCACGGGTGCCGTCGCGATCGGTGATGTGGTGCAAGAAGGCCAGACGGTGCAGTTTCATCTGCGCGATGCGGAGTCCGCCACGGAAGACTTGCACGCTTTGCTGGCGACCGACCGAACCGGTCATCGGCATCCTGCCCTCGGTGCGCTCATGTTCAGCTGCTGCGGCCGTGGTCGAGGGCTCTTTGGACAGCCGAACCATGACGCGGCGGCGACCACGGAACGCCTGGGGCCGATTCCTCTCGCGGGGTTCTTCGCACAAGGCGAGATCGGACCTATCGGCCATCGTAATTTCTTGCACGGGTACACCGCCTGTCTGGCTCTCTTTGCCGAGCGAGATTTGTAGCCAAACTCCAGTTGACCGAACAATCTCTCTCATGCCATACAGGTGAGACGAAGGAGACACGCTATGAAATTTCTATCAATCTCATCAATAGCCACGTTGTTGGTTCTGACATCGATATTAGGAGGAGAACGCATTATGGCAGCGAGCGAAAAAGGGTCACACGCGCAGGATGTTACGACGTCGTCTGGGCTCAACTACGTGGATCAGGTGCTCGGAACCGGAGACGTGGCCGTGTCCGGCAAGACGGTGAGCGTCCATTATACCGGTTGGCTGGAGAACGGCAAAAAGTTCGATAGCTCCGTCGATCGTGGACAGCCATTTTCATTTCCTCTCGGCGCCGGGCGTGTCATTAAGGGCTGGGACGAAGGGGTGCAGGGGATGAAGGTGGGAGGCAAGCGCAAACTTACCATCCCATCCAATTTGGGTTATGGACCACAAGGTGCCGGTGGTGTCATTCCACCGAATGCCACGCTGATTTTCGATGTCGAATTGCTCGGGGTGCGATAGCACGACCGTGCAGCAGACACCGCTCATCGCACAACATCGCGCCGCCGGCGCCAAGCTGGTCGACTTTGCCGGCTGGGAAATGCCCATCCAGTACAGTGGCGTGGTGGATGAGTATCACACGGTTCGGAGCAAGGCCGGTCTCTTCGATGTCAGCCACATGGGGCGCCTAGTCGTCACCGGCTCCGGCGCGGAGTCGTTCCTTCAGCGCATGACGACTAATGATCTCGCAGCGTTGCGGCCTATGCAGGCGCAGTACTCGATGGTCTGTAATGAGCAGGGCGGCATCAAGGACGACATCTTCGTCTATCGGTTGGCGAGGGCCGGGGAATTTCTGTTGTGTGTGAATGCGTCCAATCGAGAGAAGATTGTCTCGTGGCTGACGGAGCACAGCCAGGTGGTTTCTGACTGTCAGGTCTCCGACCGTTCCGCAGAGATCGCGCAGATCGCCCTGCAGGGACAGGCGGCGCGAGCGATCGTCGCAGCGGCCGGATTGCCACAGTTGGAGCAGCTCAAGCTTCGAGAATCCACAATGGTGCGAATCGCGGATGTGGAGTGCCTGGTTGCACGAACGGGCTATACCGGAGAATTCGGCTACGAGTTCTATGCCTACGGACCAGCCGGCCCAGTCTGGGACAAGCTGTTAGACACAGGCGAGTTGTTTGGGTTGAAACCGGCGGGACTCGGGGCACGGGATCTCCTGCGTCTGGAGATGGGCTATCTGCTCTACGGCAACGATATCGATGAACGCACAACACCGATTGAGGCCTGCGCGGAATGGGCTGTGGGGTTCGAGAAGGGAGACTTTATCGGCAAGCCTGCATTGCTGGCACAGAAGCAAGCGGGTGTATCTCGCCGATTCGTGGGCTTTGAATTACTGGAAAAAGCTGTTCCGCGCCATGGGTTCACCATCCTCTCTTCTTCGTCACCGCAGTCGCCCATTGGAGAAGTGACCAGCGGCAATCTTTCTCCCCTGCTTCAGAAAGGGATCGGCTTGGGCTATGTGTCCACGAAGCATAGTGACGTCGGAGCGGATCTCCGTATCGATATTCGAGGAAAAGCGGTTCCGGCCAAGGTGGTGAAGGCGGCGTTCTATAAACGTCCCGCCAAGTAATGGGCGCCCGCATCATCGGCTTTCTGCAACCAGTGGAATGCTGACTAGGATCAACTAAGGAGCATCTGGCATGGTTCGGAATATTTATACTGGGAAGGTCGTCACGCTGAATGTCGACACCGTGCAATTACCGAATGGCGTGACGATTGATCTCGAGACCATCCGCCATCCAGGGGCAGCCGCAGTTGTGCCGATCAAAGATGATGGGACCGTGGTCTTGATTCGGCAGTTCCGGCATGCCGCCGGGGGATTCATTTATGAAATTCCCGCGGGAAAACTTTCTCCCGGTGAAGACCCATTGCATTGCGCGGCACGCGAGCTGGAGGAAGAGGTCGGCTATCGCGCGGCTTCGTTTGAGTTACTCTCCAGCATCTTTACCGCACCAGGATTTGCGGATGAAGTGATCCATGTCTACAAGGCCACCGGATTGATAAAAGGCAGGCAGCAACTGGATCACGACGAAGTCTTGGAGATCGTCGAGATGCCGTTGACCGCTGCGATGGAAAGAATCGTAGATGGGACGATTCGAGATGGCAAAACGATTGTTGGGTTACAGGCGGTGTATATCCGAGGGCTAAAAGCAACCTGAGGGCACTCCACACAAAGAAGTGGAAGTGCCCCCAAGCCAAATCTCACCAGACGGAGTCTTACTTTCCGCCCTTATCCTTCTTCTCTTCGCCGAAGGTGTCGGCATGGCCGCCCTTCTTCTCTTCCTTCTTCTTCTCGTCTCCGTAGATCGCCTCAACTACCTTTCCGGGCTTCTTGTCCTTGCCGCCTTCCTTCGGGCCTTCCGCGAACGAAGGGGCGCTGAATGCGATCGTCACTGCAACTGCCATCACTGCCATCAACATGCTTTTCATCACGTATTCCCTCCTTGAGATTATCAATGCGTACCGACTATTCGGTACCTATGCAGGCAATACAGCAAGCTCAGTGCCAGTCTGTATGCACCAAGGTGCTGGGTCAGTTGCGCTAAGAAATCAGCAGGTTCGAAAGAATCACCTCACGGAAAAGAGATACTCCCTGGGGTTAGGCTCTGTGGCGGGATGGCGTGGATCTCTACGACATTGCCACAGAACCAGGCCCACAGCCTATGTCACGATTTGTCTCTCAACCTGATTCACAGTCCTCTCAAATCATGGTATCTTCCGTCCTCGTTGTCGCGTGCCAGTCGGGACTTGTGCACCTAGTCGAGACAGCCACCAACTAGACAACGCATCGTGCTGAACAAGGCCCCTCAATGCCTAAAGAAGGAGAATCTGACCAATGTTGCTGAAGGGGAAAAAAGGGCTCATCGTCGGTGTTGCTAATAAACACAGCATTGCCTGGGCTATTGCCCAATCAGTAGCGGGCCAGGGCGCTCAGCTCCTCTTCAATTACCAGAACGAACGGCTGAAACAAAACGTGGAGGAGTTGGCTGCCACCTTGCCCGGGGCCAAAGCCTTTCCGTGCGACGTCAGCCAGGACAGTGAAATTACGTCGCTGGTGCAACAGGTTCAAAAAGAAGTCGGGCAAATCGATTTTCTCATCCATTCGTTGGCGTTCGCTCCACGTGAAGAGCTCAGCGGGCAATTCGTCAATACGTCCCGGCAGGGGTTTGCGATGGCGCTCGATATCAGCGCCTATTCGCTCATTGCGGTCACTCGGGCGGTGTTACCCCTGATGACCGCTGGGGGATCGGTGGTGACCCTCACCTATTTGGGTAGCGAACGCGTCGTGCCCCACTACAATGTGATGGGGGTCGCAAAAGCCGCACTGGAAGCCACGGTTCGGTATCTCGCATACGATCTTGGCCCGCGCAATATTCGGGTAAATGCCATTTCCGCAGGGCCAATTAAGACTCTTGCCGCACGCGGGGTCTCGGGCATTTCTAAAATGGTTGATCTGCATAAGGAATTTGCGCCTCTCCGTCGTCCAACCGAACAGGGTGAGGTCGGCGATACGGCCTTGTTCCTGGTCAGCTCGTTGGGACGGGGTATTACCGGTGAAGTGATCTATGTGGATGGCGGATTCAATATACTGGGCATGATGGCTCCCAGTGAACCGGGGAACGCCTGACCTATCGGCGGTACAGACCTCTGGTCGCAACGTGTCCATCGGTCGTCACTGTTCAGCGGATGAACTGAGTACGATGACAACGAAATATCTTTTAATCAATCAGTTATATACAAGTCCGCACAGGTACCTGGTGGTACCCTGTTTGTGGTCACCTCGGCCGGTTACCCGAGCGGTGCCGTTTTCCCGTTGGATGTCTGACTGATGAGAATGAACACTCTCGTCCTGGTGGGGGTTGTGGCAAGTGGCTTGTTCTGCCTGCCGATACCGTCTTCCGCGCTGGAGTCAGGCGAGGATCTTGCCAAACAAGCTCTTGAAGAATGTCATCGGGGGAGACTGGCCGTGGATCGTGCGACGCGCCTCGCCCATTTTCAACAGGGGCAGATCATGGGGGAGCGCGCGGTGGCTGAGGATGAGGGAAGCGCCGATGCCCACTTTGCGCTGTTCTGCAATCTCGGAGAGCTGCTCCGTGTCGACGGAGAATCTCTCACCTCGCTCTTTGGGCTCCGCCGCATGATGAGCGAACTGGACCGGGCCCTTGAACTTGATCCAGCTCACATCGATGCGCTCTCGGCGAAAGGAACATTACTGGTGAAGCTGCCGAGCTTATTGGGGGGCGATGCTGAAAAAGGAGAGGCGCTTTTGGAGCAGGTGGTGAGTCGAGCGCCGAAAGCCGTCAATGCTCGCTTATCCCTTGCCAAGGTGCGATGCGAACATGGCCGACACCAGGAAGCCCTCACACTGGCGACGGATGCGCTCGCCCTCGCTCAACAACACAACCGGGCCGACTTTATCCCCGAAGCGCGGGCGGTGCTTGAGCAGCTCCAGGCCAACGCCGCCAAAGCGACCTATAAAGCTCACTTCTAACCTTCTGCTGCCCTGTCGGACTTGATCTGGCCGTAATCAAGATTCATCGAGTGTTCTCCGCAACGCCTTCACGCGCCCCTGCCGTTTCTTTCCCTCAATCCGCCGATTCTGTGAACTCTTCGTCGGTTTGGTCGGCCTCCGCTTCTTGTGCGGGATGGCGACGCTCTGAATCAAAAGGCGGAGCCGCTCAAGCGCGTCCTCCCGGTTGCGCTCCTGAGTCCGGTGTTGTTGTGCCTTGATCGTGATGACGCCGTCGGCTGATATGCGGTGATCTCGCAGCTTCAACAATTCCTCTTTGTAGAACGGTGGCAGGGAAGAGGCGCGAATATCGAATTGTAGATGGATGGCTGTCGAGACCTTGTTGACGTTTTGCCCGCCAGCGCCTTGCGAACGGATGGCATGAATCTCGATATCATGATCGGGAATAGAGACCGATGAAGAAATAGGCAGCATGATGAGTAGCTAGCACAATCACGCTACGGGCGCAATCCATGGCACCAGATGCGTTGCACCCCTCACATTTTTGACTAGCGTTTCTCCTCCTAGAAAAGGTACAAGGTCTGCCGAAAGCGATCTACGGAGTTGTCTGCCTCGACCAAGGATTGTGATGAGCTGAGAAAGGCGGAAATGGAGATCGCGTTCCTCGAGAACAGGATACGGGGATTTCTCAAGAATATCGGACATATGGCTGCTTAAGGAGGAATCATGTCGTGTGCAACAGCCAATCAACGAGCACGTCAGTGGTGGCAGGGGATCGCCATCGTGGCTTTCGTGTGGAGTCTGCTGGTGGGGGGGCAAGCCTTTGCCCAGTCCACCTCGACATTCAGCCAGGACTTCCGTCTATGGTCGCCAGTGTTTATGACGGTGAAACTGCCGTCATCTTTTCTTGCGTACATGGAAGTTCAACCGCGCTTCGCGGATCTGGACGAGGACGGCCATATCGATCAGCTGCTACTTCGTCCGGCGCTTGGCTATCAACTGACGGAACATCTCTCCCTCTGGCAAGGCTATGCCTGGGTCGGCAACTATAATCAGAAGCATACGCCCCCTCAGTCGCCGTTTTTCGACGAGAGTCGCATCTATCAGCAGGTGCTATATACCCGTAAGTTCGAGTCTTTCAAGATCGTCAGCCGGACCCGTCTTGAGGAGCGTTGGATTGAACATGTCGACGGGACCGCCGTGCGGTTTCGCACAATGTTGCGGGGGCAATATCCACTACCGATGGCTCCAGAATGGGCACTGGTTGCAGCGGATGAAGTCTTCGTTCACCTGAACACAGTTGGCGCGCGCGGACCCCAGGCCGGCTTCGACCAAAACCGGTTCTTTGTCGGGATCAACCGGACGTTTTCGAAATATGTCAATCTGGACGTGGGTTACCAAAATCAGCTCCTCAACAGCCGGTCGATTCCCAACTTGGCGAATCAGATGAACCACGTCATCTTATTTCAGCTGTTTATCAATCTGTAAGAGAGCATGCACAGATCGGTCTGGCTACGACTCTCACCAATTGGGTTGGGTGGGGGGAAGGATCGAACCAGGATAATGGCCTTCGTGGCTCTCTATCTTCTACGAGCAGGTTGCTTACTGGAGTTCGGGTAGGCGATCGATGATGCGAAGTCGCAAGTCATTTCCGAGTCGGATCTGCACCATCTTGCTGGCGAGCTTCTCTCGGATCTGCCGCATATCCTCCGGAGTGAATTGCAATTCCCCTCCACACCGATCAACGAGATAATAGACAAGCAGGGACGTCAGGTAGTGAACTTCCTCATCGCTGGCGTGCTGGCTCAAATTTAAGAATTGTGACATGGTGAAGGCTGGTCGTGACCGGTGCCTGTCACTTATCGCTGAGTCGGCTAGGCTTTCACAATGCCTCAAATGTAGGGGTGTGGACTCATTCTCATGACCTCAGAGCCTCCTTCTTAATTTATTATAGGGCCAGGCCATCGTGCGATGGTGCAGCTGGTGGGCGCTGAGGCACGATCTCATCGTGCCATGAGCAGCCCTGGGGCGTCCGATGGTATTTACACCGCTGTCACCGGCCTCACGTGGTAGGTCCACCTGACGCCGGTGATGCGGCACTGGGATAGAGGGCTAGCAGGGGGTCAGGAGGAGGCTAGGAAGAATCATCCACCAATAGATCGGTCATTTCCGTCCTCGCGTTTCTTTCCGTAAGAAACCCTGGCCTTCAGGCTACTCCTTCGGTGGAACCGCCGATGAATGGTGGCTGGTAATCAGCCATTGTTTCCCATCCCACTTGTACGTAAAGGTGTATCGGGCTTTGACACTGGCCCCGGTTTTCTGAAATCTGAAGGTGTAGAGTCCCGTGTCGATCGCCGTGTTGCAATCGATCTCGATTTCACGCGAGTCAATGCTTCCCACTGGATGATTCTCGAGAAAATGGTGGAAGTAGTCCTCCTTGTCAACAGCAGTGAATCGGGGTCTGCTCGATACGGTCGGTAGAAGAAGAGATGTTGGTGCGTAATGGGCGGCCACCTTATGAACATCTCCCGTTTGGAGATCTCCATTCCAGCGGTCGAATAAAGCGGCGATCTGCTCCTCACTAGCCTCTACGCATTCTTCCGCATGTTGCGCAACAGCTTGGTGAACGTGCGCCGGAGGAGCATCTACCGTGGGCAGCGCAGACGAATGGTGGGTGGTGATCAACCATTGTTTCCCATCCCACTTGTAGGTAAACGTATACCGCGCTTTCACAGCGGCACCGGTCTTCTTGAAGGTGAAGGTATAGAGTCCTGTATCGATCGCGGAATTGCAATCAATCTCGATTTCACGAGCGTCTTGAGAGTCGATGTGCCCGACGGGTTGGTTTTCCAGAAAATGGTGAAAATAGTCTTCTTTATCGTAGGCCGTGAGTCGTGGTTTGCTCGACACCGTCGGCAGCAACACGGACTTTGGCGCGTAGTTGGCGGAGACCTTGTGAACATCCCCAGTTTGTAGTGAGGTATTCCAGCGGTCAAACAAAGCCGCAATATCCTCCTCGGTGGCCGCCACACACACTTCGGAATGTTTCGGGACCACGTGGTTAAATTTATGAAGTGAATCGGCTTTCACCGTGTCAACTGGTTTTCCCGCACAGCCCACTACGGTCACGGCAACAGCCGTCAGTAATAAAACAAATGCCCTCATGACCTCTCCTCCCTATTCTGGATTGATCACCCCTGGCACGTTATGGATATGTAAAACAGGTTGCTACGTGAAACAGAGCTCAAGCTGATGAGCACAGTATAGTTTCGAGGAAGCCCAATTCACAACTAGCAGTTAATGGGATGAGAGAATGCTCGGTGCAATATATATGTGTTCCTAAGTGTATAGGTGGCAATCCATCAGGCAGGGCGGCGTCTGGCGCTGTGGACACGACTCTGGAATTCGCTGAAGTTATTGTGGGTAGATTGAGGAGTGGTCACTGGTGATCAACCACTGCAGGCCATCCCATTTATAGACGATGCTATATCGGGCATTGACGATGCTTCCGGTCTTCTGGAAAGTCAAGGTGTAGAGGCCTTCGTCGATCGCCGTGTTGCAATCGAGTTCAATCGTGCGGGATTGGACCTGGACTAATGGCCGGTCTTTCAGGAAATGGCGAAAGTAGGCTTCCTTGTCGTCCAGCGTGAGGCGGGGTTTCGTCGACGAGAGGGGAAGCAACACGGACTTCGCGGCGTAGTGGGTCATGACCTTGTGGGCATTGCCGCTTTGGAGTGATTCCTTCCATCGGTCTAAGAGAGCCTCGATCTCTTGTTCACTGGCCGCCACACACACTTCCGAATGCCTGGCCACCGCGTGGACCGGTTCCTCTGGGGGGGCTTGCTCAGTCGGCAGTCTGGACGAATGGTGGCTGGTGATGAGCCATTGCTTCCCGTCCCACTTATAGGTGAAGGTGTACCGAGCTTTCACGGTCACCCCGGTCTTCTGGAAGGTGAAAGAGTACAGGCCCTCATCGATTGCCGTATTGCAATCGAGTTCAATCGTACGAGAATCAATACGCCCTTCCGGTTGATTCAGCTGAAACTCACGGAAATAGTCCGCCTTCTCCTCAACCGTGAACCGAGACTTGCTCGATGCGGTCGGAAGCAAAACGGATTTCGAGGCATAGTTCGCCACCACTTTGTAGGGGTCGCCTGTCTTGAGCGACTCATTCCAGCGGTCGAACAGGGCGGCAATGTCTTGCTCGCTCTCCGCCACGCAGACTTCCGTATGCTGCGGCGTCTCCGCAAGGCTCATGGCAGGAAGCGCAGCAAGTATGAACAGGAAGGCCGATACTATCAGAGTAGAACTTTTTCTACGCATTGATAAACCCCTTGTGGCATGAAGAGGTGAAAAATAGGAGGTCAATGAATGGTTGTGTTGCGATAGAGGAGGTGCAGCGACAGTTTTGCACCACAACACGGAGATCGAAAGCCATGAATTGCAATATGCCAGATTTTTAACGGCTTAAAAATCAATTTTTCAAACATGCCACAGTTGGCAGGGCGTCTTCAGGAGAGGCTTGGACGGAATGAAAGCATGGCTAGGGAAAGGTGATGCCTTTGTGGGCGGAGTTGGTAGCCAGAATGAAAATGATTGAGGGAGCGGTAGAGGGTGTGCAGAGAAAGAGACAGTTCAGGCAAGGCGACGTTACGGGGTAGTACCCTTTGCTGCAAGCGCGGCGTCAAGCAGCAATTTCTCGACGACTTGGTTGGCGACTCGACTTGTCACACTTTGTGTTGGTTTCAACAATCCTCGCTTGTAATCATGCGTCCAGATTGTTTGGTTTGTTTTTGCATCGACCAAACGAAAACGACCCACGCCCAAGTACGATGTGTCAAGATCTCCTTCCAATCCATAGAAGCCTTCCATCCCGTGGTACCACTTCTCGAGACCGGCTAGACCGGCGAGAATGGCATCAGCGTCTTGCGGGGATTGAACGACAGAAAAACGTCCTGACTGGGTCAGCCCTGTACTGATCTCTTCTTGAACATGGATGGAGCTCTCAATAAGATTGGCACCTTCCTCTTTTCCAAGGTCATCGATGTAGATGGCTTTGACAGACGCTAGGCGAGTGAGGTCTTGAACAGGCTGGGGGGTGCCCTGACAGGAGGTAAGGAGGACACACAGCGCTATGATAGAAACCACCCTGCTCATCAATGACTCCTCGGATGGATGATGAAGTCAAAGGACCATCGTCGAACACTACTTTTCATACCCACCATCTAAAGTCACCATCACTCAATCAGAATCGGTAGAGGACACCAAGCCCCACATTAGTATTGTGATGCTGCGTACGCACGTGATCAGCATGGAGATTACGGTTCGCTCGCTGAACCGTGAAGTTCAGAGCCATATTGTCGGTGACTTGGTAGAGGAGTCTGGCACTGCCGAGGTAGATGTTTTCCCCCCCAAGAAAATGATGCTCATCTTCGGGTATGCCACTTGTAAAGTTGTTGCGCTCGTAGTGAAAGTCCAGCTCTAACTCTAGATGTTCCATTAGGTCTGCTTCCAGTGCGACCGACGCGAAATGATGAACATAGGAGCTGTCATCATGGAATTCGGGATGATGACGACCCTCCGCTAATCCTCGCTCATAGTGATACCCGAGCACCATGCGTGCATGATGCGTCACGTGCCATACGAAATGCGGACCGATCGTCCAGAAGAGCGTATCTCGATCCGTAAAGGGCTGGTTGAAACGCCGGATGCCTGCACGTCCATACAATTGGATTTCAAAATGCTCTGACAGCCGCTTGTCAAACCGAATCGCTCCGATATGGGATGAAACTCGCGCATCCTGAAGGCCAAGAATTGCACCGTGCTCGACTTCCCCTTGTCCCAGCAACTGATCGGGAGCGGTAAAAAAGCGCAGCCGGATGGCCGTGTCTGGATTAAAGGCATGCACCCCTTCGAGATAAATACCGGCTTGGCTAAATTCCGGGTTGACGGCATACACGAAGCCGCGGGCTTTGATCGTAAATGCCGTCTGGCCCCAGGAATTAGGGATATACTTCATCACACGAAGGCTGGGCTCAAAGACCATGTCTTTGCCATGTCCAAAGGTTGATGTATCCAGAACTGGTTGCGAGGGATCGCCATCGAGGCTTGATCGGCGTGTGGCCGAAAAGAGGGTCGCGTTGTCGGTGTAAAACAATGAACTACCGCCGGTCGCGGACCATTCTGCGAAAACGAGAGAAGGGAAGTTCAGCAGGAGAAGCCCTGTGAACATGAGCTTCACAAACCACGACGGATTTCTGTACCGAGATGCGCGAGAGGCGATGGATGATGAGAAGGGTGGCATGATCACGGCAGAGCCCGATCAAAAAATATTTCGGTACTGTACATTCAGCCCTAGCGGTTTTACAAGCAGCCCTATGAACTTTTCTAGGGAGGAAGTGAGCTATAGGAGGAATGCGCGACTAGTCCTAGCTATATGTGATATGCGCACTTTCAACTCGGCAGTAGGAATCAGGATTTAGGACTCTTCTTCCCAAAGTATTCCTGCCGGCCGACGGCGACATCGGCGACGTACATGAAACCGGAATGCCGCTCGAAGAGCGGGCGAAGGCCGGCAAGAATGGGCTCGACCTTTTCTTCAGGCACGACCGTGAGGATCATTTCGAGGCTCTCCTGTTCGCTGGACATGAAGTGGGCCTCCCGCACTCCGTGGTGGCCCTTTCCGGACACGTTGCCGATAATCGTGTAACCGCTCGCTTTCACTCGATCCAACAGCTCAGTGACGAACG
The DNA here is from genome assembly GCA_052387595.1 of Nitrospiraceae bacterium. Lineage (GTDB taxonomy): Bacteria > Nitrospirota > Nitrospiria > Nitrospirales > Nitrospiraceae > Nitrospira_D. Next base: position 62,420 of record JBQTJA010000019.1, on the reverse strand, counting down.
ACCGGTGCTCCCCCGCGATAATCACCCGGATTTCCTTCATCTGATGCAAGGTGAATCCCATCGATATGCTCCTTTCATGTTCTGCAGTCTGTGTGGATATATGACGGGCATGAGCACTACTCGATGACGCTCCATACGCCGTTCGGGCGATACCGATACCATCTCTTGTCTTCGGGCTCGAGCGCGACCAGATGCACCCACTCGTTATGATAATAGTGCTGAAGCACCTCATGTCGCGCAATCAATTTCTCGATTCTGCTCCGTGGGGTTTCAATGATCGTCAGCAGCCGCATCGGTTCATGATATGCGCCTTCGCCGCTCATGACCGTTTGTCTAGCTAATCCAAGACGGAGATCGCTCCAGGGACCTGACATGATGCCTAGCCGCCCGACCACATTATGGTAGATCTTACTCCCGCTGCCGTACACCTCGTTATCGACGGCGGAGAAATAATGTTCCATGTTGATCCACTGCGCCACCACTTGCGGCGCCGTGAGCAGCACTTCGAGTAGTTTGTTGCTCGGATCTTCTCGATAATCGTACGAGTGCAGGAAGACGCGCCCCGCCAGATCGAGTCCTCTCGACAGTTCCCGACGTCCGATCAGGAACGTCGTATTGTTGGATAGGCCCCACTCCGGTCTGACTTGGCTCCAGTCCACGCTCCGCCTACGGACATGTGCCTCGGCTTTCGTCTCCTTGAGAACGTGCTGGATATCGGGAAAGCGCGCACAGCGTTCTTGACTGGTGAGCGCGGAAGCCTTTTTGAGGTCTGCTTGGAGTCGGGTTATGTCCGCGTTATGCGTAGACGGGACGTCTTCGAGGTCAAACAGATGGATGGCATCGGTCGTCGTGTCCATCTGACCGGCGAGGAAATGTGTGTCGGATGGGATGTGGATCTTGAGTTTGGCGATTCGCTCACGGACCTTGGGGTTGTTCGCCATCATCGCAAGGGCGCGGGCATTGGGCTTCCCCTCATTGCCGCCGCAAGCTCCGCAATCCAGCGCGGATTCATAGGGATTGTTGTCGGACGTGCTCCCATGGGCACAGAAGAGGACGAGCCGCGCGAAGTTCTTGGTCAGTCCCATCATGCGAAGCGCGGTGTCCACGGTCAGGACTTGCTCTTCCAAGGTGAAACCGGTCCTGGTGAGCCGTTCTCTGTGTCGTGAAGCGGATCGCGGCGTCAGATCGTATTGCCGCCGCAAGGTCTCGACAAATACGTTGATCGCCTCCACGGTGAGCCCAGCTCGTTCGATTTCCTCGGCATCGGTCGGCGGCTCAGGATCTCCTTCCAATGCCAATGCGCGCCGGCGCAAACCTTCGACGAGCGCGGGCGTGATACGGGAACTGCGGAGCCCGAGATGCTCGCGCAAGGCCGCCCTGATCGAGGCCTGTTGTTCCGCTTCGAGCATCTCGGTGGTTTCACGCGGCGTCAGCTTGCCTATCGTCAACGTGGTGGTGAGAGACGGGACGAAGAGGCGTCGCCACCAGGTGGTCCATCGATGATAGAGCGCCGGGATCAACGTCTTGCCGAAAATCGGCAAGCCGTAGAACCACCCAAGCGATTCCACCATGACATAGGGAGTCACGACATTTTCCTTCAGATCGTGCAAGAGCGTATGGCCCGCATGTACCCACTTGGCCCGCGCCGCGTGCAGCGAGACGCTATCATCGAGATAGCTGCGCGGAACCTCCCGCACCTCGTTCTTCGCCCGCATGATCACGGGGAACTGTTCCGTATCATGTTCCTTTCCCCAGGCCCGATAGCGGATGAAGGCGGCAAAGAAGCCGGCGAAGCCATAGGTTTCGTGTGGGCCGACCAATTCGAGCCTGCGACGGAACGGTTCGGAGCGCACGTCGATGCAGTAGACCGACTGTGAGGACGGGCGCGCCGTGTCAGCGGGAGCGGCGCACTCGGTGCGCGCGCGCAATTGTCCCAGCAGCTGTTCCTGGTAGCCGACCTCCAGGGCTTTGAGCCACACCGGCCCATGGTCCGATTCGGGGAAGGCGTCCATCCAGTCGACGACGTGCTTAAGATCCGCCGGAGCGCTTTCGACGAGTGCTGTTGCATCAATGGTCAATGAACGGGTCAGGGCGAGGAGCCGGCGCGCGGCCCCGCGACGAACGGCCGCTTGCAGCCGGGGAATGACTTCGGCGCGGTATCTGTTGAGAATATTATTCCAGCTTTGCCCTTTCCGATGCGAGAGCCGATCGACTTCCTCGGCGTAGAGCGCGGGCAACCGGCCCGCCACTCGCTGTCGTCGAAGGTAATATTCTTCGGGATAGTCGCGCATGTAAGCCATCACGGCCTCATAGCGACCCTCGATGTCGAGATGGTCTTGGCAAGCCTGTGAGACCAATTCACGCGCGTACCAGAGACGAATCGCCAGAAACTTCACCAGACCGACCGGGTAGGCTTGCTGCCAGGGGTAGTCACGTTCTTCTCCACGCCACTTAATGAAGCCGGCCCAGCCGGGCCGCGCGGTCAATTGTAACGATAAGTAGTCTTGTAGTAGCTCAGCGGGAATTCCCAGCGCATCCAGGTGTTCGAGGAGCGCGTCTTCGGGATGGTCCGGCAGCCGCGCGATCTTCCTGCGACTGTCTTTGATTCCACAAGGAGACCACTCGTGAGACGCCATGGCCTTCCAGGCTTCATACAGGCCTTTTTCACGCCCCGGCATGACCCAGGTGGCATGGCCCTCGTCCAGGAAGGCGCCGCACCACTTGATCATTTGTTCGTTGATCTGCTGGACGATCTGTGTGCCGAGCGTGTCGTCGCACCAATGCGACAGCGTGAGCCATCGACACAGCGCGACTCGATTTTCATCCACGACCTTGCGGACTCGATCATCCAGTGAGAACGGAAGGAGGAGGGGCTCCAGCTTGCCGGCGAGGGCATCGATCATCGGCCTGTCGGGATCGTCCAGTTGATCGTCAAGCGGCTCCAAGGCCGGAGCACAGAGGCCCTCGGCCAGACACGCGCGCAACACCGACCCGTGCGTGACGTGGCGCGATCCGATCGTCACATCCTTATCGACGACTCTCGGCTTGAGCGCGTCATCGAGATGAGTTGCCCGGATTCGGCCGGTCTTGAGGTACTCACGATACAGCCGGCTGGGAAGATAGCCGTTGCCGCCCATGAACTGCTTCCCACGCTTGACGGCTTCTTCGAACGGCAAGTATTCGATGCTGTGCAATGGATTGTGGTGGACGAAAGTCCGCATCGGCCAGTACTGCGCGATGACTTCCCCCGCAAGGCGGACGATCCCGCGCAATTCCATTCGTCTGGATTCACTGTCAGGCATGTGCTCTAGCGGTTCCATGAGAGAGGTCGCTCCATGGCGGCGGTCTTCTTCGGAATCTGATCCGGCGCATACAAGCTGGTCGGGGCCAAGCCGAGCGCCAGCAAGGCCAGCACGACAATCAACAGGGACGTGAATTCCGGATGCCGGAGATCGGTATAGCGCAACTCCGACCGGCGAGCGCCGAAGAGCAACTGTTGCACCATCTGCATGATATACCACGAAGCGGCAAGCCAAGCCGCCAGCGCGATGAACAGGCCGATCGTTGAAGAGGGCGGCGCGGTCAACAGCAACCCCATGAACCCCGCGAAGACGCCGAAGGGTGGAATGCCCATCGCCGCGAGGCCCAACAGAGAAAACAAGACCGCATATTTCGGCATCGCTGCGGCCAGGCCGCTGACGGCTTGCGGGTCCACATCGTCTCCGTATCTAGTGCGGATGACTTGCCAGGCCATCAACAGTCCGCCGGTCGAGAGGCCGACTGCCCCGGCCAGCACGGCCGCGCGCGGCGTCGCCTGGTGGGCTCCAGCCACAAACCACCAGAGGATCGAAAAGAACGAGACGCTGCCGTAGCCGACCAAGAGACGGACGCGCGACTGGGCCAATGCCTTGGTCGCGCCGTACAGAGCGCTAATCAAAGCCATGAAGCTGACGACCGCAACGAATTCATTCGGCATCGTCGGCAGGGCTGTCGCTAGTCCGTGGAGGCCCAGAAGGGGCAGCAGCAACACAATAAACGGCGGCAAGCTACCCGGGAGTCTGGTCAGCGCCGTGAGGTACCCGTCATGAAACGGCACGAGCGGCAACAGAACGGCACAGGTCGCCAAGGATGCCACCGATGAGATGGGCGGTCCGGCCATGAGAGAAAGACCGGTTCCGCCGATCGCGACGCCGAAGGAGCCGATGCCCCACCAGGAGATGGGCCAGAGCGTGGTGTGGTGACGGTACAGGAGGAGCATGATGATCAGCATGAGCGTGATCAGGCACAGCGGACCGAACGAATTCCCGGCGGAGAGCACACCCATCCCCAAACCGAGAAAGACCAAGGTCATGGTCCAGGAGAGCCGATGGGTTTCGTGAACCGGCTGGCCTAACGCAGACACCAGGGCTGCGAGCGGCAGCACATAGAGCGGCAAAAAACCATCGGCCGGCGTCGGAAGCCGGTCGGCGACTCCGACGATCAACACCAGACTGATGACGGACCAGGCGATCGCAAACATCTTCACGCGGTAGGGATCGGACCAATAGGCCAGACATACAAGCGCGCCGGCGAACGGGATCCCGACGAACAGCCAAGGGATGAATGCGTTCGTCATCGTGACCACCCGCGTTCCAGCTTGTCGATCCGATGAACCAGTTGCGCGGTCACTGAGCCGATCAGCTGATAGAGTTCATCGGCATAAATCCGATTCAGGAACACTGTGTAGAGGCGAATTCTCAGGCCGTCGATCCAAGCCGGCATCCAGACCGTTCGGCCATGGGCGCGCATGTAGAGGTAGATCCAGCCAAGGATCGTCACGAGTGCGGACATCACGACAATGAGGTCGAAGAGCCAATCCGGTAGATCGGCGGCCTTGAAATACGAGGCAACTTCTTCCGGGTTTGGATAGAGAAATGACGTGAACGACGCCACGGCGAACAGATAGACGAACATGATGAAGAGGAGCGTCAGCAACATGGCCGCCGACACTTTCCACGACGCCACGGCACGGAGCTGTGTGAGTGTCAAGATTGCTTGCGACGAGGTGACCCAGATGAAAAAGAGGATAATGACGGTGCCCTGGGATTCCATCAATGGAATGCGCAGGACACCATGCGTCATCAATAAGATCACCAGCGGGATAAATAACGTCGTCACAAATCCGGTCGCCCAGGTCAAGCGCGAGAACCCCGCCTCGTCATTCTTATGGTCCGGATGGGGGGAATGCGGTTCCTGTCGCGCCTTATGGATCACATTACCGCAATTTAAGAAGACGGTGGCCTTGAATAATCCGTGGGCGATCAAGTGGAACACGGCCAGCGAGAAGGCGCCTAAGCCGCATTCCATGATCATGTAGCCCATCTGGCCGATCGTCGAGAAGCCGAGCGTCTTCTTGATGTCGTTTTGCGCCAGCATCATCGTGGCGCCGAGAGCGGCCGTCAGGGTTCCGGTGACAAAGGCGATGTGGAGAGTGGTCGAGCTCATCCCGAACAGCGGAGCCAGGCGATTGATAAGAAAGCCTCCGGCGTTGATGATGCCGGCGTGCAACAATGCGTGGACCGGCGTGGGAGCGAAGAGCGATCCCGGCAGCCACAGATGCAAAGGAAACTGGGCTGATTTGCCTATCGCGCCGATAAAAAAGAGGAAGGTCACAGCCGTTGTGCCGCTGATGTCCATCCCAGGCAGGATCGAAAGAGTCATGGGCGTGGCAGCCGCTCTCGCAAACAGCTCGTGGAATTCGAGGGTGCCGTAGAGTTGATACGCGAGGACAATGCCGGCAAGAAACGCGGCATCGGCAACACGCAACAGCGTAAACGTTTTGAACGCGCCCGCCAGCGTCGCCGGGTGGCCATGGTTGTGCGCGAGCACGTAGAGCAGGTAGCTGAGGAGTTGCCAAAAGAGAAACAACATTATGAGGTTTCCGCTCGAGACCATGCAGATCAATACGAAGTCGGTCAGGCAAATCAATGCTAAATATCGGCGCGCATGATGATCCTGATACATATACGTCGTGGAGTAATAGTAGATGATGGTGCTGACGCCGGTGATCAACGTCATCATGACCGCGCTCAGCCGGTCGACATAGAAACCGATGGGAATAATGAAGGATGCGACGGAGACAGGATCGTAGAACCGAACGGTGATAGGTCCCTGCGATGCGACCAGGGCCAGCGTGCCGATAGCGCCTAGGAATGCCAAACCGACGGGGTAGGTGGCCACCTTTTCGCGTGTGAGGCGCGACGTCTCACCGCCGGTCATCACGAGGCCGGCTGCAACCAGAAGGAGAAAAGGGACGATGAGTACAAGCGATGGGAGCACGTCATTTCCCCTGCTGGTTAAAAGCGTTCGTTCTCGTAGTCAAGCAACCGGTACACCTCCCGAACGATGGAGATTACCATTTAATCCCGGATTCCGTAGTTGACTACTGTCCCGCTCGTCATTCCCGCATGCTTCAAGCGGGAATCCAGTTTCTTCCCTGAGACCGTGTCACCTTTCCCATCTTGCGAGGGTTTCTGATCGCTCGTTCATGATCCACCACCGTTCAACTGCGGAATCCGGGTTAATACAGGGTCTCCATATTCGTCAAGCTGGGGCTGGCGGCCAGTCCCTACTCCTGCGCTGCTGCGAATGAGGAGCCTATGTCTGGCAACTACGCGTCGTCAAGCCGGTGTCGGTCAGAGCGAACGTTCTTCAGCGCGTTTATCCAAGCGCTGAATGGCGGATGTCAGGACATGCCCCAGGCGATACAAGACCGGGTCTACATAGAGCCGATTCAGGAACAGCACATAGAGGCGCATCCGAACGCCGTCAATCCACGACGGCGTCCACAGGGTCCGGCCATGCGCCCGCATGTACAGATACACCCAACCCCCGACCGTCGCCAGCGTCGACAGTACGAGAAGAAGATCGAAGAGCCAGTCCGCGAGATCAGCGGCCTTGAAGTACGAGGCCACTTCCTCCGGATTCGGGTATAGGAATGCCGTGAATGATTCGACGGCAAGCAGATAGACCAACACGATGAACAAGAGCGTCGCCAACATTGCCGCGGAGACCTGCCAGGAGGCGACGGCCCGTAATCGGGTCAGCGTCAGGATCGCTTGCGACGACGTGATCCAAATGAAAAAGAGAAAGATGACGGTGCCCTGGGATTCCAGCAGCGGAATCCGTAACACGCCGTGCGTCGCCAGCAGGATGACCAAGGGGATCAGTAGGGTTGTGAGAACCCCCGTCGTCCAGGTCAAGGGCGAGTAGTTGTTTTCCTCCGTCTCGTGTCCTGCATGGGGGAGTACCGGTTCCTGTCTCGCCTTGTGAATGACGTTCCCGCTGTACAAGAACACCGTGGCTTTGAACAGGCCATGGGCGATCAAGTGGAACACCGCCAATGAAAAGGCGCCCAGGCCGCATTCCATCATCATGTAGCCCATTTGGCCGATCGTCGAAAAGCCGAGCATGTTCTTGATGTCGTTCTGCACCAGCATCATGGTGGCGCCGAGGACGGCCGTCAGCGTCCCGATCACGAGGGCGACGTGCAGAGTCGTCGAACTCATTCCGAACAACGGGGCGAGGCGGTTGATGAGAAAACCCGCGGCGTTGATAATTCCGGCGTGCAGTAAGGCCGTCACGGATGTCGGAGCATAGAGATACCGGGGAAGCCAGCCGTAAAATGGAAACTGGGCGGACTTGCTCATTCCGCCGACCAGGAGCAGCAAGGTGACCGCCGTCGCGCCGTTGAATTCGACACCAGGGAACAGGGACACGGTGGTCGTCGATTGCTTCGCAGCGGCAAACAGGTCAGGAAATTCAAGCGTGCCGTACAGCGAGTAGGCCAGCACGGTCCCGCCCAAGAAGGCGACATCGCCGACCCGCAAGAGCGTGAAGGTGCGAAACGCGCTTTTCAGCGTCTCTTGGTGACTATGATTGTGGACGAGCAGATACAGGAGGTAACTCAGCACCTGCCAGAGGATGAACAGCATCAAGAGATTCGCGCTGGACACCATGCAGAGGAGGACAAACACGGTGAACCCGATCAAGGCGAGATACCGACGCTCGTGCGCATCTTGGTACATATACTCGACGGAGTAGGTGTAAATGATCGTACCGATTCCGGAAATCAATACCATCATGACCGCGCTCAACCGGTCGACGTAGAGGCCGATCGGGACGGCCAACACCGTGGACGCGACCGGATCGTACAGTCGAAGCGCAATCGGGCCTTCCGTGGCCACGACATACAGCGTGGCGATGGCGCCACAAAAAGCCGCGCCGATCGGCCAGGCGGCGATTTTCGCGCGGGCGTGGCGCGTGGCCTCCCGACCGACGCTCACGATAAGAGCGGCGATCAAGGGAAGCAGCGGCACGAGCAATACAGCCGACATCATCACCTCTAATCAGGATGCTGGAAAAGTCCGCCAGCGGCGTTCTCGCATCGCTCAGAGGCTCAACGTACCGAAGCGTACGCCTCGCCCCTTCACTCGCTGCGGCCTTGCTGGACGGCCTTTTTGAGCATCCTGAAGTTATCCCAACCAGCTGCCCGAAAACATAAAAGCCAACCGCACGCTCGATGCTTGATCGAGACATGTTCGGTTGGCTTGTACTGCGACCGGCCTCTCGCACGAACTGCCGGTCACCCTACGACCCATCGCACTGAAACCCAGATCCCACCGATCCGTGGCCATGGTACATTACCAGGACCGGCAGCATCCTCGTTCGTTCAAAACGGTTCATGCATAATATGGATGAACGAGCAGCGTCAAGAACGAATTGAAACACCGGGCCTCTCAACCGGATATTCTTGGCCCGAAAGGCCCATGATAAATTATTGATTAAGACAAAAGGCCCAGCACGACACTCGTCCTTCTTGTCATGTAATCCTACAGGATGAGATGATATGTGAAGCTTGATTATGGAAAATTCGATACGCAACGCGATTATTAAGTTCGAGCAAGAGTTCCTGGGGCGAGGCCCTGATGAAGTCCGTGCGTTCGTCGTACGGGATCTGGTTGTCGTCCGACTGAAGGGCGTTCTGACACCAGCTGAACGACAGCTGGCCAAGACAACGGAAGGGGTCGAGATGGTGAAGCGGCTCCGGCAGAATTTGATCGCGCAGGGCCGCGACAAGCTCTGCGAGCAAGTCAGCGAAATCACGGGGGGCAAAATCCTGGGTCTCTTCACCGATATCGATGTGCAGCTCGGAGAACGGGTGTTCGTCTTTACGGTGGATCGAGAGCTTCAGAATGGGAATTAGGTAGCGGAGGGCTGAGTCTTGTGAAATACCGTTGGCAAAGACTATTGAGAAATCATGCTCGGCATATTTACCATGGGCTCCAAGCCAACGCGCTTTTATAAGTTCTGACGAACACACTTCTCTCTTCATCTCTTTCACCGCTTTCTCGGCATCGTTGATGCCGAGAAAGCTCTCGACCAGAAGGCAGCAGCTAGATCTGCTTTAAAATAAGCCGGACCAGTTCGTGGTCGCCCGAGCGTGCTACGATTGGATTGGATCTACGCTGATACGCCGGAACCACGAACGATCAAGGTGCAGCCGAATACCCATTGCATGAGAGGGCGGGCATCAGATTCTTTGCGCGGCCGAAGTGGGCCGCGCGTGAACGTCGAAACTTCCATCCGAATCGACATTCCCCAGGGTTCAGGTTTGCATGTGATCAATCTTCCACAACGATACCGTACGGACCCCGCATCGGCTTAAATTGCGCACCGGTTACATAAACTTCGCTGGAAACTGTTTCACCAAGGCAGTCGTTATCGCATCGGCAATCACATAGATATGATGCTCCATCACCGGCCAGGTTTCTTCCTCGCCGGCGTAATCTTTGTCTTGGAACTTGTTGATTTGAGCCACATGATGGTCGACATTTGTGGCAAACAGACTGCGGACCGTGTCTTTAGGAAGGTGGGGATTGATCCCGCTGAAAAAGTTGGAAATTTCGTCGGTGATCGAGGCAAATTCGACCCTGGCTGCATCCTGGCGGCGCTTATTCCCAGCCACAGTGGACTCGGAGTAGGCTTTAATCACGCCATAGTGCTTCGTCAGCAAGGTGCGGAACCGTTCAGAGACCGCATCGCCGTAGAATGGAGCAAATGTTTTCGCCATATCTCTTGTGTTGGCCGCCACGGCCTTCTCCGCAAAATCTCGTGACCTTAGATCATTTTTCGCGTTGTCTTGGACAACGTTGCGAATCCAGAAGAGGTGTCGAGACCATTCATCACGCAAGACGGCTTGCATATCCGCCGCAGTGACGGGATGTGGGTCTGACATCGAGGACCACTCGTGCGCGCAACCCCCAATGCCGATGACGGTGAATACCAATAATGCCATGGACCGACGTATGTTGTTCATGCCAACCCCTTCTCTACAATGTAAGTGGACTTAGTTCTCTCCCTGCGGTTAAACGATAACCTTGACCTTCAGGTGCTTGCGCGTGTGACAAATCCGAACCACTCATGTAAGGCATTCTCGTATCCAGTATGTAACCAGCATGTTACCAATATGTAAACAATCACCCGGTTCATGGACACATACGATACGTTGCCTCGGACCCATCTCCAAATAAATGCTGGGATGGGCTAGAGCGGCTTGGAACCTCATGATGGATGGTCTTGGCCTCATGGTTTGCTGATGTTTCCGCAAGAACGGACGAGAATCATGGTAAGCGTGACAAATTGTTCGCGCATCAGCGCACGGGTCGCACTGCAACCTGCGCATCAATGCTCGACCGTCAGTTGGCGAATAGAGAGATTGCTGGGAGAGTGGCTCAGAAGGATGGAGTGAAGTAGGGCCGGACGATTGATCAGGCTAATGAGGACGAACCAAGAGAACAGATGCATCAACCTTGGCAATCAACTGTTCTGCAACTGAACCAATCACCCAGCGTTCCAGCCCTCGGCGATGTGAGCTTCCCAATACCACAAGATCAGCGCCCCATTCTCGCGCACCATTGGCAATGGCGTCGGCGATTCCAGTCAGGCCATATACGGCCTCGGCGTGTATGACGCGGGTTTCTGCGTCTATTCCGTCACCGATAGCTGACTTGGCCTGTGCCAACAACTTGAGGCCGGTTTTCTGATGAGCATCCTCTTCATCGGAGGCGGCATACACGATGCGCACCGTTGCATGATGAGACACAGCCATGCGTTTTGCTTCCATCAACGCTTTCATGGAAATCTCGTTGCCATCAACCGCTACCATAATTTTCTTGAACATAACGCCACACCTTCTTGAAGTGCGATATGTTGCTGAAGAACACGAATATCCATCACCCTTTCCGCAAGACGATACCGCCTGATGAGTATGGGCTAGGTTGGTTAGGTGATATCGCCGCTGTCGCTCTTCTTGAGGTCATCAATGTACCTCTTGATGATATCTCTTCCAGGTATTTTATCAAGATTCGCATACATCATGTAGTGCACACCACCATGCACGGCCAGGGCAATCAGCAAGCCCTCAAAAATACCCACCTTGAAGACCAGCACACCACATAAAATAGCCAGGATCATGGCATAGGGGCCATGATGGGTCACATGGATGAGGCCCTCGATCATCTTCCAGCCTGTGAAGATCATGATGATCGCCAGTGCAAACTTTGGGAGATATTCCAATGCGTGCGTATTGAACGTAAAGAAGGTTACCACACACCCGATGATGAGGACGGAAAATTTGGTGTAGGCTCCAGCCAAGCGATTGGTCGTGCTCTTGGCCAACCCATCTAGATTGGTCATGCCGCCAAAGAAGCTGGAGCCCATATTGGCGATCCAGATGGCCAGCAAGCTGTTGTTGCTGTTGCATTTTCTCTTGAGCGGATCGATTTTCTCAATCGCGGCATTGCTCATCACCTGTTCGATGACGTCAATCATGGCCAGCATCACCGCAAATCCCACCATAGAGAGAGCCGTCAAGGGACCATCGAAGTGCGGGACCGGCAGCGCGAACCGGAGATCCGTATCTTCCATGGACAGCATAGGCACCGTGATGAATTGGGCGAGGATCGTTCCTGCCGCGATCAGTGCAAAATAGGGAATGGCAGGTTGTGTCTTCTTGAACTTTAAGAAGAGAGCGACAAAGACGCCATAACCAACCATGGAGATCAGGATCATCTGGATACGCGCGCCGTTCAAGAACGAATCGGCTGCTTCCATGTCTGGAGGGAGCTCATAGGTGAAGGCAAGAAACTTGAGCGCGATTTTCAGGCCTACGCCTGCCAGCAACCCTTCGACGAGGTAGACCGGCACGGCTACCAAGATATATCGCTGCCAATTGAATTTCCAGATGATGGCTTGGATGGTCGCCGTCAGGAAAATCGCGAAGGCCATATTCTCCAGGCCAAAGGTGGCTACGCCGACCGCCAGGACTGGTGCCAGACCCGCCGCGATTCCCGGACAGCCGATGTAGTTGCCAGGCTTGAACCAGGCATTGACCCAGCCGATCAAGCAGGCAAACGCGACGGTAGCCAACCCGACTTTGATCGGATATTCAGACATCATGGCGATGCCCACAGTCAAGGGGATCGCCATCGATCCGGCGATCAGTCCGGCGGCGATATCGCGCCCTGCATATTGTGCCTGGAACGCAGCTGATCCAGGTAGGGTAACCGACTCTGGCATGGCCGGTTGATCACTCCCTATATCATGAAGGTCATCCTCAGATGACTTAACATCGTTTTCTGCTTCATACGTTGGCATTGCTGGTGGCTCGCTGTTAATTCAAACTGAGGCGGGTGTCGCTATGGAGCAGCGGTTCGCCGTTCGTCTATATCCTCGTGGTCAACAACTTCCTCTGGGCTCTGCAAACGAAATAGATAGCAAGAAGGGGGGCTGTGCCTTCTGCTGATAGTATTGATGGTCAGAATGGCATGGTTCGAGGAAAAATGACAAGGGGTGCAGGGTAGACTCACTTGACTGCGGTCAGATCTTCAAGGGACTGAGTGTGGGCGCACAGGCCTGTGCATCTGTCCATGGATCGGGAAGGCGATAACACAGGCTAAGAAGGGGGCAGACGTAACCAGCCTTCAATCTCTGAGATCATTTGTGGATCGGCCACGCGGCACGGCAGCAGCTTCGGCCAGTTCGCCGAACTGCGCATTCTCAAAAACCAAAATGCCCTTGTCGATGAGACAGAGTCCACCTTCCAGACAATCGCTCACCCAGGCCAATACCTCCGCCGCGGCGACTTCAGGCTTGGTTTGTGCTGGATTCTTGGCATGAGAAGAATGTGTTGTGCGGTTCTTCACGCGCGGCCTCTGCCTGGGAAAGGGGTCCTGTCGAGACAACGTAGTATACCGAGCCGACAGCGGCATCGTCGAGAAGGATGAGAGGTTCTAGCGCACCGGCGTCTCGGCCGGTTGTGTGACAGACGACGTGGTGGCCGGCGGATCGCCGCGTTTGGGAGTGGGGTGCCAGGCCATGACCGCGAGCAGCACCAAGAAGCTGATAACATACGCCACCGCGACATGCCAGCCGTGGTACACCCAGCGACCGACGTTCTTCGCATCCGGATACATGTTGGACAAGGCCACGCCGGCCGACGAACCGAACCAGATCATCGAGCCGCCGAACCCCACCGTGTAGGCGAGCATGCCCCAGTCATAGCCGCCTTGTTTCAGCGCGAGCGCGGTGAGCGGGATGTTGTCGAACACCGCGGAGATGAAACCCAGCCCCATGGCGGATTGCCAGGAGGCGACCGGCAATTTTTCCACCGGCATCATCGAGGCACAGGTGACCAGTGCGAGCAGAAAAATCGTGCCTTTGGTCGCGTCGGGTAACAGACTCCAATCCGGTTTGCGCAACGGCGCCGAGACCAGGATCGCGAGTGCCACGGCTACGCCGATGAAGGGGAAATGATCAGCAATCTCGGGGTGTACCAGGTTGATGTACACGTTGGTGGAAATCGCCGCCACCAAAATGAACCCCACAATACCGACGCGGCCCCAGTCTACATGCGCGCCGCCGGGCTCATAGACCCTCAACGGCGAAAACTTGTTCTGCTGCAGCGCGGCCGGAATACCGAACAGGACCAGTGCGACCACCGCGGCGACATACGCGTGGAAGACGTCGGCCGGGCTCACGCCGTCGATCCACATCATCGTGGTTGTGGTGTCACCCACCACGCTGCCTGACCCACCTGCATTGGAGGCGGCGACGATCGCGGCAAGGTACCCGATGTGGACCTTGCCGCGAAAGACGGTGTGCGCCATGGTGCCCCCGATCAGCGCCGCGGCGATGTTGTCGAGAAACGAGGACAGCACGAACACCATTGCGAGCAGCGCGAACGCACCCTTCGCTTGTCCCGGCAGGTATTTGGGGAGCACCGAAGGAACATGGCTCTCCTCGAAATGCTTGGACAGCAACGCAAAACCCAGTAACAGGCACAGCAGATTGGCAAGAATGACCCACTCATGGGCCAGGTGGCTGACCAAGCCCGGCACGCCATTGCCGGTCTTAAACCCGGTGAACCCCAATTTGTACAACGCGATCGTTCCGAGGCCAGTAAGTGCCACCTGCAGGGTGTGGTGGTGGAACAGCGCGACACCAAGCAGCGTGAGGGCGAACAAGATGAAATCGAATGGGATGCCAAACAGGGTGGGTGGGTCGGTCGCTGCGACAGCGAACGACGGGACCAAGCATAACGCGAACGCGGCTCCGGCGATGACCAGCCACGGACCGATGCCCGCGCGCGACGATGGAATCTTCTGCTCTTCAAGACGCATGACGCTCCCCCTGCTTCTCGTTGATCATCGCGATGCGAAGGAGCGAGCCCGCGACCATCGCAAAGTGGTCAAGGGGGACATCGCCATCACCCGGTTTCCCGTTCAATGAGCCGCGCCTACCTTGAAATGTTTGCGTTGAAACCCGGGTCATTTGACGAGTGTGACGGGGACCTGGGTTAGATGGACGACCTTGGTGGTGACCGAGCCCATCACGAGCCCGGCAATACGCCCGAGTCCACGTGATCCCATGACAATTTCGCCGGCCCCAATTGCCTTGGCGCATTCCACAATCTGTTCGGCGGCATCGCCTTCCGCCGAACTGCTATCGAACGCCACGCCCGACGAGCGCAGCACGTGCTCCGCCGGTTCGAGAATGTCGCGATCATGCTGCGCTGCCATTTCCGCTGCTTTCTTGTCGCCCACGTAGACCTGGATTTCGCCGTACACGCGCAGCGGGGGGTGCACAGTCACGAGATGCACCCGAGCCTGTGGTTTTTCACGTGCTCGCTCAACGGCAAGATGTAGAGCACGCATCGCGCTCTCCGAGCCGTCGACCGGAACCAAGATGGTGTTAGGCATAACAGCCTCTTTCAAGCCAGTGGGGACCAATTAAAATAAAGAAGATCGATGTATCTTATAACTCGCGGATTCAAGTAGCCAGCGCATATATTCACCGACGGCGTGGTTGTCCAGGCTCTCTTACAGCAGTTCTTTGCTGTGAGACTGCAGACGGGCAAGCCGTTCCGGGCAGGGCTTGTCGCAGCCGGCATCGCACTCCAGACCAAGGCGGTCAAGACCGCCACAACTGCCGCCGATCGGACGGCGGCCGACCAGGACACCCACCGCCATCGCCAGAATCGCAATCACCATGACAAGAAAAGTCACGAGGAAAATTGTCATGATAGCTCCTCCTGTTTCCGGTACCGTTGGAAGGCGCAGCAGTCACGTTCCTCAAATTGTCTATCACGTTCGATGACGAAAAGGACGGGAAGATTGAGCCGTTCAGCAATGGCCATGCCACGCTCCGGCCCCAAGACCTGAAACGCCGTGGCCCAGGCGTCGGCTCGCATGCTGGTCTCCGCCAACACGGTTACCGACACCAGATGATTGTCGACCGGCCAGCCGGTGGCCGGATCGATAGTATGGGAATAGCGTCGCCCGGCGATTTCAAAAAAGTTTCGGTAATTCCCCGAGGTGGCAAGGGCAATGTCACTGAGCGCCAGCATCGTCTGCACCGAGCGTTCGCCCGACAACGGTTTCTCAATCGCGATTCGCCAGGGTGTCTCGCGCTCCTTGAGCCCACGCACGCGTATCTCGCCACCAATCTCCACCATATAATGTTCAATGCCGTGCGCGGTCATGAGTTCAGCCACCCGGTCCACCCCGTAGCCCTTGGCGATCCCAGACAGATCCAGGAAGACATCAGGACGGTGTTTGCGGATGGCCGGTTGAGTCTCACTGAGGGTAATTTTATCAAGTCCGCTGCGCGCGCGGGCAGCGGCGATGTCGCTTTCGGGTGGGACGCGGTCCGGATGAACGTCAGGGCCAAAGCCCCAGAGATTGACCAGGGGGCCGACCGTGATGTCA
Organism: Nitrospiraceae bacterium; assembly: GCA_052387595.1. Taxonomy (GTDB): domain Bacteria; phylum Nitrospirota; class Nitrospiria; order Nitrospirales; family Nitrospiraceae; genus Nitrospira_D. The sequence goes on along the minus strand of JBQTJA010000019.1, from coordinate 46,113 downwards.
AACGCCCCTTCACTCTGGACTCCAACCTCGAGTGCGGCTTTGAGCACGGCACGGAGTGAAGCGGACGCGGGTACCCAATCGGTGTTGCGCAGACGGTTGAAGCGTGACAGCTCGGATTCCGGGTCATAGGTGGACATGGTGTGATTGATCTCAGCCAGCAAGGCGTCCACTTCGATCTGCATGGCCTTCAGTGTCGGAGTATTCTGGGCGGGGCGGTATTTTACGTTATAGGTGGTCCCCATCGTGCGACCACTCATGTGCTGCTCTGAGGCAGGCGGTTCAGGGCGCAGCAGGCCGAAGCCGGTACCAGCAGCCAGCAGGACGACCAGGGCAATCAGCGCACGGGGGTGCAGAATGGAGGGACGCATGGATGGTCATCCTCCGAAGTCATCGAGCATGATGTTTTCCCGCTCGACACCCAGATCCAACAGCATCTTGATCACAGCCGCATTCATCATCGGCGGTCCGCAGAGGTAGTACTCACAGTCCTCGGGCGCCGGATGGGTCTTCAGATACTCGTTATAGAGCACGTTATGGATAAAGCCGGTATAGCCGCTCCAGGCGTCTTCTGGGAGCGCGTCGGATAGGGCGACATGCCACGTGAAGTTGTCGTGCGCGGCGGCCAGCTTGTCGAAATCGTCGACATAGAACATTTCGCGCTTCGAGCGAGCCCCGTACCAGAAGGTCATCTTGCGTGTGGTTTGAATGCGGCTCAGCTGATCGAAAATATGCGAACGCATGGGCGCCATCCCGGCGCCACCGCCGATGAACACCATCTCGTTCTTGGTGTCGCGCGCAAAGAACTCGCCGAACGGCCCGGAGATGGTGACCTTGTCACCCGGTTTCAACCCGAACAAGTAGGAGGACATTTTACCCGGGGGCAGGTTTTGCGTGCGCGGTGGGGGCGTGGCAATGCGAATATTGAGCATGATGATGCCACGTTCTTCAGGATAATTGGCCATGGAGTAGGCGCGCTCCAGAGGCTCATTGACCTTGGACACCAGATCCCAGAGGTTCAGCCGGTCCCAGTCGCTGCGAAACTTCTCCTCGACATCAAAATCCTTAAACGAGTGCTCATAGGGAGGGCAGAAAATCTGGATGTAGCCTCCGGCACGGAAATCGACAGATTCATCCTCGGGAAGCTCCAGGACCAATTCTTTGATAAAGGTCGCCACATTGTGGTTGGAGCGGACGGTACATTCCCATTTCTTGACTCCGAACACCTCATCCGGAACCTCGATCTTCATGTCCTGCTTGACTGCCACCTGACAGGAAAGCCGGTAGCCCCCGCGCGCTTCACGCTTGTTGATGTGCGAGGTTTCTGTCGGCAGAATGACCCCACCTCCCTCGAAGACCTTGACCCGGCACACCCCACAGGTTCCGCCGCCGCCGCAGGCGGAGCTGATAAAAACCTTGGCGTCGCCGAGGGCACTGAGCAGCTTCCCTCCGATCGGGGTCTCGATCGATTTCTTATCATTGATCGTAATCGTGACATTGCCACTGGCCACCAGTTTTGAACGCGCACTCAGAATGAAGAGGGCAAGAAGGAGGACGAACCCGGTGAAGACACCGACTCCTAGGAGGATTTCGATCATACGCGATCTCTTATTTTCTCAAACTCAGAGTTGAATCCCAGAAAAGGCCATGAACCCCAGGGCCATCAATCCCGCAGTGATGAATGTGACGCCCAGTCCCTGCAACCCTTCGGGGATGTCGGAATACTTGAGCTTCTCTCGCACGCCTGCCATGGCCACGATCGCGAGCGCCCACCCGACACCTGAGGCCACCCCATAGGTGACGCTCTCGCTGAAGTTATAGTCCCGTTCGACCATAAACAGACAGCCGCCGAGAATGGCGCAGTTGACGGTAATCAGCGGTAAAAAGATTCCCAGCGAGTTGTACAGCGACGGGACATATCGATCGAGAAACATTTCCAGGACTTGGACGACCGCCGCAATGACACTGATGTAGGTGATGAGCCCAAGGAAATCGAGACTGATCTCAGGGAGCCCCGCCCATGCCAGCGCGCGATCCTTGATCAGAAATTGGTAGATCAGATTATTGATCGGGATGGTCAGGCTTTGGACGACGATCACCGCGATGCCGAGACCGAGCGCCGTGCCGATTTTTTTTGAGACGGCCAGGAACGTGCACATGCCGAGGAAAAACGTCAGCGCTAGATTCTCGACGAAGACTGCTTTGATGAACAGATTGACGAGGTCCATTATGAAGCCACCTCCGGCCGAGGCGCATGATAGATCTTGTATTCAGGTTGCTCGACCTGTGCCGGTTTCCAGGAACGCACCACCCAAATGATCATGCCGATCAGAAAGAATGCACTCGGAGGCAGGAGCAACAGGCCGTTCGGCACATACCACCCGCCATCCCGATCAAGCGGGAGGATTGGATACCCAAACAAGGAACCGGAGCCCAACAGCTCGCGAATGACCCCGACGACCATGAGGAGGGCGCTATAGCCGAGGCCGTTGCCGAGTCCATCGAGGAAGCTGGGGAACGGGGGATGTTTCATCGCATAGGCTTCCGCGCGCCCCATGACGATACAATTGGTGATAATCAACCCGACAAAGACCGACAGGTCCTTGCTGATGCTGAACGCATAGGCTTTGATGAACTGATCGGTGACGATGACCAGCGAGGAAATGATCGTCATCTGCACGATGATGCGAATGCTGCTCGGGGTATGATTGCGGACCAGACTGATGGCGGCATTGGAGCAGGCGGTGACGACGGTCAGCGCGATGCACATGGTGATCGTAGTCGAGAGCTTCGACGTCACGGCCAGTGCCGAGCAAATCCCCAAGACTTGGAGAATAACCGGGTTATTGTCGACGACCGGCTCGAAAATAATTTTCTTGTGTTGGTACGACATGAGCGTTAGCTCCTTTCGTGACGCAAACGGGCCAGGTAGGGCCCGTACCCATTGTCACTCAGCCAGAACTTCAGCGAATTCTCCACTCCTCGCGAGGTGATGGTGGCACCGGCGAGTGCATCCACTTGATGTTGCGCGTCCGGGGTGGAACTGTCAATCGCAACCTTCGTCACTTCAACCTGCACCTTCCAATTATTGTCAAATAGCACTTTGCCTGTCCATTGGGCTCGCCACTTGGGATTGTCGATCTCTCCTCCGAGCCCCGGGGTCTCGGCATGCTGATAGAAGCGGAGGCCTTGAACCGTTCGCAGGTCCTCTTCCAACGCAAGAAACCCGTACATGGTGGACCAGAGCCCGTAGCCGTACACCGGCAGAATCAGTCTCTTGAACTCACCGTTGGCACCGACAATCCGGTAAACCGGCAGATAGCGGGGTTGGCGCCTGATGCCTGCCACATCCTCTCGGCGGGTGAGTTCGGTGGAGATCTCGGGATCCTTTCCGGCCTTGACGATATTAAAGGTGTCAGGATCGATCCCTTTCACTTCTTCACCGGTCGCCAGGTCGATCATGCGCGCGTCAATCCGTTTGAGCGCCTGTTCTTCCGTCAGCCCTTCCTTAAGGAGGCCGGACACCGCAACCACATTCCGGATGAGGTCGGCCTTCTGATTCATTTCCTGAATCGGTCGAAGGAGCACCGCCGCACCGGCCACCACCACGGAGCAGACCAGACAGAGGACCAGCGTCACCAGTAGCGTCCTGCGCGCACTCTCAACCGGCGCAGCGGATACAGCAGAATCTGATTCAGGCGCGGACATGGCGGCGGAGCCTCCGTTGGATATTGAGCTGGACGACCGCATAATCGATGAGGGGCGCAAACACGTTGGCGAACAAAATCGTGAGCATCACGCCTTCTGGAAAAGCCGGGTTTGCCACGCGGATCAGCACGGTCATGGCCCCGATCAGAATACCGAAGGCCCAGCGCCCAGCACTCGTCATGGCGGCTGACACTGGGTCAGTGGCCATGAAGACCGCGCCGAAGGCAAACCCGCCCAGCACTAGATGCCAGTACCAGGGCATCGCCACCATAGGATTGGTCTCGCTGCCGATCATATTGAACAGGAGCGAAGCTCCGACCATTCCTACAAAGCACCCGACGATAATGCGCCAGGAAGCGACCCCTGTATAGATCAGGAATGCTGCGCCGAGCAGACAGGCCAGAGTGGAGGTCTCCCCCATAGAGCCAGGCATCAGGCCTATGAAGGCATTCCACCAGGTCAGGCCTCCCTTGATGATCTCGTCGACGCCGCCCACTTTCCCAAGGCTGAGCGCGGTCGCGCCGGAATAGCCATCGACGGCTACCCACACGCGGTCACCCGAAATTTCGGCGGGATAGGCGAAAAACAGAAATGCTCGCGCGGTCAGGGCGGGATTGAGAAAATTCTTGCCGGTCCCGCCGAAAATCTCTTTGCCCAGGACCACGCCAAAAGTAATTCCGATGGCCACCATCCAGAGCGGCATATCGGGCGGCAGCGTGAGCGTGAAGAGCATGGAGGTGACCAGAAAGCCTTCATTGATCTCTTTCTGACGCACCGTGGAGAAGACCGTTTCCCAGATACCGCCAACGATTAAGGTCACTAGATAGATCGGCAGAAAATACAAGAAGCCATGGACCGTATTGGCCAGAATACTGCCGGCATCAAACCCAAGATTGAGAGCCGTCAGGAGATCGTACCGCCAGCCTGTCTTGGCCACCCCCATCTTGGCGAGGGCCAGATTGGCCTGATAGCCGGTGTTGAACCAGCTCCACAGGATGCAGGGAATCAGCGCCACCACGACGTACACCATCAATCGTTTCAGATCGATGCCGTCCCTCACATGTGGGGCGTGGTGCGTGGTCTCGAGAGAGGAATAGAAAAACCCATCGACCATTTCGAACACGGGATAGTACTTCTCATACTGGCCGCCCTTCGCAAACAGGGGCCTGAGATGATCGAGATAGCGTTTCATACCTGCCATCAGCCTTCTTTCTCAATCTGGCTCAATACGTTCCGCAACACCGGGCCATAGTCGTTTTTCCCGACGCACACGAAGGAGCAGAGGGCGAGGTCTTCCTCATCCAATTCCATACAGCCCAACTGTTGGGCCATGTCGGTGTCGCCCACTATCAGGTAGCGCAGTAACTGTGTTGGAAGGATGTCCAGCGGCATGATATCTTCGAAGTTCCCGAAGGGCACCATGGCGCGATGACCTCCGTTCAGTCCGGTGGTCATTCCAAACTCTTCCTTGCGGTGACGGAAGAGACTCGACAGCATGACGTTGCTCTGGGAGAAGGTGTTCCGTCCGGGCGTGAACCAGCCCATGAACGTTCGTTCGACCCCTTCGGGAATCACGGATATCTGAAGGTGATGGCGTCCCAGATAGGAGGACCAACCGGCTGCGTGACGCCCCGACAAGATGGAGCCTGAAATAACACGGTTCTCACCGGCATGAAGCTCGTCCTCGATCAACTCTTCGATACAAGCGCCGAGCCTGGTCTGCAACAGGCGTGGCTGTGTGACTCGCGGCCCGCCTAGCGCGACGATGCGGCGAGTTGATAAGCGGCCGCTGGTAAACAGCTTGCCGATCGCAATGACCTCTTGATAGTTGAGGTGCCAGACAACCTTATTGACGTCTACGGGTTCGAGAAAATGGATGTGGGTCCCCGGTAGACCGGCTGGGTGTGGGCCTTCGAAACTCGCCTGACGTACGCGGGTGAGACCTTGTGGCACCGGCAGTTCAGCCGCGGGTGATTTGCACACCCACAGCGGCATAGTGCCCAGGCGCGAAAGCACCGTCAGGCCGTGGCCGAATGCTTCAGCCTCTGCGGTGATAATGGCAATAGGATTGGCGGCCAACGGGTTGCTGTCCATCGCGGTCACGAAGATGGCTGCCGGACGACTAGTCGGGTCGGCGATCTTGCTGTAGGGACGCGTGCGTAACGCTACCCACAGGCCTGATGCCAAGAGATTCTCCACCACCTGCGCTTCGGCCAAGCCGGCCAGCTGGTCGGCAGGGTAGGATGCAAAGGTCTCCTCGTCTTCGGTGTCGTCAAGCCGGATGACGACTGACTGAAGGAGGCGTTGCGCTCCACGATGGATCGTACGCACAGTACCGGCACCCGGGGCCGTGATGCGTACACCGGGTAACTTCTTGTGCTCGAACAGCGCTTGACCGAGCTTGACCTTGTCCCCCTCGGCAACCAGCATGGCTGGCTTGAGATCGACATGATCCACGCCGAACACGCCGACATGGCGGACGGGTTTGGCAGGCTGGACCAGCTGCGCCGGCTTCCCACTGATCGGCACATCCAACCCTTTTTTGATTCTGATCATCATGGCAGATGCGATGACAGTCACGCTGTCCCAATGGGTCAACTGCGATGGTTAGGAGCTAATGTATTGTGTACGCTGCTGGATGAGTCTGTCCCTTTCGTCAATCATGAGCCCGGCCATACGTAAAAGGGGCGGTATACAATTCAGGGTGAAGGTGCTGTAGTACAACTGTTTGGACATCGTGCTGTCAACCCTCATTCTTGGGTAGGAATGTCAGACGGCTTGCCAGGGGTGTGTCCCTTAATCAGAACGGACATACTGTCATCAATGAAGATGAGCAAGTGGCGAAGTCCGAGAACGTCATGGTACACAGAACCATGACGCGGCGCACACTGGAAACCCTCTCCTTCGACAACACCTATGCCCGGCTTCCGCAAGTCTTTCATGCGCGATTGACCCCCACTCCCTTTAGCGCCCCGCCCTATCTCGTTCATGCCAACCCTGTGGCAGCCGAGCTGATCGATCTCGATCCGGGACAATTTATCCGGCCGGAGTTCGTGGCGCTCTTTGGTGGGAGTGCGCTGGTGCCTGGTATGGAGCCGCTGGCCATGCTGTACTCCGGCCATCAGTTCGGCGTCTATGTTCCGCAACTTGGTGACGGCCGTGCGATTCTCCTCGGCGAGGCGACGAACGATCGGGGAGAACGGTGGGATCTGCACCTGAAAGGGGCGGGGATGACACCATTCTCACGCGATGGAGACGGGCGAGCAGTCCTCCGCTCGACGATCCGTGAGTATCTCTGCTGCGCGGCCATGCAAGGTCTCGGCATCCCGACGACGCAGGCGCTGTGCCTGGTAGCCAGCGAGGACAAGGTGTACCGCGAGCAGATCGAAACCGGCGCGATGGTGGTCCGGATGGCGCCTTCACATGTCCGCTTCGGGATGTTTGAAGTCTTCTATTACCGGAAGCAGCATGAGCATCTGAAATCGCTGGCCGACTACGTGATCATGCACCACTTTCCACATCTTCGTGATGATGGCGACAAGTACGCCCGGTTCTTTACCGATGTCGTCGAACGCACTGCACGGTTGATCTCCCAATGGCAGGCCGTTGGTTGGGCACATGGGGTCATGAACACCGACAATATGTCGATCCTCGGCCTGACGCTGGACTATGGGCCGTATGGCTTCATGGATGAGTACGACGCCGGCTTCATCTGTAATCACTCAGACCACAACGGCCGCTATGCCTTCAATCAGCAGCCCTACATCGGGCTCTGGAATCTGAGCTGCTTGGCACAAGCTTTGTTGCCATTGGTGGAAAAAGATGTGTTGAAAGCAGGCCTTGAGACCTATCAACCCCTATTTGATCGGGAATATCAGAGGCAGATGCGGGCGAAATTCGGATTGGTCGACGCGCAGCCGGAAGACGACGAACTCATTCGCGACTTCATGAGCCTGCTCCAGGGCAGCCATGCGGATTACACGATTGTATTCAGGGAATTGAGCACGTTTTCCACCGCGGAGGACGCGACGAACGATAGATTGCGAGAGCACTTCCTCAGCCGTGATCGGTGTAACGAGTGGGCCGCGCGCTATCGAGATCGCCTGCGGAGTGAACGCAGCCATGACGGCGACCGGCGTGAGAGGATGAATCGCGTGAATCCCAAGTACGTGTTGCGCAACTACCTTGCTCAGACCGCGATTGAGAACGCACAACACAAGGACTTTTCCGAGATCGACCGCCTCTTCACGCTGCTGCGAGAGCCCTTCAAGGACCAGCCTGGCATGGATGCCTACGCCCTTCCGCCACCCAACTGGGGCAAACATCTCTCCGTGAGCTGCTCGTCCTAGGGTCAGGGTGAACCTACGTCGTGTGATCTCGTGACACGGAGCTACAGCTTTCCTCTCTGAACGGTCTGTTGTAGAGTGTCGACCACCGAGTAGTGCAGCACTCTGTTTCGGATTCCTGCCTGGTTGGGCGGCATGGCGAAGAAGCAAAACGATTCAAAAATTGCGGTCGCGGGTACGATCACACTCGGGCTGGCGCTTGCCGGAGTGATATTCGTGAACGAGCCTTTGAAAAGCATGCGGCCGCCCCCGATGGCCGGTGATCTCAAGCCGCATGTTACCGAGGGCATGGTGCCTGCCCGTCTCTGGGAAGATCCGCTGGAAGCCGCCAATCGTGTAACGAAATCCGAAGGCACGGCTAAGAAAAGGGTTGGCGATGCACAAGACGATGTGGACAGGGTCAGAGCCCTCCGTGATGAATTAGATCGCAAAATCAACAAACATCCAAAATTGCCCATCACCGTGTTGCTAGTGATGACCGAAGGCGGCGCGTCCGGGGAAAGCCGTGAGACCCGCATTCGTGACCGGTATGCCATCGGTTCCGCGCTCGGCGTCGCTTGTTACGTGCCTGAACGTGAAGACCGGCTGTCCTACATTGACTGGCAGGACCGGACGGGCTTGAGGCAGGTGGTGCCCTATGAATGGTATGAGCAAGGGCCTCGCAAGTGTTCGCGTGATCGGGCCTGGGCGCAAACCGTGCTCATTATGTGGATCAACGGCGACGTGACCGGTGACCATCCGATCAGCGCGCTCCAGCGACTGACCCAATCCATCCTTTGTAAGGAAGGGACCTTAGCGGCCTGCCTGCGGAAGCACAACGGGATCGTGGATCTCGACGTACAGAGGAAGAAGTCCGTACGGTTCAAGATCGTCGGCCCACGCAGTTCATCCGCGTTCCGGACTCTCCTGGAGGAGAGCGCCGGCGCCGTGCAGGGATACGACAAGGCGTTGGTTTGGGCCAGCACTGAAGACCAGGTGGAGCTGTACTCCCCGTGGGCCACGGCGACGCCGAAATTGCTCACGCACGGGATCACCCTGAGCGCCGACCCGCCGGACTCCGCCGCGTGCAAGTCTGCCGATGCCGGACGGGAACAGCTCTGCCGCATCTTGTTATGGAGTGGGATTGAAATCAAACACGGCATTGGATCGGACGATCAACTTTTCGAATCACTGATCCATGAGCTCGAACGTCGCCGGGTCAAGTTCCAGCGGGACGCCGTGATTCTCATCGCGGAATGGGATTCCTTTTATGGCCGCGTGATGCCGGTCGAATTTACGGCTCGCGTGTGCCATCGTATCGCGCAACGATCATTGGAGGAGAACCGCGCTATTCCGCCTGAACGACTGGCGCGTATTCGAGACAACTGCTCCGAGATTCATCAAGCGATCGACCTACAGTTGGACGACCCCATTGGGACCAGAGGAATGGGGCTCAATCTGTGGCGCTACAGTTATCTCCGTGGGCTCGATGGTGAAGTCGCCGGCGGTGGAAAAGCCGACACGCCCAAGGGGAGTGGCACGAAATCAGTCAAGAACGTGTTCGGGGAACTGCATGAACGGCCGGTTGGCACCAACCAGTTCGACTATGCCCAACGGCTGGCGGCCCGCATCGAGCGGGATATGGCCGAGGAGGCCAACTGGCAAAAAGTGAGTGCGGAGGATGACCCGGCTTCGACTCTGAAGCACGAACGGCCTGAACATCAGCCGCCGGCCGCTATCGGCATTCTCGGCAGCGATGCGTACGATGCGCTGCTGATTCTGCAAGCGATGCGGGAGCGCTTTCCTGGCGTGATATTTTTTACCACCGATCTTGATGGTCGGCTGCTTTTCGCCGAGGATTACCGGTCGACGCGGAATCTCGTGATCGCCTCGCACTACGGGCTGGAGCTGTATCAGGATCTCCAGCGCGACGTACCCCCGTTCCGTAGCGGTTACCAAACATCGGCGTATCTGGCCACGCTCCAGGCCATTGGGTACGTTCAACCGTTGACGGTCTGCCCGCCTGTTGGCGGGCCGCTCACTGAGGCGAGCGGCCCGCTCGTGTCGCCTTGCGGCTATAAAGCCAACCGCCTTCCCGATCATGTGTGGTTCAACAATCGGGAGCTACCCCGTTTGTTCGAGGTTGGCCGTCATGGGGGGGTGGATCTCTCGGTGGGTTCCATCACCGAAGGCTATACGTTGCATCCCCCTCGTGTCGATCTTTCGAACAACGATCCACAAACGGACGGTCGGCGCCCGGGATCCGGTGTCGTCTATGGTACGGCTGGCTTGATCTATCTCACCATCCTGGTCATCGGCTGGACCAAGCCGACCATCAATCGCTGGATGACGGCACATCTCTCCGCCATCGTGCTCGGAGCGGCAGGCGCGGCCGTTCTCGCCATTCTCATTGATCAGTGGCTCCTTGAATGGGTGTTGCGGCATCACGATGCAGGGGAGCCGTTTTACTGGTTCGAAGGCGTCAGCGTGTGGCCGACCGAGTTGCTGCGGGCCCTCGCGACCATGCTGGCGCTGCTCTTCATGGCCAAGGCGTGGCATGATCTCCAGCAGAATATGACCACGCTGGAAGCCCGGTATGGATTCAGTGGATCGGCGGACAAACCTCAAGCCAGCGGGTGGCGACACTATTTGGATTCCGCCTTGTGGGTCTTATCGCCTCACCGCTCCAATCACGATGAATCGGTCGGGGCATTGTGGCGTCACTATCGGGAAGCCGGGTCGGGGCAGCACCGCCTCCCCCGCCTGCTGCTGCTGGTGGGCATTTACGTTGGCACCTTCTTCTTGCTCTGGAAGGTGATGGGTGCCGAAGATCTGACCGGTCCCTGTCGAGGGGAGTTGAGTTGCCGTCTAGACCTTATCTTGGCGCTGGCGAGTAACATCAGTCTGGTGGCCCTCAATATATTCGTATTGGATGCCGTTCTCCTGTGTCGCAGATGGATTGGCCTGCTGGCGAAGGCGGGAGGCTCCTGGTCGTATATCTTGGCGTCGCGGCTCCCCCTCTTATCCGATAAGCAGGTCGTCCATGCTCAGGAATTGATGAGGATCGAACTGATCGCGCAGCGGACAGAAGTTGTCAATCGGATGGTGCGGTATCCCTTTCTTGTGTTGCTGCTCATGATCCTCGCCCGCAACGAATATTTTGACGATTGGCATTTCCCGCTCACGTTTATTGCCGGGTGGGTGGTGAATGCGCTGCTGGCGATGGGTGCGGCGCTTCTCCTGTATCGTGCCGCGGAAGAGGTGCGCGATGCGTGCGTGGGCCAGCTGAATCGCCAGGTCTTGCAGAGGCTGAGCCTCGGGCCAGCCGGCGAAGCCGATGTGAACGTGTCCCGCCAAATTATTCAGGCCATCGAAGCCGTCGGTCAAGGGGCCTTTGTGCCGCTCTATCAACAGCCGGTCGTCGAATCGTCGTTGTATGGCCTCGTGGCTCTGGTTCAACACTTGTATTTGAAATAGGATGTAGTTATGCGAACAGTTCACATGGGTGGATTAAAGGTCCGGCTCACCGGCGGAGTAGATGGGCAGGGAAGTGGTAATGGCCCAGTCATCATGCTGCTCCACGGCTTTGGCGCGCCGGGGGACGATCTGGTGCCGCTTGCCGACGTGATCGACGCGCCGGCTGGGACACGCTGGCTCTTTCCGGAGGCTCCGCTCTCACTCAACATGGGATTCGGCGATTCGCGCGCCTGGTGGATCATCGACTTCGCGCGCATCCAGGAAGATCGCGCCGCAGGCCGCATTCGTGATCTGTCCGTGGAAGTTCCGCAAGGCCTGGCCCTGGCACGAGAGCGTATGCTGGCATTTCTCAAGGAACTCCCGCGGCAGCTCCCAGTCGACTACAAAAAGACGGTCATTGGTGGCTTCTCACAAGGAGCGATGCTTACGTGTGACACCGTCTTGCAGACCGACTATCCATTCGCCGGGCTGGTGCAGCTATCCGGGAACTTGCTGGCTCAGGCGGTCTGGGGTCCGCTGATGCGGAAGCGCAAGGGTCTGCCGGTCTTTCAAAGCCACGGCACGCAAGACGACATCCTCCCGAACATCGGAGCCGAGCGCCTCCGTGACGCACTGACGCAAGCTGGCCTTGCCGTGGAATGGCACAACTTCCGTGGCGGGCATGCGATTCCAGAGATGGTGTTGCGGCGACTGGGTCCGTTCCTCACAAAGAGACTCGGAGGATGAACATGCAGCCTTTCGAGCTTATCGGTACAGATGGCAAACGCATCAAAGGCGATCGCGGCAATGGCGAAAATCGGCAGATCCTCTTCATCACCGGGTTTCTCTCGAAGCGTTGGGGCAACAAAAGCAAGGCCCTCGCGCAATGGTGTCAGGAGAAGGGGTGGGGGTTTTGTTGTTACGATGTGCGAGGGTTTGGCGATTCGGAAGGCCAGTTCACGGATTACACATTCTCCGATTGGATTGCCGATGCACGGACAGTGGTGAAGTCGATAGAGGCTGGGCCACCCGTCACCATCGTAGGCAATTCGCTCGGCAGTTGGATCGCCTGGCTGGCCGCGCAGGAATGCTCAGTTGTAGAAGAACTGATTTTGATCGCGCCGGCATTTAACATGATGGGTGAGCGGGCCAAGACCATCCCCAAGGAACGGCTCCACGACTGGCATACCGCCGGATGGATGCCGTGGGACGATGATCCGATACATCGGGATTGGCCCTTGTCCTGGACGTGGGTGGAAGAAAGCGAACAGTACTGGGCCACGACATGTGACGTCATCCGTCACGTCATGACGACGATTCTTCATGGACAGGACGATATTGTCATTTCCCCGGATGGAAGCCGGCGGTTCGCCGATGAACTGCGCCGTCGCGATCCCAGTTTTCCACTTGATCTCAGACTGATTCCGGGCGACCATCGTTTGAGTAGTCCTGAACATCTGGAGATCTTTCGCCGATTGGTCATGAGGGAGATGTAATGCTTGTTCTCATCCACAAAGAATGTGGTGGTCCTGCCCTGGACGAATCGCCGGTGGGTGAAGTCTGCGCCATCCCCATCGACCGGTTTCCCTTCTCTTGCTTTAGCTGCCTGGAAGAGATTGTCGATGAATCCGAAGTGCGGCTGTCGGAGGAGCTGGGGATCTAACAGGTCTAGACTCCGTACCACTTTTCTCTATTAGTGTAGGAGGCCGACACGCCCTTGACTTCGCCACAATGAGGCCGTACGCTGTAGTCACACTTGCAACCACAGGAAGAGGTAATCGTGAAATTTGCCAACGTGCGAGAACTCAAGACCAAAACGTCCGAAATGCTCAGAACCGTTGAGCGAGGCAACACGGTCTTGGTGACCACGCACGGGCGGCCGACTGCGATGCTGGTCCCAGTTACTGAAGAGGACATCGAGGATGCCTTGCTGGCCTATAGTCCAAAACTTCGCAAGAAGATCGAAGAAGGTCTGAAAGATATCCGCGCAGGCCGGACGATGGCCCTGTCCGACTATAAAGTGAAGCGGAACAGGAAAAAAGTCCAGCCCGCGTGACCTTTCAGGTCTTTCTCTCTGAGAAGGCCCAACGAGACCTCGACAGTTTCTCCGGCAAGATCACGAATCAAATTCTCACCGACTGTGCCCGTCTCGCCGGCAATCCCATTCCAGACGGAAAACGTATCAAGAAGCTGCAGAGTTTTAAGGAAACGCTCTACCGACTGAGAGCCGGTGACTATCGAGTGGTGTTCAAGCGATCCGGGACCCGCATCGACATCGTGCGCATCCTCAGCAAGCCAGATTTTCAGAAAGCCTATTGACCCATACAGAGGGTAAGCGCGTTCCCATTACATCCTCAACATCCTCACGGTTTAAAGTTGGCCTGCACGCGATCGAGGGCGGCCAAGAGAGCCGCGCGATCCTTGGATTTCACGAGTTCGAACAGTTCCATGAGCCATGGCGATAAAGAGTGAAGACCTGCTCGGTCTGCGCTTCACCGTATCTATTTACCGCTTCCGACAAGTGTTCTTGAATGCCCCGGTTACTTCGTCCAGCACCAGCCCCGCGAGTGGCTGCTTCAACGGCACAGATGGAAGTGCTCCGCCCCACTTCGCTGGAAGATCCAAGAGCAGCGTTACAGCCGTGAGAACAGCCACAGCCAGGCAATCCAGGCTTGCCATTTCTCGGCTAGCGGTTTTGGCTTCTCTGGCGCACTTGTTGTCGGGGGTTCATGGTGGATGTGGATATCGCCACCGGCTTGGCAGACGTTCCCTTGAACCGTCCATTGCTGCTGCGCGAAGACGGCCTTTGCTTGGGCCAGTACGGCTGTTTTCTCTGTCGCGGTGATGTCACTCAACTTCTGAATGGCTGGTTCCCTTCTTTGCACATCACCGAGCGGCGCGTCTCGCAAGGATGTGATGAGTCCAGTCGCATCATCCAGACGATATCCATGAAATATCTTGATAGAGGCGGGGAGCGGTGTCTCATCTAGGAGACATGGGACAATCGTCTTCTTAAGCGCGACCGCCGTGCGCCATTCGAACTCGACAAAGTGCGAGGTTGCTGCGCTCTTCGACCAGGCGAGGAGAAAGACATCCTGATCCGCGATGGCTTCGCCTAATACGATGGGCCACTTCTGCCCGCCGTAGATCTTCTCTTGGTCGCGCCAAATGGAAATCTCGGGATGGATCTTGAGCTGTGCCTCAAGTTGCTCGATGAGCGGCAGATCCACGCGTGAATAGCTTAGGAAGACGGTCGGCATCCGACTGGAGCTTCCTACGTAAGAAATGGGAGGGTGCCATACCGCAAAGCTGACTACCGCTCAAGGTGGTAGGGTTGCGACGGAACCGTCTTCACGGAGCACTCAATGCGGCCCTTATCGCAATCTCATTGGGAATCTCGCTCGACACGTGGCAGAATACCGCATAAAATATTTTTCCATGGAAGCGCAGTAAGCCTGAAGACTAACAGGGAGAGCTGTCATGCCAACCATCGAGGTCAATGACGAACAGATTTTGCGTTGTTTGGATCAGTTATCGCCAGCCGGTAGACGAGCGGCACCCCAGAAGTTGATCGGTGGCCTCGAACGACTGGATCTTCTGATGGAACGGAATCGATCTCAGCTCGAACGAGTTTGTCAGGCGCGAGGGATTGAGTTCTCCAAGCTGACGGAAGAGCAACGAGATACCCTCATCGACGAGATTCTTCATGAGCGCGCCACGTGAAGATCGTCTTCGATACGAACATCCTGGTGTCCGCGATGCTGTGGCGCGGCACCCCGTACCGGTTGTTTGTTGGCAATCCGTGCAGGATTGGCTGAACTGATTCTCTCACCTCCCATCCTGAAAGAGTTCCGTGGTGTCTTGAGCAAGAAATTCGCGATCGCAAAAGAGGACGCGGAAGACAATATCGCCGTTGTCTGTGAATCTTCCACGTTGATCGATATTCCCGGTACGCTGCGCGTGACCACGGATGATCCAGACGATGACAAGTTTATTGAAACGGCGCTGGTCGCCGGAGCGCCAGTGGTCGTCTCTGGGGACAAACATCTGCTGAGACTGGGTGACTACGGTGGAGTCAAAGTCATCAGTGCTCGTGCCTTCTTGGACATGCTCGCGGGATAACTAAGGGCACTACTTCCCTCATCGATAGCTTTGAAATCCAATTCGGTTGGCCAACCGAATCGTAACGAATCATGTCCATTACCATCGTGGGTTGACACTTCTTCCTAACTTGCCGCTGAGTATGGTGGCTGGTCTCTTACAGAATTCTCCGCGCTGACTGCTCTCTCAGTGGAAATGTTCAACAGATCCGGGGTAAGGTGTCTCCCGGCTCATTACTTGGATAAGAGAGCAGTCATGACTTCATCACGACAACACAATAGCGGACCGGATTCAGAGGGTCCTGATGTTCCTGAACCATCTCATGCGGAGCGGGCCAAGACGCTGGTGTATTTGCAGCAGACAGGCAGTCTCTCGACGCTCTCACGCAAGCAGCCAGGCTGGCCATTCGGGTCGGTGATGCCTTACGGACTGGATGCTCAAGGGCAACCGGTCTTTCTGATCAGCACGATGGCGATGCATACGCAAAACCTCCTGGGCGATCCACGTGCCAGTTTATTGGTGACTCCGCCCGAGAGCAGGATCGATCCCCTCGGGGCGGCCAGGGTCACGTTGATGGGCTCCGTGACTAAAGTGCCCAAAGAGGAGAGCGCTGAGGTTCGCGCCTGTTACTTGGACTGTCATGCCAATGCCTCCTACTGGGTGGACTACCAGGATTTCAGTTTCTTCCGCATGGCCCTCGCGGAGATTTACTTTGTGGGAGGGTTTGGGTCGATGGGCTGGGTCACACCGGCTGACTATGTCGCGGCATCCGTGGACCCGCTTGCGGATGCATCCTCGAATCTGATCCGCGATCTCAATACCCAGCAAGCGGAGACATTGCTACTGTTGGCTCGTGCGTTAGGTGATATGGAGGCGCAGCAGGCGACGGTGACCGCATTGGATCGGTTCGGGTTTCATCTTCGGTTGACCACTCCTGGCCGGATGCAGGGCGGGCGTGTGGCATTTGCCAGCCCAGTGCGCACCGAAGCAGAAGTCAGAGCCAGCTTGGCCGGCCTGGCCGCTCAGGTGAACGCCGGACTCCCAGTCCTGCATTCGCTGTAGGCGGCTCGTGCATGAATGCTGAGAGGAGTGTATGTTGTTCAGCGAAGCCGTAGATCACTAACTCGATAGGGGAACGAATGGCCACGAACGATAAGCAGGTTATTTTTTCACTCGTCAATGTGGGAAAGGTCTATCCGCCGAAGCGGCAGGTGTTGCGAGAGATCTATCTTGGCTTCTACTACGGCGCGAAGATCGGTGTTCTGGGTCTGAATGGTTCAGGCAAGAGCTCGCTGCTCAAGATCATCGCCGGGGCCGATCCGAACTATACCGGTGAAATTACGCGGTCGAAAGGCTACAGCGTCGGCCTGCTGGAACAGGAACCGCAGCTGGACCCGAACAAGACGGTCAAGGAAGTGGTCGAAGAGGGGAAAGCCGAGCTGGTCGCGCTGATGCATGAGTACGAAGCCGTCAGCAATAAGATGGGCGAAGTCGGTCCTGATGAAATGGAAAAGCTGATCGACAAGCAAGCCCAACTGCAAGAGAAGATCGAGGCCGCCAACGGCTGGGAATTGGAAAATCAGCTCGACCTTGCCATGGATGCCTTGCGCTGTCCGCCCGCTGATCAGAAGGTGGGGACGCTGTCCGGTGGAGAAAAGCGCCGGGTCGCGCTCTGCCGCCTGATGATCCAAGAACCGGATATTCTGTTGCTTGACGAGCCGACGAACCATCTCGATGCGGAATCGGTCCAGTGGCTCGAACAGCATCTGCAACAGTACAAGGGGACGGTCATTGCGGTGACGCACGACCGGTACTTTCTGGACAATGTGGCTGGGTGGATTTTGGAGTTAGACAGAGGCCATGGGATTCCGTTCCAAGGGAATTACAGCTCGTGGTTGGAACAGAAGAGGGATCGGCTAGACAAAGAGGAGAAGGCAGAGTCGAAGCGGAAGAAAACGCTCGAACACGAGTTGGAATGGATCCGGATGTCGCCGAAGGCGCGGCAGTCAAAGGGCAAGGCGCGGTTGAACCGCTATGAGGAACTGGTGAATCAGAAGCAGGACCAGGTGGCGGATGACCTGGAGATCTATATTCCGCCAGGACCTCGGCTCGGCGATGTCGTCATTGAAGCCAACGGGATCAGCAAGGCCTTCGGCGATAATGTGCTCTACGAGAAGGTCAATTTCAACCTGCCGAAGGGCGGTATCGTCGGAGTGGTCGGACCGAACGGCGCGGGCAAGACGACCATGTTCAAGATGATTATCGGCAAGGAAAGGCCGGACGCCGGATCGATCAAGATTGGTGAGACGGTCAAGCTCGGCTATGTCGATCAGGATCGGAGCTTGGACGGGAACAAGACCGTGTATGAGATCATTTCGGAGGGCCAGGATACGATCAAGCTCGGGAAGGCCGAGGTCAATGCCCGAGGCTACTGTGCCCGCTTCAACTTCGCCGGGACGGATCAGCAGAAAAAAGTGAAGGATCTCTCCGGCGGCGAACGCAATCGGGTGCATCTCGCGCGCATGCTAAAAGAGGGCGCGAACCTCATCATCCTCGACGAACCGACGAACGATCTGGACGTGAATACCTTGCGCGCGCTTGAGGAAGGACTGGAAAATTTCGCCGGCTGCGCCGTGATCAGCAGCCACGACCGTTGGTTCCTTGACCGCCTCGCCACCCACATTCTCGCCTTTGAAGGCGACAGCAAGGTGGTGTGGTTCGAGGGCAACTACAGCGACTACGAAGCGGATCGGAAAAAGCGCTTGGGCAAAGACGCCGATCAGCCACACCGGATCCGGTACCGGAAACTTACACGTTAATTTAGGGTATGTCTCGGTACTCATGAGGCTCCTGCGATACTGCAGGGTTGATTGGAGAGACCGCCCATCGCATCCATATCTCTCTCATATTCTCACCTTACATTGATGTTGAATCCTAAGTGTACCGGATGTGACCGTAAGGGAACCTTTCGCAAGGCTTTGAATATTCATGGACAATCAGGCATTGATGATTCCATTCAACTTAAGAATTTCAATGCTCAAGCCGATAGGAGGTGAGCGCAGAGAAGAGCACCATCGAGTCTTCAATGACAGGCGATGGTATCCGAGATCGGCTTTATGACGCTCAGGTCTCTGTCGGTCGGTGTGAGCTGGAAACGCTCAGCATCGCCCAGGCAGGTGATCCTACGGAGCGACGCATGAAGGCAGAATCGTTTAGAAATCGACACGGGTCCAGCTTTTTCCATCCTCCCTGGGAAGAACGCAAGCCATATCACCCTGCCTGTGTCTCACCGCATGCGGTGTCTTCATGACTGATTGGAACGCAGACGAAACCGCTACGCGAACGTCACCGATCAACGACGGGTACTGGTCGTTTGCCTTGGAAGGCAACAGTATTGGTCTGTGGGATTGGAATGTCATCACCAACAGAGTCGTGTGCTCAACAAGCTGGAAAGAACTATTCGGCTATACGCAAGATGAAGTTGGGGACAGCTTCGAGGAATGGTGTGCTCTGATCCATTCGGACGATCGCTCGAATGCTCAGGCCGCTCTTCAGCAACTGGTCCAAGGCGGGAACCCTCTGTGTGCCACTGCATATCGGATGCGGTGCAAGAATGGGGCATACAAATGGATATCTGCACAAGGAAAGATCTTTTCGCGCACTCAGGATGGTGCGCCCCTCCGTATCCTTGGCACTCACACGGATATCACCGAGCAAAAGCAACTCGAACGGCGGCTGACCCTCCAGCACGAGGTTACTGATGTTTTGGCCAGTGTATCGGGATTGGATGCGGCCATCGCTGCAATCCTCAAACCGGTCTGTGAGACGTTGGGGTGGGAGGAGGGGTTGCTCTGGGTCGTTGACGAATCGGTTCAACGCCTTCGCTGTCATTCGGTATGGACGACGCCTCGCATCACAACGAATGAGTATGGCACGGCGAGCCGCGAGATGACATTTGCCATGGGCGTTGGGCTACCCGGACGGGTCTGGGCCAGTGCCAAACCGGAATGGATTTCAGATGTGACCCACGATCGGAATTTCCCACGAGCGGCGTTGGCGGAGCAGGCAGGCTTTCATGCGGCTACAGCCTTTCCCGTCAAAGTGGCCGGTCGCATCTATGCCGTCCTGGAATTTTTCCATCATGAGATCATGCCGACGGATCGATCGCTGCTCACAACATTCCAAGCCGTCGCCGACCAGCTCAGTCAGTTCTGCGCGCGTGAGCAGGCGGAGGAACGGCTGCGTCAAACCCAGTTCGCCATGGACCAGGCGATGGATGCGATTTACTGGGTCGGTCCTCAAGCCAAGATTCTCTACGCGAATGAAGCCGCGACCCTCATGGTGGGCTATTCAAGAGAAGAACTTATCGGCATGACGGTTCATGACCTCAATCCCGACTTTCCTGCTTCCATGTGGCCAGGCTTCTGGGAGGAGACGCGGCGAAACAAGACAATGTCGTTCGAAGCCAACCATCGCGCGAAGGATGGGCGGCTCGTCCCGATCGACATGCGAGTCAGCTTCCTCGCCTATGAAGGACAGGAATTCCACTGTGCCTTCGTCCGCGACATCACCGAACGCAAGCACGCGGAGGAAACTTTCGAACAAATCATGCATCGTTACAAAGATCTGATCGAATCGATCAACGGCATGGTGTGGGAAGCCGACGCTACGACGACGCAGTTTACCTTCATGAGCCGGCAAGCCGAGGCTATCCTCGGCTATCCGGTCGAACGATGGCTCTCCTCACCGACCTTCTGGGTTGACCACATACATCCTGAGGACCGGAACTGGGCGCCGCAGTACTGTCTTGAGGAGGTTCGCAAACATCTCGCACACACCTTCG
The DNA here is from genome assembly GCA_052387595.1 of Nitrospiraceae bacterium. GTDB lineage: Bacteria > Nitrospirota > Nitrospiria > Nitrospirales > Nitrospiraceae > Nitrospira_D. The sequence continues at coordinate 25,683 of JBQTJA010000019.1, read as the reverse complement.
AATACCGCATGTTGGCCGCCGACGGTCGCATCGTGTGGATTCGGGATCTCGCGTCCGTGGTCGTTGAGAATGGAAGAGTGACCAAGCTGCGTGGCATCATGGAGGACATCACCGACCGCAAGCTGTCGGAGGTCAAGCTGACGCAAGCCGCGCAGGATCTTGAACAGAAGAACAGGGATCTCGCGGTGGCTCGGGATAAAGCGCTGGAAGCTGTGAAAATCAAGACCGAATTTCTGGCGACGATGAGCCATGAGATTCGGACACCCATGAATGGCGTCATTGGGATGACCGGGCTCTTGCTCGACACACCGCTGACCGCAGAGCAGCGGGAATATGCGGAGACCGTCCGGCTGTCCAGCGAACACCTCTTGGATCTCATCAACGAGATCCTCGACTTCTCAAAAATCGAAGCCGGCAAGCTGGAGCTAGAGGATGTCAATTTCGACCTCCACACGACAGTGGAAGACGCCATTGGCCTGCTTGAGGAACGGGCCAACGCCAAAGGCCTTGAGCTGACCAGTCTTGTGCAGGCGGGCGTGCCGACATTGTTGCATGGTGATCCCGGTCGGCTGCGCCAGATTCTAGTGAACTTGATCGGCAACGCGATCAAATTCACGGAACAGGGCGAAATCGTCGTGACCGTCACTACTTCGGAGAAGCATGAGCGTGTCACACCGGCAAGCGCGAATGCACGGTGCCAATGGTTTCGAATTGAAGTGTCGGATACTGGAATTGGTATCACGCCGGAACAGCAGGCTAAACTTTTTCAATCCTTTACTCAGGCGGATGGTTCCACCACAAGGAAGTATGGAGGCACTGGCCTCGGTCTCGCCATATGCAAAAAGCTTGTGGAGCTAATCGGTGGGCGAATCGGCGTAGACAGCACGGTCGGCGTCGGCAGTCTCTTTTGGGTCACCGTGCCCTTTCATCTCCAACCGGAGGGCGCCCAGCAAGTCTCCTCGCATCAAGTGGCACTCAAAGGTCGGAAAATCTTGATTGTGGACGACCATGCCACGAACCGGATGGTGCTCGAGCACTATCTTTCTGGAGCAGATGTCACGTGCCAAAGTGTAGAGAATGGGGAGCTGGCCTTGCGATGCCTACGCGGGGCGAAGACTCGTCGTACGCCCTTCGATTTGGCCATTGTGGATTTGCACATGCCTGGCATGAACGGCCTGGAATTAGCCAGGCAGATCAAATCTGACCACACGATCAGCGCCACGCGCCTGGTGCTTCTGACATCGGGTGGTCAGCGTGGAGATGCTCAAGCGGCGCAGGAGGCCGGTCTCGATGCCTACTTGACGAGACCGATTCGCCGGGCATTGATGTTCGAGTGTCTCGGCGCCGTCCTGGGAATCACGCCTGGTCCCCCTGGCTCAGTCGATCCGCAGCCAGCTTCGATCATAACTCAGCACACGGTTGCGGAAGCCATGATGCAGTCTCGGCCGCTTGTCCTCGTGGTCGAAGACAATCCGGTGAATCAAAAAGTTGCGGCGAGCATGATCGAGAAGCTCGGGTATCGGGTGAACGTGGCGGCCAACGGGCGTGAAGCGGTCGAGTCGCTCGCACGGATTCCGTACGCCCTGGTGTTCATGGATTGTCAGATGCCTGAAATGGATGGGTTTGAAGCGACAAGGGTTATCAGGAATCAGGAGGCGAGCCTTCAGCAGGTCGGCGGCAAGCCGCCACATCTGCCGATCATTGCGCTGACGGCCAACGCGATGCAGGAAGATAAGGATCGGTGTCAGGCTGTAGGGATGGATGACTTTGTCAGTAAGCCGGTCACGAGCAAATCCCTGGCGACAGTCCTGAATCGATGGCTGCCGCACGATCAGGTCCCCCCGGAGGCAGAATCGAAAGCCGCGTAACCGGCTGTGTACCTCCGTCCCTTCTCGACCGATATACTGCTCTCCATGTAAATCTACGACAGTTGACAGGCGATGGCTCCCCGACAGTGACAGGCCCTCGCGTAGCACATCTTCCAAACCAACAGCCTGAAGTCGTACAATTTGCCGTCTTCAATTTGAGTTGATGCGCATCGATGGCGCATCGTAATAGATAGGCACCATACGTACAGCGGCCAGCGCTCTGGATGATTTTCCGGATGTGTTTGCTACGCGCGCTTTCCCCATTGACGCACTATGAAGCCACGTGTCATCGTCACCGGAACGGCAGGGCTGATAGGACAGTACTTCGTGAAGTCCGCTGCTCGATGGGCGCCCGGGTGGGAGGTCTGTGGCCTCAGCCGCGCTGACCTTGATCTCACGGATCACGCCGCCGCCGAACAGGTTTGGCGGCGTCTCAAGCCCAGCGCAGTGATCCACTGCGCGGCGTTAAGTCGAACGACGGAGTGCGAGCGAAATCCTCAAGTAGCCCGTCGTATGAATGTGGACACCACGGCGTATTTGGCTCGACTCTCCCGGGACATTCCCTTTATCTTCTTGTCGAGCGGCGAAGTCTTCGACGGGAAGGCTAGTTGGTACCAGGAGACCGATGAGCCCAATCCGATCAATATCTATGGCAAGACCAAGCTTGAGGCGGAACAGCGCGTGTTGCAGAATTTCTCCCACACGGCGGTCCGGATCGTACTCACGGCGGGTGCCTCACAACACGGCGATCGAAGTTTCGTGGAAGATATGTGCCGGTCGGTGAAGAATGGTAAGAAGGTGACGCTTTATGTCGATGAATTCCGCTGCCCGTTGTCGGCCGGGGCCATTGCCCGCTCGATATGGGAGTTACTCGACAAAGGCGCGCCTGGTCTCTACCATCTCGGTGGACGAGAACGGCTGTCACGTTGGGAGATCGGACAGGCGCTGCTGCGGTGGTATCCGGAGCTGCAAGGCCATCTGGCTGAAGGATCCGCTGGGGAACATGCCGGTGCACCCAGGCCCGCGGATCTTTCATTGAACTGTGAAAAAATCCAGGCGCTCTTGTCGTTTCCTATCCCAGGGTTTCGCAGTTGGTTGAAAGATCGGAAGCGCCACGGCGTCGACGTATGGGATTATGAACCGAGTTTGTGTAAAGGGAAGGAATGATGGGACCAGAAGAAGGAATAGACGTATCGGATCCGTTGCAGCTTGTCGTGATCACCTATGTCGTCATGGCGGTCGTCATGGGTTTCCTGTGGGCGGTGCAGCGGAAGACAAAAAATGCCGCGATCGTCGACGTCGCGTGGTGTGCGGGGCTGATCGCCGCAGTGTTGTCGTATATGACTCAGGCTCCCGCCGGAGTCGAGCGCATTCTGCTCACCGCGATGCTGGTCCTGCTCTATGCCGGCCGTCTGGGACTCCACATTTATTCCCAACGCATGACTGGGCAACCGGAGGACGGCCGCTATCGCCGCCTGCGACAAAAATGGGGTGATGCGGAGTCGGTGAATATGTTTGTGTATTTTCAATGGAAGGCGCTGTCCGTGGCGGTGTTTTCCCTTCCGTTTCTGGTGGTGCTCTGGAATACTCGTATTCCATCTTCAGTGGTCGAGATGGTCGGATTGCTGATCTGGAGCGTGGCCGTGGCTGGTGAAGCAAAGGCGGACCGGCAGCTTGCTCACTTCCGTGCCGATCCAAGGAATGAAGGTCGCGTCTGCAGAGAGGGACTATGGCACTACTCCCGCCACCCGAATTACTTTTTCGACTGGCTGCACTGGTGCTCGTATGTCGTCATGACGATGGGAGCACCCGGCTGGTTATACACCTGGATTGGTCCGATCGGGATGGGCTGGTTACTGTACAGAGTGACTGGTATTCCACGGGCGGAAGAGCAAGCCCTGGTAAGCCGTGGAGAAGAGTATAAAGCCTATCAGGCGACGACCAATGCCTTTTTCCCATGGCATCCTCGACCAAGGCCGGAGGCGTCGGTTCATTCATGACGCCGTCAGACTGACCGTAGCCTGCTAAGGTGCCACCAGGACCAATGTGCTGCAAGGCAACGGCGTCTATTTTTTGCTGTCGAGATCGGCAAGCCGTGCCCGAGCGATCTCAGCCACTTTGGTGGATGGATAGAGATTCACCAGTTCTTGGTAGAGCTGCTTGGCATGGGGGACATTCCCTTGGTTTTCTTCGAAGGCGGCCGTTTCAAACAGCTCGTTCGCTTTCTGATCGGAGCAGCCGAGCAGCATCAAGCAGAGGGCACAGAGGACAAGTCGTGCGGTTATCATCGTCATCCTTTCCAGGCGTCTCTCCGCCGTGACACCGTTGAGTTCGCGTGAGTCGATCCTGATCCGAGACAATCGATTCCGTAGCGTGGGGCGGAGATCCCTTCGCTTCGGCATTGTGGGCAGCGGCTTGGTCGTGTCAATCTCGTGCGATCACGGAACATAAACTTACAATCCAAACAGATCGACGGTTCAAGGACAAACCGCCGTGAACGGTCCCGAGACACCGTTTTTACCACATGAGCCAAGTGCTCCTCCACCTGCCGTTCTGGAATCCTGAGCATGGGAGCCAGTTGCTCTGCGGTCATCCGAGTATTCGTCAAGAGATCGGTGATGCGCTGACGCAGGGTCCGCTCAAGCGGCAACATGTCCGTATGGTACGGACCGGGGCACGGAAAATCTAGATGGTCGGGGAAGGTCTTCCATGAATCATCTTAAGTCTTGCGCACTTAAGGGTTGCGCCGATGCCTCCATTCTGTCAAAATCCGTCCCCGCATCCATTACCACATTACGATCAATCCACTGGCCGGGCCTCTCCGTCGTCTTCGGACAATTGGTATCTGGCCAGTGTGCTATAGACCAGGAGGTTTGGGGCCATGAAGTTCCTCGCAGTCCATCCAGGTCCGCTCATGTACACCAAGATCTATCTGCGTCTGGAGCCGCTCGGTTTAGAGATGGTGGCCCAGGCAGTCCGTCAAGCCGGGCATGAGGTTCGTCTCATCGACCTCCAGGCTGACACCTGGAAGGATTACCTCGCGCTCATCACCACCTGGAAACCAGACGTGGTGGCATTCGGCTGCAACTATTTGGCGAATGTGCCGGAGATCGTGGACTTGGCCAAACTCACGAAGAAAGAGTTGCCCAACTGCTTCGTCTTCGTCGGTGGCCATAGTGCCTCATTTGTCGCGAAGGACTTTTTGGAACATGGCAACGGCGCTATCGATTGTGTCTTGAAGGGTGAAGGGGAAGTGGCGGCCCCCAAACTGCTCATGGCGGTTGAGCATGACCGCAAGGCCATCACCAAAGTTCCGGGGGTGGTCACGCTTGACGGCGAAGGGCCTCCGCCGCAATTCATCGAGAATCTGGACGATGTCCGTCCTGCCCGCGACCTTCTCCGCAACCGGCACAAGTACTTCATCGGCGTGCTGGATCCCTGCGCCTCGGTCGAATTCGCGCGAGGGTGTCCCTGGGATTGTTCCTTCTGCAGCGCCTGGACCTTTTATGGTCGCAGCTATCGCATGGTCAGTCCTGAAAAAGCTGTTGAGGAGTTGGAGCAGGTTCAAGAGCCAGGCATCTTTCTGGTTGACGATGTCGCCTTCATCCAGGGCAAGCAGGGCATGGAGATCGGCGAAGCGGTGGCGCGGCGAGGAATCAAAAAACAGTACTACATGGAGACACGCGGCGATGTTCTGCTGCGCAACAAGGAAGTCTTCCAATTCTGGAAGACGCTCGGATTGCAGTACATGTTCTTGGGTGTGGAGGCCATCGACGCGGAAGGCCTCAAGATGCATCGGAAGCGCATCTCGTTGGGCAAGAACTTCGAGGCGCTCGAATTCGCTCGGTCCCTCGGGATCACCGTCGCCATTAATCTCATCGCTGATCCGGACTGGGACCGGCAGCGGTTCGAGGTCATCCGGCAGTGGTGCCTGGAGATTCCTGAGATCGTCAATATCAGCGTCAATACTCCGTATCCCGGTACCGAGAGCTGGCTCACGGAATCCCGGAAGCTCCACACCCGAGATTACCGCCTCTTTGACATTCAGCACGCCGTGATGCCGACCAAGATGCCGCTCCCGGAGTTTTACGCGGAACTGGTCAAGACCCAACAAGTCTTAAACAAGAAGCATCTGGGCTGGGCTGCGCTCAAGGGCACGGCGAAGATTGCGGCCGGACACCTGATGAAGGGGCAGACCAACTTCATCAAGATGTTGTGGAAGTTCAACAGCGTCTACAATCCCGAGCTGCAAATGGCGGATCACCGCCGTTCGGTGACGTATGAGATGTCGATGCCGCCGGAGAAGAAAGACAAGATTGACCCAAAACAATTGTTTATCTTGCCTCCGAAAGGCCGCCAGGGACGAGCGATCGACGATGCAACCGAGACCTTTGTCGATGAGACTCGCATGGGCACGGTGGTGTGATCACCGCTGAAGGCGCGGGTGACAGGAGCTGAGATAAGGGATCGGACGCGGTTCCCGTTCTAAGCGGGCGCTCAATCAAGGACGTCTGCCCAATCTCCAGAAAGCGTTCTGGCCACTCTGGGTGTGATCTATCTTGGCGGAGGTGCTGTTGCCCCCGGCTCATCCGCCTGCTTCAAGGTCAGCGTCGTCTCTTCCCGGCAGGTCTGCATCCCTATGCTGCAATTGACGGTGATGGTCTTTTTGGCGATCACGTCGGAGTCGCGTACCGGCGTCCACCCGCCGATCTCGTACCCTTTCTTCGCCATATTGAATGTACTGAAGCGCGTGATGTTGAAGGCCCCACTCCACCCGTCGGCCTTTCCCATCTCACCATGGGCCTCACCGCCATGCACACCCTGTGTCGCAAACAACTCTTTCAACTTTTCAGGTGTCCCGGCACTCGTACAGTGGGTCTCGAGGACTTCGCCTGATTGCCCAGGCAGAATGATCAAGTTCACGGCAAATGGCTCCGGGTCACTGCTGATCGAGCCTCCGTTCACGTGAAACGTGGTCGTGCCGGCGCCCTGAACGCGGAATTCGCACTGAGCCGCCTGAGTCGTTGTGCGAGTTGCGTATTGCATCACGCCTTCCCCAACCCATCCACGATCTTCCGTATGCTTGAGGGGGACTGTCGCCTCGACATGGGCGTCGAACCCATTCGAACTTAACCCCATGCCGAACTGCGGGTTCGGGATATTCAACGGTTCTTGGACGATGTGCGACTTGAACTCGAGAACATAATCCGCCGGGGCGAGCTCCCATTCCCCGTCCTTGGTTTCGGCCACTCCCGCGCGCGAGACTGTTTTCACACGGAATCCACTATGCCGAACCCTGCTCGCGGGAGCTTGATAGGTGAACATGGCTGGAGCCCCTGGCCGTGAATCCGCCTCCCTCGGCGACACACGTCCATTGCCTTCTCTCGGCCGCTCTTTTGCCTCCTTGAACTTGGCCGGTACCACCGTCTGGTCCTTCTTCGTGCGCAATTCTGTTTTCACCTGGTACGATTTGTTTGGAGCAAATCTCTGTGTCTTGGTGGCCGGATTGAAAACAATCTCGACGCAGGTATTGGGGTGGTTCCAATACAGTTGGGCCCTGGAATATTCTTGGCCTGAAAAATAGGCCACCAGCGCCGTGAGCGTTCCAATGAGCTGCGCATCGTGTGCCTGAGCCCCCGCTTCGGAAAAGTCCGAGACCGTAATGATTTTAAACTCCTGAGGAAGACTCGTTTGATGATCGAGCGTGAAATGGCCCCTGCTTCCATAGGACTGGGAATAGGGCGCGAGCTCCGTACCGATATGTTGAAGTGTGACCGTGACGTCGAACTCAACCTGTTTGAGCTTGGCGTTATCGTCGACCTCCCCTTTGAGTGTGGCGACGACGTGCCGGCGATAGAGCACGGCCTGTCCCATCGCTCTCCGATACATCACAAATGACCATTCAAAGGTCCCGTCCGCGATTCCCTTCAGATCCGGCCCTTCCAGATGCGGGCACTGTTTCGCTTTCGGGGCAATGACCATTTCATAGCTTTCGTAAATCCCCTCCGTGCGCGGCGGCTTGCCGATACGCGTCATGGTATCCGTGGTCTTGTAGCCCATCCAGCCTGCAGGGGCATTTTCTCGCCGCATCGGAGGTTTGTTCACATCGTAGTCGTCCTGAGATGTGTCGGGGATCGTCGTTTGGGCCAGCAGAAACGGCTGGGTGGATGTCGTGTGAGCCAACACGACGCGCGCCGGGTGAGCCCGGTCTATCGGGCCACTGCTCTTGCGGGGCCTCACCGAGATCGGACAATCCGCCGCGCCGGGGCCGAGAGAATGTTTCAGGCCCTCCGCCAGTTGCTCATCCATTCGCCGCGCAATATCGTCGGCCTCCGTGCCCAAGGCCTTCTTCAATGCTGCACCCTCATGGCCTGCAACGAGCTGTGCGCTGCCCAGGCCAGGCGCGAGTCTCGATAAGACCTCGCAGGGGGTGGTGACGCCTTTGAATGGTTGGAGTGAATTCGAATCGAACGGAATCTTCTTCTCCTTACCCGTTGCTTTTTGACCCGCCTCAAGTGCGTCAAGCTTGGATCGGAACGAGTCCAGTTCAGTCGGTGTCGTAGACAGAGTTGCGGGCCGGGTGGGGGTGGCGGGCGCCGTGTAGATTTTATTGGGATCGTACTCCGGCGGATTCGACGACGGCAGGTGCTTGTCTCCGCTGCAACTATAACTGAACAAGAGAGTGGCGACTGCCAGGAACCGCACCCCAAACGCTACTCGGTCATCGGCCCTGTTCATCCATTCCCTCCAGGACGGTTATGTTGAGCGATTCGAGGAACTTTTTACCTCTGCCAGTGAGATCTTTTTGGGTTCCCGACTTCGTCGGCATCTGCACTTTGTGCAGATCAGGATTACTAAACAATGAGATGGGAAGTTCATCGGTCCAGGTTCCGGCCGGTCCCCTGCATGTCCATGACGCCTGTTCATCCGAAGACGTAAACCCCCAATGCAGCACCATGGACTCAGTCTTGGGATCGGCTTGAGCCGAGACCTGCCAATGCTCGGTTTGGGAACCAGAACCAGTGCAGGGATGTGCTGCAGGCCTCACGTGCCGGACAACCAGCGGGCGAAGCGTCATAATTTCACCTCGAAACCACCCTTCAGCCACTCGTTCAAGCTGGATCTCAAACTGCACGGTGCCATCGAATTGGGCATAGCCGCTCAGTGCATACGGCGACCCCGGATCGTGCCAGATTCGATTGCCAATTCGCAGTCTCATACCCCCATCCGCCACTTCCCATTCCCCATTCAGGGCTTCGGCGACTCCCGCTCGGGAGACCGCTCCCACCCAGAATCCGCTGTGTTTTACCCGTTTCCTCGGCATGGTGTAGGTGAATGTGGCGGGAGATCCGGCTATGGATTCGGCCTGCTTGGGCGATACGGCGCCGTTGCCTTCTCTCGGTTTCTCTTTTGCTTCTTTAAATGTTGCAGGAACCGTGGTTTGTTCCTTCTTCGTGCGCAGCTCCGTCTTCACCGAGACCGACTCGTTCGGACTGAACTTCTTCGTCTTGGTCGCCGGTGTGAACATGATTTCCACGCAAGTGTTGGGCTTGTTCCATTCGGACTGGGCATTGAAATATTCCTGACCCGAATAATAGGCCATCAGCGCCGTGAGCGATCCGAGGAGGTGCGCGTCCTTGATCTGAGCCTCGCTCTCCGAGAAGCCGGAGACCGTGACGATCTTGAGCTCTTGGGGAATTCCCTTCTGGCGTTGATCGAGCGTGAAGCGGCCATGGCTTCCGTACGTGTGAGAGGAATGAGCGAGCTCCGTGCCGATATGTTGCAGCGTGACCGTGACATCGAAATCCACATGCTTCACCTTGGCGTCGTCGTCAACCTCGCCCTTGAGTGTGGCCTGGACGAGTTGGCGATAGAGCACCCCATGGGGTTCGCCGGCCGGTCCCGTTGTGGCCCGGTACATCACCAAAGACCACTCAACCGTTCCCTCTACCATCCCTGCCGGATCCGGGCATCGCTTCGCCTTGGGAGCAATGACCATCTCATAATATTCTCGAATGCCTTCCGTGTGCGGCTTTTTGCCGATCCGCATCATGGTCTCTGTCGATTTCCAGCCCACCCAGTCGGGAGGAGGCTGTTCTTTGCGCACGCTCCTTTGCACGTCGTAGTCATCCTGCGATGCATCAGGAATCGTGGTCTGCGCCAAGAGGAACGGCTGGGTGGAGGTCGTGTGGGTGAGCACGAGGCGAGCGGGCTGAGAGAGATCGCTCTTCTTCCGTGGCCGCACGGATATCGGACAATCCGCTGCACCGGGATCGAGCGAATGTTGTAGTGCCTCCGCCAGGTGCTCATCCATTCGACGGGCCATCCCATCGGCGTCCGGACCCAAGGCCCTTTTCAGCGCCGCACCCTCGGCTCCCGCAAAGATTTGAGTGTTGCTCAGGCCCGGCGCCAGCCGTGAGAGAGCGTCGCACGGATTGGTGGCTCCTTTGAACAGTTGGAGCAAGGTCGGATCGAGCGGGACCTTTTGCCCCTCGCCCGTGGCTTTCTGGCTTCTTCCCAGCGAATCGAGCTTGGACCGGAGCCGTTCGAGTTCAGTGGGTTGAGTCGGCTTGATCGACGTTGACGGCGCGCTGAGCGGTCCAGCCGGTGCCATATAGACCTTCTTTGGATCGAACTCCGGCGGATTTGAAGACGGCAGGTGCTTGGTTTCGCCTCCGCATGCAGCGGTGACAAGGAGGATAAGGACCAGGACCAGTGAGATGCGAAATCGCACCGACGTTTTCTCCCTACGGGCACGCCGAACGCGGCTGAAATGGCCGCCATGCTAGCCGACGGGGGACGATTCTTCAAGAGCATGCATCCTGAAAACCGTACATTTCCATCTCAGTTGACCGTTGCTATTGAAACCGACTCTTGCGTACAATCCGGTCGGTTTTGTCGAGGGGTGTCGATGCGATATCTGGCACTGTCCATTCTCCTTCTGTTGCCGATCAACACGTACGCCGGCAACATCAAAGACACGGATCTTATCTCCAGCAACACATTCTTCTTGCCGCCGAGCACACAGAAGACGGTATTCATTCAGGCCCGCAACTCGTCCGACAATCAGGGCGTCTCCTTTCATGATCTCGGGCCACGCTTAGCCGCGAAGGGGTATCAGGTCGTGAACGATCCTGACGGCGCGCATTACATCGTGCTGGCGAACATCGTCTACTGCAACATCACGAAGCCCGAGATGCCGGTTGAGTCAATGGTGGCGAGCGGCTATGGGTCCGCGTTCAACACGACGATGGGAGCCATGCAAGGCCTGACCAGCATGGCGAGCATGGCGGGACCGTATGGCGCGATAGGTGGCGCGGCAGCATCCATGGGGTTGAGCGCGATTCAAGGCATCGGCGATTTGTTCAGTTCTTCGAATTCAGCTCCCAAAATGCCGGACGACGTGAACTATGCCTGCGTGGCGGACATCCAGATCACCGAACAGAAGACCGAACAGCTTCCCAGCGGCATGAAGACAGGCTCGGGGCAAGAGGCCGGTGTCTACCAGACCAGGCTGGCCGCCGATGTCCACCAAAAGAAACTGGATGAGGCTGAAGCGACGCCGCTCCTCCAACAGAAGCTGAGCGCTGCGGTGGCAGGAAACTTCTAGATCATGCGATCACGTGCCGTCATCCTGACGTTCGTCATGCTGGCCACAGCCACCACCGGCTGTTCCAATGTCATTCGATCTGGCCTCATGAACAGCAACACAATCTTCCTCGATCCCAATACCAACCGGAATGTGTATACGCAACTCAGGAACGCGTCTGAAAACCAACAAGTGATGTTGAACGACGTGAATACGAAGCTGAGCGCCAAGGGCTATCAGCTCGTGCAAGATCCGGAACAGGCCAATTACTGGATACAGGCCAAGGTGATCTATTGCCACAGGGCAGCCGATGGAGTGGCGCCGGAAGCCGTGGCCAAAGCCGGTCCTGGTGCTGGTATCAGCAGCGGCGGAACTGTGATGGCCTCGGCCGCTGACCCGAGCGGTGGGATGGCGGGAATGGCCGGGATGCCGGATATGAGCGCCATGATGAGGCAGGCCATGGCGATGAGCGGCGGGCGAGCAGGATTCGGCGGCATGTCTGGCTTTCCCGGTATGCAGCCGCCGCCCAAAGAAGATGGCGTGACCTATCTGTGTGTGGCCGACGTCCAAATTACCGACCGCAAGATCGGCAAATCGATAGGTCGGCCGACCGGCGGTCAGTCATCAGGCGGTGAAAAGGTGCAACTGATGCGAATGGTCGGCCACGTGCGGCAAAAAAGTTTGGACATTCCCGAAGCCACCCCGATCGTGCAAGAGAAGATCGCTACCGGTATTGCGGGACTGTTCTGATCCCGTCCTCATAAGAACTCGTACAGTACCCGCGCATGTAACAACAGTTGTGGCGTGTTACACGGGAAGAAATGGATCAGATCCCGTTCTTATGCGGACCGGCTTAAACAGTGTTATGCTTCATGGAAATCGGAGGTAAACACTATGAGCACGAAAGACTTATTAGACGAGGCAATGAAACTGAAACCGGAGGAACGGTTCACCTTGGTTGAGGGTCTGATAAAGAGCCTGGATGAGCCGGATAAGAAGCTCGATGAAATATGGGCGGAAGAAGCGGAAAAACGACTCAAGGCCTATCGAGATGGAAAGCTTAAAGGCGTCCAGATGGAGGAAGTATTTAAGGACAAATGATGCGCGTCGTATTCACCCGAATAGCGACGCAAGAGCTGGAAGATGCTGTCCGTTTTTATGAGCTCGAATATGCAGGGCTCGGGTGCAGATTCAAAGAGGAAGTGAGAAAGGCTGCCTTACGAGTTGCCGAGTATCCCAAAGCGTGGTCCATAGAGCGGGGTGAAGTCAGGAAGTGCCTCCTCCACAAGTTCCCATATAAGTTGATGTACTCCGTGGAAGAAGACCATATCCTTGTCATCGCGGTGGCCCACCAACATCGGAAGCCGGACTACTGGGTCGGTAGAGATGAAATATAACAAGCCAATTTAGCCGACAGTTCCAGCGCTTCCCGTAGCGTGACGCGGAGCGTCTCAACTAATGCCTCTCGGCTAGGATCCTGGCAATTCACACTCGGTACTTCTTCGATCCAACCGATCCACCACCCGGCATCTCGTTTGATCATAGCCGTATAGTTCTGTGCATGAGGACCTTCCCTCTAGCCGTGAAATCACGGCGTAACGTATTTCCGCGTATCGTATAAAAGGTACGAGGACTGTTCATTGCTTGTCAATGTAACTTGATTTGCAGGCTCATTAGCCTTAGAAATGTCTGTTGCTTCCAAAGTAGAACGGTCCGGTCATAGAGTGGCCTAGCATGGGGCAACCGCACAGTGATAACCGCCAGTCCGATTCTATGAACTTCACTCCTTCGACAAGAAGCACGGTATTTCATTTCTCGGCACTAAATACCCGAGTGGAGAACGCCTGCAATTGGGCACAAATTGATCGAGGTCGAGCTACACGCTATGCCCGACTGATTACTGAATTTTTTGATGGTTGTGCGAACAGCCCGGAGCATGTGTTGGCCTATCATGAGGCCAATGAAATTGTCGAAATATATGAATTGTGGTCGACGAAAGTTGATGACTTCCCAGGTCTAAAAAGCAGAATTTCAGAGACCTTCACGAGTGGTGCGCTTGTCGTAGATGACGAAAATCTGGCGACATCAAGCAATAGACCACGAAATGATGGCTTCGCTTTTTTTGTCGCCGGGCGTCTGCTGGTTTCTGGATGCGAGGTCTTGGCAGTCGATGGTATTAACCGAATCGGTGAGAGCGGCCATTGGGTAGGCGACATCACCATTCGCAAAGATGGAATAGTCTTGGACGTTCAGTGTAAGCGGCCGCGATCCTCGGATGCGATAGATCGGAATGTCACCAAGGCGAGAAAACAAATCCTTAATGCTATCTCTCCTCGTCGTGGATTTATTGCCCTTGATGCTTCGGTGATCATCCGTCCAAAAGGAACGTTGCTGGCTGTGAACAGCGTTGCGAGTGCGTCAGATATGTTAAGCAAGCTGGTTCAGCCGTATGCAGAATCCGTTGCCAAGGCATTGAATTTTTCGGCGAATGGTGATGCCACCAAGCTTTATAAGGAAATCGCGGGTCTTATCTGGTTCACGAGTCTCCCTTGCATGGTTAAAGAACCTTCTCGAGTCATTAGACCTCTCGGAGACCGGCACGAAATCACTCGCCCGTACAGCGCTACAGAGGTGGCGATCAGCTTAAACGATACATCACCGTATAGGACGGCTTTGTTAACAATCGGTGAACAGTTGAAACGTTGGTTAGAGGATAAGTGGAACTGAGAAACGGAAAACAACACCTACATCTATTTACGTCAAGGAATCATTGCCACCCTTCACCTCACGCTCCTGTTATACTGACCCATCCCTTCATTCAATTCGAGAGTGATCGCCATGACCTCTCCGACCTGGGACGAATCAGCCGAGCTTGCGCTGAAACGTATTGCGGCCTCGGGCGCCGAGTACGGCGACATCCGCATTCAAGACAGCAGTACGGAACACATTGAAGGCGAAGATCGTCGGATCTCCTCGATTCGAGATGTCCGGGACATCGGCTTCGGCGTGCGTGTGCTCTATCACGGAGCATGGGGTTTTGCTGCGAGCTCGGTTCTCTCACTTGAAGAAGTTCCACGGGTGGCTAATCTGGCCATTGAGATCGCCAGAGGGTCTGCGTCGGTGGCCCTGGAAAAAGTGCGATTGGTACCGGAACCAGTTCATCGTGACCGCGTCATCACGTCCTATCGCATCGATCCCTTCGCTATCCCACTTGAGAAGAAAACCGACTTATTGCTGAATGCGATGGAGACGCTCCATCGGCAATCCGGCATCGCACGAACCAGCGCAAATCTGTGGGCGCGCCGAGACCGCAAACTGTTTGTGTCGACGGAAGGGTCTCGTGTGGAATTCGATCTGTTGGCCGGGCAAGGCGAATGTACCGCAACGGCTCTCTACGAAGGCCGGTTCGCTTCACGCAGTTTCAACACGCCTCATCTTAGGAAGGGCTATGAACTGATCGAGGAAGCCGACCTGCTGCGCGAGGCCACGCGTGTTGCCGCTCAAGCGATCGAAAAGGTCAAAGCCCCATCGGTCGATGCGGGCCAGTATGACCTCCTGCTCGACCCGGAGCATCTGTCATTGACG
This sequence comes from Nitrospiraceae bacterium, assembly GCA_052387595.1. Classification (GTDB taxonomy): domain Bacteria; phylum Nitrospirota; class Nitrospiria; order Nitrospirales; family Nitrospiraceae; genus Nitrospira_D. Next base: position 10,641 of record JBQTJA010000019.1, on the reverse strand, counting down.
ATCCATGAGTCCTGCGGCCATCCGAGCGAACTGGACCGGGCGCTGGGGTACGAAGCCAATTATGCAGGGACCAGCTTCTTGACGCCCGACAAACTGGGCAACTTTCGCTACGGCTCGCGGCATGTGAATTTGGTTGCTAATAACACCGAACCGGAAACATTAGCAGCGACTGGCTATGATGATGACGGGGTTCAGTGTCAGCAATGGGATATCGTCCGGAACGGGGTGTTCGTCGGATATTGCACGAACCGTGAAGTCGCGTCGAAGATTGGTGAAGCTCGTTCACGTGGCTCTAATCGCGCTGATGGGTGGAGCCACGTTCCGATGGTGCGTATCGCGAATATCGGACTTGAGCCAGGCTCAGCGACTGTCGATCAACTGATTGCCGACGTGGAGCACGGCATCTACATCGAAGGCCATGGGTCCTACAGCATCGATCAGCGCCGCTACAATTTCCAGTTCGGCGGTGACGCCTTCTGGCTGATTGAACATGGCAGACGGACCCACATGCTGCGAGACGTGATCTACCATGGGATCACGCCGGAATTCTGGAACAGCTGCGATGGAGTGGCCGACCGAACGGCTCGCCGTCGATACGGCTTCATCACCTGTGGCAAGGGGCAGCCAGGCCAGTCTGGTTGGATGACGCATGCCGCTTCTCCGGCGAGGTTTCGCCAGATCCATGTGATCCGAGGAGAGGGAAGCACATGACCATACTGAGCGGCACCTGGCCGAAGCTGACCAGCAGCGAGGAGTTTCGCTTTCTGAGCGATCTGGTCTTGACCCGCTCATCCGCTGATCAGACGATCGTCCGTCTTCGCGATCATCGCGCCGGCACAACGAGATTCGCCAACAATCAAATCATTCAGAATGTCGATGCGAGGCGGGGCTCACTGGCCGTGACGGTTGCCTTCGGGAGTCAGCAGGGGACCGCGAGCACGACGGATTTTACCGCCGGCGCGGTTCAGGATACGTTGGCGCGTGCTGAACGGATTGCTCGGGTCTCACCGGTTGACTCCGAATACCTGCCACCTCCCGATCCGTGCCTGTTTCCTGTTCGAGCGACAGCGAAACCGGAAACTCTGGCGGCAGGACCGGTCAAACGTCTGGAGTATGCGAATGAAGCCATCGGACATTGCCGGATGGAGAACCTCATGGCCGCTGGCGTCGTGGCATCATCCGGGACCGCGGTCGGGATTGCGGCGAGCAATGGGCTATTCGGCTATGAGGTACGAGGAGACGCGAGGTTTAGTCTCACGGTCCAAATTGGTGACGCGACGGGCTGGAGTGCGGCGGCACATCGGTCGATCGATCATTTGAAGGTTCAAGAGCGGACCCTGGCGGCCATTGCCAAAGCCAAACGAGGCCGGGATGTGTGTGAGATGCCGGCGGGGCAGTATCCCGTGATTCTTGAGCCGGCAGCCGTGGCCGGGCTTTGGGCGTGGGTGCTCTGGTCTCTGGACGCCAAGTCTTACACAAAGGGAACGAGCCCCTTCGCCGGCAAGCTGGGACAGGCCATCGTGGACGAACGGCTGACGCTCAAGAATCACCCCGATCATGCCGACCTGCTTGGAGAAGGATTTACCCATGACGGTCTGCCGAGTACAGCCTCCCTGTGGATCGACCATGGAATCCTCAGACAGCTGGCCTACGACCGGTTTACGGCGAAGGCTGATGGCATCAACCCCATTCCGACACTGGAGGCTCCGGCCTTGTCGATGGCGGGGGCCCCTGCACAGTCGATTCAGGATCTCATGAAGAATACGGACCGTGCGATTCTGGTGACGAATTTTTGGTATATCCGTCCTGTGAATCCTCAGGACCTCATGCTGACCGGAATGACGCGAGATGGAACGTTTCTGATCGAGAAGGGGGAGATCGTCTCAGCTGTAAAAAATTTCCGATTTCATGAAAGCCCGATCCAGGCCTTTCGACGCATCACGGCTTGGACCGCGCCGATGGAGGCGGTGAACTCAGAGACCGGAAAGATGTTGGTTCCAGCTTTGGCCCTCCCGCATTTTCGTTTCTCAAGCGTCACACGGTTCTAGCTGTGTCATGAGGACTCCAAACATATTTAATCGACCACAGAATAAAAGGGTTGACTCTTCTCCGCGCGAGGAGTAGGTACAATAAAGGTATCCCACTAGGTCTGATTGAAGGGGGGATCTGCCAGATGGCCCCGCGATTCAACAAAGAACCCATCAACCTCATCCACCGAATCCCATCACAGAAGCAGATTGATGAAGCTCGGCCGGTTGCGACGCCCTACGGTCAGATCCTGCTCAATGCTGGCGCCCTGTGCTGGCGCAAGGTGGTTGACCTCTTTGCCTATGTCACGCGCTATGAGGACGAGATCCATCCGCGCCTTCGTAAACCCCTTGCGCTTCCCGACCGAACGACGGAGCGTACCACGGTCCAAGGGCAGGGTCCCGTCTGGTCGACGAATGGAGTGGAGGAGCCAATCCAGGACGCAGAGAACCCGGTGGCCGCGAAGGTCACCATCCTGCAACAGCCGTCTCCGGTGCCGGCTCATGTTCAGTCGGAAGAAGTCGCCGAAATCCGGGCCTGCATGATTGGGCAGCAAGATGAGATTGCCCGGCTGACGTCGCACATTCAAGAGCTGACTTCCTTGGTTGCCTCTCAGCAAGAGGTCCTCGTTCATCTTGGAAAAGAGCTAGAAGCCGGTACCTATTCACCGGTATCCACCACCAGCACGGCGGCTGCCTCTCTCAAGCGAAACCGTATCGGTCGGAAGAAACCGACGGTCAGCGAGACGCCCAATCCTCCTCAGGAACATGAGCGCCCGTTTCATCCCCAGGACAGTGACGCTCAGTCGCTCCATCTGTAAGCTCGGCCCGGTAAGCCGTTGGCGCTGAATACTTCTCCATTGCTTCACCGCTAGAAAAGGGCGAATCCTACTGGCCCGACAACGATCCCATCATGCAGGTACATCTGCTCCTCTAGCCAGATAGGGGTCACGTCTGCTAAACATCCGGCAATGACCATCGTTCGTGTCCTCTTGTGGGCTGTGCTGTGGCTCGGCCTGTTGACGATTGACCTCAGTGCGGCTCCTGAACGTTCTATCGCCCGGGTGCCTCTCTTTGAGAATCTCGGTACCCTCCATCACCCCATCACAACGGGTTCACACGAGGCTCAACAATATTTTGATCAAGGTTTGCGGTTCGTGTACGCCTTCAACCATGAAGAGGCTCTCCTGGCCTTCGAAGAAGCCGCTCGACTGGACCCCTCTGCCGCCATGGCCTATTGGGGGGTGGCGCTCGCATCGGGTCCGAACATCAATGCCGCCATGGATAAGGCTGCCGAACGACGGGCGTGGGATGCCGTCCAAAAGGCTCGCGCACATCGTGCCGGCACAAGCGCAGCCGAACAGGCCTATATCGATGCAATCGGAAAGCGATATGAGCTCAGAGCGCATGCACGACCGGCTCTGGATAAAGCGTATGCGGACGCGATGCGTGTAGTCTGGCGGCAGCATCCGAACGATCCGGATGCCGGAGTCTTGTTCGCCGAGGCCTTGATGGACCTGCGGCCGTGGGATTTATGGACGGCAGATGGACGACCCAAACCGGGCACCCAAGAAATCGTGTCGACACTGGAATCGATTCTGGCGCGTTTCCCGGATCATCCAGGAGCGTGCCACTACTATATCCACGCGGTCGAAGCCTCTCCGAACCCGCACCGAGCCGTCGCTTGTGCGGAGCGATTACCCGGGCTGATGCCTGGTGCCGCTCACGTGGTCCACATGCCGGCCCACATCTACATGCGACTCGGTCGATATCACGAGGCGGTTGAACAGAATGCACATGCGGCGGAGGTCGATCGCAAGTATTTGGCCAGGAGACAGTTACACGGCGACTATGCCGACGGCTACTACACCCACAATCTGCATTTTCTCTGGGCTTCCTTAGCGATGGAGGGACGAAGAACCGAGGCATTGCAGGTGGCTCGTCAGCTGACGGGCACGATCTCCGAAGAGGAAGTGCGGAAGGATGCCTGGAAGGAATTGTACCTTCCGGCTCCCTTGTGGTCGATGATCAGGTTTGGACAATGGGATGACCTGCTGCGTGAACCGCCTCCTCCAAAGACGCTGCGTTTGCAACAGGGGATGTGGCGACTGGGGAGGGGACTTGCGCTCGCGGCGTCTGGTCGTATGCCCGGAGCCGAGGGCGAGCATGTGGTGTTGGCCGGCCTGGCGAAACGATTCGGGCGCGATCGGACGCGGGAAGAGAAAACGGAACGGGCTCTCCTCAAGATCGCGGAACGGCTGCTGGCCGGTGAGCTTGCGATGTACCGCCGCCAATACGATGAGGCCATCAAATCCCTTACGGATGCCGTCAAGCTGGAGGAAGAGCTGCCCTACACTGAGCCGCCGTTCTGGCCGATTCCCACTCGTCACTATCTCGGCGCCGTCTTGTTGAAGGCTGGTCAGCCGGGTAGGGCAGAAGCGGTCTACCGAGCGGATCTGGCCAAGAATCCGCGGAACGGCTGGGCCCAGTTTGGACTCATGCAAAGTCTCCGTGCACAACGGAAGGGCCGTGAAGCCGATGCCGCGGAAGAAGACTGGAAACAGGCCTGGGAGCATGCGGATGTGACCCTCACGGCCTCTCGGTTTTGAGGACGAAGAAGCGGATTGAAGGAGGATTGATGCGATTTGTGGTGGGAGTAATGGGGCCGGCCAAAGCGACGAAGAAGGACCTCGACAATGCCCGAGTTCTTGGAGAATTCATTGCCCGGCGTGGTTGGGTTGTCTTGACTGGTGGTCGAAACGTGGGCGTCATGGACGCGGCCTGCGAAGGAGCCAAGCGGGTGGGGGGCAGCTTGACCATCGGGGTCTTGCCGACGGCCAAGGACAAGGTGTCCCGCCATGTGGACGTGCCGATCATCACGGAAATGGGGAGTGGCCGGAACAACATCAATGTGCTGACCAGCCATGTCGTGGTGGCCTGCGGATTGAGTGGTTCGGGCACGGTGTCGGAAGTGGCGTTGGCCGTGAAGGCTGGGAAGCCGGTCATTCTCGTCGAGGCGTCTTCTGCCGATGTCGCTTTTTTTCGAAAACTCGATACGCGATTGGTCCAAGCCGCTGCCTCGCCGGAGGAGGCTATTGAACTGATCATGAAACTCATGGATGGGCGCCAGCGACGAGTGCGTCGTACAGAACAGGATCTCGACAGGTATATTCCAGTTTGACGCGTGAAGGACTCTCATGCCGGCTCCTGTCTGTTGCCACGCGAGTTCTCCACACCTCCACGTCTCCACACGCGTCGTAGTAACATGTAAGAATAAGACTACGGCGACGACTCTAAAGAAGGAGGAGACGATCATGACCATCCTGCGGCGTCTGACATCACTCGCTATGAGTCTCGTGATCTGTGCGACCCTCACAGGCTGGTTCTCCAACGGAGTGCAGAGCGCACCAACCACCGCCAAGGCGTATTTTGCAGGCGGCTGTTTCTGGTGCATGGAAGAGGCCTTCGAAAAGGTGGATGGAGTCCTCGGCGCGGTTTCGGGCTACATGGGCGGCACTGTGGCCAACCCCACCTACGAAGAGGTCTCGGCTGGGCGGACGGGTCACGCAGAATCGGTTGAAGTCACCTACGATCCAACGAAAGTCACGTACCAGAAACTCTTGGATGCCTTTTGGCGCAACGTCGATCCGGTCACGCCGAACGCGCAATTCTGCGACCATGGGACTCAGTACCGCGCGGCCATCTTCTATTCAACCGACGAAGAAAAGCGGCTCTCGGAAGAGTCCAAGCGCGCGATCGAAGAGTCGAAGCGCTTTCCCCAGCCCATCGTGACTCAGATAGTCCAAACCTCAACCTTCTACCAGGCTGAAGAGTACCATCAGGATTACTACAAGAAAAACCCGCTCCGGTATAAGTATTACAAGTACGGCTGTGGCCGAGCCCAGCGGTTGGAAAGCTTGTGGGGGAAGTCGTAGAGGTAGAATGCTTGGTGCCGAGCATCTAATGCTATTGCCGGGCTTTCATGATTAGACTTCTTAATCGTTCTCGCTGGGCCAGACGGATACTGGTGAATTCCAGGCCGAATTGTTTGCCATCGACCCAGCGCACAATGGCCTGATCGACGCGGAGCGGCCACTTAAAGTCAGGAAGAAACAAAGACAGTTTCAGCAGCATCCCAACTGTCACGTCGATTGATGACTCGGCGCTGCACCCGTTTGTTGATACGTCCAAAATCTTCGCTTCACCTTCAAAGTCATCATCGCCAAAGAAAAACAGACTGCAGGAGAGGGTGAGTCTTCTGCCACGTCGGTCCTGCTGGTTCGCATCTTCCTGACCGAGTTCTCTAGAGGTCTTTGCTGTCACGGCGGTGGTCCTTTTCAACTGAAGATTGGGGGGCAGCAGCCTTTAGTGTACGCATAGAGCCGGCCTGAGCAAGCAGAATCTATATTGTACCTAGGGTGACACCTATAACCTCTCTTATCGCACTGTAGGTTGTGGTTCCATCTTGACGCCGGCCTCATCCTCTGCCACAAAGAACACCGATCGTGAAGGCTTAAGAAGGAGAAGGGTCATGCGAACAGTCAGTCGACGGATGGGAGATCTCGCGCAATCGGAAATTCGGGCCATGACCCAAGCCTGCGCGAGTGCGAAGGGCCTCAACATGGCACAGGGGGTCTGTGATACGCCGGTGCCGCCGATCGTGCTGGAGGGGGCAGAACAGGCCATCAGGGAGGGACACAATGTCTATACCCGCTTCGATGGCTTGTCTGAATTACGGGAGGCCATCGCCGACAAACTGGCCCACTATAATGGGATTCACGCCGATCCAGAAACGGAAATCACCGTCAGCGCCGGGGCAACCGGCGCTTTTCACTGTGCCTGTGCTGCGCTGCTTAACCCCGGCGACGAAGTCCTTTTGTTTGAGCCGTACTATCAATACCATATCAGCGCACTCATGGCGGTTGAAGCAGTCCCTGTGGTGGTCCACATGCAGCCACCAGCTTGGACCTATTCGTTGACTCAGCTTGAGCAGCTCGTGACCGCGAGAACAAAGGCCATCATCGTCAATTCGCCCGGCAACCCATCAGGCAAGGTCTTCAGCCGAACGGAACTTGAGACGTTGGCAGAGTTTGCGTGCCGGCACGATCTGTTTGTCCTGACGGATGAAATCTACGAATACTTTCTCTATGACGGGCGACGCCATGTGAGCATGGCTTCCTTGCCGAATATGACGGAACGGACAGTGACCATCGGAGGGTACTCCAAGACCTTCAGCGTGACGGGGTGGCGGATCGGGTACAGTGTGGCTGCGCAGACGTGGACCAGAGCGATTGGTGCGATGAACGATCTCCTCTATGTTTGTGCTCCGGCGCCGCTTCAAATGGGCGTGGCTCGTGGCATTCGAAACTTGCCGGACGATTTCTATGGGAGCCTGGCACGAGACTACCAGCACAAGCGCGACAGGTTTTGCAGCGCTCTCGCCAAGGCGGGACTCACTCCCTCGATACCAGAGGGGGCCTATTACGTGTTGGCGGATGTGTCCCGGCTTCCTGGCGACAGTGGGAAAGCTCGGGCCATGTATCTATTGGACCGAACCGGTGTAGCTGGTGTACCGGGAGAAGCCTTTATCCCCGGTGCGGCAGGGGCCAACTTCGTCCGTTTCAGTTATGCCAAGACCGACCGAGATCTCGATGAAGCCTGTCGGCGGTTGATCCAAGCTGGCTTGTAGGTACTTGCGCGAGTAAGCGGCCGTTTCTTGCCTGAAGCGCAAGCCCGTGCTATGAACTCGACCATGGGTCTGCGCCTCGCTCCCATAGTCGCTGCTGTTGCTGCACTGCTGTTGACGGGATGCGGTCATCAGGCGACAGTCCCTCTCTCTGTCTCCGCCGACCATTCCACCGGTGACCGTTCCGTCCTGGAAGGGGAATGGGAATACGAAGACGGTGGGGTGGTTGTCCTCCGGCTCGATGATCAGGGCAACGGCACGTACACATTCAAGGATGGGCGATTCGAAACGATTCAGCTCAACGGCCGGACATGGATCGGTAAGTGGTCTCAGAAAGAAAACGATCGGGAAGGTGGTTTCGTTGTGAACCTCTCTGCCGACGCTGTGGAAGGCGACGGGACCTGGTGGTATGAGCGAATCGGTGCGAACAGGTCACCATCAGAGAAGGGTGGCACGTTCCACCTGACCAGGAAAACCTCCATGACACGCCTTGGCGACACTCCTCCCGCACCCTGATCCTCCATCACTCGCCATTACGCAAGGCCGTTGTCGGTCCCACAAGTCAGGCATCTGAGCTGTCGCGCGAGTGCATCGGGACAGTGTGGGCCAGTGGCGATGATGCCGCGATAGCGAGGCTCGCGCCGGTTAAAGAGGAGTTCCTGTCCAAGGCCATCGGAGATGGTTCCCCCTGCCTCCGTGATGAGGAGTGTCCCCGCGGCCACATCCCATTCATTTTCGGGTTCCCACGTGACGACTCCCTCGATGCGTCCGGTTGCGGCGAGTGCGAGTACCCACGCGATGGAGCGGATAGGCCGCTTATTGATCGATGGCTTCAGGGAGGTGAAGCGGCCGATCTGTTGTTCCCATTGATTCAGGCCGATCTCTGGATGTCGACCGTTCCACGACGCTGGTGGAGCAACAGGTTTATGATTGAGGCGCAGACCTCCACCTCGAGTTGCGGTGAATAATTCGTCCGTGGAAGGGTTGAAGATGCCTGCCACGATCGGTCGGCCCTGTTCGATGAGGCCGACGGAAATGCAATACTCCGGTTCACCACTGATAAACGCCTTCGTCCCGTCTATCGGATCAACCACCCAGACTCGGCGTTTCTGAAGTCGGTCGAGACTATCAGGTGATTCCTCTGACAACCATCCATCCTGAGGAAACGCCGACGCCAGGTGGGAGAGAAGGACCTCATTCACGGCCAGGTCCGCCGAGGTCACTGGGGATTGGTCCGGCTTCTGAATCGTCTCAAAGCCATCAACGGCGAACCGTACGGCTTCTGCTCCAGCCTTCCGAATCGCCAGGCTGAGAACATCCAGTTCATTGTCCCATGTCATGACAGGAGAGTAGCAGGCCTGGAGGCAGATGAAAAGAACCGAGCGGGTACCATGCTTGACCTGGCCGTTGAATCTGCGTACAAGCAGGTTGTGATGAAACTGCTCCAGAAACGGTCGAAGAAGACGGGGCTCTCACCAGGGACGCTTGTTCACATTGGCGAACAGCGGGCCGAGGCCGTGAGCATGACCCTGTTCAATTATGCCGGTGCGCGGTGTGAGGAGCAGGTGGTCACAGATCTGAATGCGCTTCGACTGCCTGCCGACGAAAGCGTCACATGGGTCAATGTTGGCGGGGTCCATAAGGTTGACGTCTTGGAAGGATTCGGGAAACATTTTGGCCTTCATCCCCTTCTGCTGGAAGACATCGCCAACACGGACCAGCGTCCGAAGCTCGACGACTATGAGACCTATTTCTTTCTCGTGATGAAGATGCTGACGACCGCTGAGCGAGGGGACATTGTCGTCGAGCAGGTGAGTTTCGTCCTTGGCCGAAATTACGTTCTCTCATTCCAGGAAAACGGCACCGATGTGTTTCACACGGTGCGGGACCGTCTGAGAGGCGGGAAAGGGCGGCTTCGGCAAAACGGTTCAGACTATCTGCTCTATGCACTGATCGATGCCATCGTTGATCAATATTTTGAGGTCCTCGAACTGCTCGGTGAGCAGATCGAGTCGCTGCAAGAACGGGTGATGGCCGATCCCAAGCCGGACATCCTCAAGGATATTCATGGGCTGAAACAGCAGTTGTTATTCGTACGCCGTGCCGTTTGGCCGCTCCGGGAAGCGATCAACGGTCTGTCTCGCTCGGACTGTCCATTTCTGCATGAGTCCACAAAGATCTTTATCCGTGATGTCTATGACCATGTGGTTCAGATTGTCGACACCATCGAGACCTTGCGGGAAATGGTCTCGGCCAGTCTGGATATTTATCTGTCGAGCGTGAGCTATCGGCTGAACGCCGTCATGCGGGTCTTGACGGTTATCACCACGATCTTTATGCCGCTCACGTTTATTGCCGGCATCTATGGCATGAATTTCGAGTATATGCCGGAGTTAAAATGGCCGTGGGGCTACCCGATGGCGATCGGCATCATGGGTCTCGTCGCCGCCATCATGCTCATCGGGTTCCGCCGAAAGAAATGGCTGTAGATGGGGAGCCAGACTACTCTTGAATTTCCACCTTATCCACGAAATAGGTGGTGTCCCCGAAGCAGGTGGTGGGAATGTAGCGATACTCCTTGTAATGCAAGATCACCCGTTTCCCCAAGACTTCTGACAGTTGCGCGGCGACTTTATCGTCCGAGATCGTAAACTGCCAGAGAACAGGTGCCGTTCCCGGTACGGTCGTCATGGCCAGCTCTCCTTCATGCGTCTTGCACAGCCAGCCCTTCGTCGAAAATTTTTGAATGTATCCGGCCCGGTTTCCATCCGAATAGGTCAGTTGAACACGACCGTGAGGTAGGCAGCGCCTAGAAAGAAGAGCAGCGTCACAAACAGTTTCACCAGTATCTCCTCAGTTACGAATGAAGGTCGCGGAACAACCAAGGCGCGTCAGTCTTTCGACGCGACTCATAGGCCGTGATCTCAG
>JBQTJA010000018.1:0-122398 GCA_052387595.1 Nitrospiraceae bacterium | reverse complement strand
TTGGGGTTGTCCCGCTTCTGGGCGGGGTGCGACATCCCGCGTTGTGGTGACTGGGTGGACTTACGCTTCCCTCCTTGACAGCCCACGTGTCTGAAAACCATCGTCAGCTACTGCTTCTTCCCATGCTTGTGATCGCGCGTATTGTGTGGCTCGCTTCCCTTCCCGCGATTATCCCGGTTGTCACGGTAATTGCTATTCGCTCCGAACGGGAACGGCTGCAGAATATCCCCGACGCAGCTGAAACCATGTTCAGAAGGGGGTTGCGCTCCGTGTCCACACACGAACTTCACATTGTTGAGCTGCACCGCTGGCGACCCCTGCTTCTGGAAGGTGCCGTTCAGAATGTATCCGTAGGCGCCGCCGACATTGGGTTTGAAGTGAATGTTGTAGCGGGTTGCGTCGAAGAAGTCCTGTTCCAGCTCACCCTTGAGCATTGCCTGCTCTCTGATCGGCGCGTTGAACTCATCGTCATTGAGATACAAGACCTTGACGTTGATATCCACCAGATCTCCGTCGCGCTTGCTCACGGGCTGCCAATCCAAACAGGCGTCGGGCGTGTCCTGAGTGCATTTACCGTCCCCATCGATGTCACGGATGAGGAAGAGATCAAAGGCATTCGCCTCATCTTCAAACGCTGGTTCATTGACGAATCCCACGAACATGATGTACTGCCCGCCCAGGAAGTTGCGCTGTTCGTGCGCGAAGGCCGATCCAGTCTGGATACCGGCACCAAAGATCAGGAGGCTCAACGCCGCCCATACATATCGTAACGTTCTGCTCACAATCACACCTCTTTATAATTGTTAGTAATACGGCAGCTCACCACTGATTCGAGGACCGGAGCCGGAGGTCTTTGGATCAGCCAGCAGTAGTCTGCCAGCTGACGAGAGTCCTACAGGCTGCCTCTCCTTACGCAAATCAAGCCATGAGTGCGACCTGGCGAGTATGTAACAGTTGCCCTGATGAGGGTCTACAGACGCCTGCTTACGTATGCTACAGATGCGATGAATTTGTACGTTGGAGAGCTGTGCCTAACGGACAACCTCGTATCGTATCGCAGATAAGACTGGTTGGCCGGCTGGGATGGGCGGCTCGCCCGGATATCGTAGCGACGACCACAACGAGACTGAAGCTCGATGCGTGAACCGACACCACCGATCAAGTGAGCCGGAATCGTGTGACACAAACCACAGGGCTTTGTGTATCAAAATAATCTGGATAGAAGAGGAAAGCACTGTCTTGTGAGAGTGCAGCGAGCCGGCGTGTATCGAATGATATTGAGAGGTCAGACACCAGCACGAATGATCATGCCTTGACCACTTCTAAGCTCACCTTCTGAAACCCGAGGCTACGGATCTCATCCACGAGGCTGACGAACCGTTCCAGCAGCGTCACCCGGTCGGCCCGAACCACGACCGGTGATTCCTTCTGATAGGTCTGGAGTCGTGATGACAGTCCACCTTCTTCCACCGCCCGATCATTGAGAAACAGATCTCCCTCCGCGGTGAGAGTGACCACGATCGGCGTGTCTTGTCGGCCGCTGGTTTCCTTCGCTTTGGCCAAATTGACCGGCACCTGTCCCGTTGAGATGAAGGTCGCCGTCGTCAAGACGATCACCAGCAAGACCAACATCACATCGACGAGCGGAATCACATTGATCTGATTGACTTCACGTTCCATGCTGTACCTTATAGAGCGTGAGCAGTTCCGTCACGCGCCGTCGCAGTACGTTGTTCATGACGACACAGGGAATCGCGACGAGCAAGCCCACTGCCGTCGCCTTGAGGGCCAAGCTCAGCCCGATCATGATCGAACTGACGGCCAGAGCCCCGGACGTGCCCATCGTATGAAACGTAAGCATGATGCCCAGCACCGTGCCCAGCAGGCCGATATAGGGCGCATTCGCAGCAATCGTCCCGATGATGACCAACCGCTTGGTGAGTGCGACTTCATATGTCTGAAGGCCGGAGAATTGCGCCGGATCCACCCTCGCATAGAACCGCCATCGTTCAATCGCCACAAGGACCGCCCACAGACCGAGTACTGTCAATAATCCAATGACTCCGTAATCTACCGCGTATTTCAAATTCTCCATGTTCCCGCTATCCTTTCATATCATCCGTTCATGTTGGTCCAGATCCAGGCGACAGCAGTACGATACATTCAAGCGCCTCTCTGTTTCCCGACCAGACACAGATGTGGTATGGTTATAGAGGTAAATCCTGTAAAGGGCGCTCGCGCAATGCCGAAGACAACCATCGAGATCGAAGAACAAGAGAAAGCCTGGCTTGACCAGCAAGCCCTCGCCGAAAAGGTATCGGCTGCTGAAATTGTCCGCAAAGCGCTTGATCTGTACCGCCATCATGTCGCTGCACCTTCTCCCTCACTGTCCTTCGATGACCTTCTTGCCCAAACACGCGGGCTCTGGACCGCCGGTGACGGCCTGACGTACCAACGTCGGTTACGCGCAGAATGGCAGAATCAGTAACACGTTACCTGCTGGATTCGGTCATCCTTATCGACCACTTCAACGGAATTTCCGCCGCCACCCGCTTCTTACACGAACAGCACCAGACGCTGTCCATTTCGGTGATCACCCGCGCAGAAGTGCTGACAGGCTTTGCGCCAGACACGTTGGCACTGGCCAGGCAATTCCTTGAGACCTTTCCCCTTCTTCCGATTGAAGCCCGCGATGCGGATCTTGCCGCCCAGTTACGCAGAGAACACCGCTGGAAATTGCCCGATGCGTTCCAAGCCTCGCTCGCGCTCAACCACCAGTTAAAACTCGCCACCCGCAATACCACCGATTTCTCCCCTGACAAATATGCTTTTGTCTTCGTCCCCTATACCCTGCCCTAATCATTGAGCCGCTTCAGTTTGAGTGGATACCAGTCTGCGGGCAGCGGCCAGGAGCCGCGAGCGCCGCTTTTTCGACCAGATATAGACACCCGTGACGGAGAGCATGGTGACCACGAGCCCCAACAGACACACAAAGATCCGATATGGCAGCCCGAACACATTGGCCATGTGCAGGGCATAGAGCCAGTTACTAATCGTATTGCCGGTGTATTGGCCACTCGGGAGGAGGACGAGTCTCAGCGCTCCGGTGTCTGCGTCGAAGAGCACTTGCGTCGTGTACCGACGACTCCGATCATCGATCTCCATATTCGTGCGGACTTGCCAAGTATAGGTGCCACGCTCAGCATCGAACCCCAAGGCCACCGGCTGCTCCACGGCAAACCCATGCTGCGCTGACTGCTCCGCCATCAAGGCCTCGCCCCGCGCCTGCGCCTCTCGCCAGGAGAGCTTGGGCTGCTCCAACGGCTGCGCCCGAGGCGGAATCTCTGTCCAGATCGTGTGGTACTCGAACAGCGTTTGGGTCGTCCAGGTGTAGACCGTATCCCAGAGGTTCATGTACACACTCGACCAGGCAAAGATCAGCAACAGCACCAAGGTCCACAAGCCTCCGGCCCGATGGAGATCAAAATTCAGACGATAGGCTGAGCTCTTCAACTTGACCAACCAAGCGGGTTTCCAGCGGGCCCACCAACTGCGATCAAGCGTCTTTGGAGCGGTGCCTTTAACTCCCGGTCCAGCTGGGAGAGTCAGGTAGAATCCCACAAAACAATCCACCGTCCAGACCAGGGCACAGATACCGAGAATCCACATGCCCGTCATGCCGAGCGCCAGCGCATAATGCAGCGAATAGATGAAATCCATGAGATTGGCCCACCCTTGGGTGATGGCAGCATACCGGCGCCGATCCAATACTTCTCCGGTCGCAGGATCAAGGATCAGTCGATCAGCATCCAGCTCAGCGATCTCATGGGTTGCCGGATCGTGGCGTGGAGCCACCCAGGCCGTGGTGGTCTCGTCAAACGCGCTGAGTTCGATCCGAATCACCTGCACCCGGAGGTCTTGCGATTCGACCTGCTCGGCCAGAGCGCTGGCCGGGAGCCAGGTGGCCGGCTCCCGGTCCGGATACCAGTGCGGATTCAGGGCTCGCTGGAGTTCCGGATAGAACGCGAGCAGGCTCCCCGTCAGGCCGACGATGATCAGGAACCCCGCCATCACCAGCCCGGCCCAGCGATGGATGACTACCCAGGCATGGCGTGTCATAGTTGGTTGACCTCCAGGGTCTTCCCAAACACTTGCCCGCTCTGTTCGTTCCGGCTATAGTCCCTGATAGTGCGCTGGAAATAAACCCGAGGAAGGCCCACGATGGCGACGACTCGAATCAAGACACGCGCCCGCCCCCGAACGCGCGGGAACCCACGCAGGCTGATGCGTGTGGAGGTGGAGATCCCGACGGAAGACGCCGAGTTGATTCGCCGAGCCGCCCGATCGCTCAGAGGCAAGACGGCGACGGCGGCCCAGTTGCGGGTCCAGCTGCTGAGCCTCCTCGGTGCCGGAAAGGAACCGGGGCTCAAAGCCCTCCTCGCCGCCGCCCCCCTGGAGGATATCGATCTCACGCGGAGCCAGGACCACGAGCGCCTCGTTGATCTGTGAGCTATCTCATCGACACCAACATCATCGCCGAAGTGCGTAAAGGGAAGCGGTGCGATCCCCGAGTCGCCCGCTGGTGGGCGGGTATCGCCGACGCGGATCTGTTTGTGAGCGTCCTGGTCCTCGGCGAAATTCGCAAAGGCATTGAGCTGGCGCGCCCGCGCGATCCGGCCAAGGCTGCGGCGCTTGAGCATTGGCTCGATACCATACGCCATGCGTTTGGGCGGCGCATTCTCCCCATCGACCAGGCTGTGGCCGATGCCTGGGGACGGCTCAACGCCCCCCAGCCCAAACCGACTGTCGATAGCCTCCTGGCCGCAACCGCACTGGTCCATGGGTTGACCCTGGTCACGCGCAATCTGACCGATATGCCGAAGACCGGCATTTCGGTGCTGAATCCGTTTGTCCACCCGTAATCCAATCACGATTAAGAACCCCGCCATCGCCAGCCCGGCCCAGCGGTGCAGCTTGACCCAGACACGGCGTGCCATACCGCACCCTCCTTCCTGCAGACGCTGCTTAATACTCCAGACGTATCGATCCGAAGAAGGCCCGTGGCATGCCATAGGCGTTGACGGCGCTAAAGCCTTGTGAGCCGGCGAAATAGGGCTGATCCGTGAGATTCTCGATGTTGAGTTGGGTGATGACATTCAGACCACCGACTCGCCGTTCATACCCCAGAAGAAGGTTACCAATGACATACCCCGGCAACTGGTAACTGTTTTGGTTGTCGCCCTCGCGTGCGCTCCGGGCCACGAGGCCCCCTCCAAACTTCACACCCCGGAATGGTCCTTCCTGGAATTCATACATCGACCACACACTTCCGCCGTGGCGTGGCACATTGAACAGGCGGTTGCCTTGATTGCCGACCGGATTGCCGGCGGTGTCGATCGTATCGCTGGTGATTTCCGAATCGATGTACGAATACACCCCGATCAGGCGCCAGCCCGGCAGGACTTCGCCAGCAAGATCCAGTTCCAGACCCCTGTTACGGACTTCTCCGGTCACCAGGCTGAACGCAGGGTTGAAGGGATCTTGGGTCGTCAAGTTCCGCTTGGTCAGGTCAAACCAGGCCAGCGAGCCGGTCACTCGCTTATCAAGCAATTCGGTCTTGATCCCCACTTCCCATTGCTGAGCCGACTGGGGCGCCAATTGAACATTGTTGACGCCGCGTGCCGTGATGCGGCCGCCGAAGTTTTCAACGTAGTTGCCGTAGACACTGAGTTCGGGAATCGGCTGCCAGAGGAGGCCGACGCGCGGCTTGATGGCTTGATCCTTGGCCGTGAAAGTCTCGGCGCTGGCTGGAATGGGATCTCCCGGTGCCGCAAAGGTTTGAGTGGGAAGCCGGTAGTCCACATTGTCATAGCGGAATCCGGCGAGCAGGTGGAGATGATAGGGCAACCGAATCTGATCCTGCACGTAGAATCCGTACCAGCTTTCTTTGATTTGCTGGGCCCCAAAAAAATTGCGAATCAGGGTCCGCTCATCCACATCCATAAATGAGGGTTGCACGAGTCGCTCCCGGCCGTTGGTCCAGTTGGCGTAAAAGCGCTGCTTCAGCGTCCAACTCGCGTTGAAGGCGTGCGACCAGTCGAAACTGAACAGGGTGTCGTCCGATGTGACGCGGTTGAACGGCTCACCCAGGTTGGTGTGGCGCGGCAAGCCGGGAAGACGATTGCCGATGGCCGGAATACCGGCATACCGTGGATCGCGACTGAGCTTATATTGCAGTTCAACTGTCGCCTGTGTCCGAGAGCTGAGGTTCCACCGGACAGTCGGCGCGAAGAACACGCGCTCATTACTCAAAAAGTCGACGAAGGATCCGCCGTTTTCATACGCCAGGTTCACGCGATACAAGAGGTTCCCCTCTTTGGTCAATGGCCCGGTGGCGTCGGCGGTCGTGCGGTACAAGTTAAACGATCCGAATTGCTGCTGCAGCGCATAGTGCGGCGTCGCCAGCGGCTGCTTGGGGACCAAATTGATCAACCCGCCTGGCTCAATCCGCCCAAACAAGATGGAGGCCAGCCCCTTGAGGACTTCGATTCGTTCAAGATTGGCGGTTTCCAGCGGTCCCGGACCAGACACTTTTCAGCCGAAGCCCATTGCGGTACACATTTGACGAATCAGCGCCGCCAGGACCAATCGAAAACCCGCGAAGACTGAACACCTCGCCAGCACCTTGAAAGGTCGTCATGGGTTCCATGTAGACACCGCTGACGTTTCTGAGCGCCTGTTCGAGCCGAAACGCCTGCTGATCCTTCAAGACCTGTTGCGGGATCACTTGAATACTGACCGGCGTCTCCATAATCGGCGTATCGGTCTTCGTGGCTGTGGTGGCGTGGGTCACGGTGTAGGTATCGCGCTGCGCCGTGACCATCACGGGCCTTGCCTCCACCACGGGGGTGTCGTCTTCCGTCGTGTGAGGTATCTCAGCAATGGGGGGAGCTGGAAGCGGAATCGGCGGCACAACGGTCGGTTCTGATGGTGCCGCTTCCGTTGATGCCGACGGCTTGGCCGGCTCCGCGACCGGCGCTGGAGCCTCCTCTACCTGTGGCGTCTGAACCGGCTTGGGCTGGCTGACACAGGCAACCAGCGTGATCATGGAGAGCGCCAAGCTGATGGAGAGGATCCGATGGATGATGGCACGGAACACGGTCAATGAAACACGATGCTTTACGAAAACTCTCACAATGATTCCCCTTTCGCGACTCCCAGCCAAGTCTTTGGAGCGCAATGCTCGAAAAACATTGGCGGGGGTGATGGACGAACGAATGCGTTACGCGGGAATCAGCGTGGGCGGCGCACGGAGACTATGACTGAGAGAGTAGAACAACGGCGGCGGATGATCACGCGCCCGGTGAGGATTCGAGAGCAAGGCGATAAGCGGCTTCCGAGGGGTGAACGTCTCACAGACGATGGCCACGTCCACCGATGGGGCCGGCCGATCCACGAGCGACTTGGGATGCACGACGACTTCGTTGCAATGGGAGTCATCCTCACACTCGACATGATGCTGCGCCATGTCGATGGCGCTCCAAAGGGGAGGTAACTCAACCCACCAGCAGACCGGCAGGAAGAGTACCAGCGCGATGACCATCTTCCAGTTCATTTTCAGCATGCGCCCATAGGGATTGGAGTACTGGTACATGGTCCCATGTTTGCCTGGACTCACCTGAAACTGTCTACCGACAGCTGCTCACGGATGCTACAGTTCACATTGAAATTGCTCCGTGGAGGAGGCGGCCCGTGCCCGCTGTTACGTGGGCACGGGAACCAATGAGGTCGGCGACCAACCAGGCCTCAGTACTCCAGCCGGAGCGACCCAAAGAACGTCAGTGGTTCGCCGAGTCTCCACCTAAAACCCCCACGAAATCTGCCCCAGGAACATCCGGCCCACGGCAGGGTTGATCGAGACGTTCGTCCCGTTCGTGCCGAGGAAGTATTGTTGATCAAGAAGATTGTAAACGTTGAACCGAACCGTGACATCGGAGGATCCAAGGGTCCATCCATAGTGAATGGCTGAATCGACGCGCACATACCCCGGAAGCTGAAACGTGTTTTCGGTATCACCTTCGCGCCCGGAGGCCGCAAACATGCCTCCGCCGACCCCCAGCCCTTTCAGCACCCCGGCTTGCCATTGGTAGTCACTCCAGAGACTGCCGCTGAATCGTGGCACATTGAACAACCGATTCCCCTGATTTCCCGGCCCTCCGGTGTCATCGCCGTCTCTCCGGACGACGGAATCGATATAGGAGAACGTGGTGATCAGCTTCCACTCATCCGTCACCTGACCGACCACATCCAGTTCAATCCCCCGATTTCGAAATTGCCCGATCTGGGTCACCACGTTCACCAGCCCCGGGACCGGGACCGTCACGTTATCTTTTGTCAGGTGATAGAACGTCAGAGTGGCAAGGAGACGATCTTGCAAGCCCCTTACTTTTAGCCCGACTTCGCCCTGCTCTGCCGTTTCCGGCTTGGGCGCCGTGCCGTCGGGCAACGAGCCCGCAAAGAAGTTCGTGTCGGCAAAGCCCCGCGAAAAACTCCCAAACAGCGCGAGCCAGGACGTCGTTTCGTAGTTCACGCCGATCCGAGGCGTCACACGTCCGAAATTCTTTCGTGAGAGTGATACAGCCGGACAGGCGGGATCGCTGCCGGTATCGCACGACAAACTGCTGGCGGTCGTATAGTCGTACCGAGCGCTCAGATGCAGATGCAACCGATCGAAGAACGTGAGCTGATCCTGGATGTAGCCGGAGGTCCATCGATCCTTGGGCTGGAACACATTGTTGGGACTCAACGCTCCTAAGTTTGGAAAGAATTGGTAGGTCGGATTGAAGAGATTGATGGGTTGCAGCAATCCTGATCCGCTGTCTGAACTGTCGAAGAAATACCGCTGGTCGCTCTTGCGATTGTAATATTCGATCCCGAGCACCAGCTTGTGCCGGATCGCCCACGTCTGAAACCGTCCTGTGACCATCGCCTCGGCAAAGTAGGTTTCTGAATGGTCTCGATACGGTGCCGCGAGAAAGACATCGAGCGTTTGCCCGTCCGGCTGAAGCGCAGCGGGGCCGGAATCGAAGAGGGTGGACTTGTACTTCCACCAGGCGCCTCGTACTTTGACGGACCAATCCTGGTTGAGATGGTGCGTGAGATGCGTGTCGACGGTGTAATGTTTCGTATTGGAGAGCGGTCGATTCGCGACCCCGAAATACCAGGCGAGCGGTACCGAAGCCGGGCGGTTCCCAAGGGCCGGAATGCCGTTATCGATCGCGTCGTCGAAATCCTTGTATTCGAAGTTCCCATACCACTGCGTCTGGGACGTGATCTGCCATGAGAGGGACGGCGAGAACAGCAGATGCCGATTCTGACCTTGCTCGCGGAACGAGTGGTTGTCTTGAAACGCGAAGATGGCCCGATACAGCAGCGTGCCGTCCTTCGTCAGCGGTCCGGTCGCATCCGCCACGGTCCGGTAGAACTGAAAGGAACCGAACTGCTGCTCGACGGAGTATCGGGCTTGTGGAAGCGGCTTCTTGATGACCAGATTGATGAGGCCGCCGGGCTCAATGCGTCCGTAGAGCGACCCGGCTGCTCCCTTCAGAACTTCCACCTGTTCCACGTTCGCCATGTCGAGCTGCGGTTGAAATTGGCGAAACCCATCCCGGTAGACCACGTTATTCGTTTGAAACCCGCGAATGTTGAAATTGGAACTGTAGAGCCCGAACGAATTGACTTGGACTCCGCTGACGTTTTTTACCGCGTCTTCGAGACGGTATGCCTGCTGGTCCTTCAACACCGCATTGGGGACGACGTTCACGTTGTACGGCGTTTGGAAGACAGGCGTCTCGGTCTTGGTCGCCGTCGTAGCCTGGGTCACCGTGTAGGACTCGCGCGAGGCGGTGACGAGGACCGGACCGGCTTCGACATCCGGAGCCTCGGCTTCCGCCGAGACCGAAGGTTCCCGCGTGCCGCTTCCAAGGGAGGGAACCGGCAACGGTCCCTTCGGCTGCACAGTCGGATCGGATGGAGTCGGCTCGACCGGCTTAGGGGCATCGACTGTCTCAGCCGGTGGCTGTGTGGCAGTCTGACTCTGCCGCGTCGGCACGGCCTTCACCGGTCCGACACAGGCCGTCACAGCGAACAGACACAGACCGAGCGCAGCGACAATGCTTGATCGCAGGATTGATCGAGAGGATGGTGAGAACCCAGCGCGGGTGATTGATGACGCTTTCATGATGCTCCTCGTTGATTCGCAACGGCCATCGCTTGTTTCGAGGAGAAACCTCGACAGCACAAGCAACGAACCGGCAATGGACAGGGATATCCGTTACGCGAGAATCAACGTCGGCGGGGCACGCAGGCTATGGCAGATAGAAGAGAACAGGGGCGGCGGATGATCTCGAGCGAGGTGATCCGGTGGAAAGACAGTAATAAGTCGAGCGAGCGGAAGCAACTCGAGTATCAGGCTTTCGCTCACAGCAGGCTGCTGAGGCTGTTCGATCAAGGAAACGGGGTGTGGACAGATTTCGTTGCAGTGCTCTCCTTCATATTCAATGAAGTGGGAGGCAAGATCGACCGGACTCCAGACGGGAGGGAGGTCGCTCCACCAATACACCGGAAGCAAGAGCAGGAATGCGACGACTTTCAACCACATCTTCGAACGCTCTCCGCACCTATGGATGGTTAAAGTCTGGAGAGTGGTAAGGCGTGACATTTTGGGGTCAACTCTACCCACTGTGCTTCTAAAATGTATACCGACGGTTGCTCATGCATGCTACAGATAAGTCCTAAAAGAAGGCAGGTTGCCGGTGGCCAGACGCGTCGAATGGCGACCGACCCCGGCAGGAAATAGGTATTCATCTTTGGCCACTGTCCATCGGCACTGTGCGAACGCCGCGCGGTTGCGTCCGTTTGACGAGCCACACCCCACGCGCTATACTGTGCATCTATACGATGCATCTATGATGCATAGAGGATGATCCCATGAAAGCGATTACGTTACGGAACCTTCCCCCCGAGGTCGCTCGTACCGTTCAACGGCGGGCGAAACAGAAGAAGACCAGCATGAACAAGGCGGTCATCGATCTCTTGGAAGAGTCGACCGGCACGAGAGCGCACATCCCTGCACCGGTTCGCTACCATGATCTGGACCACCTTGCGGGTACCTGGACGGAGAAAGAAGCCGCCGCGTTTGAAACGCTGATCACTGAACAACGCAGGATCGATCCGGAACTCTGGAAATGACTCGGTTGCTGCTGGATAGCTCCGCCTACATTGCGTTCAAGAAACGACATCCCGAGGTGATCGAGATCCTGCAGCAAGCCGAGTTGATCTTCCTCTGCCCGATCGTCCTCGGCGAGCTCCGTGCCGGCTTTCTCCAAGGTACGAAACGTGACGCCAACGAGCGTGAGCTGCGACTTTTTCTGGAATCCTCGCGCGTCAACGTGCTGGTCTTGGATGAAGAAACCTCGGAGCGCTATGCCGTCATTCATGTGGGGCTCAAAAAGGCCGGCACCCCGATCGGCATCAACGATGTCTGGATCGCCGCAAGCGCCATGCAGCACGGACTCCCGGTCCTCACGTCTGATCGCGATTTTCACAGGATTCCGCAGATCATCGTCCGTCACTTTTCAGCACTGACGGCCTAACCCGCTCTTCCCAAACCGGCCCTATGCAGGAAACTCGTGGCGACTTCCACCATCCCACGGTTAGTGTCCGCCGTTGAGTTGACACAGCGCCATCTCCCGACCACTGCTTTCGGATGCTACGGTTGTGCCACAGTATGAGAGGTAATGACGGCATGGAGGATTCGACTCGCCGAAGGTCCGGTAGCCTACCAACGCAGTCGCGGGATGCGTGAGGTCAGCTCAATCAAGCGAGAGGTGCAGGAAGAATTCGTACAGAGCTGACCCTCATGTTTGAGAAGAGTGGTCAACAAGATCGATCTGACTCCAGCAAGGAGGGTGGCTGTTCCAGCAATTCCCATGGCCAAGAGCAGAAAGCCTCTGACGCTCAGTCACCTTTTCGAGATGACTCATTCCCCTGATCCGACCCGGTGACACGAGCCATCATCGGCTTGAGCTATCTCGCTACTCTGTCCTAGTTCAGACGAGGAGCGAAGACTTGTCGTGCTCGGACAGACTCACGTTGAGCACGGAGCTAAGTAGCCCTTTCGAGGCCGATCTTAGCTCCGTGAGACCGTACGGTGTGTGCTTACTTCTTTTTGGCCGGATGACTATGGTTGGCTTCCTCGGCATGTGCCAGCGCTTCCTCGGCATGCTTCATTGATTCCTTCGCATGCTCGAGGGCTTCCTTGGCGTGGGCATTATCACTGCCTTGAATGGCTTCTTCCAAATGTTTAATCGCTTCCTTCTCGTGCCCAATTCCCTCCTTGGCGTGCTTGATGACTTCCTTCACATGCCCACCTTCACCCGCGAATGCCGAACCTGCGATTCCCCCTGCGAGCAATCCCCACACAGCAACTGCAACAACAGCAACTTTCACCATGCCCATAATCCCCTCCTCATAATAAAGGCTAGTAAGATGAGTCGTCCTATAGTGCTGAGTATATACCTTCGAACAACCCATCGGTATTCAGATTCTTTCAGAATATCGGCAAAGCATAGGAGTTTGGATTAGGCTTACGTGGCCGACAGAACATTTTTATTTCCTGCACCCCGAAGGGCCGGGGAATCGGCAGGAGGCAACCTCCGATTCCCCGGGCAGGTCTGGAAGAAGAGTGCGCAACCACCAGACCCGTTTCTCACCGCTACCCATTCAGTGTCGTGTTACGAGCCAGTCACCATCAAGACAGTGTATCTGTTCTCCATAGTCACCACGTTATAAAGGAGCCGGGGCGGAGGCTGACGGAGGTGCCTGCGCCCCGGGTCGGTCCGAGCGAGGGGCAGCTCGACCCGGACATCGATAACTCCACGAATTCGAACGTAACCACGACGGATCCTGAATACCTATGCCCTCCCGAACCAGATGGGGGACCGCTCTCGAGACACCACTGGTGGTCACAATAGTGAATCGACCAACCAGGATCACTCAGGTGGAAGGCGTTCTAAACAACGGAGAATCTCGAATCGCTAGATAACACTATCCGCATACGTAATTGAGGGACGCGTTCCACCTGAATGATCCGAGCGAGAAAACAGGTGGAGCACGAGAGGCGCGTGGAGTGGAAGGAGACGCAGGGTATGAATGGAGAGCTGGGATCACCACCGAGATCGCGACGAGGCCGACGACCGCAGTGGACACTGATGCAACCAGCCCACTCTGCGAGACCATTTGGCAGGACCAGGCACAGATGGGAGAATGAGCGGACTCTTGGGAATGGTGATGTGTTTCTGAAGAAGAGAGCGGCATCGATGCACAGCCCGTCGCCAGTACCACCAGCGCCAGATACAGGCCGAGAGTGAGGCAGGCTACCAAACCGGTCACACTGGCAAATCGACGGGTCGTCATAACACCTTTCTTCTGATGCTCCTTTCTCTACACCACCCCCATTGGCCCGTCCACTGATGCCTGCTCACATTTGCAACAGAAAATGTTGAGCCGACAGCGCCATCGTCGCTCCTAGGATCAGCGGCTCGTCCACAGTATTCATGGTCGTCGTTGTCTTGCCGCAATTCATTTTGGTACTCTTTCAGCATGTCACACCATCCAGGATCAACTATTCCACTCGGCCCTATTCTTCGTGCTCTACATACCACCCTAAATTCTTTTGGTGCGCCGGACGAAATATCCTGCGGTAAATGGTTCTTAGAGGCAATGAGAGAACTTTTTCGCATTGGACTGACTTCTGATCCCGGTGATGACTTCGATGCGGCATGGGAACGGTTGGGAAAAGGGGACCCGTTAAGACTTGCCCTCACGGAGGGCGCTTCGAAACTGTTTAGTCTCGGGTATATCGTCATCGGACCAGGCAAGCCCGGTGACCCATATCGGTACCGTATCACCGAAAAGGGTCAGCGGTGGGCGCAGTCTGAAGCTCCTGTGCCGAAGTGGGGCAGCTAGCAAACAGCTGTATGTACGCCATGAACCTCGGATTGATCGTATGCAGTGTAGTGAGGCTGATCATCCGACTGCGGGGCGCAGTTACTCCTCTCTCCATCAGCTTGACTCTCTCAGCTTTCCCTCCACTTGCCGGAATACATACGACATCATTCCATAGTACAAAGCTGGTGCTACACGTACTGAACCAGGCTAACCGATTGAACTTCTGAGTCTTGAGTATCCTGAATAGTCTCAGGTTGGATTAGGAAAAGAAACGAAGGTTCAGTTTTTGCCTTTTCCCTTCCTGGCTACACAGTTGGAGCTGCGAACGAGATCAGGTCATGGGTGTGCACCCTCTCCTGCGTGATGGGATGGAGAAATACACAGTCAAGAAATGACCCCGACATCACTCATTTTCTTGTTCATGCCCGGGTTGCTGGTCAGAGGCGCAAATGCGTTTTGAGACTGGTCGTGGTCCACAGTTTGATATTGGGTATGTTCTCGAACGCACGATCATTCGACCAAATCCCGTCATGTTCTTCCGTAAGCGCGAGTGCGACAAAGGGAACATCGTCCGGATCGATCGCACCTATCAACGCATCGGCGGCAGGAAGATGCGGCGCAATTCGTTCAAAGGGAACGACGACCACGGAGGTGAGCAGCAGCGTCAGCAGTAGATCGATCTCATCAACGTTGAGGCGAGCCGCACGGGCAATTTTGGCACGATGCCGGGCGAGCTCGTCAAGGGCAAAGGCCGGCAAGAGAAATTGAAGATCCGGCAGGAGCAGAATGCGTCTCGTCATGGAATCTTTGATGAGGGCAGCAACTAGGATATTCGTATCAAGAACCAGTCTCATGCGTGCGAGGCTTTGGCATAGCGGCGACGCAACCCTGCCTTGACGGATCGGGCGAGGTCTTTCGCCACAGGCTCAGTCAACGCACTGCGAGAAGCGAGCCGATCCGCCAACGCCACCTGGCGGGCATACTGCCACAGCGCCTGCTCGGCCACACGGGCCCATGGGATCTCCCGATGCCGCTTGAGAATCATGTCCAGTTCGACAGGGACATCGATCACGACCTTGGACCGTGCTCTGCCGATAGATTTACGCTTCATTCGCAATCCTCCTTTGGTCAAAGGCTGATATCTGGGCTACCGTGTGGCAATTTTAGCATAGTTCCATGCACGTGGACTGATCCATCAGTCTCTTTCTAACGGCTTACCCGCCAGACTGAGCATCAGACCAATCCATGCCTCATCACCAACTATGAGATGGCAGACCCCGCCGTGGAAACGTTCAACAGCCGGTGAACTTCGCCTGCCGTGGATGTAGCGCTTCCAAACACGGCCGGTGGGTGTCTCACGCTTCGATGAGCCCCTACTCCTTGGCGAACGCAGCGAGCAATCCAAGGTCAAGCCACGACCCCATACGCTCCTTCCCTTCTGTCAAGATTTGAGATGGCTAGTGAAGCCAGCTTGCACCTCTCTTGCTTGATCGTCCGGAGGGACGTGCATGGTCAAGAAATACCCCCCTCTCCCCCTTCGAGCGTGCTCGATGCGTGTGGTACAGCAACGCGACGAGCATGAAGATCCCCAGCTGTAACCCAAGCGCCATCATGGCATCTGTGTGGCGAAAGCGGCATAAGGACGGTGTAACCGCGTTCACCATCACGGATTCGGCATGATCATGACCATGTCCATCTTGCCGTCGTCGCGCAGGTGCAGTCGCCATTGTTGTTGGCCGCGCTGGAACGTCGCGTCATAGACATCTGCCCCATCCGCCGCGACCCCTCTGAAGACCAGACGCTTCAGACAGCCGAGCTCGGCTTGCCATTTCTTCATCGACCGTGCCTGGTCATGCATCACTTGCGCCAGTTGCGGAGTGACGGCAGTCTCGTCGACGATGCTGGCCCGCGTATCCGCGATCAGCTTACGTACGAGCGCCTCGCTGTTGGAAAACGGCGTCTTCTTGGCGATACGTGCCGCCAGAACCTTCGCCGCGGCGTTCGCCTCATGTTGGGAAATCCGTGCCGCCCGGTCTTCGTACCCGGACTGATGCACCACGAGCCCACAGAGCGTGCCGGTCGCGTCCCGTTCAAACACGACCTGGAACGGCATCCGTTTGCAGAAGAACTTGTCTTGTGCTTCCGGGGTGAGCTCGATCACATTCTGGCCGGGAACTGTAGCTCCAGGAGGGATCCGACCGGCTCGATACCAAAAATCACTTCATCGATTGTGCCGCTATCGCCACGGCCGCCACGATAGTGTCCCGCATACTGGCGAAGGATGGCCCGACTGAGGCGGACGACGGTCCTGGGACGCGCCTGTTCATAGAGTTTCCAGGCAACGGCATCTTCGGTCGTCTTGGACATCGTATTCTCCTTTGCGAGGTGAATGAGGTCGTCGAGTGAGAGACGGCCGGACGCCTCGAGTTTCGCGTGGAGGCCGGTGATCATAGCGAGTCCTCGATCTAGCCGTTCCCGCTGCCCGGCGAGCACCGTTGCCTGCATGGACAGGATGCCGGCCAGATCCACGGCGCGCTTGGCGAGCAGCTGGGCGATGCGCGAGAGCGGGAGACCGAGCTGCTTGAGGATGATGATCTCGTTCAGGCGCGAGAGCTCGCGCACGCCGTACAGCCGCCAATTCTTGGCCGTTCGCCGGGGCGTGATCAGTCCATGGCGTTCATAGACCCGCAGCGCCCGGACCGTGAGTCGGGTTTTCTCCGCGCATTCAGCGGCGGTAAACCACACCTCGTGGGAGGGAGGCACTCGTGGGTTCTCATCCATGGTCGGTAGCCTACGGTATGACCCAGGGTCCGGTGCAAGGGGGGAATCAAGAAAATTGTAGGGTGAAGGGCGGTTCTTGCCCTTACACTTCCCGGCCACACAGGTGGACCTGCAAGCGGGATCAGATCGTGGGTGCACACCTTCTCTTGCTTGATTATTCCTGCAAGTGTGCGGTCAAGAACTGATCCTATCTCCCACCGGCAGACGCCAGCTGACGTTGCAATATTTCCCGCATGATTCATTCGCCATTTGTATTCCTTCTTGATACCGTCCAGGAATGTCCGTATCTGGCGAGGGGACTGCAAATGGTGCACCCGTTTTGTTGCAGCCGTTTCAGCCACGAGCTGCGGGTACTTGGGTGTCATGTGGCGATGGCAGAGGGGGATCACGCGGTAGCCGGCGAGCGTACTGCTCCACATGGGACTGTTCTCCGGCCATCCCTCTGGATTTACCAGCATGCCTTTGATGAACCGCTTGGTCACCCACAGATAATGAATCACGAGGGGGAGATCGACATAGACCAACGTATCGGCCGCAGCAAACCGCTCCCATGCCGAAGCAACACAACCGAACCCATCGATGATCCATTGCTCGTTTTGCAGAAGTCCGGCATGGATCTCCAGGTATTCGCCGTGAGGGACCTCCTCACCACCTGGCTTGTATTTGATAGAATCGACTGGATGCAGCGGCAGACCGGTACGATCTGCCAAGTTTTTGGCAAGCGTAGATTTCCAGCCTCCGGCATTGCCGAACACCGCTACCCGCTTCATAGGTCAGCACTCGCGAGCCAGATCTGTTTCGGAGCCGTCTAACGTCGGAGCTCAGCCGCGCCGCTTGGCGACCTCAACTGGAGCGCCGGGCTAGACTTAGTGCTGGGCACCTCGAAAGCCCTGTAGATTTCGTAACCTTAGGCGACTCCTTTACAATAATGCTCAAACCATAGTGCGTCTAAAGAAGTGTCATTGATGTTTCTTTTGCAGTAAGTAACCAGAATATGCCAGCCTTTCTTCACCCTCAACTTGGGTAACCCGCAACGTTTCCTGCTTACCCGCGCCAAGCCCAAGGATAAGCGCCTCGCTATCCGTGAGTGCGGCAATAGGTACCGATAAATTCTTCAGGTCAAACTCCGGCAAGGAGTACTGTAACATTAGAAAACCGTCACGCTCCTGGACTGAACACTTTTGGGGCACGAAGGCATCACCACCTGCCAGATTGATGATTTCATAGCCGCCCAGACGTTTCCGCCATGCCGGTGGGATGGCAGCCGGTGTGATTTTTTCGCCGACCAGGAACGTTTGCCCTTGCCACGTCGCCACCACGGCAGCGTGGCCATCAACGGTGGGGAAAGACAGAGATATATCAGCCAGCTCGTCGATTGGTATCGGGATCAAACCCAACAGCTTATACCGCATGATGAACGTGCCGTCTTTCCGTGCTAGAAATTCCACCGTTCTGCCGTCAAGTTTCGCGGTCAACGCACCGTCATCGACCACTAATTGTACATACCCGTATTGGGTTGCATATTGCCCTGCAGCTCTTTGTAGTTCTTCAGCCGTCAGCGCTCGATAATCATCCTCGGGCTTGCTCGCATCAAGCGAAATGCTTTCCCCGGTTTTGATTGCCGTAGCAAGTTGTAACGCTTTGCGGGCGATGTGTGTCGGCAAATCGCTGGGCGAATTGGTACTGACGATAACCCCAAGTTTATGTTCCTGTAGCAAGCTCAACTGGCTTTGATGATATAGCGTTGCGCCGCCATGTCCGGCGATCCTGCCGATACTCAGATCATCTTGTAGCCACCAGCCCAGACCAACTTTAAAACCAAAATCCAGCGCGATATGTTCATGTTGGGGCCGCAACATCTCTTTAAGGGTTTCTGGTGTCAGGATTTGCTTGCCATGCGCGAGGCCATCCGCAAACACCATGTGCATAAAGCGGCTCATGTCCAGCACATTGGCGTTTAAACCGCCCGCGGCAGTATCGCGCAACGGCACTTCAGTTTGTTCATGGCCTTCTTTATAGGCTTTAGCAACACCCACTGTTTCTAAATTCTGGTCAAAACTCGCGGCATGCATCCCCAACGGTTGTAGCAACTGTTGCTCGGCATAGGTGTTGAAGGCTTTGCCGGTAACGTGCTCGATCATTGCGCCAAGCAACTCTATCCCTAAGTTGGAGTAGGACCAAATAGTGTTTGGCGGATACGCGGCATACTCATCTTTGAGTTGCCCGACCAATTGCTTGAACGGTTTGGGATGCTGCGTCCACATCCCGTTATTGATGTCGCCCGGCAAACCGGAATGATGTGTCATGATATTGCGCGGGGTGATCGCTCCGGCATCAGGAAATCGGGAGTGAATCGAAAACTCAGGCAAATACGTCTGCAAGGGCTTATCAATATCCAGCTTTCCCTGCTCTGCCAATTGCATCACTAGGGCATCGGTGAATAACTTGGAAACGGAGCCAACCCGATACAGCGTTTCCGGGGTGGCAGAGATCTTGTTGAGTTTATCGGCATAGCCGAAACCTTGCGCCCAAATGACCTGTTGATCGTCAACGACAGCTACGCTCAAACCAGTTACGTCCTGCTTGGACATTTCTTTTTCGATCAGCCAACTCAGGTAGGTTTGCAGGTAGCTGTAATCGCCAGGGCGAAACATCTCCGGCTTTTCTGGTGAGGTGGAACTGCAAGCGGACAATAGAATGCTGAATAGGAGCGCCGAAAAAGAAGTCCATTTCATGAGGACTAATCCTATTGTGCCATGCTGATGGAATATAGCCTGGGTGCGTTTTTGCTGTCTAACAACGTTTAGGCCGATCCCCATAAGAACCGGATCGGTCAGTGCCTGTCCGTCTCACACGCCGCTGCCGTTCGCGAACCTTACGCCCTACCTGCTCTCACTGCAATGAGTTGCGCTCCTCAGCCATGACATACTCCTGACCTGCTACGCCGTTCTCTCACCTAGTGCCTGCACGACATCCAATCGCGCGGCACGGGCCGCCGGGACCAGACCACCCACGACGCTCATGAGAAGGGCAAAGAGAAAGCCGAGTCCAAGATGCTCTAGTGCGAGATGAAATCGAAAGACGATCTCGGTCCCGGTGTCAATGTTCAGAGTGGAGACCGTGGTGAGCTGCAGCAACGACGCACACGCGATCCCTGCCACGCCGGCGACGGCACCGAGCACGATCGATTCCACGAGAAACACCAACAAGATATCGAGGCGCGTAAAGCCCAGCGTCCGCAACGTGCCGATCTCCGTCGTGCGCTGGGCGACGGAGGCCGACATGGTCATGGTCGATCCCAGCATGGCGCCGATACTGAACACGACCGTGAGAAACAATCCGGTCATGCGGATCATGCGCGCCAAGGTCTCAGCCTTTCCTTCATAGTAGTCCGGCTCTCGCTTCACCGTCACGTTGTAGCGGGGGTCCCGTTCCAGCCGATCCTTGAGCAGAGGCAGCAGATCCGGGCGGGCAAGACGAACCGTGATCGTAGAAAAGACCGTGCGATGAAAGGTCGCCATGAATTGCTCTGCGTCCCCCCACACTTCGGAGTCGAAGCCGCTATCCTCTCCATCGAACACACCCACCACCGTCCACTCGCGGTTTCCAAAGTTCATGGTCCGATGGAGGCCGGCCTCGGGAAACTGTTTGGCGATCTGCGAGCCGACGATGATCTCCGTCGTGCCTGGTTCCCAGAGGCGGCCCTGGACCAAACGAACCCCCGGCCGAACCGCAAAGGCATCAGGAGCCGACCCACGCAGACTCAGGCTCGTCAGGCTCCCTGTGCCTGGCTTTCGCAGGGTAATTTGCAATCCGACTTCGCGAACCGCAACCGAGCGCCCCCCTGGGGTCAGGAGCACTTCCGGCTGTACCGCGATGATCGCCGCTTGGTCGCGCGTGATGGCGCTTTCAATGTCCGACAATGCGCCCTTGCGCAACACGATGGCATTGGCCGGATCGCCGGTTTTTCCCATCGCTCGCTCCAATCCCTGAGCCAGCATCAGCACTGCCATGAGGATAAACACCACTAAGCCCATCCCGAGCACCGTCAGTCCGACCGTCACCCGGCGCGCCCAGAGATTCTTCATGCTGTAGGCACTCCAGAGGACCATGCCCGACCCCCCTCACCCGATGTGGCGTAACGCATCCAAGGCGGTTGTTCGGATCAGCCGCAGTGCGGGCCAAATCGCCGCGACGATTCCGACGAGCAGCATCATGGCGAAACAGAGTCCGACTGTTTCGGCCGTCAGCCTATGAACCGATATATACCCACCCATCGGCGTCAGTTCTCCGTAGAGCTTCGACACAGGCGAGAGGAGTCCAAGACCCAGCAGTCCGCCAAGCACGGCCAACAACAAGGATTCTCCGAGGACAAGACAGAAGAAATGCCTCGGCTGAAACCCAAGGGTCTTTAAGACTCCATACTCCTTTGTTCTCTCGCGCACGGCCATCCCCAGCGCATTGGCCAACACGAGCAGCGCAATCCCATTGATGACCCCCGACATGATTTCCAACCCATGCAACAACGTACTGGAGCGAGCGAACCACCCAGCGACGAAGGCTTGTTCCAATTGAGTCCTGGTTTCAGCGAAGGAGTTGGCAAAGGTCGCATCAATCGCCCCCGCCACCGCCGACGGCTTGAATCCCGGCAAGGTCCTGACGCTGTACCACGCGACTTGATCAACCTGGGTCGGATCCGTCGTCTTCATCTGTTCATTCACATAGTCCCAATGAAGGTAGAGTTCCTCGTCCGAAAACACTTTTGCATTGCTGCTCTGGTAGATCGCGCGTACTACCACTTCCCATTGGCCGGGATAGGCGGTTCCCGTCAGCGGAATGACATCCCCGATTTTCCACCCATACCGTTTGGCCAGGCGGATACCGACCAGGCAACCGCGACGGTCCTGGATAAAGCGCAGTTTGGATTCTTCGGATAGCAAGATTTCTGGATAAGTCGACAACAAGGTGGTCGGCGGTTCTGCGAATGAGGCAAGCGGCTGCTTCGGGTCCTGATAGATTCCACCGAACCACACGCCGAAATGGACCGACTGGACGCCAGGCAACGCCGCGATCCGATCCCAATAGGCCAGCGGAAGCTTCAGGGATTCGGACATGGCGTGGACCGTCACCAAGCGATTCTTATTGGCCTCGGTGGCGGTTGCCGTCCACTGGTTGAGGGTCAGCCGGATCAATCCAAAGGCCAATACCACCATCGCCAACCCGGCGATCGTTAAGCCCATCCGAACCGGACGGCGCACCGTATTGCGAAGTACCAGCCGGCCCAAGGTCATGACAGAGGCTCCAGCACACCTTTCTCAAGATGCCGAATGACTTGCGCCCGTTCGGCGGCATGGGGATCATGCGTCACCATCACGATGGTTTTCCCCAACTCGCGATTCAACCGACCCAGCAAGGCCAGGATGTCCGCAGCCGATTCACGATCAAGATTTCCCGTTGGTTCGTCGGCCAGAATCATTGTGGGATCAGTGACGATCGCCCGTGCGACACCTACCCGTTGTTCCTGGCCCCCGGAGAGCTGGCGCGGATAGTGGTCCATTCGATGACTCAAGCCCACCAGACGAAGCGCCGTCTTCACGTGTTCGATTCGCTCACGCCGGGAGAGATGGGTCAGCATCAACGGCAGTTCGACATTTTCCGCTGCGGTGAGCACGGGAATCAGATTGTAGGTCTGAAAGACATAGCCGATGTGGCGTGACCGCCAACGCGCCATGTCGCCTTCCGAAAGTCCATCCAACGTCGTACCGGCGACCACAACCGATCCGCTGGACGGCCGATCAATGCCGGCCATGAGGTTGAGCAGGGTGCTCTTCCCCGATCCGGAAGGCCCCATGATGGCGAGGAACGTGCCGGCGGGAATCGTGAATGTGAGATCCCGGAGCACAGCCACTTCGGTATCACCACGGCGATAGATTTTCGAGATCCGTTGGAGGGCCACAACCGGTTCGACCATGTCGTTCGCCCTATGATTCGAGCCGCTGAACCGTCACGGTCACCCCATCACGAAGATCCGCCGGTGGGGCCACGATCACATCATCAGTCTGCTCGAGCAACCCACGCACCGGTACATTGGCGCCCACCGGCGCGCCGGCTTGTACCACTGTTTCCACCACCCGGCCCGCTCTGACCAGCAGCACGACCGAACGACCGTCTCGTGTCAGGACCGCGGTGGCTGGTACACTCCACTCCTCCCCGTTGTTCATGGCTCCAGGCAGCAGACCGAACGTGACCTTCGCACTGATATCAGGCCGAATACGTTCGTCGAGATCGAGGAGCCGAATCCGCACCAGAATGGTCCCTTTTGCCCGATCAGCCACCGGCATCACCTGCATCACCTCACCCTGGTACCGATGGTCCGGTACGGCATCCAACTGAATCGCGGCGGGCTGAGCCCGCTGGACGCGATGAATCATCGCCTCCGATACTTCCGCATCGACGACCACGGATGTCGGATCCAAGATGCTCACCACGGAGCCACCGGATCGCACCGTCACGTTCAGCGGGGAGACGACTTCGCCGATCTCGGCGAGCTTCTTGACGATGATCCCATCAAACGGCGCGCGGACATTCGTATTTTCCAACTGGACGGTCGCGTTTCGGCGTTCGGCCTCCGCCGCCGCCACCACAGCCTCGGCTGAGCGGACCGCCGCCGTCGCCCGTCGGATCCGAGCCGAGGCCATGTCATGTTCGGCCTGCGTGACGAACGATTTGGCCAGCAGCGTGTTCACCCGTTCGAGATGCAACGTTGCTTCCTCAAGCTCAGGCTTCGCTACGCCGAGCTGTGCGCGCGCGACACCCAACTTGGCCACCGCCTGTTGAAGAAGCGCTTCCATATCGGCATGCTCAAGACGGGCAATGACCTGCCCCTCTTTCACGCGATCGCCGACCTTCACGCCGATGAACTCGAGTCGGCCGATGGCTTTCGAAGCAATGGAGGCCTGCCGTTGAGCGACTACGTAGCCGGTCGCAGCCAAGCCGGTACTTCCCCCCGGCGGGAGGCGAACGACCGTCACCACGTCAACCGTCACCTCGCGAGACAGCAGACCGGTGGACCAGGCCCCCGCCAAGGTCACAAGCACCACAAGGAGGGCGCCCCAGATCCAGCGCCGTACGTGAGACGCCCGTTGTGGTGCCCGCCCCGCAGATCGCGTAATGCTCAACCCATCCAGGTCGGCATCATGCACGCCCTGCGGGCGCAGCTCCGACGGTTGTGATACTGGTTGGCTAGACATCTGTCCTCCTTCATCCATCAACGATCACCATAAACGACTCGCAAATCGCGTCGCTCCTCACCCCTCACAAGAAACGGCGAGATGTCGGTCTCACTGAGCCTTGCGCCACCACCTATACCAATGAGAGACCGGCGACGGATGTACCTGCGCTTTGGAATCCCTTCCCCTCTGGGGAATAGAGAGGACACTGAACGATCTGTCCAGAGGCCCAGGGGGCGCCCGTCAGTGTCGAATGATCTTGATATCAGATTGGGACGGGGGCGGGCTGCGGCCATGGGCCGTAATCGACATTCTGCCTGTATAGGAAACATCGAGCAGAAAAAGAACGACAAAAAACGAGATCATGACCGGGAGCTGAGGAATCTCTGGGAGAATAAAGGCAGTGTCGTCCTGCATGACCGAGCAGGCCCAACTGTTCAGTGGATGGATGTCGCTCCGCCCGTGATGACAGGGGTTCAGATCGTCCCCTGAGTGGAGGTGAAAACTACGGGTCTTGGGCTGCTCAATATCAAAAAAACAGGTGTGGCACACAAACCCTGCGACGAGGTGAATCACGATGAGAAGGCAGGCGAGCCCAATACCTACGAGTGTAGCCTTACGAGGTTGTGAACTGTGGTTCATGCGTGAACACCTAGGCCATTTACCATAGCTCAATCTATTCTCGATTGTCTATGGGCATGGTTCGCCCATGCTCCCTGAGGCCGCTCAGTGCTACGCGCACCTCTTGCGTCATCTTCATTCCAGACTGTACCGATGGTCTTTGACCGAAGCAGAGCCTACTCGTACAAGATCGACCTTCGACTCCTTAGAATGCTCGCGAGCTATCTCAACGACCAGCGCCGCATGATATGCGGACGGTGCAGGCAGTCTCCGAAGGCACCAGTGCTTTCGCTCTTCTGGTTTGCCTGTGACTTCAATCATCCCCTCCCCATCTGGATAGTCTGATTCAATGTGGACCTTCGTCAGATCCAGTGAGAGGCCGAGACCCGTAGCCTTAGCATAGGCCTCCTTAGCCACCCATGTCTGAAAGAAGGTGTCTCGACTATCTTCCGAGGTCCTCTTGCAAACAACATCCAGCTCTCGATCCGAGAACACGAGCGGCATCAGTGTTTCCACCTCAATATCCTGTCGGGCATACTCACAATCCACGCCGACTGCCAGACCTTGAACAAACGCGTACAGAATCAGATCCTGCGCATGGGACACATTGAAACAGAGATCCGTCGCGTACCAACCGCAAGCTAGAGTTGGCTTACCGTGTTGTCCGTATGAAAACTGTACGTCGCGTGGATCAATGCCGTGATAGCTGGCGACCAGGAAGCGCAAGCAGGCTCGAGCGGTCACAAACCGTTGCCGATCGGAATCCCGCAGGAATCTGCTTGCCCTCTGTAGCTCGGACATATCGAGAACCTCTTCGAGCCACACGCGGTTATGTGCCACATCGCTCGTACGAATCCACCACAGATGAACCTCGTCAAAACCAATGTGTTTTCGTCCACCACACAAGGCTCCTATTGAAAGGAGGGTTGAGCACAACCTCATCAAGCCACCATTGATGGATTCAGTCAGGTCAACGTCAGGCAAGACAACCACACGATCACGACGATTTAGCGGCAGCACAATCCTCACCAAGGCACACTTGATCTAGGACGGTGTCCACATGGGCCCCTATGCGCTCGACCAGGAGGCGGCATGCAGAATGGATGAAAAAATGGTCTCCCGGCAACATAGCCAGTGAAAATGCCGCACCGGTATGGCGGCGCCAGTTTTCAAGATCAGAGAGCGAAACCCGTTCGTCATCATTTCCGCCGAAGGCTGCAATGGGACAGGGTAGCGGGGGCCCTGCCTTGTAGGTGTAGGTTTCAAACACCTGCAGATCCGCCCTGATGGCCGGGAGTAGAAGTTGCATGATTTCGGGGTGTTGAAGGATTTCCTGTCGCGTTCCCTGTAACAGGCTCAACTGCCTGATCAGCTCGTCATCAGGCAAGGTATGCAGCCTGTCAGATGCTCTGGCCACATGCGGCGCACTGGCCGCAGAGACGAGCAACGACAATGGCCGCGGTGCGCCACATGCGCGAAGGTCGCGTACCAGCTCAAATGCGATCAAGGCTCCAAGGCTGTGACCGAACAATAGATAAGGCCTATCCAAGAATGGGTAGAGCGCGTTCCTGACAGCCTGAACGACCGGCCGCATCGATATGTACGGCGGCATGGTGAGACGGCCCTCTCTTCCGGGCAATTGCACGGAACAGACCTCTATGGCAGGAGACACATACTCACTCCACCGGTAAAAGATGGTCGAGCTGCCCCCTGCATAAGGGAGACAGAACAATCGCATCGTCGCGTCAGGACTCACACGGCGGCGAAAGATGCCTATCTCAGAAGATTCCATCACTCACACCCGTGCACCTGATCTCGCCGGACGTACAACCACGGAGGCGTTCCGACTCGCGTCTGGTCCCATCACGACGACGAGACCTCTTCCATCTTCTTACGTAAGCTCAGCGGCCGCATATCAGTCCACACCGTATCGATGTGCGACAAGCACTCGCTCTTGAGCCCTCGCATACCTTCATCACGCCAGCCCAGCGGATTGTCTCGGTGCGCCGGCCAAATGGAATACTGCTCCTCATGATTCACCACGACTTTGTACATCGTCTGGTCTTCCTTCTCCTCATCAATCATGTCCAACTCCTTTAGTTGAGAGAGTGAATGGGTTTGAGCGTTAGCACTCCAACTGCACTGCCTGGCATGAACGGGAGCGCCTCCCCCTTCATCCAGTACGGGTACTGATCCGCGAACTGCGCCGACAACGGATGACCTGATTGCCCCCCAGGTACGGAGAGCATGCCGTCGCGATGTCGACCCGGTGACACGACGAGCCGCTCCGAGGCACCGTGCATGGAGGACGACGCCCTGATGCACAGATCACACCCCGGTAGCGGCTGATCGGGAAGCTTGAGCCATTGCCCCAACAGGGGAATGGCTTCGGCAAGAGGATGTGCGATCGCCGGCGTGTTGATCCGCCCCCATGTCAGCTCCTCCAGTGATTGGGCGCCTAGATCTTGCTTGAGTTGCCGGACGAGATCCACCAGAGTCATCCGCAAAAAATCGTCCCAACTCTTGTACTTCGTCTGATCCAATAGACTGAGCGGCTCCTTGGCAGCCAGCAGCGTACGCAACGGGCCTTCTACCGTTCCCCACTCATACTGAAAAGTCGGATCGGCTAGCCGGCATGGTTCAAGGATGGCGCCGATCAGCCGATCAACCAGCAGGTTTCGATAACTCACGAGCAGGGTGAACCCCACGCTGTCGACCTCTGCCCTTCCATCCCATGCGGCGATAGCGCGTCTCGCCTCGGCCAGGACAGGTTGCAGGGTAATCGTGTCCTCGGTAAGCACATCCAGAAGCATGCGCTGGTAGAACTCATAGAGATGGCTGTGCGTATCAAGCTGGAGGCGTCGCATATCATCTTCGGTGACGCCTGTCATGTCTCGGAGATGCTCCGCAATGTGGTAGGCACGATATCCATTGTCGAAATCGGAACCCACGCTATAAGGGTAGTCCGCTCCCACCGTCCGACTGTTAGCGACGGCAATGAATCCAGACGGCGGATCGACGATCCGAGGAAGCGACTCGGGAGCGACATAACTGCGCCACCCGATACGTCCGTCCGCCCATGAGCGGCTCGTCGTTCCGTCAAACCCACGTCGCACGGGAACTTTGCCCGACCAGGTCCAGGCGATGTGTCCGCTCCGATCGGCCAGCACGACATTCAGAGGGGCCCCTCCTGCTTGGTTCACGACGGTAAGAGCTCGATCGATCGACTCCACCTCGGCCATCTGCAGCATCGTGAAATTGAGAGCCGATGCGTCAAGAAGGATCCAGTGCACGGCCACGGGTTTCCGGAGCAAAGAGTTTTGGCCGACGGGCCCCCAGATCGTGTTCTGAACGGTGACGGACCGTGGAGACTCATCCTTCACATGGATGATCTCGACACGCTCCTCAAATCGCCGCCACCCCTCTGGAGTGCGATATCGGCTCGCATCCTGTGAATCCACCTCCAACAGTACGAGGTCCACGGTGTCGACCAACGCGTTGGTAACTCCCCATGCCACGCGATCATTCGACCCTGCAATCATGACCGGCATTCCGGGCGCGACAACGCCGGACAGGGTCGTTGTCCCGTCGATGATGGCGGTCCGATACCAGAGGCTCGGAAGCGACAATGGGTGGTGCATATCATTGGCGAGAATGGCTCGTCCATCGGTCGTCTTGGTTCGGTCCACCGCCCAGGCATTAGACCCAGCTGCGCGAGAGGCAACTTGCAGTAACGCCGACGAGGAGGGACTTTCCCTCGGACTTGACCGTAGAAGTGATGCCAATCCGGCACGCGGCAACTGCTGCATAGGGCGGCGCGATGCGGTTCCACCAAATAGGGCAACCGTATAGGGGTCCGAATCAGGCGTGAGAAACGCGACGACGTCTGCAGGCAGTGTCTGTTCCATGACCGTCATCGTCCGCTCGGCGAGATCGTTCCAAGAGAGTTTCTGGTACAGAGCGAGCATGACCAAACAGGAGTCTTCGATGGTCCAGGGATCAGGACGATACTGAAGGACGACGAATTCAAACGGCAACACCTGCGTCTGTAAGAGGAATGCATTGACGCCGTCGGCGTAGGCTTGCAGCGCCTGCCGCTCGTTCTCCGACAAACGAGCCGATACCGCGGCAGCCACTTGCTGGAAACCAAACACTCGCTGCTCAGAATCGAGATCCACGGCATCCTGTCCGAAAATTTCGGCCAGCCGTCCGCTCGCCGACCGACGAAACAGGTCCATCTGAAAGAGCCGATCCCGCGCGGTGACATAGCCAAGAGCCCGATACGCATCACGTCGTGAGGTTGCCTTGATCGTAGGAATCCCGTGCTCGTCGTACGCAACGGCCACCGGCTTTTCGAGACCACGAAGCTCTTGTTCGCCGGTGAGGTCAGGCAGCGACAACCACAGTGTCACCCACAAAGCAACCGCGAACACGACAGCAGTCGTGAGGACGCCCCATAGCGCTCGCCTCATCAACGGGCGCCATTGCATGACGGAACCTCCATGGACTGAAATTGGCCGTTTTCAATTCGGATACAGCGATCCGCCAGATGGAAGTAGCGTTCATCATGGGTAATCACGACGACCGCCTTTCCCTTACTCTTCAAATCGCCGAGGATGCGCGTGTAGAACACGGACTTGAAGATCGGATCTTGGTCCGATGCCCATTCATCCAGCACGTAGACCGGCCGGTCTGCCAGGCAGGCTGAAAGCAAGGCGAGTCGCTTCCGCTGTCCACGGGATAGATCAGTGGTAGACAACACACCGTGTTTGATTGTGACCTTATGGTCGAGCTGGAGCAGCGACAAATATTCCTTCGCCAGGCGGTGGACGCCTCCGTCATCTGAACGCGCGATCTCAGGGAACACGTGAAACTCCTGAAAGACAGCGGCAAAATGCTCACGATACCAGTCACGGGTTTCATCGGTCACAAGCCGACCGTCCAGTCTGATCTGGCCGGATTCCGGGGCATAGAGCCCGGTCAGCACCTTCGCAAACGTGGTCTTCCCTCCTCCATTGCCGCCGATGCAGAAGACCATCTCACCTGGTGAGAGACATAAGTGAAGCGGCCCCAAGACGAACGCGTTGCCGCCCGGCTCCTGGAGATAGGTATATGTGATCCCGATGATCTCTAACGACCGCCATGATGAGGAAGCCTGCGCATCGGAAGATCCTACAGCCGCCGATCGACCGACGGCCGCAAGGTCGATGCCGATGGTCTCCACCTTGCGTAATGCGACGATCGACTGGGAGAGCGCCGGCAAAATCGACATGATCCCCTCGATCGGCGACAGCAAATAGATCAGCACGAGGACGGACCCGGTTTGAACCGCTGTTGAGGCTGGTTCAAACAGGGCAAAGATCAGCACCCCGAGTGCGGCAAAGAACAAGAGCTCTCCCCACCCGAATGCCACCGCGTGACGCGTCAATCCGGAAATCTGCCCGCCTCGCACCTGGTGTGCCGTCGTGTCCAAACGCTGGAGAAATCGTGATTGTTGACGGATATCCAACTGTAATTCTTTGATACCCTCAAGCAGCGTTCGAAAGTGTCCGAACAGCGCATCTTCTTCATTTCGCGACTTCGTCAGACTCTGCGCCGCTCGCGTGGCCAACCAGTGATATCCACCGACCCCGGCGACCAAGAACCCGCAGACGATCAACAGCATCTTGACAGATAAGATCCCAAGATAACTCAGACACCCGACGACGACCGCTAGATTGATGCAGAGCACAGGGATCACCAGCAGACCATTGGCGATGACCGGAATGTCGTCGGCCAGCGAGGCAAGCAGACGTGGGTTTCCCAACTCCTCCAGTCGGTGCAAGGGCGTGCGCAGAATCTGGTGAGCCAGATTGCGCCGGAGATCGTAACTGGCGTCCTGGGCCAACCGGATCAGGAGGCTGTGCGAACCGAGGTTGGTGCCGAACGCAATGAGGCACACCGTACCGAACACCGCCAGGGAGCTCCAGCCTGATTCCGAGTGGGGGTCCAAGGCTATGTTCGCCATAGCCAAGACACCCGCACTCGCACCGCCGGCGACCAGACCAAGGACCACCGCACAGAGGGCCGTTGACGGGGACGTCCGCAATAAGAAACGACAGAGCTGCAGAAATTCAGTCATGTCCGCACGCAGCGCTTGGAGCGGGCAAAAACCCGCTGGCTTCGAAATACTGAAAATAGGTATCGATGAGGGCGGCATCGACCGGCGGGCAGACGACCGACGTCTCCTTCAATCCGTCTATCGTATTGCGACAATCAAAGCGTACATCGCCCTGACCCGAATTCGGCTCCGCCTCGTCCGGGCTCTCGAAGATGGAGAGCAAAGCCGAAAGCGGATTGGTCGTATCACGTATCGCGGTCGCCATGAGCTCGGACCGCCACTGCTGCTCCGGAACGACCTCGAGTGCATATCCCCGTAATTGAAGATGCTCGACGAACTCGTCCAAAGGTCTGGGGTGCTGGTTCACAAGATGGAACACTTTCCCGAACGAGTGGCTCTTGAAGGACAGCGTGACGATCGCTCGACTCACATAGTCGACAGGGACCAAATTGACCTCACCTCCAAGGTCAGGAACTTTTCCCAGAAGAATGCACCCCTTGATCATACGGCACACAAAGTCATCCGTCTTCCAGACGCCGGTCCGGCTGTCTCCGGAGACGGCACCGGGCCGATAAATGCTGATCGGTAACCCGCGTCGTCCCGCGAGCTGAACCAGGCGTTCAGCGACCCACTTGCTTTGGGAGTATCCGTCTTGCAACTCCGCAGAAGGACCGATCTCATCCTCTTCTCGAATGATGTGTCCCGCAGGGAGGGTTTCTAGATCGAACACCGACACCGTCGACACATAGTGCACCGGCTTGGCTCTGCCTTGTGAGGCCAGGCGTAGGATTTCTTGTGTGCCGAACACATTCTCAGCTTTGAGGCCAGAATATGCCTGAGTAAAATCAACCCGCGCACCGTTGTGATAGATCACATCCGCCGTCGCTGCCAACTGGTCGAACTCATCGGGAGATAAGCCAAGCAACGGGTGCGACAGATCTCCGATGCGTACCTCTATTCGTGGTTGGTACGACTCCTTCCACAGGCCATAGGTTTCAAGATTGCGACGAAGCTTGGATCGCCCCTCCTCTGAGGAGGTTGCTCGAACCAGGCAATGAATCGTTGCCCTCGTCATCTCCAGTAAGTCGCGTAGTAAATAGGCACCGAGAAATCCGGTGGCGCCGGTGAGAAAGACATGTACCGGTCGAATCGCCCGTTCAATTGTTTGATTGTTCACCCCTGTAGGCGTCACATCAGCAGGAAGCACCGCCTCTGCTGCAAGATCGATCGCCGGATTCTGAGTCATCGGACGCCCCTGAAGAGCGGCTTCAATGAGACCCGCCAACCCGCTGATGGCCGACGCCTCGAAGATAGCCCGCAGAGGCAGGTCTACGTGAAACGTCGTTCGCACCTGGGAGAGGAGCCGTGTCGCCAAGAGCGAATGGCCTCCCAGCTCAAAGAAGTTATCCTCGACTCCCACCTGATCCACCTGCAGCACGTCGGCCCAAACTTCTGCCAGCTTTCCTTCCACCGGGGTTCTCGGCGCGACATACCCGATCGTGCCCCGCGTCAACTCCGGCGCCGGCAACGCCTTCCGATTCAGCTTGCGG
This sequence comes from Nitrospiraceae bacterium, assembly GCA_052387595.1. Lineage (GTDB taxonomy): Bacteria > Nitrospirota > Nitrospiria > Nitrospirales > Nitrospiraceae > Nitrospira_D. The sequence goes on along the minus strand of JBQTJA010000018.1, from coordinate 90,107 downwards.
TTCGGCGTCAGTGGGAACTGCTCTAGGAAAACAAACATGGCCGGCACCATGTAGACCGGGAGAACCTTCGTCAGGTGTTGGCGGACACCTGAACTCTCCACGCTTCCGTTCTGCTCTGCCACCACATAGGCGACCAGCCGCTTGTCCCCCGGACTGTCCTCTCGCGCCAGCACCACCGCCTCACGTACGCCTGGTACTGCTAAAAGCGCTGCTTCAATCTCTCCCAGCTCGATCCGAAACCCGCGAATCTTCACCTGGTGATCCATGCGCCCCAGATACTCAATGTTCCCATCCGGCAGGTACCGCGCCAGATCACCCGATCGGTACATCCGGCCCCCTGACTCCTCGCTAAAGGGATTCGGAATAAACTTCTCCGCCGTCAGGGCTGGTCGCCGTAAATATCCCCTCGCCAGGCCCTCTCCCGCGATGTGCAGCTCTCCCGCCACACCCACCGGCACCGGCTCGAGATCCCCGTCCAGGATATAGATCTGTGTGTTCGCGATCGGCCGGCCGATCGGAACGCTCGGTGTTGACTCCCCATCCCTTCCCTCATGGACGGTACTCCATACAGTCGCCTCCGTCGGCCCGTACTCATTGAAAAACCTCGCCCCAGACAGTGAACTTCGGTGCTTTACAAATAGGTCGCTTCCACACTCTTCTCCGGCCAGAATGACACTTTGAAGACTCCTCCCTTTCGCCACCGGCAACTGATCGAGAAGGAGGCGATAAAACGATGGGATGGTCAGCAGCTGAGAAATGTTACGCTGATCAATCAGGTCCCACAGACTTCCCGGCTCCAATCGTTCTCCGGCAGCAGGCAGAACTAATTGTCCGCCATATGTCAGCGTGCCAAAAATCCCTGCCACCGAACTGTCGAATGCGATCGATGAGAGCAAGAGAAAGCTACGAAGCTCTTCTCCATACTGCATCTGCCTGGCCTTCGTGGACTGCACGACATTGCCATGCGTCACGAGCACACCTTTCCCTTTCCCGGTTGAGCCTGACGTATAGATGACATAGGCGAGATGCTGTGGGAGGGTATGGTGCGAGAGGTTGGCCGTCGCTCCAGTCGCCACCAGCTCCCATTGCGTATCCAGGCACAGCGTGGGAATATCCGTCGCGGGCATACTCGCCCGCAGTGCCGATTGGGTAAGCAACACCTGAGGCCGGCTATCCGCCAACATGTACGCCAAGCGCTCCGTCGGATAGGTCGGATCCAGTGGTACATAGGCGCCGCCGGCCTTCAAAATGCCCAGCATCCCCACGAGCATGTCCAGCGAACGTTCGACACACAGGCCCACTAACACATCCGGCCCAATTCCCAGGGTGCGTAAGTACCGTGCGAGTTGATTGGCGCGCCCATTCAGCTCGCCATAGGTCAAGTGCCGATCCTCGTGGACCACTGCTACGGCCTCGGGTGTCCGCACCACCTGCGCTTCAAACAGCGCCTGCATCGTCTGCATGACCGGAGCATCCGTCGCCGTCGCATTCCACTCCACCAAGAGTTGCTGCCGCTCCGCGTGGCTCAACATCGGCAGTTCATTCACCCGCGCAGTCGGCTTCGCGACGATCGCCTCAAGCAACCGGATATAGTGATTCATCAGCCGCGCAATCGTAGCCGCCTCGAACAGATCCGTACTGTAGTCCACCGTCCCGGAGAGCACCCCATCCGCTTCCACCAAGTCGACGGTCAAATCGAATTTCGCCGTCGTACTCTCTGCCGGCAGAGCCGACAGCGTCAGCCCAGGGAGTGCTAACGTATCCATCGGCGCATTTTGCAAGATCAGCATGACCTGGAAGAGCGGAGTATGACTCAGTTGCCGCTCCGGGTTCAGCACCTCCACCACCTGTTCGAACGGAATATCTTGATGCGCGTAGGCATTGAGCGCCGTCGTACGCACCTGTTCCAACAACGTGAGAAACGGCTGCGTGGGATCAATCTGTGTCCGAAGCACGAGCGTGTTGACAAAGAACCCAATCAGCGGTTCGATCTCGGCTCGCGTGCGGTTGGCAATGGGGGTCCCAAGACAAATGTCGCGTTGTCCACTATAGCGAGCCAACAGCACCGTGAGGGCCGCTGCCAGCGTCATGAACAGCGTCGCCTGTGCCTGCTGCCCCACCTGATACAAGCCCATCACCGTGGGGGCCGCCACGGTAAACGTGTGCGTCGCCCCGCGATAACTGTGCACGGAGGGTCGCGGCCGATCCGTGGGAAGAGTGAGGATACTAGGCGCCCCCGCGAGGTGCTTGATCCAATAGGTTACTTGCTTTTGCAAGATCGGCCCGCTCAGCCACTGCCGTTGCCATGCGGCATAGTCGGCATACTGAATCGCCAGTTCCGGCAAGGGCGAGGGCTGTTGCTGGACATAGGCTCTGTAGAGCGCGGCTACCTCACGCACCAACACCCCCATGGACCACCCATCCGATACAATGTGATGTGCCGTAAACAGCAGGATGTGCTCCGTAGCCGTCAGGCGGAGCAACCGCATCCGCACCAAGGGGCCCGTCACGAGATCAAACGGCTGCTGAGCTTCTGCCTGCATGAGCTCCTTCGCCCGTTGCTCTCCCTCCCCGTTGGGGATGTTCGTGAGGTCTTCCACCGACACCGCCACAGTGAGTTCAGCCGCAATGTGCTGCACAGGCCCACCATCGATGGTGGCAAAGGTGGTGCGCAGAATTTCGTGCCGGCGCACCACCTCGTTAACTACATGGCCGAGCACCCGCTCATCCACCTCCCCCTCTAAGCGAACCGCAACCGGAAGGTTATAAAAGGCCTGGCCCGGCTCCAGTTGATCCAAAAACCACAGCCGTTGCTGCGCATAGGACAATGGATAATGATTCGACCCATCACGGCGATTCACAACAGGCTGGTCGGTAACCGCCAGGCCTTCCTCACGAAGCAGCTTTTCCAACAGTGCTTGCTTTTGCTGAGAGAGTTTCATGATCAGCCCTGTGTCCCTAGGTCTGTTCAGGTTCCAGCATGGCATCCACTTCCGCAGCCGACATCTGCTGCACTTTGAGCAGCAGTTCGGCGATTTTCTCCAGGCGACCCGCCTGATCACACTCGAGCAACATCCGCTCGGACAGTCCCACAACCGTCGGGGCCTCAAAGAGCATTCGAAGCGGAATCGAGATCGTGAAAATTTCTCGTATCTTGGACACCACCCTGGTGGCCGTCAGCGAGTGGCCGCCTAACTCAAAGAAATCGTCATAGATCCCGACTCGATCGATGATCAGCACCTCAGCCCAAAGATTGGCCAGGACCGCTTGCATCGCCGTTTGAGGGGCCGCATAGGCCACACGACTTCGATCATGCGGCTCCGCCGCACGAGGGAGTGCTGCCCGATCTACCTTGCCGCTCGGAGTTCGCGGGAGTGCTTCAAGCACAACGACCGCCTCCGGAAGCATATAGCCAGGCAAACGATCCTTCATGAAGATGCGTATCGAATCAGTCAGTGTCGCCTCACTGCCGTGCGCTGTCACATAGGCCACAAGCCTCTTATCCCCGGCCTCAGCTGGATAAGCCACGACGACGGTCTCTCGCACATCAGGATGGAGCGCAAGCACTGCTTCAATCTCTCGAAGTTCGATTCGATACCCGCGAAGTTTGATCTGATGATCCCGCCGTCCGAGATACTCCAGTTTGCCGTCAGCCCAGAGGCGACACCAGTCTCCCGTTCGATAGAGCCGCGCTCCAGCGATGCCACTCCAGGCATCGGGAACGAAGCGCTCAGCGGTCAGCGCCGGCTGATTCCAATAGCCTCTCGCAAGCCCTGCCCCACCGATATAGAGCTCACCGGCGACTCCGGGCGGGACCGGATTGAGCCATCGGTCCAACACATAGAGTTGAGTGTTGGCGATCGGCTGCCCCAGTGGAATCACGTCCGACTCCGGTTGGATCAGCCAGGATGAGGACCATATCGTTGTTTCAGTTGGACCATAGAGATTCCAGGCCGACTTGGTACATCCGTGAAGGGTTTGCGCCAATTCCTTGGAGAGGGCTTCACCTCCGCACAGAGCTGTTAACCGGGAGTCTCCCGTCCACCCCGACTCAAAAAGCATTCTCCATGTCGCAGGGGTCCCTTGGAGCAGCGTGGCTCCCGATGTGCGTAGCCGCTCAATCAGCCGTTGGCCGTCCCGTGCGGTCTCTCGATCGGCGACAACCAGCCGTCCACCCACAAGCAACGGCAGATAGAGTTCTAGTCCGGCGATATCAAACGCCAGCGTGGTCACCGCGAGAAGGGTGTCTGCCGAGGTCATGCCAGGTGCCTGGCTCATCGCCGTCAAAAAATTCACCAGTGCGGCATGCATCACCGCTACGCCTTTGGGACGTCCGGTCGTGCCGGACGTGTACAGAATATACGCGAGATCGGTGGGATGAAGGATACGATCAACGTTGTGCTCGGGCTCACGTTCCCATTCGGTCAGATCATCCAGACACATCACATGGGCCGAGGTCGGTGGCAGGCGGTCCAACAAGGAACGGTCGGTCAGCACGACGAGAGGACCGGCATCTTCGAGTATGTAAGCGAGCCGTGACGACGGCAACTCTGCCTCCAACGGAACATAGGCCCCACCCGCTTTCAGGATCCCCAACAGGCCCACCAGAAGATCCACGGTTCGAGGGAGACAGACACCGACGATGACACCCGGCCGAATGCCATGGCCACGCAGAATGCGTGCGACCTGGTTGGCCTTGCGATTGAGCTCACTGTATATGAGCCCTGTCTCCCCATCCTCCACCGCCACCGCATCAGGCGTTCGCACCGCCTGTGCCTCGATCAAATCAGGAAGCGTGGCATAGCATGGATATTCCGCCTCCGTCGCGTTCAGCATGACAACTTGCGCATGCACTCGCGATGACGCAATCGCCAGCGCGTCATAGCGGCCGGTTGGAGTCATGGCAATCGCCTCTAACACCTCAAGGTAGAAGTCGGCGATGGCGGCGATCCATCCGTCAGCCAGTTTGCTTGGGTCCCCCGATACCTGCATGCCGATTTTTGGAGAACCCACATCAAGATAGAAGACGGTTTCCAGAGTGAAATTTTGCTGAATCGAATCCTGCCAATCGAGTAACTCTATCGATTGTTCTTTGGCCAGCTGTTCAAGCACGTGATAGTGCACATAGGTGAATGTCGTGTCGAAGAGTTCAGCCCCATGCTGCTTCTGCAGCAACGCGAGCGGATAGGACCGGAACGGTTGGCCCGCATGCTCGTCTTCGAAGACCTGACGAATCAGCTCCATCCAGGATCCACCCGTCAGGGTTACAGGAAACGGAAGCGTGTTCAGGTAGAGGCCCAACACGCGCTCTCCGTCTGCCTCTTCCGGACGCACGTTCGTGACCACGCCGGTCATCACCTCCTGCTGGCCCGTCAGTACAGCCAGGACCCGCAGATGCGCAGCCAACAAGACCGACCGGAACGGAACACCCATCACACGAGCCAGCTCACGCAGCGCGTCTCCGATTTCCGAAGGAATCGTCCGATCGACGTCCCACCCCGATTGCGTCTCCAGCCACGCTCGTCCGGACAAGGTATGCTCGAGCATCGTCACCGTTCGCCCGCGTAATGTCTTCTCCCAGTGGGTATGGGCCTCCTCCGAAGCAATGACACGGCGTTCGGTCAAGATGAACTCGCGATACGTCAGGCTCGGCGATGCAACGACCAACCTCGCTCCACGGATTCTCGCGAAGTACTCGGCGAAAAGCTCGGCGAGCAGCGCATTGAGACTCCACCCGTCAAGAATGGCGTGGTGCTCCGAAATCGTGAACTGGATCATCTCGTCCGTGAGCCGATGAACGTGGATCCGGAACAACGGGGGCTGCCCGATCTGGAAAGGTTGCTGTTTCTCACGCGCCACCCATTCGCGGAGTGCCTCATCCTGTTCGGCCGACGGAAGGAATCGAAGGTCATCAACCGTGAGCGGAACCGGCACAGTCCGATGGACGAGTTGGATAGGTTCACGATAGCGACTCAGATCGATGGATGTGCGCAGCACCGGATGGCGTCCCATCACTTCTCCGAGAGCGTCGGCCAGATGCGTCGAATCAAAGGGACAGTGGAGCCGCATGGAATCGACCACATGGTACGCGCCGTGATCGTACTCACTGTGGAAAATCATGCCGCCCTGGAGCATCGACAACGGATACGCATCATCGACATGCTCGGGTAGTTGTGCTTGATCCTCCGGGGACAACAAGCTGAAACAGCTTGTCAACGCCGCCCCGTCCTCCACCGTGAAACCATCGAGCACTTGTATCTCATCGGCCACTGCGGCGATCGTGCCCTGCCGATAGAGGCTGCTGAGCTTCAGATCGAGACTACGCCCCTTCGCCGCCGCGACAATGCGAAGGCTGGTGATGGAATCCCCTCCGAGGGCGAAGAAGTTGTCGTGAATACCAACACGATCCACCCCTAAGACCTGAGCCCAGATCTCGGCCAACGCCATCTCCACCGAGGTCCTCGGCGCCACATACGCAGAGCCTAGCTCAGGCCGCATCTCCGCCGGCGCGGGTAACGCCCGTCGATCGACTTTTCCATGTGCCGTCAGCGGCAATCGCTCCAGCACCACGACCGTCGACGGAATCATATACTCCGGCACCTGTGTCTTCAGCTGCTCGCGCACCCCTGTGACCGTCACCCTCCGACCTGTGTGCGGCACGACGTACGCGACCAACCGTTGATCCTCCGCACGATCCTGACGTACCACTACGACGGCTTCTGCAACGTCCGCCCATTGTCCCAGCGCCGCCTCAATCTCCCCGACTTCGATCCGATGTCCTCGGATCTTCACCTGATGGTCCGCCCGTCCAAGGTATTCGAGCGTTCCATCAGCCCGGTAGCGTCCGACGTCTCCCGTTCGATACAACCGTGTTCCAGGGTCCGCTCCGAACGGGTCCGGCACAAATCGTTCCGCAGTCAGCCCGGGCCGTCGCCAATATCCACGCGCCACGCCGGCTCCTCCCACGTACAATTCCCCCGGCACCCCCGCCGGTGCGATATTCATTCGCGCGTCCAGCACGTAGATTCGTAGATCAGGAATTCGTCGCCCGATCACGCTCCCTGCCTCTTCCTTCACCATCGCTGCCGTCAGCGGACAGTACGTAACATGGACGGTCGTCTCCGTAATGCCATACATATTCACCAGCTGCGGTCGTGCCTCTCCATAACGCGCCATCCAAGGTTGCAGGGCCCCTACGATCAACGCTTCGCCCCCGAAGATCACCAATCGTAACGACGGCAGTGCTGGGGCCTCTCCCATCAATCGGCGGAATGCCCCCGGGGTTTGATTGAGGACCGTTATTCCCTCTATTCTGATCAGTTGGGCCAGCGCCACCGGATCCCGGCTCACGTCCTGAGGCACCACCACGACCCGTCCGCCATACAACAGCGCTCCCCACAGCTCCCAGACAGAAAAGTCGAATGCGTAGGAATGAAACAGTGTCCACACATCCCGTGCGTCAAATTGAAACCATTGCTCTGCCTGGGTAAAGAGGCGGCCCACGCACCGGTGGGTCACCATCACACCTTTGGGGCGTCCCGTCGATCCCGACGTATACATGACGTACGCCAAATTCTCCGCGTTTCCTCCGCTCCGCACGTTCTCGTCCTCGACTAAATGATCGCGCGCCAATTCAGCATCCAGATCGACAACCTGCACCCCTGCCGTCGGGAACGCCATCCGCAGGTGAGACTGTGTGACCAACACGTCGATACCCGCGTCCGCCATCATGTAGGCCAATCGTTCCGCCGGATAGGTCGGATCCAGCGGCACATAGGCAGCTCCCGCCTTCAGAATCCCCACAATCCCCACGACAAGCGCGGCCGACCGCTCCACACAGAGCCCCACTCGGCCTTCCGGCCCAACGCCCAGTTTCCGCAACCGACGCGCCAACTGATTGGCTTGCCTGTTCAGATCCGCATAGGTCAGTCGCTCATCGCCTGCCACAACCGCCGCTGCCTCCGGGTTGCGCGCAGCCTGCATTTCGAACAGTTCGTGTAGCTGTCCCGTCCACTCCGCCGTCACGGCCGAGGCATTCCACGATTGCACCATCTCCTGCCGTTCCAACTCAGAAAGCACGTCCAGTTGATGCACCGGTGTCTCAGGCTCGGTCTCCAGAGCGTGGACGAGATGCTCCAATACGGTGTGCATGTAGGTACAAAGCCGCTGGGCTTCGATGGGGGCGCTCACCTGTGCCGTCAACCCAAAGCCCTCACCCACATCATCGACGGAGAGGGTCACAGGATAGTTGGTCCATTCCTCTCCACCCAGAATAGTCACGCCCTCCAAACCCCGCTGCGTTCCTGCTGCGTCCGATGTAGTTTTTTGGAGGCCATACCGATAGTTGAAGAGCGCGGAAAACAGCGGCAGCGGGGCAGGCACTCCGCTGCACCGTTGGGCTAAGGCTAAGGAGGCATGTTCGTGATATAGGAGACGTGTCAACCGGGCATGGGTTGCCTGGACAGCCTGCCCTACCCCCTGCGCATCGACATCAATCCGGATCGGCAGCGTATTGATGAATAACCCGAGGGCACGGTCTGCTCCCTGACCACCATGCATTCGTCCGAACAAGACCGTGCCGAATACCACGTCCCGCCGTCCCGACACGCATGCCAACACTCGCGCCCATGCCAGGTGCATCACGCTGGCGGCACTCACTCCCAACCGGCGTGCCTGTCGGCGGATCCGTTGAGCCAGCCCGGGATCCACCTCCCGACGGGCTTCGCTCACCTGTGACCCATTGCCTTGCACATCACGCAAACCAAACGGAAGAGTGGGTTCGTCTACATCTCCCAACATCTGAGTGAAGAAGGCTTCATGCTCGACCCGTCGCACCCCCAACCGCGCCTGGGCCACAAAATTGCGGAACGGCAGGGCCGCCGGTAGCTGTTCCGCTCGCCCTTGTAGAATGGCCTGCGTTTCTTCGACGAGAACATCCAGTGCAGTATGGTCACACACCAAATGATGCGACAGCAGTTGGAGCAACCACCGCCCCTGTGCCGAATCTTCGGTGAGAAACCCCTTGACCATCGGCGCCAGACGTACATCCATCCGATAGTGCTGTGGAGCATAACGAGCTTGAAGCTGGAGAGCCTTGTCCTTGGCATTTCCCTCAAGCACCACCTCTTCAACCGGCAGCACCACCTGTCGCCACACAACCTGCACTGGTTCCGCGAGACCTTCCCACAGTATCGCCGTGCGTAGAATGTCGTGCCGATCGATGACACGCTGCAATGCGACGACAAACGCATCAAGCCGTTCTCGCGTCTCGAACCCCAGTAAGGTCGGCATGATGTACGCATCGCCGCGCTCTTGCATCAGATGATGGAACAACATCCCTTCTTGCAACGGAGCCAGCGGGTAGATGTCTTGAATATTGCGGGCGCCTCCAGAAACAGCGCGCTCAATGATGGTCAGCTCCTCGCTCGTCAACTGCACCAAGGGAAGCATGTCCGGCGTAAGTTGCACACAGTCAACGGGAATCCTGGTCGGCGGGATATCGATCTCTGTTTTGGCGCCGACTGCGGCGGCCAATGCCGCCACGGTCGGTGCGGTAAACAAGGTGCGCACGTCCGCCAGCACGCCCTGTTGCCGCATCCGCTCCAGCACCGTGATCGCCAACAATGAGTGGCCACCGAGGGTAAAAAAATTGTCCTCTACACCGACTTTGTCCAGCTGCAATACATCGGCCCAGATCTGCGCCAGCCGCGATTCTGTCGGCGTCCGCGGCGCCACGTAGGCCTTGGTCCCGCGGATCATCTCCGGTGCTGGGAGCGCCTTTCGATTCAGCTTGCCGTTCGGTGTCAGTGGAAATTGATCAAGGAATACATACTGTGCCGGAACCATATATTCAGGAAGGAGTCTGGATAGTTGGTGGCGCAAGGTTGATCTCTCCACATTCTCCTTGTCCTCCACTACCACATAGGCAACGAGACGCTTGTCTCCCGGACTGTCTTCCCGCGCCAGCACCACCGCTTCCCGCACTCCCGGCACCGACCGGAGCACCGTCTCGATCTCTCCCAGTTCGATACGAAAACCGCGAATCTTGACCTGATGATCAATCCGACCGAGATATTCAATGTTGCCGTCCGGCAGATAGCGCGCAAGATCCCCCGATTTGTACATCCGCGCCCCTGGCTCCGCACTGAAGGGATTCGGAATAAACTTCTCCGCCGTGAGATCAGGCCGCTCCGCATAGCCTCTCGCCAGCCCTGTCCCCGCGATGTACAACTCACCTGCCACTCCCACCGGTACCGGAGTCACATTCCTGTCTAGAATGTAGATCTGGGTGTTGGGAAACGGGCGTCCGATTGGAAGGGTGCCGCTCCTGTTCCCACTCTGTGTCCCGCGTTCGAAATAGGTGCTGTCGATGGTGGTTTCGGTAATGCCGTACGAATGGATCAGACGCGCCCCTGGACGACAGACCTTCAGCGCAGCACTGTACTCATCGTCGGACCACGTATCGGATCCGACGGCGAGCGCTCGCATGCACGTCAGCTGCTGCCCGGTCGTTTCTAAGTAACGGACCAATCCTCGCAGCGCCATCGGGGTGAACTCCGCACAGTCGATGGCCTCCCTCATCATGAAACTGTAGAGATCGGGAGGCGAGAGGAGGAGCTCGCGCGGGCAGATGACCAACTTTCCCCCTGAACAGAGCGCGCGTATGAAGTCACCTGAGCAGACGTCGAAGGAAAAAGACGCGATCTGAAGATGATTCCGGCAATCTGTCTGAAGCCGATATTCGGCCTCCCAGGCAGAGTAGGCATTGACGAGGCTTCGGTGTGTGACCATCACGCCTTTAGGCACGCCGGAGGAGCCCGAGGTGTAGATGACGTACGCAAGATTATCCGGCCCCGTCACACAGGGAACAGAGGCGGAGCTTTCTTGCCTGATCTGCTCCTCGTCTTCGTCCAGCATGACGATGGGACCACCCCAGTTCCCAAGCGCATCACGCAGTCCGTGCTCCGACAGAACCACCAACGAGGACCCCGCGAGCATCAGCTTCAGCCGCTCCATGGGATAGGTCGGGTCCAGCGGCACATACGCCCCTCCCGCCTTCATGACGGCCATCGCGGCAACAACCATTGTTGGGGACCGCTCAACGAAAAGCGCGACGCGCGACTCCGGCCTCACTCCATGTTTACGGAGATAGGCGGCCAGTCGATTGGATCTGGCGTCGAGCTCCCGATACGTGAGTATCACGTCATGCATCGAGACAGCCGTGGCCTCCGGCGTTCGCTCCACCTGCGCTTCGAATAGCTCCGGAATGGTCTTCCTGTCAGGGTATGCCGTGCCGGTCGTATTCCACTCCACCAGAAGCTGCGTCCGTTCTGCCGGACTCAATATCGGAAGCTCGCTTACTTGACCTTCTGGTTCTGCGACCGTCACCTCGAGGAGGCCTACCCAATGGCTGGACATGCGTTGCACTGTCTGTTCGTCGAACAGATCACTGTTGTACTGCCAGAATCCCTTCAATTCCTCGGCACTGTCATCTACATCGAGAACAAGGTCAAACGGTGTCGTACGCGTTTCCATGTCCAGCGGCGTGACGACCACGTCTTGTAGTTCCAGGGACGCCACGGCGACGTTCTGAAAAGCCAGCATGACCTGAAACAACGGGGTGCGGCTCAGATCACGGTTCGGCTTCAGCACATCCACCAGCTTCTCGAACGGCAGATCCTGATGGGCATAGGCCTCCAAACAGGTCTCACGGACACGGCGTAAGACGTCACGCACTCTGGGGGATCCCGACAGGTCGGTACGGAGAACGAGCGAATTCACGAAGAACCCAATCAGGCCTTCCAACTCAGTCCTGGTACGATTGGCGATCGGCGTCCCCACGACGAGATCCGGTTGCCCGGTGTACCGAAACAACAAGATCTTGAGCGCCGCGAGCACAGAGATGAACAAGGTCACGCCTTCCCGTTGACTCAACGCTCTGAGCGCCTGTGAGAGCTTTGCGGAAAGTACGAACGGCACGGTACGACCCTGGTAGCGGAATTCCGCCGGCCGGGGTCGATCGCAGGGCAAGTCCAACACAGGGAGGTCTCCTCCCAGCTGCTGTTTCCAATAGGCCACCTGCGCATCGAATGATTCGGCCAGATGTTGTCGTTGCCAGTGTGCAAAATCCGTGTATTGCACTGGCAACGGGGCCAGCGGAGACACGCCGCCTGAAACGAAAGCGTCATACAAGCTGCTGACCTCACCAATCAACAGGCCGATGGACCAGCCGTCCGAGATAATATGGTGCATCGTCACCAGAAGAACCTGCTCATCCTCCGCCACCTGAAGGCGTACGACGCGGAGGAGACTCCCCTGCGCAAGGTCGAAGGGGCGTTCCGCTTCTTCCAGCATGCGGCGTGTGACTTCGCCTTCCCGCTGTTCGGGAGCAAGACCTTGAAGGTCCACGATCGGTACGGGGAAGGTGTCCGGTTCATGAACCATCGGAATGGGTCGTCCGTCTCGAACAGGGAAATTCGTGCGCAGGACTTCATGCCGACGGACAATCTCCGTCAAGCTCTGCACGAGCACGTCGTGGCGGAGCCTTCCTGTGACATGGAACGCCCCACTCACGTTATAAAAGGGATTGCCCGGTTCAAGTTTGTCCAAGAACCAGAGTCGCTCTTGTGCGAAGGAGACGACCGGTTCAGTATGTCGCGGAATCGGCACGATCTTCCTTGACTGAGGAACACCGCGCCGTTCTTGCGCACCGTCAATTCTGTTCGCCAACTCGGTCAGGGTGGGACACTCGAACAGAGCGCGCACGGGCAATTCCACCTGGAATATCTGGAGCACTCTCGACATCAGTTGCGTCGCAAGTAAGGAATGTCCGCCGAGCGCGAAAAAGTCGTCATCACGCCGTACTGATTCTCTGCCGAGAAGCTCCGACCAAATCGACGCCAACAACTCCTCCGTGAGCGTGCGCGGCATGAGGTTCGTTGCCGATCGAGCGCCATGGCCGATATCAGGAAGCGGCAAAGCTCGATGGTCGATCTTGCCGTTCGGGGACAACGGCCAGCGCTCGATCAAGACGATCTGCGCGGGCACCATGTAATTCGGCAACTTGTGCATGAGATAGCGGCGAAGAGATTCGCTATCGGTCGGGTTGTCGAGCCGCTGTTGCACGTAGGCGATAAGTCGCTTGTCTCCTGACGGCTCGTCTCTGACCAATAGCACCGCTTCTGCGACGGCCTCGTGTTGCCGTAAGGCTGTCTCGATTTCACTCGGCTCGATGCGATGGCCACGAACCTTCACTTGGCGGTCGACTCTACCGAGAAACTCAATGACACCGTCAGTCCGATACCGGCAGAGATCGCCGGTCCGATAGAGACGCGCACCCCCTTCCCCGCTGAAGGGATCAGGAACGAAGCGGTCCGCCGTGAGCGCTGGTCGATTCCAGTATCCCCTTGCAACCCCATGTCCTCCGATGTACAACTCGCCGGGAAGACCAATCGGTACCGGGGCGAGCTGCCGGTCAAGGATATAGGTGTGCACACCAGGGAAGGGCCGTCCGATGGGGATCGCTTTACCGTTTGATACAGAACCGGATTGGCAGTGAAAGAAGGATGCGGAAATAGTTGTTTCCGCCGGTCCGTACAAATTCATGAGCGTAATGTCGCTGTGATTCCTCGCCCACTTTTCATATACCGTCGTCAGGGCGGCTTCTCCACCGATCATGACCAGACGCAGGTTGTCCGATAGGCCCCTATTGAACGCGTCGCTCTGTACCCAAGCGTGCCAAAACGCAGTGGGCAAATCAGCCACGGTGATCCGCTCGCGATCAAGCACATCCATGAATGATTCCATCGTGCCCAAGTCCGAAGGGCGGAGCACAAGAGTGGCGCCGGCGTAGAACGCCATGAACATCTCTTCGAGAGCCACGTCGAATCCAAAGGACGCAAACTGCAACACGCGATCCGATGATGTGATCCCACATTGGCGTACGGCGCCGATGATGTAGCTCACGAGCGAGCGATGACTCAGTACCACGCCTTTCGGCCGTCCGGTCGATCCGGACGTGTACAGGACGTACGCCGGGTGGTCCGGACAGACTCGACTTGCCGGCGCCGTATAGGGCTGGGACTCGATAGCGGCATAGTCAGAATCTAGACATACAATTTGATGAACGGAGGTCTTCAAGTGACTCGCCAAGTCACTGATAGTGACGACGACGGCTGGTCGCACATCGTCGATCATATCGTTCAGGCGATCGAGCGGATGCGACGGATCGAGGGGGACGCACACGCCTCCGGCCTTCAAGATCCCCAGGATCCCAACCACCATCTCCGACGAACGCTCGCCATATAATCCGACGCGCACCTCGGGGTTCACACCGAGCGCTCGTAAATAGTGCGCGAGTCGGTTGACCCGATTCGCCAGCATGCGATAGCTGAGAGACTCATCGCCCCAGACAACTGCGGACGTATCGGGTGTTCGTTGTGCACACGTTTCGACGAGATCATGGAGGCACAGCTGTGGCGGCTCTCCCGCTTCAAAAACATGGCACAACGCCGACAAACCCCGCTGCTCCTCCTTAGACATCAACGAAACCGAATCGATTCGACTGGATGAATCCTTGACGAGTCCTTCAAGCAACGTCTGCCAATGACCCGCCATCCGGTCGATCCGATCAAGATCAAACAAGTCCGTGTTGTACTCGAAAAACCCCTTCACGCCCTGCGGTGTCTCCTCCAGTTCCAGCGTCAGATCGAAGAGAGAAATGCTCCGTGTGACTTCCACAAAGCTGGCGGTGAGATCTCGCAGCGTCATCGCCGGTATCGGGACGGTCTGGAGTACGAACATGGTTTGGAACAAGGGCGAGTGGTCGAGACGACGTGCGGGTTGGAGTGCCTGAACGAGCTTCTCAAAAGGCAAGTCCTGATGGGCATAGGCTTCGATACAGACCCGCTTCACTCGCGCCAGGAGTTCGCGAAACGTGAATCGCCCGTCCAGATCGGTTCGTAGAACAAGCGTATTGACGAAACAACCCACAAGTGATTCGACTTCCGGACGCGTCCGATTGGCGTTCGGTGACCCGACAGAGAGATCCTCCTGTCCGGTATAGCGGTAGAGCAGAACCTTGTACGCCGCCAGCAACGTCATGAACGGGGTCGTATTCTCGCTGCGGCTCAAGGTTCTCACGTCGCGCCAGAGATCAGGTGAGAGGGTGATCGGTCTGCGCGCGCCCCGATACCCCAGCCGAGGAGGACGAACGCGATCCGCCGGAAGGTTCAGGACAGACTCATACCCACCAAGCTTGGTTTTCCAATAAGAGAGATGCGTTTCGGCGCTTGGTTCCGAGAGCCACTGTCGCTGCCAGACGGCGTAATCCGCGTATTGAATCGCGAGGGACGGCAAGGCCGCAGGACGGCCGCCGCAAAACGAGTCATAGAGCGTACATAGTTCATGGGTCAAGATACCAAGCGACCAGCCGTCCGACACGATGTGGTGCATCGAAATCAACAAGACATGATGCTGCGTTCCGAGCCGCAAGAGCCTCAGGCGAAACAGCGGTCCGGACGTTAAGTCGAACGGCCGTTTGGCTTCTTCGCTCGCCAGTCGCTGCATTTCTCGCTCGGGATCCGTGGCCTGGCTGATATCGACCTGCTCGAATACGTGCGTCGGATGCGGCGCGATGACTTGCCTGATCTCTCCATCCGACATGACAAAGGTCGTCCGGAGCGACTCGTGTCGCTGCGAGATGGCGATGATGCTCTGTTCAAGTGCCGACACTCGGAGCGGTCCGTTCAGTCTGAGCGCACCCATCACGTTATAGAACGGATTGTCCGGCTCCAGTTGAGCCAGGAAGAATAATCGCTCTTGCGCGGACGACAGCGGAGGCGGAACAGCTCGATCCCTTGGACGAATCGGACTTCGGACCGAGGGACTTCTCTGCCTCAAGCGCTCCTTGAGCAAGGCTTGTTTTTCTGGAGACAGTTGCTCAACTCGTGCACGCAGATCGCGATCCATCGCCCTGACTTCCCTTCTCTCCTTCGCTGAATCCCCTACAAATCGGTTCCAAGATAGAGTTCGCACTTGCCGAACGGACGCTGTGCATCCACGAAGCGACGCTGTTTCGCCCATTCGAGGAGCTTCGTCGATTCACGCATCTGCGGATCCGTATCCGTCGGCGCCAGCGCCAGCACATGCTCCAACCACGGTTCACGCCCCAGCGCGTAGATATAGACTCGCTCCGCTCCGACGGCTTGCAGCAGATTCCAGGCCGCCTCGGCATTGCATCCGCTGGAGCGGCGCGATTGGTTATGGGCATGCTCAATCGTGACGGGTAAAAACGGCCCATAGACCCAGGTGAGCGGCGCCCCGACACATTCCATCCCGAGGAAGACCGTCTTGATCGGGCCGAGAATCGTGCGGAGGTGTGAATACATCGAGGGATCAAGGCAGTTCGAGTCAGCCGCAAACAGCATCTGGTCGGCGCCCTTGCGGATGAGGTATCCGATCTTCGCGTGCGGGAGATCGGCGTGCTCGCCAAGAAATGGAACGCCGATGAGCTCGCCGCCCGGCAACGGCACCGTATCCAATGCATCCATCTCGACGACGTGACGGAAGCCGAGCTTGTACGCCATAAGCTTTAATGATGGATCTCCGTACAACAGTCCTGAACTCCGAGGCACGACGAGGGTGTCGATCCGATGCCTGAGTCGCAGAAGAGACTCGAGCACACTATGATCGTGATGACCATGGGTCACCAAGACGTAATCGATTTTGGCGGGAAGATCACGGTAGGTATACCGATCAATCCCGCCTGCCTCCGAACGGGTCGGCACAAAGGGATCGGTCAGGATCGAGACTCCCTTCCATTCGATGAGCACACAGGCATGGCCCAAGTACCGGATACGAACCCCGGCACCATCCCACGCTGGTGTTGCTCCAGCCGTTGCGGGAGACAACAGCGTCATGAGCGTCGCCTCTTGGTCAGGCCGGAGGCCGAGCAGCTCTTGAATACGGGCCACCGGCTGAGGAACGAGATCGGTCTGAAACAGTTCATCAACCTCCGGCCCTGAGAAGGGCATGTTCCAGTCGATCTGCTCCGGCTGAGGCAATCGAGGTGTGCTCATATAGAACGATCGGCTGTTATCACGTGCCTGTTTGAGAATCCTCAGCGACTGCAACTGCGGCTTGTAATAGGGGCTTTCATAGAAGAGCCTTTCCAGGCATCGAACCATGGGATGATTGGAATAGTCGTAGGCCAACTCTACCCGACCCTGCAAACCAGGCGGAAGCTTCCCGTAATAGGGTTCGATACTCTGGCCTTTGGCCTCTCGTGCCAGATAGTTCTGAAATTCCAGGAGGTCTTTGCCGAGTTGAAGTTCATCAGCCCGATCGGTTTGGATGTGACGATAGAGCGCGTCCACCTCTTGCTTTCGCTGCGCCGATATATCGACAAACGGCCCTCCAAGGAGTTTCGGGTTTCGGCATGCCGTGACATGGATCTCAGGATTTTTCAAATATGACGCCAGCGTGGTGAGTTGATACTTCAGCAGATGAAGAGATGATGCGACGGGTGAGAGCAAGTGTGTCCACGCCACCCACTGATCCATCAAGGGTTCAACGACGGTACTCTCGGACAGTTGATAGGTACGGGTATCCTGCATGTCATTCCTCAATTCGGTTCCTGCTCCAGGAGGGCCGCAACTTCAGCGTCTGAAAGGCCTTCCAACTCATCGAGGACCTGTCCGATCTCCTCTTGCTGTCCATGGGCCGGCTGACCATCGATGAGCATGGCGAGCTGGGCAACCGTGGGAGTTTCGAATAGCGCGGCAACAGATATCTCCTGCTTGAAGACCTCGTTGAGGCGAGAGACCACTTGGATCGCCAATAAGGAATGGCCGCCGAGATCAAAGAAGTTGTCAGTGACCGCGAGCTGATCGATGTCCAGTACTTCCTTCCAAATTCGGATGACGCGATCCTCCGTCGGACTGACTGCTGCTCCGTGGGTAACGCCGGCCATGACCGGAGGCTGATCGATCGCTGCCAAGGCTCGCCGATCCACTTTGCCGTTTGGTGTCAGTGAAAATTGATCCAGCAGGAGAAACTTGGTCGGGATCATATAATCCGGCAGCCGCACACTGAGTGCGTCGCGCAGGGTCTCGCTCGTCGGCTGAACTCCGACGCGCGGAATGACATATCCGACCAGTCGTTTGTCTTCACCTGTATGTTCACGAACCATCACGACGGCATTCTGCACCACTTCCAACTCGCACAACGCCGCTTCAATCTCCTCCATCTCGATTCGATGGCCGCGAATCTTGACTTGGTGATCGACTCTTCCCATGAATTCCAGCACACCATCTGAGTCGTAGCGGGCCAGGTCTCCTGTCCGATAGAGTCGTCCCCCAAGCTCCGCCCCATAGGGGTCTGGGATAAAGACAGCCGCGGTCAGGTCAGGACGGTTCCAATAGCCTCTCGACACACCGATCCCGCCGATGTACAACTCCCCTGGTACCCCAACCGGCACCGGCTCCAGCCGCCTATCCAGGAGATACACCCGCGTATTCGCAATCGGACGACCGATCGGCACGGTGGCCGTTGATTCCTGATCCCTTCCCTCATGCGCCGTGCTCCACACCGTCGCTTCCGTGGGTCCGTACTCATTGCACAACTTCACTCCTGCCAACCGATGTCTGTGCTTTACGAGCACATCATTTCCGCACGCCTCTCCTGCCACTATGACGCTTCGCATGCTGTGCCACCGCCCTGTCGGGATCTGTTCGAGCAATACCCGATAGAGCGAGGGGACGGTCAGCAGATGGGACACGCTGTACCGGTCCATCAGTTCCCCCAGCCGTCCCGGCTCCAGTACTTCTCCGGCAAGAGGGAGAACTACCTGCCCACCTTGTGCCAACGTACCGAAGAGGCCTGCCACCGAGCTGTCGAATGCGAAGGAGGACAGCAGGAGAAAACTACGCACACCCTCTCGGTAGTATGCCAGCCGAGCCATCGTGGAATGCACGATGTTGGCATGCGTCACGACGACACCCTTCGGTCTTCCTGTCGACCCCGACGTATAGATCACATAGGCAGCATTGTCCGGATCCAAGACCGGCACCGGCGGCATGTCCGGCTCGAGAGCAATCAAACCCGCGTCCGTATCCACACAGACACTCTGCATTCCCTCTGCCGGCACACACGTGCGCAGATGATATTGCGTCACCAGCACGGCTGCCTCAGCGTCCGCCACGATGAGTGCCAGCCGGTCTGTCGGATATTCAGGGTCCAGCGGGACGTAGGCTCCTCCCGCCTTCAGCGTTCCGAGCACCGCGACCACCAAGTCTATCGACGGCTCAAGACAAACCGCGACGCGACTTTCCGGCCTGACCCCTCGCCGACGCAAATGATGAGCGAGCTGATTCGCACGCCGGTCCAACTCGCCGTACGTCAGAGATTCACGGCACACAACGGCTACGGCATCAGGCGTACAGGCGGCTTGATCCGCAATCAGGTCAACGAGACTCTGGTCGTGAACCAATTCCCCTGCGGTCGCATTCCATTGCACCAACAGTTGCTCCCGCTCCGCTGCCGTCAGCAGCGGGAGGTCCTCGATCAACCGTTCGGAGGTCGTTACCATCTCCTCGAGCAGGACCCGGACATGCCTGATTGCCCGTTCGACCGCCTGGGATTCACACTGCCGCGGGTCATAGAGGATCTTGAGCAACAGTTCCTGATCGGGAAATACGACCAGCTGGAGGGGATAGCTGGATTCGTGCGCCAATTCCGCGGATGAGAGGCGGACACCTCCACATGTCTGACGCAGCATCTCATCGATTGGATAGTTCTCGAATACGACATAGCTCTCAAACAGTCTCGTCCCTCCCGGTAGGTCGCTCCACGCGCTCACCTGAGCAAGCGAACTCTGTTCGAACTTGAGCAAGGCCGCATTCCTGACTTGCAGTTCCTTCAGCCAGGTGATGACCTTGGACGTGCCGTCCACCCGTATCCGCCGCGGCAGTGTATTGATAAAGAGCCCGACCATGGCATCGGCGCCGGAAAGCTCATGCGGACGGCCGGACAGGGTGACGCCGAACAGCACCTCATCTTCACCGCTGTACCGACTCAAGAGAATAGCCCAGACTCCTTGGATGATCGTGCTCACTGTCAGCCCCTGTTCCCGCGCAAAGACCTGCAGCCGCCTTGTCAGCGAGGTCGAAAGTCGTATGGCATGCGACTGATGAGTCATTGATTGATCACGCGCGAGAGTCGCGGGCCTGCCGAAATGGAGAGGGGTTGGAGTCGTAAAACCGCGCAGTTCGGCTCGCCAGAACGCCTCAGCCTCACGGACATCCTGTTGGCGCAGCCATCGAACATAGTCGAGGTAGGGGCGAGGCGACGGCAGCGACAGCTCCCGTTCATTGAGAAACGCTTCATAGAATTGGAATGCTTCCGTGAGGAGCAGCGGCAGACTCCAGCCATCGAGCACTGCGTGATGATGAGTCCAGATGAAGCACCATTGATCGTCGGCCATGCGGATGACCGCCAATCGCATCAACGGCGCCGTAGCCAAATCGAACGGCTTGCTCCGCTCCGCCCGCAACCATGTGTGGAGTCTCGCAGTTCGGTCCGTGGGAGGCCATTCGCGGAAATCCAAAAAGACGAAAGGCACGGCGACACGGCCCTGCACGTATTGCAAGGGTTCGGCATAGCCTGTGAGCAGAAATCCCGTCCGCAACACGGCATGCCGCTGTACGACAACTTGCCAGGCTCGTTCGAAGGCCTGCACATTCAACACACCGTCGAGCGTAAACTGCAGTTGCTCGCAATACACGGAGGAGTCAGGTGCCAGCATGGAGTGGAGCAACATCCCATGCTGCATCGGCGACAGAGGGTAGAGCTCGGTGATGTCCGGTTTGTCGGCGAGGAGCTTCTCCATATCCGATTCCTGGATATGCGCCAATGCAAAGTCCGACGCAGTGAAACTTTGAGAGGAGCAGGATTCGCCTTCTTGGATGAGTATGCGCAAGAGTTCGAGGGTGTGGTCCGCCAGCCGTTCCATGGCCAGGCGCGACTGCTCCGATTCACTGTAGCCCCACATCAACGTGAGGCGACCATCCATCACCGCCCCCATGACATCGACCAGGTAGGGACGACGAGCGCCTGGACTATGGACCATCATGGGGATGTCACGGACTCTCCAACCCGATGTGGCGGTCCGCACATGATCCAGTTGCCCTAAGTAGTTGAAGCTGATTTCTGCCTGAGGCAGGTCGCGTACATGCCGATGCACTTCGTCGTCAGGCTGCAGATAGCGTAAGAGTCCATAGCCCAGTCCCTTATGGGGCACCTGGCGTAGCTGCTGCTTGATCGCCTTGAGGACTTGCCATGACGACGCCCCACTCGGCACCTCGAATACGA
Source organism: Nitrospiraceae bacterium (assembly GCA_052387595.1). Taxonomy (GTDB): domain Bacteria; phylum Nitrospirota; class Nitrospiria; order Nitrospirales; family Nitrospiraceae; genus Nitrospira_D. The sequence continues at coordinate 68,738 of JBQTJA010000018.1, read as the reverse complement.
CAGGATAGATAGAGGTGAACCAGCCGACCGTCCGAGATACGTCGAGACCCGGGAACAGATCAGCGCGGCCGTGTCCCTCCAAGTCGATCAATACCCGAGCACCTCCCATCCACTCCGCTAACGCAGAGGTGACAGCGGAAAGCAACAATTCTTCGTGCGAAGCCAGACAAACCGGAGCCAGGTGCCGAATCAGGGCGATTGTGTCCGACTCGTTCAGCGACCGTGAGACGACTCTCGTGCTCTCGTCCTCCGTTGTCCGTACGTCACGATCTCGGGGCAGTGCCCCGATCAGTCGTCGAGAATCATCCAGCCAGTAGTCCCGTTCAGCCAGTACCTGCTCGGACCGTGCATGGGCTTCCAGTCGCTCCGCCCACGCAAGGAAGGCATACGAAGGTCCGGCAAGGAAGGCCTTCTGTCCACGAGACCGTGCCGCATAAGCAGCAGGAAGGTCTTCGAGAAGGATACGCCACGAGACTCCGTCGATGACGAGGTGATGGGCGGTGAGAAAGAGCCGAGGAGAGCCCTGGCGAAAGGTACAATAGACAGCTCGGAGCAACGGGCCTTGCTGCACATGCAAACTCGCATGCGCCCGGAAAACGGCAGCTGCCAGAATTTCTTCGACCGCCTCATCGGATTCTCCCGATACATCCACGGCGGCCACGATCGCGGCACCTTCCTCTTGCGCATAGTGTTGTCGCCATCCGGATCCTGTTCGTTCAAAGCGCAGGCGAAAGGCTGCATGATGCTCGACCACATCGTGAAACGCTTGCTCCAAGATTGGAAGGTCGAGCGGCTCGACATCAAGCCAGATAGCCTGGTTGTATTGGTGAAGAGCCTGTGGGTTGCGCTCAAAGAACCACTGCTGGACAGGGGTCAGCGGAGCAGGCTTCTCGGGGAAGTAGATCGCTGACTCGACCTCCCGATATCTTTCCACGGAACGAGCGAGGTCGGCAATCGTGGGGTACTGAAACAGCAGCGACGGTTGCAACGAGAGGCCGGCTTGCCTCGCCTTCGCGACGATGCGCATGCTTTGAATGGAATCGCCGCCGATCTCAAAAAAGTTATCGTGAATGCCCACGCGATCAAGACCGAGTGCCTGAGCCCAGATCTCCGCAAGGGCACCCTCGATCGGCGTCGAGGGTGATTGGTAGCTCTGCTGTGAGACCAAAGCAGGAAGCGGGAGCGCCTGACGGTCGACTTTGCCGTTAGGACTCAAGGGCAAGGCGTCCAAGAGGATACACTCGGACGGCACCATGGCGGCAGGAAGATGAGCCTGCAGGTATTCTCGCAATGTTCGTCCCGTGACCGTGCCCTCCCCCGCAGGAACGACGTAGGCCACCAGCCTCGGCTCACCAACTCGCCCTTCTCGCACCACCGCGACGGCAGCCCGCACCCCCGGATTCAGTTGAAGTACCGCTTCGACTTCGCCTAGTTCGATCCGATACCCGTGGATCTTCACCTGTTCGTCTCGACGCCCAATAAACTCAATCACCCCGTCCGGTCGATACCGCGCCATATCCCCCGTACGGTAGAGCCGCGCACCGAGTGTCATACCAAATGGATCCGGCACAAATCGTTCGGCGGTCAAGGCAGCACGATTCCAATATCCCCGGGCCACCCCTGCACCTCCGACATAAACTTCGCCTGGCACACCTATCGGAACCGGTTCCATGCGTCGGTCCAGCAAATAGATCTGGGTATTGGCGATCGGACGCCCGATTGGGATCGTAGCCGTGCGGTCTTCCTCACAAGCTTCGTAGACGGTGCACCAGACTGTAGCCTCCGTCGGGCCGTACTCGTTGAAGAACCGAACCTCTGGCGCGCGACGGCGATGGAGGCGCAACAAATCATTCGGGCAGGCTTCACCCGCTAGGATCACCGCGCGCAATCCCGCCAATGTGTCTTCCGACGAATCCTGAAGCAGCGCCCGGTAAAGGGCCGGTACGGTCAAGAGGTGAGTCACACCGTAGTTTTGTATCAGAGCACGAAAGACACTCGGCTGCTGAACAGAGGCCGCATCCGACAACACCACTGATCCACCTTGGGCCAAGGTTCCGAAGAGTCCTGCTACCGAACTGTCGAACGCAATCGAAGACAAGAGCAAAAACCCACGGACCGGCTCCTGGTAATAGCGCAGACGCGCCGCCGTGGAATGCACCACGTTACGGTGTGACACAACGACGCCCTTCGGCTGTCCCGTTGACCCCGACGTATAGATGACGTACGCCGTGTGCTCCGGCAACACAGTGACTGACGGTGAGTCGGAGCGCTCTCGGGCAATCGCCTCGCGGTCGGTATCTACCAGCACCACCGTCGAGTTCCATTCGCCCAGGCGCTGGGCCGGACCGGCTTGGGTCAAAAGAGCCGATACCTTCGCATCCGCGATGAGATACGCGAGCCGCTCAGCGGGATACTCAGGATCAAGCGGAACATATCCCGCACCCGCCTTCAGTACGGCGAGCAGGGCGATCACCAGCTCCGGTGATCGATTGAGACACACAGCCACATGCTGCTCGGGACCAATTCCACGTTTCTGTAAATAGTGGGCGAGCTGATTGGCCCGTCTCTCTAGCTCCTTGTAACTGATCGATCTCCCCTCACCGACCACTGCCACGTTGTCCGGCGTCCGCTTCGCCTGGGACTCCACGAGGCTGTGCAGGGTGTTCTCGGCAGGCCATCCGGCCGAGGTTGCATTCCACTCGATGACGACTTGCCGACGTTCCGCATCCGTCAGCAGCGGCAGCTCGTCGACGCGCCGATTCGGCGCAGTCACCACACCCTCAAGAATCACCTGGAAGTGTCGCAACATTCGTCTGATCGCCGCGTCTTCGAAGAGATCCGTGTTGTATTCACAGGACAGTGCGAGACGATTTTCGACTTCTCCAACCATGAGGGTCATATCGAACGGAGCGGCTCGCCTCGACAGTGGGATCGTTTCCCATATCACGCCCTCGGCAAACTCAAGCGGAGAGCCTGGCTGGCCGAGTGCAAACTGGCCTAGGCCGTCCTCCATGACACTGATGTCCTCCCAGGTGAACATGACTTGAAACAGCGGCGAGCGGCTGGCATCGGGTTGAACTCGCACCTGATTGACCACCAATGAGAAGGGATAATCCTGATGCGCGAGTGCGCCGAGAACGGTACGGTGCACCTGTTTCAAGAAGGCCGCGAATGTCGGGGAGCCAGACAGGTCACTCCGCAACACCACCGGGTTGATGTAGTACCCCACGACCCCGTTCCATTCTGATCGGGTTCTTCCTGCCGTCGTGGATCCCACGACGAAATGCTCTTGACCGCTGTAGCGAGACAACAGCAGCTGGAACGTCGCGAGCAAGGTCGTATACAACGTCACCCCATGCGCTCGACTCAGCGAGTGCAGTTGAGAAGTCAGTTCTGGCTCAACCTCAGCGCGACAGATAGCGCCGTGATAGGTCTGGACCGGTGGGCGAGTGCGATCGGTCGGAAGGTCGAGGTTCAGTATCGAACCGGCGAGTTGTTGTTGCCAATACTCTTTGAGCCGTTCCCCATCAGGTCCGACAACCAAGGCCTCCTGCCATGCGACAAAATGCCGATAGCTCCACTTAGAATCCAAAAGATCAGCTGGTCCGTGGCCTGCCTCCTCTCGGTACAGGAGTCGAAGCTCTCGCATGAGAATCCCGACAGACCAGAGATCCATCGCGATGTGATGGGCCTTCAGCAACAACACCTGTGCACCGTCGGATCTTGTCAATACCCGGGCCCGGCATACCGGTCCATCCTCAAGACTGATCGGATGACCAGCCTCCGCTTGCAGCCGCTCGTTGAACTCCTCCTCCGTCAAGCGCGATACATCTTCCACGTGCAGATCAGCGATTGTCGTCGCGTCGAAATGCTGTCGAGGGGAACCATCGACCAGGACAAACCTCGAACGAAGCACATCGTGCCGCGCCACCAACCGACTCCATGCCCTGCCCAGTGCGGCTACATCAAGCGTGCCATAGAGTCTTGCGGCATAGCTCAACGTGTACGCAGCACTCGACGGCGCCAACTGTTGGACAAACCACAAGGCCTGCTGTCCGTAGGAAAGTGCCGTACTCTGGGAGTCAGGTCCAACAGGGTGAGGAACGAGCGGTCCGCCTCTTTGCGCACCTTCGACAGCGCTCAATCGATCAATCAGCGCCTGTACACTATGATCAAAGTAGTCTTCCACGGACGTATCAACGTGATACCGTGCTTCGATGGCGCCTTTCACCTGGAACAGCTTGAGTGAATCCAGGATGTACTGTGCCACCGGCTGCTGTAGGTCGAGCTGAGCCTGAGGGATCTGTGCGACACGGGCAATCTCCCCTAGCGCCCAATCACCACCTTGGTCCTCATCTAAACCAGCCGTGGTCAATTGTGGTTTCTCCTCGACAGCGACTTCCCTTGGTAGTGCGTCCGCTTCACCCTCCCGCCACTGCGCCACAATTGAAAGCTCACCCTGGAGGAAAGCTTGACGGCAACTTCGTCGACGCACCTTTCCACTGGTGGTCCTGAGCAGACTACCGGGTCTGACCAGCACCACAGCGGCCAATTCAAGGTCTTCTTCTGCGACCGCGCGGCGAACAGCCTCAATGACATCTGGCCAATGCCGGTCACCACGACGAGTGACTTCGTGCACGATGACAGGACGCTCTTGATGCCCGATCTCGATCGTGAACGCCGCCCCGCCCCCAAGAGGCAAGGTTTCGTGAGCCTGTGCAGTCATCCATTCGAGATCTTGAGGATAGTGGTTACGGCCACGGATGATCAGAAGATCCTTGATCCGCCCGGTGACGAACAATTCTCCATCATGCACACAGCCAAGGTCGCCGGTGCGAAGAAAAGGCCCTTCTCCGCTCTCTGACACATACGCGTGAAAGGTCTGACTCGTCTCCTCCTGACGACCCCAATATCCTTTGGCAATACTGGGTCCCATAACCCAAATCTCTCCGATTTCATCTGGGGCGCATTTTTGGAATGAGTCGGGCTGTACAATGGCGAGCTTCTGACCCTCTACTGTCCGACCACACCCGACAAGACATGTCGTCGACTCTTGCCCTCTATGCGAAGGGACTACCTGGTTGACCTCCAGTGCCGCTCTACTCACCGCGTGAACGACTGGCTCGGCGTTGGGAAGGCCGCCAGAGACCATTAAGGTCCCTTCGGCAAGTCCGTAGCAGGGGAAGAATGCGTGACGCTGGAAGCCGCTGACCGAGAAGGTCTTGGCGAAGCGATCGATCGTTTCCAGCCGAACAGGTTCAGCCCCATTGAACGCAACCCGCCACGACGCAAGGTCGAGATGAGCACGTTGTTCAACCGACACCCGCTCACTGCACAGATCATAGGAAAAATTTGGCCCACCACTGATAGTGCCCTTGAAGCGACTGATCGCCTCAAGCCATCTCCCAGGACGCTGGAGAAACGCATGCGGAGCCATGAGTATGCATCGGCATCCGCTATACAGCGGGTGCAGGATGTTGCCGAGCAATCCCATATCGTGGTACGGCGGGAGCCATCCGACGACAATGTCGTCGGATGTCGTCTGAAACGCCTCGGTGATAAGCTGCTGATTGTGCAGAATGTTCCCGTGCGTCACCATGACGCCCTTTGGCTGGCTCGTCGATCCAGACGTGTATTGCAGGAAGGCTACGGATTCCTGGCTGGGGTGGGGTTTTCTCCAGTCAGCATCGGCACCGTCTTGTTCGATCTCTTGAAGAGTCATCCACCGCATCCCTGATGCGGTGGGCAGATCCGCAATAAGCCTGGAGCCCATACCGAAGCTCGACGCACTCATCAGACCGACCACAGGTCGTGCATCATCGATGACGGCCTGCAGGCGTTCGGTGTTCCGTTTTCTCTTCAGGGGGTAGACCGGCACAGCCAATACGTTCGCATAGATACAGCCAAAGAAGGCAGCAACGAAGTCCAGCCCCGGTTGAAACATGAGAAGGGCACGCTCACCTTCGAGACGACGGGATTGAAGCCACGCGCCAATTTGCTTGGCTCGGCGATCCAGATCCCCGTAGGTGATCGAAAGATCCTTGTCGTCATCACTCAGGAAGGTATAGGCGCATTGATCACGTGAGCGGATCGATCGGCTACGCAACAGATCAATGACGTTAGCCGGCTCAATCGGCTTTTCCTTGTGCTCGGGAGAGTCGGTCACTACACTCATGCTACCTCTGGGTTGCTGATCCTCTGCCTCTCTCTTCATAGCAATCCAAACCCTCTGTGCTCATTCCAGTATTAGTAGGTGCGGGCGAGGCTGTCTACCGACAGCTGCTACACATGCAACAGTCTGGACCTTGCCTTCGCAAAACGTCTGAGCCGATCTCTCATGGTAGTGGACAACTGGCGGATAGAACCTTGCTAAGTTGGAATATTGGACAGTGTTACCGCAAAGCTACGAGACCTCGAGCTGATAACGATCCAAGGTCGTCGCCTTATGTCGTGCGAGGTTGGACAGCGACTTGTTGTAATCGACGATGGCTCTCAACTCATGGCCCTGCGCGGTAGCGAGATCGCGTTGAAAGTCGAGCACGAAGCGCGTCGTGCTGAGACCGACCTTCAACCGTTCCAGCTCGGCTTCCAGCTGTTTCTCCGCCATGATGCGGGCCGAACGCGTGGTCTCGATGCGTTTGAAGTCGGTCTGGACTCGGCGCACGGCTTCTCGGACGCCGACGATGATTTGCTGACGCACGTTCTCAAGTGCCACTTCAGCATTCTTCGCTTCGAGTTTGCGCTTGTTGTACGTGCTGATCGCTGCTCGGTTGCCCAGCGGATAGCTGAGGACGAGTCCCGCGCCATAGTTGTAGAAATCCCCGTTGAAGTTTCTGGTCAACGATTCACCGTAGTCACCTCCCAGGCCGGCGAGGCCGATCGTGCCTTGCAGCGACAGCGTCGGGAGCAACTGGTTGCGGGCAAACTGCTTGTTGAGCTCACCCGACTCAATACTCTTCTTGGCCTGAATGATCTCCGGCCGCTGCGAGATCGCGGTATCAATGGCCTCCTGGAGACTGAGCGGCTCAAGGAGCGTGACCGGGCCATCGGCAGGGGTGAGACGCACATCCTGCCGTAAGTCTTCTTCGCCAGGGTTCAGGAGTCGCCGCAATTGATCTTCCTGGTCGCGAATAGCCTTTTCAGCGAGGAGGGTCTGCTCCACTCGTGACGCAACGGCTGTTTCGGCTTGCAGGACGTCGACCAGTGTCATGACTCCGGCTTTTGCTTTGGCGCGGTTGGTGGCCAAGAGTTCCTCCGCGGCTTTCAACGCAGCTTGCGCCACTTTCAGGTTTTCATTCGCAAACACCAACTCCCAGTAGGTTTGCTCAACGGAGGCCACAACGGTCATGACCCGATCACGAAACACATGCTGTTCCACGATCGCATTGTTCTGCGCAATGGAAATGAAGGTCTTATTGATCGCCACGCCGGCATTGCGCAGCAGCGGCTGCGTGATCGTAAATGCCAGGCCGCCGGTCCAGGCCGGATTGAACAAAAACCCTTCGGCGACGCTCTGGTTGATGCTGTTTCGTTGCGGACTGTAATTCACGTCGATATTACCGCCGGTCATGAGATTGGTATTGGCATCGACGGTCACGGCGTGGGTGCGCTGATCAAAGAGAGTGATCTGGTTCAGCGCTCCGCCGGTGCCTCCGAAGATCGGCCGATTAAGGGGGTTCACAGTCCGGTTGTATTGGCCGTTGAGGCTGAGAGTAGGGTCGAACTTGGCTTGTTCGATGGTGATGTCAGCCAACCGGCTTTCTCGATTCTGGCGGCTGACACTGATGTCGAGATTCTTCTGCAATGCGCGAACGGCGGCATCGGCCAGCGACACAGCTTCACGCCGCTCCGCAGAAATTGGTTGGGTCGCGTCCAGCCCCCAGCTGTGAAGAGGGAATCCCATACACCAGACAATCACGAACATGATTGCGACACGAAACGGACGATGCGTCGAGTATCTGGAACTCATACAGCCCTCCTTGCTGCCGATGGATGCGACTCAATGGACCGTGAGATCGCAGCCGCGAGGTGGTAGCGATTGGCGCGCACTCCTTCACACACTGTGACTAGGTCACCTTCCGGAATGTCGTACCCGCCGGCGGTTCCACCACAAGAGAAAGCCAGTCATGTAGAGGCACGTCGGGAGGACACCAAGAATGACCAGTACGATGCGGCCAGGGAGGCCGAAGGCCCGCCCGGTGTGCAGCGGAAAGAGCCAGCCGAGCACATGATCTCCCGCACTCGCGGCCTGTGGTCCCTGAACCCGCACGACCGCTCCGCTGTATTGGTCGACACTCACCTGGCTCCTCCAGACAGTACCCGTATCGACCGTCACCATGTACGTGCCTTGTTCATCCACTGGAAACTCAAGAGAGATCGGTCGCCCAGAAGGCAACGCCGCTTTGGTTATCGCGATGACGCGCCCCACGCTTATCGGCTCCTGCCCCTCTAGTGATATGGAGGCTGGAGGTGGCGTGTCCAGTGCCGTGACCGGCGACAGGAGATTCACCCCGGAGACGATGACCTGCGTCCATGGCTCATACAGAGAAATCGCGGTGAACAACGACACCATCAGCAACCCACCGGCACAGGCGCCGACAACCTTGTGCAGATCATAGTGAAGCCGCGTCCCACGAGCGCCGCGCTTGAGTGTGAACGCTGATCGCCAGTTCCCCCGGCTTGGCCACCAGAGGTAATAGCCAACAAGAATCGAACCCATCAACAGCACGCTCCCGAAGCTCAGCAGGTGATTGCCGACCAGAACGCTCCATTGATTGAGCCACAGCGAGGTATGGAGCTGGATGAGCGCGCTCATCAGCGGCCCACCCCAGGGTCGCTGTTGACTATTCCACAGTCGAGGGTCCGTGACGTCCCCGCTGCAGGGCTTCACAGACACAGTGTAGATGTCCTCCCACTCAGCCTCAGGAGCCGGCATCTGATACCAGGCCCACAGCAGCGGGCGCTCCTCATCTGGAAAGTCGAGCGAGGTGAGTCGGCCGCCGGGCGGAAGCTTTACCTGAACAGCAGCCACCAGTTCATCAATTGGGCGAAACGCTGATTCAGTGCAGGCCGGATCCGGCGCGAGCAGGTCGGGATTCAAGGCCGTATCGATCGGCTGCCAGAAGACGATCAGGCTCCCGGTCAACCCGGCAATCGACAGGACGATCCCAAGCACCAATCCGACATACAGATGGACTGTGACCAGCAATTTTCGTGATTGCACGCTGCCTCATCCCATCCTGTACACATCTCAAAATGTCGAGACCTGTCTGACCGGACTCCCCGCCGGATAAGACCGGCGGGGTTCATTCTTGGGTGCATTAGTAGGCGAACGAATATCCAATCGTGGCCGTCGCACCTCGCCCGAAGGTTCCCAACGCGAAGGCTTGTAACTGGGGTGGGACATACCGCTGATTCAAGAGATTCTCGATACCGAAGCGGAGCGTACCTGGTCCCACTTTGACAGTGCTGACGAAATCTACGAGGAAATAGTCTGTGATCGGGGCAAAATCGCCGAACGGATCGGCACCGGTTAACACCGCCTCGTAGGATCGTCCTCTAGCCCCTGAGTACAAGACCTGCACCCGATTCCGCCATTGCCATTGGGGCATTGTCACGTGCTCGACATAGCCCGTGATCTTTTGCGGCTGAATGCTGAAGACGTTCTGTGGCACTCGGATGTCGGGATTGAAGGCGATCGTCTGATCGCCCTCCGCAAACGTATAGGTCCCCCCCATGCGCCAGTTTTCAAAGGGCTGGACATCGAGCGTGGCCTCGACCCCGTAGGTGGTCTGCGGGGCTCGCTGCAGGGTATTCGCAGTCGCGTCGAAATTGAGCCCGAGCGATGATTTGGTATAGAACCCAGACATGGAGGCCTGCACCTTGCTCCACTTGCCACGCCACCCCAACTCATAGTTGTTCACACGCTGAGGCTGCAAACTCGTGAGCTGCGTCACCACACCCGGCCTCAACGCCGAGTCAATCGCCCCAACCGGGACGTTGAAGCCTTGGCTGAAATTGAAGAAGAGATCGACCGGCTCGATCACGTGGTACACGAACCCCGCGTTGAACACCGTGGCGTCGAAACGAATCGAGCTCGCCGGCGTAACAGTCCCGACACTGTCAGTGAAATCACTACTCGAAATTCCGAGCCGTTCATAACGGACTCCCCCGCGCACAACGAGTGAGGAGTGCGGCGTCCACTCACCCTGGGCGAACCCCGCCAGCGAATCAAACACCCGCGAGGGCAACAAGGGCGTTTGACCGATCTTACGATAGATTCGCCCGCCTGAGGCATCGAACGTCGCGAGATCGTAGAGGTTCTGCATGTAGTCGCCATGCTGGCTCGAGAAGTCCATGCCGTAGGTCACTTGTGGTTTACCAAAGATTGGAATCGGCGTCGTGATATCGACCCTGGTCCCGATGACATCGGTTTGCGGCAACCCTTGGACGATCTCAGTTCCACCGAACTGTCGGACATCGAACGTCGGGAACCTGGTCTCCTGTCTCCGATAGTACCCCTGGATGTGCACGCGACTGTCCAGAAAGAGATGCGGATGGCTATAGTCCACACTGATCTGGGTATTCTTCAGCCTTGGCTGGTCCTGCAGTGATAACCCGGAAATGATTCGCCGTGGCGGGGAACTCCCGCCCACCGATGGTTCGTACAGATGATTGGTGTCCTGTTCAGCCTCTTTACGGTTGAAGCTCAGCTGGAGGCGGTGTTCACCGAATGTCGCCCCGAACTTTCCGAGAATGTTGTAGCCCCTGGTGTCCGCGAAACCGCCGACGCTATCGGTCCCCGGCATGGTCCTGGACCCTTGGTTGTCGAACATACCCCCTTGATAATTGAAGGTGCCGACGACGTTATAGTCGAACCAGCCCTGGCGGCCCTGGATGCCCTGTGTCACGTTCGCGCCTAACCCCCGGAGAATGCGCGTCAAGCTGGCGCTGCCCTGCACGTCGGTATAGAAACTGGTCTTTCCCTCGCCCGGCTGTTTGGTGATGATGTTGATAAGGCCTCCGGTGCCCCCGTTGCCGTAGATCGCCGTAGCCCCACGCACGATTTCGATGCGCTCGATAGCGGCTGGGTCGATATGGTTCAGATCAAATTGTACAGTCGGGCTGCTCAGTTGCGGAACTCCATCAATCAACACATTGATCTGTCGTCCCCGGATCTGCTGTGACGTTCCGGTATCGAATGACAGGTCATTCAGCGACATGCCGGGCACCAGCTTCGGCAGAATCTGCCCCAAGCTCCGTGAGGGTGAGACCGCGATCTGCTGCTGAATTTCCTGCTCGGTTACCACCGTCACGGATTGATTCAAGTTTCCCAACGAGGTCGGAGCCCGAGTCGCCGAGACGAAGAGGTCCGGGGCCGCGATTTCTTGGAGCTTCTCCGCTTGCGGTCCCTTCACCGCATTTGGCTCTTTCGGTTCTTCCGCTCGCCCAACCGAAACTGAACACAGAACGATCAGACTAAACACACCATATCTGACCCTGCCTAAAGTCCTACTGATCCCGATCTTAATCCCCATAACCACTGCGCTCCTTTCAGAACTCACAATGACTCATGGACACACCACACCCTGCCCTATCTTTTCTTCCTGTGAGGCTTGATGGGTACCGCCCGCTTGCGAGCATCTCGGTCATGAACTTCACTCTTCCCGAGCAGTTCATCGACCGACGTCCGAACCACTCGTAGACTGCCTGGCCCTAGCTTGACTGCGGTGAGACGACCTTCTTCGATCCATCGATAGATTGTCCACTTACTGACTTTCAACAGCTTGGCCGTTTCCTGAACACGCAGCAAGAGCGGTTCCATCATTCCTAGATCTCGGTAGGGCCCAGTGTGACCAGTCCTACTTCATCACTTCTGCGCTGCAGTGCCAGCCGTCTCCCTTCACTCCGTTCACGGCTTGTGCAAGCTGATTGCTGGTCGTTTTGCCACCTTCGACCATCACGATCGCATGGCCCTTCATGCCCTTGAAGTCGACGGCTTTGACGCCTGCCAGTTTCTTCAGCGCTGATTCCACCTCGCCCAGATACAGATCGCAATAGGTTCCACCGAGCATCAACATCACCCTCTGGTCAGCTCCATACGCCGCCCCTACCCCACCGACCATCAGTACGGACAAGAGAACCACGCACGCTCGCGCTCGTTTCATCACAACCTCCTTAACAGGACGACTCTTCCGGTTGACGATCTCCGCGACAGCTCACTCCAACAACCGATGCGGCGAGTCGCGCAGGAAGCAGGATTTTAGTGTCAGGACTGATCGATATCTGAACGCATTCCTCCTACTTGTCTCATTCAAAAACATCTCCTACTGCACTATTAAGAGCGGGGCCAAGGAGGAGGCAACCAACCTTCGCCCCGCGCTTGGTCCGAGCGGGAGGGCAGCCTGCTCGGACAACACACCCCTTTCATAGATCAATGTGGGTCACACCGCTGCATAGGCTTGCAACCCACCTCTGTCGCTGCTGATACCTTGAGGCTTCACCAACGTCTGCTCGACCAGGCTCGAATGTCCCGATCGCTCAACGCTCGCCAGCGTTGTACCACCCACATAGTGGCGATCGATTAACGCCGCGACCGTATGGCTCAAGATTCTCAGGCTCCCGGCGCCGAGCCGAGTGCCACCAAGCCGTCCGGCCTCTACCCAGCGGTACACGGTCCATCGACTCACGTTGAGAATTTGAGCCGCTTCGCCGACACGGAGCAGTTTCTTTTGTTGAAAACCAACCATTGCGTCCATACCGAGTCCCTCCATGTTCGTCCTATGTCCCTATTTGATAACCGTTACCACTTGCCGGCAACCTGGCCGCCACAACTCACCATTTGCCATAAGAGTCAATCAGAGATGACATAATGAGTCATCTTCCCCTCGTTCGAGCCATCACTGCCTCGAGACGAAGGATAGTCCCATGACTGCTCATGCAGCCGAGTCAGCACAATCGCAAGACTCGGTCAACAACCACTGAAAATAGGAGCACCTAGATCGGGATACGGATCGGAATGGCGAGGCTAAGAAACCTGACTACCTGCTCCGATCGTTATCCCCACAAGACAAGGGTGAACAGGGGAGGACCACGAGAGCGGAGGATCGACAAACCAGATGAGGTGAGCAGCGGATCGGGAATGAGAACCGTCGATTCTACGACGAGCCACGCCATGGCTTTGGGCGACTCCGGTGCCATGGCGACATCCGAAGTAGCTTGGCAGGCCCAGGCACAAAATACACTTTGTGGAGATGAATTCTCTTCGTGATGGTGATGATGTGTTTGGCTTTGGTTGGCATGGGCCAGTGCACAGCCGGTGCTCAACACGACAAGCGCAGCATAAATCAGCGCTACACCGCCAATGATGGAACCTTTATAGAAATTGTGCTTGAATCGTTTCACGTTCTTAGGCCCGCACGAGTTCTCCACCGAGACTATAGAGCCCTATTCGAACTAGATCCTCTTGTACATGAACTCGTTACGACTGTCTACCTACACTTGCTCACGGATGCTACAGTTTGAGAACAACTGCAAAGGGGCCCGTTCATATTTGAAACATGTCCGACGTTGCCTCGCCTCCATCTGGAACGGCGTAGTGTTCCTTGCGAACCAATGCTGAATCCCTTTAGCAATTATCCCCTCATCCCCTAGATCAGATCCTCAGCTCAAACCACCACCTTTGTCTCTGCGTGCTATGGAGCTAATAAGCTGTACACGATGGGAAGACTCACGACGATTTGTGGTTTGTCCAGGGCATGCTTCATGTGGAGCGGACATGCCAATTTCACCGCCTCGATCGCTGCGGCATCCAGCAGCTCATAGCCTGAACTCCTCTGAATCGACACGTCGGCTAAGTGTCCATCGGATCGAATCACGGCTTTCAGTATGACTTTGCCTTCTTGACCACTTATGCGGGCTGAACTCGGATACCGTTTGAGTTCCGCTACTCGCCGCCACAGTGATTCAGCCAACCACCGGTTATCCGCCTTGATCTCCGAGCCGGAGGGTGACGCCTTCGCAACCTGTATTGGAGCGGCCTCCTCGCTTCGGAGAGGAGACGACGCTTGCACCGGCGCTTCCTGAACCAGCGCCGTGTCAGAGGACGATACAGGAGCAGAGACAACCGCAACCGGCTCCTCTTGAACAGGTTGAGCCTGAGACTCCTTCGCTTCTACGGTAGGTTCAGCCACTGGAGCCGGCATGTCAACAGCGCGCTGTTCCATCGGCTCTTCTGTCAGCTGGGAAACTTCAACCTGCCGTTCAATCGGTGGGACCGGCTCGATCTTCTGCGCAACAGGCATGACCTCCGTCCCTGGCTGAGACGCATCCGGAACCGACTTGGTCCGTGCTGCCACCACTTTCTTTACTGGTTGTGGATCCGGCGTCTGGACCGGCTCACGTTGCTCCGATGTCGCGTCCTGGTTCGTGGACTGGACGAGCGCGACGTCCCACTGAAAGAGATTTTCTTGTAGTATCGGGGTGACCTGTGCGGCAAAGAGGAACGCCAACCCCACTACAACGCCATGCAGCGTCACCGAAACGCCCCATGCCGGAAACACGAATCGGTTTTCATCCGTCGATGTCATGCGATGCTTCCTTCTACGCGTCTAGATCCTAAGACACGGTCCTTACAGAAATTCGGTTCCAAATTACAGCGGGGGCGAAAACCAAGGGACACGTCCCGACGCCTCACGCTGCGAGACTCGATTATTGGGGAATCAAGTAACGGCTATAAGGAGAAAACAGGAGGTCCACGGAAGCGAGGGTGGAAAGAATCCAGAGGGAGAAGTGTAGCAGCTAAAGCAACGGGCGCGAACTCAATGGGTCGGAGTTGCGCGTTTAGCTGAACCGATGCTGATTCAATCGCCTGCCCCGCAGTGCAGAACCAGGCACATATTCCGGTCGAGTGCGTGGTCGCTTGGTGGTCCGCATGGTGCTCGGCATGGCCGACACTAGGCGCAGCCATCAACCCGTTCACCATCACGATACAGAACAGTAGCGCCCAAGCTAAAGCAGGCGGTTTCATGTTCCTCATCATCTGAAAATGCCACTGAACAAGAGCGAGAGTGAGGGGAGAAGAAAAAAAGCCAGGAATATTTTGGCGGCGTAATCCATTGGGAAGACCAGCTGGCTCGGACCGGCGACCAATACTAGGAGACTGTCACGATGAGTGTCAAGCACCTGTACTGGATCATGACATATGAGTGAGACGGCTGGCGCGGCGCGGCATGATGGGCGAGGAACTCCGCGGGTGTCACATATGCCGAGTGCCTGATGGGGGCGGATGTGGTTGTATGGCATTAAACACATCTAGCCGAAGAGCCATGGTGAGAATCCTAGACCACCGGATCGATGGTTGAGCACATCCACTTCACATCGTACTACTAGATCTGCGTGACCGCCTCTTCCGCGCCTTCCAGCAGTTTCTGGACTTCTTCCACATAAATCTCCGTCGTCGCATAGTGCTGATGCCGCATCATCTTCTGCACCCGCGTCGGATTGGCATCATTCAACAAGGCAAAAGTTGGGGTGGAGTGGCGGAGACTATGCACCACGATGCCGGGTTTCTTCACCCCGGCAAGGAGCAGCCCTTCCGTGATGATCCGGTGAATCGCCCGCGTGGACAGCCGTTTCCCGGCTGGCGTGACTACATTCCCCCCACGATCATAACAAGCGGTGCTCGCAAACAGCGGATCACTCCCCTGCAATGGCTTCGATCTCAGTGCGAGGTACGTCTGAATACATTCATGCACTTTCTTCAGCACCTGCACCGATTCATCCGCCGACGCCCTCCCCTTGCCATGCACCCACAAGCGCCACTTCTCGCCCGGCACGTGTTCTTGCAAATGCTCAATGCGTGCACGACTCACTTCAATCGTCCGCAATCCTGTCTTCAGCATGAGATAGGCCATCGCGACGTTGCGGGCTTGCTGCTCGACGGTCTTTCGAGGATCCGTCTCCAGCGCCACGAGCAACGCCTTCGCATCCTCCACCGGCAGATGTCGCCGGGTGTGTTGCCGACTGCACGTCCAGCCCTGAACGAAGTCCGCCGGATTCACCAAGCCGGGGTGTAGCGGTACCAGCCAGGTGAGAAATTGGCGGATGGCCGTCAGATAGCCGTTCTTCGTGCGGAGGTTTGAGAACCGCTGATCCAAGTAGGCGCGATAGGTCTCAAGACACACGCGATCGAGACGACGAAGATGAGAATCTCTCCCCTGCTCCAGCCAGGTTATGAAGTATCGTCCTCGCTTGAAATAGGTGCGGGCCGTGGTGGAGGTTGGCTTCTGGACTGTCAGCTGCCGCGCAAACTCGTCGAGATAGACGCGCAGCCCGATCGGGGTCGACGATGAGAGGGATAAGCAGACAGGCGGCAGCTCACTACCTGTCCGTCGGAGCGGCGTCGTTGCCATTGGGACCAGTGCCGTGGAGGTCTGCTCATCAGGCGGCGCGTACTTAGGAGTCAGCGGGGTCAGCTCCATGGTCTCCGTCCCTTCTCGCTCCCGTTCCTTCCCGCTCTCTCTATAATGGTGCGCTCGCTGAGACGGCGGGGTCTCACGCCCCAACCGCCTTGGCAGGTCTCTCTATAAAGGATAGAGGTGGACCGTGCAGTTCCGGGTATCCCTTCTGACCCAGACTTCCCATACACCAGAGGATGATTTGCTCCCAACGCAATTTTCATGGTCTTCCCCTGCCCTGCCGCAACCCTACCCTCTTCCCCTCCGAAAGATCAAGGCCTCTGAGAAGGCCACCATCCCGGATGCCAATATTAATTGAGCTATGTTGGATCGATCTATATATAAGTAATTGACATGATACGTATAGGTATGGTACGCAATCTATGCGTACACCGACTTTTGAGGCCTCAATGGACATCGTGAAATCTTCTGAAGTCTTTGATGAAGAAGCACTTGCCCGAGAGTTTGAAGAACAGGAATCTGCTCCCCAACTTACCTCAGAGACTCGACCAGCACCGCCTGATTTTAACCCGGCTCGGTTTTCTGAACTCGTCTGCCAATCACTTGACCATCCTGATTTTCGCGCCCTCCCCTCTCATCAACAGATCCTCTATGTACAGTTTCTTCGACACAGCCACGGATGTGGCACGAGTCATGTTAAGGCGTCGATCGCCGATATGGCGCAATGGGTGGGGACACGCGGAAAGAACGCACTCCGCGCCAGACAGCAGCTGGTGACGGCCGGACTACTCAAAATCACCGTTCGCCCACGTCATTTTGTCAAAGGTCAATTTGAAGTGCGACTCTTCTCGCCACAGGCCCGCCCACATATCTCTCCAGACACCATGATTCATCGTTTTCACCAATTCACGGTGAAAGACCTTGAGATCCTCGATTCACAAATTCGCACAGCCGAATCTGAGGTCCGCGAGTCGCTGCTCGACGACACCCGTCAGCTTCTGGTCGATATGAAGAGAGGAGGCTTCGAGCTTCCGCCTGAAACTGAAACGAAGATCTACAAGTATTTAGCTTTCGTGCGGTTGACCGGACGGTGGAGAATTACCTCTCGCTTCAAAGAGTGGGACGTTATTTAGGCCATCTCATTTCTCTCCTATCCAGCATAATGGAAGAGCTTCTATATCGTATTTTCAAACATTTATAAAACTTCCTCTTCTCTATATAATCAAAGTTTCATGCATAGCTGTCGGGGTCCTCGATTGATGAGTGATGCCTGACTGGCCTTCAGAATACATGCAGCAACTTCAGTTTTCTAACTTGGACCTTGTCATTTGAACCATTCCTTGACCCCTCGAGGGGGAATACAGCCGAGAGCGAACAGTACGATAAGTTGCGTCAACGCAACTACTAAATGTTCGTTTATATTTATAAATACTCGACTGATTACTTTATATAAAGCCCTTGCAACACTTTTCATGAGATTACTGCTTTACATTTCGCATTGATAATCTTTATCAAGTAATTAAGTTTCCGTTAATTATAATATAATGTTTATTAGTTGCGTTGACGCAACCACTATTCGTATCGAGATGAAGGCGTACCATGGCTGTGTCTTTAAGATATGCCCTAGAATCTGATCAGAGTTTTGGATAACTCATGCCTCATAATCATCATAAGTAGGGCACTTCATCTGGCTGGATCTATCTACCCCTAAGCCTAATCGGCCCTATAACAAGGGGCTAATTCACTGTGTGCTACTATTTGGCCACGTATTTTCCCTTGACTTTGTAGTTCCAGTTCTATATTTCAATGATCACTTAGTCTGCTTTTATCATAACTAGGAGGTCTGCAATGGGGGTGATAGTCGCCATAGCCACCCATAAAGGAGGTGTTGGAAAGACCACATCAGCGTCGAATCTCGCCGCGGGCCTTGCTCGCAGCAGTAAAGGGAAGAAATATCTTGTGGTCGATGCTGATCCGCAGGCAAACCTCACAGCCACCTTGTTCCCTCACGAACGTCGGGATTATAAAGGGCAGACGACGCTGGCCCACGTCCTTGGAGGCACTGCGGTACTTGATGAAGCCATCGTTGAAACCTCCACCAAAAATCTAGATCTCATTCCATCCCATATCGATCTCTTTGAACAAGAGAGTTATATCCAAGGAACTCCTCGTGCATTGCTTGGTTTGGATGCCGCGTTTCGGCAGTCTGCCTTACTTAATAACTATGACATGGTCATCATTGATTGTCCTCCGAATCTCGGCACCTTTATGTCCAACGCCTTGTATGCAGCCAATTACGTCATTGTGCCCGTTGCAGCCGGAGACAAATACGCCCTGGACGGACTACGCTCCTTACAGAACAAAGTTCAACAGGTCAACGTCGTGAAGACGGAACGCAAGACCGAATTATTGGGGTACCTTCTGACCCGATGTGACATGCGTACAAACGTGGCGAAGACCATCGTCAAGACCATGCGGGATACATTCGGAGATCAGGTCTTTTCGACCATCATCCGCGAGAACACAGAGTTCGGTAAAGCCATCATGGTGAACAAGACGATTTTCCAGCAGGAATTGCGCGCCTCGGGCGCTGAGGATTATGCCGGGCTCGCCGCTGAAGTCGTATCGCGTGTGGCGAAGGCCAGCAAGAAACGAGACCTCTTGGAGGCTCAACTAGCGACGGAATCAGAATCACCCTCCGCTGAGGTCGTGGTGAGCTGATGAGTGGAAAGCAGCGAGTATCCAAAGAACGCCAAGAGCTCGAGGAACAAAGCCGCAGAGCTTTGATGGGATTGGGTATTACCAATGAGACCGCAATCCACGGAGTCCTTGCTGAAACACTCGGGGTCACGGCCCATTCACCACAGCTAAAGCCCTCCGTCACATCCTCGCCATCGGTCGATAAGACTCCTCCACCATCAGAGACTCAACCTGCCGCATCTGAGATCCCACCAAGCCCCCCACGTACTCCAGCCGCTGCTTCAGCAACAACTGACCCCTCGAGTTCTCTCGAAATCCCTCTCTCTCTCGAATCGGAAGAAGGGGAGCGTGTCCACAATATCCGACTCGAACTTCTCGATCCGAGCCCTGACCAACCACGACTCCAGGCTGAACCAGATCCTGAACTCTTGGAGAACATCCGCTTATTTGGCGTGCGTACCCCCATTCATGTTCGTCCTGTGGCCAACGGCCGCTATAACATTGTAGCGGGTGAACGGAGATGGCGAGCATGTCAGATTCTCGGAAAGGCAACAATCCCAGCGTTAATCCGGCATGACAATCTGGACGTTGCAGCGGCCGAAGCCCTCATCGATAATCTCCTGCGAAAAGAATTGACCGGTTTTGAGGAAGCGAAAGGCTATAAGCGGCTGATTGAACAACACCGCTATTTGAAATCGGAACTGGCCCAACGCCTGGGGTGTGATAAAACGCGGATCACTCGTGCGCTCCAAGTTCTCGACTTACCAGAACACATCATTGAGCTCACGCTTGGCGCAGGATCACCCCTAACATTGACACACGTTCAGGAGCTTCTTCCATTACGGTCCAATCTCGTCAGACTACAGAAAGTAGCGCGCCAAGCAATCGAGGGTGGGTGGACCGCTCGTCGTATTCGGGAGGAGGTGACACGGGTTCCACGTACCAACCAGGGAGCTCAATCAGTTCGATTCGATGCCAGGGGAACCGATGGTCCATTTCGTCTTGTTATCCGTTTTCACCCAAACCGTGCTCATGACATCAGGCTTATTGAAGAAGGGTTACGAAAGGCACAAGAACATTTGGATAATTTTCACCGAACTGACTCCTCTTAATTGGATTCTCCCTCTGTTCACCATTAAACATTCACAATGTCTGGTGACAATGTCCTATCGTGAACTTCTTGTTCCAACCCTCTCAGGGTTGAAGGTTTTCTTCCCATTTTTGGCCCTCGTCCTCAATCGACAAATATCTTGTCTTGTCCGGAAACCTTTCATCTCCTGCTCTTTCACGTAAAGATGTGGGTTCTGTAGCCATGCCTCTGACAGCCGTTAGCAGCCATTTATCCCCAAGTGAGAGGGTTCCCACAAGAAAGTGCCCGCGATTTGGGAGGGTTGACACAACTGTGAGAGGGTTCGCACAAGAGACAGGTGAGAGGGTTCGCACAAAGGCTATAGAGGATTGGCACAAAGTGAGAGGGTTGAAACAACAGTCTGATATGCAATTCCTTATCTCTTTCAGTATCTTATATCTTTATTGTTTCTCCAGATTGCGTTCCCACGTAAATCCTTACGTTAAAGAGAAGAATACGTTACGGCAACGCTGATGGATACCACTCTTCAAAAAAAAGAAAAAACAGCTCTTGTCTTAGACGGCTTGATCCATTCTGAGGTCTCCATCTCAGAAATTCCTATGTGGCAGCTCCCAGGTAAAGGGAAGGTCAGTCATGACACTCTTTCGAAGGTCGTGACAAGAGTGATGGAAAGAGACGGGATCCCACGTAAGGTTGAGATTGAAATTATGCCCAGTGCCAAATGGGGGTACCCGACAGTCTTGGACTTGGAATATTTTCGAGCATTCGAACGTGCTCTCACTATGATGGGGGAGCGGGAAGGTGTGGTGCCCGATGTCTTAAGAATTAGCGGGCGCGAATTGATACGATTGACTGGCCGAACACCAAATGGTGATCGCCAGCAGGAAGTGCGTGAATTTTTAGATCGCTTGAGTGGCTTAGTGTTGCAAGAACATCGGAAAAATGCGAAGGGCCGACGTGCGGAAACAGGGGTCCATATTTTTGAGCGGATTGATCGGGAGGAGATGTCAGTTGGTGAGCGGAGCGAAGGACAATGGACGCATCAGATTCGCCTAGCGGATTGGTATTGGGCCAACTTAAATAATTTTCATTGTCATATCCAGGATCAACGGATCTTTTGGGCGCTGCAGCGAGATTTGACAAAGCTTCTCTATCAACATCTACATGCCTTGTTTCGGGTGGGGCGTGGCGCTGGGAGTGAGTCCTATGCAGAATTATCCATGAACCTTAGTTTAAAGCGGTTGCGAGCCATTTCTGAAATTCGGCGCCAATTGAAACCTGCGCATGATGAGTTGCTGAAACTTGGATTTATTGGGAAATGGTCATTGGAGCTGATGCCTTCACAGACAAAGGAATACAGTATTGTATGGGAAGCGGGCCCAACATGGCATGAAGTGTATCAATATGAGCGAGATAAGTTGCAGGAGATTGAACGTGGACCTGTGCGGGAGGTCATCGTCCAGAACGATGACACCACGAAGTTCGGTCTCGATATCTCTGAAGAAACAGAAGACAGGGCGTACGCGTTAAAGGAAATCTACGATTTCGTCGGATATCGCGATCAGGCTTATGAGCCATTCTGGAAAAAAGTAATCGACAGTTTTAGTCGGTCGATTCGGCACCGTGTGATGGCGGAAGTTCGAGAGCTGGCCTTGAGTCGACGCATTCGAACGACGAGAGCACGTGCGTTGGTTGCGGCATTTCAACGAGAAGGGAAAAAGCACAAACTTGACGGCTGGGTAGGACAACCGAAGAAGGTCCTGCCGGACTATTCGAGACGCGCACCGTAATCAAAGGGCCGGTTCTCACATAAAACCAGGCCGATTCAGACACTCCGTCAGCGTACGTTCGGAGAGATTGTAATAGTCACCACACATCATGCCGGAGATGTTATTGCTACAGGGCTGACCGCTCTATGACGATGTGATCTCGACGCCGAACTTCCGCTCGTGGCCGCTAGCTGACGGTGGTGCGTGTGATGACAATCAGCACCCAACATGCTTCTTGGTGGTCTTTCATGCCCAACACCAAGCCGCGCGGCATCAACGTCGAGGAACTCTTCTGCCGCGGTCCTTTCAGAGTTGGTCCATGATCACCTTGATCATGAGCGGCGCGTTACCCTCACGTTGTTATAACTAAGATTGTTTAGGCGTCTCGCCTGCGGCGACCGCACGGCTCCTGGTTCGCTTCGCTCATCCCGTCAGACGGCGGGACTCACGCCCTGCACATGACCCCAAACACACAGACCGATGGACGGCACCGCGCCCGCGCCGCGCAGATGGACCGTGCGAAGACGCCTACTCAATCCGGTCTCGTCACTCGCATCGGTGGGGAAGAAAGACCGACAGGAGGGGGAGGGGGCGTGCTTGCCTGTGTGTCGTGAGGCTATCACACCGGTCTCGACGTCAAGGCCTCCGCGCGCGGCTGCGCCACGTGCTCGCAAGCGTGTGTCACACGGCCCTGACGGCTGCGCGTGCGGTGTGACCAAGACCCTCCACCCAGGCAATTCCGCCTGGGACAACTCGGAGGGACTGACATGAAACCATTCAACAACGAACAACCAGCGATCGTGGCGACCGTGGTGCCGGAAGAGGACCGGCTCACGTTTCTGCCGCGCCACTTTGGGATGCACATGCTCACGGTCGAGAACTATGTGTACGCACAGTTCGCCAAGCTGTGTCCAACCTATACCGGAGGGTATTGGCACTTCTATGACTTGAGCAACGGCGGGTGTTATCTCGCACCGAGTCATGTGAGTTATCACCTCATTCATGCGGGCAATTACTTTGACGCCACGGTCTCGGGCGATGCCGCAGGGATGATCGCGTCCCTGTTCACGTTCAGTCACGTGTCCTTCCTGTTGGAGGACGATCCACTCGGTCCTCAGGTCGCCCAGTACTTTCATCTGCTGCGTGATTTCGCAGGCGATCATCCCGAGGCCGGCCTGATCTTTCGAGCAATCGACTGATTCGCTCAACAGGGCCGGTGGGCCTCACTCGCTCGTCGGCCTTGTCTGATCAGACCAGTTCTCCCTTCCTTTTCCAAAATTGATCTCTCCGGTCCTGACCCACGAGTGTGTTGGAACGTTCCAACAGTATGGTGGCACCGCGCCCGCGCCGTGCCGTCCTTCACGCACCGTCGCGTCGCCTGCGGCCGCTCGACCGTGCTGAGTCTCCTCCCACTTCATCCAACTCCCTCGCCCCCAACGGTGTGGGGCCCGTCCGGGTGCAACCGCGCCAGCCAACGGCCCGGAGGGCTGTCACGCTCGCAGCCGGCCGGGACCCCAGACTCGGACGTTCTGTTGCGCCTCCTGCTGTGTGTGAGAGGCGCAACACATGTTCGTGAAAGAGACCGGTGGGCCGGTCGACGCGCTGTGGCCGCTGTTCTCGTGTCTGGCTGTTCTCATGGAGAGACAGTCCAACAGAAAGGAACGAACGATGAACACAGGAACGATGTATCGGCCGAATGTTCAAAGGGTGAAGCGGCATCCGAATGCGATCCGGGCCGATCGAGCCGCGCAGGCGCTGGCCTACTATCGCGTCGCCGCCTTACGGGAGCCTGGCGCTGCAGTCGAAACAGTCCTGTCCGATTTCCTCACGGATCTCCGTCATTACTGCGCGCGCATGCGCCAGGACCTGGCATCGCTCGAACGTACGGCACAGCTGAATTATCTCCAGGAAAAGAATTGACGGTCGACGAAACGCGGGGAGTCGAAACGGGAGCACCTGTTCCGGCTCCCTGACCAAGCATCACACAAAAGGGAAAGGCGAGAAGATGACGAAGAAGATCGTATCAGCAAACCAGAATCAGCATGACACCACGTCAGTCTGTATCCCCCTCTATCGGTTGCAGGTGGTGAAAGAACCCCATTCGGCCCTGTACGGCGCACCACGGCTCTCACAATCGAGTGAGGTGTGCCGCTTTCTTCGGGCCCACTTCGATGGACGCCCGCATGAAGAATTTCTCGTGCTGTTCCTCGACGCGAAAAATACCCCCGTCGGCTATCAGGTCGTGTCGGTCGGGAGCCTCACGCTCTCGATCGTGCATCCACGTGAGGCGTTTAAAGCGGCGGTCTGCATGAGCGCGGCGGCCGTGATTTTTTCGCATAACCACCCCTCGGGGGACCCCACACCGAGCCTTGAGGACCGCACCTTGACGAAACGACTCGTCAGCGCGGGCGAGTTACTGGGCATTCGCGTGCTCGATCATATCGTGATGGGGGAGGGGCGGCACGTGTCCTTTGCTGATGAAG
This sequence comes from Nitrospiraceae bacterium, assembly GCA_052387595.1. Taxonomy (GTDB): domain Bacteria; phylum Nitrospirota; class Nitrospiria; order Nitrospirales; family Nitrospiraceae; genus Nitrospira_D. Next base: position 44,278 of record JBQTJA010000018.1, on the reverse strand, counting down.
GCTGGCTGGACGGGGAGGGGTGAGGCGTCAGGTCGAAAGACGGATGACCGATGAAACGAATGGAACAGGATAATAGTCGGGAACGAGAAAGAAAGGACAGCATCATGACACCAGAGAGGATCGACGAATCCGCGAATACGAATGAGGGCGAGAACTGGCACTGCCCGGACTGCCAGAGCTGGGGACCCTTTACTGTGGACCTGATCCCGCGCGTGAGGCTCCGCGATGACGGAACCCCCTTCCTTGACGACGAGGGAGGCGCGGACTACGACGACTCCACCTTTGCGAGGTGTCCAGACTGCGAGCGCCAGGCACCCGTGTCTTCTTTTCGCCAGGCAGGAGCGTGAATCATGACGAAACGAGACCAGCGTCGATTCGTGAGCGATCTTCTCAAGAGCATTCAGGCCGACATCATGTGCGCGATCCAGACGGGCCTGATTCCACGGTCATGGAATGGCATTGAGTTGCGTGAATATATTGCGGAGAAGACGGAGCGGTCCCGCGCGACGCATGCCTTGGTTGGACAACGGGCGCGTGACTACCGCAACCACATCACAATCAGCGCGGGCTTGTGAGAGGAGAGAGGAGACGATTATGGATGAGGTCGAACGACAGGCACGCGCCTACTGGACCCAACAAGGCGTCGATCCAGCCCTGCAAGACCGGCTCATGGCCGATCTCACCGCCAAGGCGCAACCAGGCGCATGGGTCGGCCCGTTTCAGATTCCAGACGAGAGCCCGATCGTGGGAACAGAAAGGACGATATCATGACGACTGAAGCGGAGACCATCTTTGTCACCCCTGACGGTGACGCAGGACAAGAACATGAGCTGATTCCGAGCCTCAGCATCGCCAATCTGTTGCAGCAACGGGAGGCGGTCATGATCTTGTTTCAAGAGGCATTGGAAAAATTAGAGCAGGCCCACGCCCTGGCCACGGCGGCACGGCTCGGATTTCCTGACCTGTCGATGGCCCGCGGATGGCGCGGTCACGGTATCCGTATGACGGGGGAATGTTCGAACAGGACGACGCTGCTGGAGACATTCCAAGCCTGTGTCGATGCCGGCGGATGGACCACGCTCCTGAATGATTCTGGCATGCGCTCGGTCATGTCTGCGTCGAAGAGAAAGGAGGTGGATGAGCAAATCGGAGCGGAGAAGGTGCCGGAACTCACGCACGAGGCCATTCGTACCACCTTTGCCACGCTCCATGATTCACGGGTGGACATGTTCGAGCAGGGGGTGATTGAGTGCTTTCGCCGTCTCTCATGGGACTACAAGACGAATCTGCCACAGAAATTTGGGAAGCGCATGGTGATGACGTATTTGACTTCCTACGGAAGCGCGAACATGCGGCAGACCGATCATCTGGACGATCTGCTCCGCGTCTTTCACCTCTGTGATGGCAAGCCGGAGGCCGATCACCGGACAGGTGCCTATCGGCTCATTGCCGATGCGATGCAGACGACCTCAGCGTGGCCCAAGCTCGCCGAGCATGACTATCTCTCCATTCGGCTCTTTAAGAATCACAATGGGCATGTGACGTTTAAAAGACCGGATCTGATTCAACGGCTGAACCGGATCATCGCCAAGCACTATCCCCATGCGTTGCCCGCGCCGAAAGACTGAGGAGGAATGGCGCTGGGGCGATGGGACCGCAGGGAGGAGGGGAGGACATCACGACTCCCTTTCCTTCTTTCTATTGCGTTTCCCGCCCCTCACCCACGACGGGGCGGGGACGCCCGATCCTGAATTCGGCGGATGGGGCGCTGCAGGCGTGCCGGCGTCTTCGCTGGTGCGGTTGCTCGCCCCACGAGCCGCCCCACTGTCCCCATCTTTTGGGGTGGTCTCGCGAGTTATGGTCGGATCGTCCAATAGACCACGACGGCTGAGAGAAAGGTCACGAGTGCTGCGAGGAGATTCAGATACCCCACTGTGGTGGCTCTGCGCATCTTCGACTCTGTCTCTTCCATCACAACGGTGACTTCCTTCCGGATGGTGCGGGCCAGGTCCGTCGTGGTCGTCGCCATCTGCGCCTTCATGGTCTCTGTGGTGGCCGTGAGCGACGCCGTGACGATCCGCTCCGCTTTCGCTGTCGTCTCCGCTCCCCATCGTTCAAGCATTGCTTCCAGCGTCTGTCGATATTCATCAAGGAGAGCGTGTTGCGCGGACCGGCTCTCAGCCAATAACCGAGCGTGCAGGGTCTGCACCATCAAAATCGGATCTTGCCGGTCCAGCGCCACGCCATGCTTCGAGGCAATTTCCTTGAGCAAGTCGTCGGTGGGATCCTCGCCCATCACAACACCGGCACCGCGGCGAACTGTTCAAAGAGCTGCTTCTTGATAATCGACAACCGTTGCCGCGTCATGATTGTGATCGAGGAGAGGGCCATTGCCTCATCAAAGGTGAGATGGGCTTGCAGCATGTCGCTCAGGTCTCTCCCGAAAGTTTCTTTTTTGAGGTCCGGGAGTCGGATCATGGCCGACACCCGATCTTTGTTTTCCAGATACGCTTTCATTTGTTCGAAGGCTTTTCCCTCCCGCTCGATCGGACCCCAATAGGGATTGAGCCACACGACAAACGACACGTCTGCAGGAAATTGTTTCAATAGTTGGGTGAAGCCATGCAGGGTATCCGACTGGGCTTGCCCGCCGGTGATGACGGTATGCACCACGATCTGATGGCCCATACCATGCAGCAAGGCCGGAACCTGGTTCGTGATCAGATAGGCCGAGAGCGGCACGAAGGAGCTGGCCCCATTGTCGATCACCACATTGCCCTTCGCGTGCGAGATCAGTTCCACCAGCTGGTCAAAACTGCGTGGATCGATCTCCTCATCCTGCAGGATGGTGAGACGATGCACTTTCAGGCTCTTATAGGCCTGGAAGGACGCATTCACAGGGTCCGTATCGATACAGAGAGGAAGTTTACCTTTGGTCAGTTTGTACTGCGCGATGAAGGCCGCAATCATGGACTTCCCGACGCCGCCTTTCTTCTCGGTTTCTGAGGATGCTGGCTTCGTCGTCTCCTTGAGCAGTCGTGACGTTGTCGTTGCCGGATGGGAAGCGGGACGGGCCTCCGGGTGAGGCCGGATCAGTTTACGGACATGCGCACGGAATGTCTCATAGCCGAATACAATCGTTCCTTCCTCATGCAGGGTGTTCCAAATCATGGCGAGCGTGCAGCCGTCAGTGATGGCTTGCTCGATCTCTTTCCGAAGGGCGACCACCTGGGCTCGATTGCGTGCGGCCGGCAAGACCCGTTGCGCCCGTTCTTGCACCCGGACCGACAGACTTTTCTTGAACGCCATGCCGTTTCCCTCTACGGTTCTTGGCGCCTATCCTACCCGAAGTAGAGAGAAACAGTACAGACCAAATACTAGGTCTCTACAGATAGACTCGGCGGAGTCATCAGCGTAGAATGCGGGGCAGGATAGGTGAAGGGGGCCCACCAGTGACACTGGTGGGCCCCCATTCACAATTCCATTCTTCGCGCCTGCGCGCTCAACGGGGGTTCTCTCGTTCGAGGCAGCAGACGGGTGAAGAACATCATCATGAGTACCGCGCGCATGAAGCCACGACAGAAGACCAATCGCAAAGACTACCAACCGATCAAAGTCTATTGTTTCCCGGACGAGCGGGAGACCATCGAGCAGCAGGCCCGCTCGACCGGATTGAGTAAGTCGTCCTATCTCTTGCGCGTCGGTATGGGCTATCCCATCCGCAGCATCGTGGACCATCACCAGGTCGAAGAGCTAGTCAAGATCAATGGGGATCTTGGGCGACTCGGCGGACTCTTGAAGCTCTGGCTCTCGAATGAGAAGTCCATAGGAGGGATTGATGCCCGCACCATCCGCGAGACGTTAAAGAAAATCGACCGCACGCAAGATCACATGCTGAATCTCATGAGCAGGGTGCTTCGCCCACAGGCCGAGCCCATGACGAGTTCAGGGACAAGGTCAGAGAAGGACCCAGGCACATGATCATCAAGCATGTGCCGATGCGAACGCTGCGGAAGAGCAATGTGGTGTCTCTCGTGGACTATCTGACGAATACCCAAGGCAGACAGGAACGGGTCGGGGAGATCGCGTTGACGAACTGTCAGAGCGACCGGCCCGACGCGGCGTCACTCGAAATGTTGAATACCCAATCGCTCAACACCAGGGCCAAGTCGGATAAGACCTATCATCTGATCATGAGCTTCCGGCCTGGTGAGTTCCCCTCGGCACAGACTCTGCGCGCGATCGAAGCTCGCGTCTGTCACCGACTGGGATTCGGCGAGCACCAGCGGGTGAGTGTGCTCCACCATGACACCAACAACGTGCATCTGCATCTGGCCATCAACAAAATTCATCCGACCCGCTACACCCTCCATGAGCCGTACAACGCCTACCGGGCTTTTGGCGAACTGTGCGACAGCTTGGAGGAGGCCTTTCATCTCAAACGGGACCAGCACCAGGTCCGGAAAACCAGTGGGGAGAATCGGGCCTCAGATATGGAGCGGCAGGCTGGCACCGAAAGCCTGATCGGCTGGATGCAACGGGAGTGTCTTCACGAACTTCGGTCGGCAGACACCTGGTCTGCATTGCATCAGGTCCTGCGTCAGCATGGCTTGGCCATCCAACCACGCGGCCAAGGGTTGGTCATCACGGACGGGCAGGGGACCTTTGTTCGGGCCAGCTCGGTGGCGCGGGATCTCTCAAAACAATCCCTCGAGCGTCGTCTCGGCCAGTTTCAGCCTCCCGATCCCGTCCAGACCGCGAAGCCCACGCGACGCTACGAACCAACACCGGTTCGGAGCCGCATGGATACCCGTGCGCTCTACGAACGGTATCAGCAAGACCGGCTCGTCCGCGCTCAAGGAAGAGCTGTGGCTATGCAAGAGGCGCGGATCCGCAAAGCTCACTCCATCGATGCGGCCAAGCGAGCCGGACAGATCAAACGAGACACGATCAACCTGACCATGCGCGGACGGATCACGAAGAAGCTCCTCTACGCGAAGGTCTCGCAGACGCTTCGGTCCGATCTCCGTCAGATCGTCGATCGGCATCGACGGGACTGTGTGACGATCACAGAACGCTACAAGAGATTGACGTGGGCCGATTGGTTGCGGCAGCAGGCGCTCGCCGGCGACCAGGAGGCCCTGCATGCGTTACGGGCTCGAGAGGCCGCACGCGGTCTGAGCGGTGACACCATTGTGGCGGTTGGCACCAGACTGGTGAACGCGGTCGTGGGCGCGAAGCAGGATTACATCACCAAACAGGGCACCATCATTTATCGGGTCGGGCTCTCGGCCGTCCGCGATGACGGCACCCGCCTCCAGGTTTCGCGTGAAGTGACGAATGACGGGATCGACGCCGCCCTCCGGCTGGCGATCCAGAAATACGGCACCACGATCACGGTGTCGGGCTCCGATGCGTTTAAAACTCGTGTGGCACAGGTGGCCGCTCATTCCCATCTCACCATTCGCTTCGATGATCCGACACTGGAGCACCAGCGCCAACGGTACGCGCGGGACTTGCACAGTCCATCCACACAGGAGACCCCGTCACCACTCATCGCGCCGAGTGATGCCGTTGTCCGCCATCTTGCGGAACAGGAACGAAAACGGTTACAGATCATTCGGACGCCGACCCTCAGACGCTTCGAGGCACGAGACCAGGGGATGGTGCAGTTCGGAGCAGTGAAGCAGATCGAAGGCAGACATTTCGCCGTCGTTCATCGGCAGGACGAGACCTTGGTGCTTCCCGTTGATGAAACCACATACGAACGACTTCAATCGTTCACACGAGGGCGCACGTTTCATCTGAATGCCTCAGGCGCGATCAGGCTTGGGAGAGGACACAGGCGATGAGCAGCACCTACAACAATGCGGTGGGGCCTCAAGTTCGAGCTCCACAGCCCAAACCAGGCCTGGTGATTCCCTTGTTGGCCTGTGCCTCCCTCGTCGTTGGCTTGCAGTCGGCCACACAGTTCTTTGCCGCTACCTTCAACTATCAGGACGTATTAGGCGACCAATTCGGTGGACTGTATCAGCCCTGGGCCATTCTTGAATGGGCCTCCCGTTGGATGAGCGACTATCCGCTGCAGCTCCGACAATCCGGAGGATTCGGCATGATCGTGGCAGCGAGTGGGTTATTGTGTCTCGCCATCGCGCGCACCGTCCAGGCCTCACGGCCTCGACCCAATCCATTCCTGCACGGCTCGGCACGATGGGCCAACCGAGACGACATCGAAGCCGCCACGTTGCTGCCTCGATCTCGAACGTTCTTCGATTGGCTGAACGGCTCGCCGCGCCCCTCAGCCGATGGAGTCTATGTGGGGGGCTGGCTGGATGCGAACGGAACGCTCCACTACTTGCGCCACAGTGGGCCGGAGCATGTGTTGACCTATGCCCCGACCCGATCCGGCAAAGGGGTCGGCTTGGTGATTCCGACGCTGTTGTCCTGGCCGCACAGCGCCCTCATTGCCGATCTGAAAGGGGAGTTGTGGGAACTCACGGCCGGATGGCGACAGCACCACGCGAAGAATCAAGTGTTGCGTTTTGAACCCGCTGCGGCACAGGGCACGGTGCGGTGGAATCCGCTGGATGAAGTCCGACTCGGGACCGAACACGAAGTGGCCGACGTCCAGAATCTGGCCACGATCCTGGTCGATCCAGACGGCCGCGGACTGGAATCGCACTGGCAGAAGACGAGCCAAGCGTTGTTGGTTGGCGTCATGCTGCACGCGCTTTACAAGGCCCGACAGGACGGCACCACGACCTCGTTACCCGCTGTGGATCGGATGCTGGCCGATCCACAGCGGCCTATCGCCGAACTGTGGAAGGAGATGACCACCTACGGCCATGTGAACGGGCAGGTGCATCCGGTGGTGGGCGCCGCGGCCCGAGACATGCTGGATCGGCCCGAGGAGGAAGCAGGCTCGGTCCTCTCGTCTGCGAAATCTTACCTGGCGCTGTATCGCGATCCACTCGTGGCTCACAATGTCAGCGCGTCAGAATTCAGCATTCGAGATCTCATGCATCATACGAATTCTGTGAGTCTGTACCTCGTCACCAAGCCGAATGATAAAGCCCGATTGCGCCCGCTGATGCGCGTGTTCGTGGCCATGGCGCTGCGCTTACTCACCGACACGATTGCCGTTCATCGCGAGACCGTTCCACCATCCGGGTTCATGGGAATACTCGAGCGCCTTGGGATCCGATCCGCACTGCCGCAGCTCACGACGAAACCAGCGTACGCCCATCGCTTGCTTGGCATGCTGGATGAGTTTCCAAGTCTTGGCAAACTCGAGATCTTTCAAGAATCCCTCGCGTTCATGGCGGGCTACGGGCTGAAGTTCTACTTGATCTGCCAGGACATCAACCAACTCCGGAGCCGCGAGACCGGGTATGGGACCGATGAAGCCATTAGCTCCAACTGCCATATCCAAAATGCGTTTCCGCCGAATCGCCTCGAAACGGCCGAACATCTGTCCCGTCTCACCGGACAGACGACCGTCATTCACGAAAAACTGACGGTGAGCCGACGCCGCATGAGCGCCATCCAGGCCCAGGAATCTCGCACACACCACGAGGTACAACGTCCATTGCTCACCTCCGATGAATGTCTCCGCATGCCGGGACCGAAGAAAGACGCGCAGGGACAGATCCTTGAAGCAGGGGACATGGTGATCTACGTCGCGGGGTTTCCGGCGATCTACGGGCGGCAGCCGCTCTTTTTTCAGGATCCCATCTTTGCGGCTCGCGCGGCGATTCCACCGCCAGCAGTCAGCGACAAGTTGTGTGATCTGCACGTCCCACCAGCCGTGAAGATTGGACTATGACGATAGGGTGGAGCCGCTTGCGTCACCCGATCGTGATCATGGGCGTCTGTTTCGCGGTCGGCCTGGTCCTGGCCCATGAAGCGGGTCTTCGTCTCAACACCACGCGCAGCGTTCCGCTGGGGTTCTATCTGATGTCGAACGATCCGATTGAGAAAGGGTCGTATGTGCTGTTCTGTCCACCGGAGCGCCCGGAGTTCGACCTGGCGAAGGAGCGAGGCTACATTGGGTCGGGATTCTGTCCTGGCGGATACGGCAACATGATGAAAAAGGTCTTGGCGTCAGATCACGATATCGTGAGCGTGACGGATGATGGTGTCAGGGTCAACGGAACGCTCATTCCAGCGAGTCAGCCGTTTGAGGCGGATTCGATGGGACAGCCACTCCCACGGTTTCGTGTGGCCGATCATGTGCTGGCCTCCTCGGAACTCCTGTTGATGTCGGATACGAATAGCCGTTCCTTCGATGCTCGCTACTTTGGTCTCGTTCACCAAGCGCACATCCAAAGCCGCATTCATCCTCTCTGGACATGGGAGTGAAGACGGACGCCCCTGGCGCCAGTTGCAACGCTTCGCCAGAGCCTGTCAGTTGGGAAGCGTTCGTATCGGCGTAAGTGGCGGCCATCTTGGGTCTTGAGTTTCCGGGTCGGGCGATGCGGCGCAATCAGGTTCACGCCGTCTGGCTTGAGGGCATCATCGAGGCCATCGCTGTCATAGGCCCGATCCCCAATGAGATGTTCGGGCTTGGCCTCGAGCATGTAGACGTCGAAGCTCAGTTGGACCAAGGTGACTTCATGATGATGCGCCGCATGCGTACTGACGGAAAGCGGAAGTCCATTCGATCCACAATCGCGAGAATCTTCACGCCCTTGCCGCGTTTCGTGAGGCCGACGGCTTCGCCGCCCCCCTCTTATAGGAATCCCCTCATGCAGATCGTAGAATTTTGGATGTAAGAGCACGATCACCTTGTCGCGCTGGATTTGGCCTGACTATGGACCATCAGATTCGGTGGTGGCCCAATGGGTTCAAAATTCTTCAACAACGGGACATTATCTTTGTTCAGCCACATCACATCATGATTATAACTGCCAAGTGGACCCCCGCTCCCGTGCATCTTTGTGCCGTTAGGTGAGAACGCCCAGCACATATCTTCTCCGCTGGTGTTTATTGTATCGCCCAGATTCAACGGCTCTTGCCATTCACCCTTTTGGTTCTTGTAGGAAATCCACATATCGTGTCCTCCCCGTGAACCCATGTCCGGGCGCAGGCTGGTGACAAGGAGGCTGTTCCCATCCTTGGACAAGCCCGTCCAGTGCATATGGTCACGGTAGGGCGAATTGATGCGTGGCCCGAGGCTCTCAGGTTTCTGCCAGACCCCATCCTTCTTTTCGACTTTCCAGATATCGCTGTCTTGGGTCACGCCCGGTTGTTGATAGTTGAAGTAGATTAAGCTGTCGGAGACAATAATGGGACAGTGCTCTTCCCCCGTTGGCGTATTGATATGCGGCAGTTCCGGCACATCGTTCCAGTTTTTGGCGGATTGCCAGACACCATTGAGTTTCTGCACCACATAGAGGTCGCCAGTAGACAGATTACCGGGCTGGTAGCGTGTGAAATAAATAACGTTGCCATCCTCTGAGAGGCTCGGTTCGAGTTCCCATGCCGCCGTATTAATGTTTGGTCCCACAGTGGGGTCAACGCCCGGCCCCAAATGAATCGGCGCTTGCCACTTGCCATTCACCTTGTGCGCCATCCAGATATCAAAGTTGTAAGGAACTCCGGGTGACGGGATACTCCCTTGCCGCCCGGAAACAAAGATGACGGTGTTCCCATCAGCACTATAAGTCAGTTCCATCTCTGGCTCGGAGGTGTTAATAGGCTCACCCATGCTTTTGGAAAGGGACGACATCGGTTTTCCGTGTCCGCCGGATGGCATATCCATGCCGGACATCGCATAGGTCACGGTCGGAAACAGCAACAGCATGAATGCTACGAAACAGTGAGGCGGTTGACAGATATTCGCTCTCATAAAACCTCCTGAGCTTGTTACTGACTGTCTTCCAGCGTTTTCATGACAAGAATTCATAATTATATAACACTCCATCGTGACGAGCTTAGAGTAATTCTAAACTCAAGGTGCTTTCTCCTGTTTCATAAGTGGTTACTTCTCCAACATCACCCGAACCCGCATAAAAACCTGCTCCTTGAGCGTTTCATAAATCTGTTTCACATTCACTGCACATGTCACTGCCAGCGCTTTATGAAATACGGTTACCCCTCAACGACCCTTGACCGCCATGTCTGACGACAGCTATGTTCGAAGAGATCACGATGCAGCCGTCATCACAACCACATTTGTAAGGGGGTATCCATGAGCAAGAAGGCAGTGTTTTACCACGCAGGGTGTCCTGTATGCGTTGACGCGGAGCAAAACGTCGCGAATGCGCTTGACCGCTCGCGCTACAACGTTGAGATCGTGCATTTGGGACAGCAGAAGGGCCGCATCACCGAGGCCGAGGCGGCCGGGGTGAAGTCCGTCCCGGCCCTCGTGCTTGAGGGGCAGCCGTTTCATATTAACTTCGGAGCCGGACTCGATGCCCTGAAGTAATTTGCTGTTGCGGCTCCACGCGCCTGCCAACGCGTGTGGAGCCGCTTCCTCCGCCGTTGCGGTTTACTTTTGAAAAGATCTTTTTCACTATCTGCTTCTTTTGACCAGAGCAACTTCCCTCTGTTCATAAGTGGTCAGGATTGAATTGTCAAAGATTGACAATCTATGCTATAGTTAATCTACCTACGACATGAACGGGGGGAATGATGAACGTCAATCTCACGCCGCAACTGGAACGACTGGTCAAGCAAAAAGTGACGGCTGGGCTGTATAACAACGCCAGCGAAGTCGTGCGCGAAGCCTTGCGCCTCATGGCGGTACGCGACGAGGTCGCCAACGGTTTCGCACAGCTCCATGCGGGACACACGGTGCCACTGAATATGGCGGCAGCCAAACGTATGGCCAAGGCAAACGCGAAGAAAGGCCGCGTGGTGAATCCGCTTGTCGCGGGCTGATTGTACAGTTGTTCTTTCGGAACTGGCCGCGCTCGACCTCGCGGACATTCTTCAATATACCCTCGAACAATGGGGCGAACGGCAGATGAACCTGTATGCCGCCAAGCTCAACCGTGGCTTGCGACACCTCGCTGCTAATCCACAACTGGGTACGCCACGTGAGGATTGGTATCCGGGCTGCCGTTGTTTCCCTGTAGAACATCATCTCGTGGTGTACGCAGTTGTGAAATACGAAGTGCGTGTTGCACGGTTCTTTCATGAACGGGTGGATGTCCCACGTCATTTGCTGTAACCCTTCATGTGGGCAATGGCACTCCCAATGAGAACCCCTGACTCAAGGACAGCCGTTTCATATATGGTCAGTTCTGCAACACGCCGCCCCTGGCGGGTGATGTTCCGCTCTGACCACGGCGCACACGCGTGAATGATCGCGAAAGGGAGACCGAGCGATGAGTATGAAAAATCCGCCGCATCCTGGCCTGGTCGTGTTGCAGGAGTGTATTGAACCGCTCGGTTTGAGCGTCACCGACGCCGCGACGGCTCTGGGGGTCACACGCAACACGCTCTCGGAACTGGTAAACGGCAAACGGGGCATTTCACCGGAAATGGCCGTGCGACTGGCCAAGGCTTTCGGCGGGACCGAGGATGGGTGGCTCGTGCAACAAGCGCACTATGAGCTGGCGCAGGTCCGACGCGACCAGATCAAAGTCCGACGCCTTCACGTCGCGTGAGGGCCGTACCCTCGCAAAGCCCGAACACAGGAACTTCCCGTTACGCGCTTCAAATCACAATCCGCTCGACCTCATCAAGCGAGACCTGATCGGTGCGTCGATCATAGAGGCCTGTCGTACGGGCACTTTCATGGTTGGCCATCTAGTGGGCAATCTCGAGCTTCCCGCCATTCCGCAGATATTCGGTAATCCTCGTCGCGCGGAAGGAATGATTGCCGATCGTACAAGCGAGTCACCTCGGTAGCGTAGGTTATCGTCCGAATCTTGTGAGCACCCCTAGTTGATCGGGCAGATCGTGTCAGAACATAGGCCCGGTGACCGGAAGGTCTCGACCCAAAGCGGACAGAGGGTGATGGTACTTGGCTTGAACGAAACTTTCTAGCAAAGTGATGCCAGTAGTCATGAAAAGTCTTCTCCGCCCCAAAATCTTAGGCTTCATGTAACAAAATGCTCTCTTCTGCGACATGTTTTAAACATAGAGTGATTTCATTGAGGAAAAAGAGCATCAATAATAGGACAGTCAGGAACTTTTCTCCTTGTACATCTGGACGAGATCTCTCCAAGGGTTTTTTGAAGCCGTCGCAAATCAGATATTTTCTTTCTCACCTCGTCCAAATGGTTTTCAGTAATGGTTTTGATTTCCTGACACGTATACCGCTTGCCATCCACCAGTCGTAGCAGGGTCCGAACTTCATCCAATGAAAACCCCAGTTCTCGACTGCGTCGGATAAAGACTAACCGCTTGATGTGCTCCCGGTCATAGAAGCGATGTCCCCCCTCGGTGCGTGGAGGCTTCGGTAAGAGCTTAATCCGCTCGTAATACCGGATCGTTTCAATATGACACCCCGTCCGGACTGAAAAGGCTCCAATCAACATGACAGCGCCCCTTGTAAACCACTCCTTGCATCTGTAGTCACTACAGGTTGTACCATGTTTAATGAGGAAGGGGAAAACCGATGATGAACGGCAAGGGATGGTATGCGACGGGCGGACTTATTGGGGCAGTTTTAGCCTCTACCTGCTGTATTGTGCCTTTTGTATTCCTTCTGCTCGGTATCAGCGGAGCATGGATCAGTTATCTGACGGCGTTGGCACCCTATCAGCCAATGTTTCTTGTGATCAGCCTTGGATTTTTGGGAGTGGGATTTTGGAAGGTCTACGGAAAACCAAAAGCCGATTGCCAAGAGGGGTCCTCATGCGCAACGGCACCTTCCGATCGCGTCATTAAAGTGGCTCTCTGGGCGGCCACATTGCTTATTTTCGCCGCCTTTAGTGTTGAGGCTCTTGGATCATTAGTTTTGTGAGGATTGCCGTGATGAAACTTTCCGTTGTTGGCTTCGTAATTATGATGGGATTTATTGTACAGGTAGGGATTCTGAGAGCCGAGGAACAGTCCGTCACGCTGACGGTTGAAAATATGACTTGTTCCTTATGTCCGGTGACGGTACGAAAGGCGTTGGAAAAGACTGACGGGGTCACAAAAGCGACAGTTTCGTATGAACAACATCGTGCGGTGATCATCTATGACGACAAAATCATTGATCTTGCGACCTTGATTGAAACCACGACGAATGCTGGCTTTCCCTCTTCGCTGGCGAAGGAAAACGGAAGGTGATTATGAGTGAACCCGCACATATCCACCTTGAATCCACGATTACCTGTCCGCAATGCGAGACGCAAAAGACCGAAACTATGCCAACCGATGCGTGTCAGTTTTTCTACGAATGCACGGGATGTCACACGATGTTGAAACCCAACCCAGGCGATTGTTGTGTCTTTTGTTCATTTGGGTCCCTCCCATGCCCGCCTATACAGGAAACGCGCGGCGAAGGACCAACGAATTGTTGCCCTTTCTAAGCCATTAGGAAGTCCCCGTGTAACAGATGGGGTATTCTGTTACTTTGTTCAGGCTATCCCGTGATATGGCCGGTGGTTCAATTTTTGGCCGACTGCCGTCGCTACACGGTAGGTTGTGGACCAGGCGGGGAATCAGCATCAATACTGAGGACTCCGTATTGCAAAGCGGTGCTTCATTATCACGGCTGATCCCCGCAACGCCTGCCGTCAAATCACAATCCGTTCCACTTCATTTAACGAGACCTGATCAGTACGTCGATCATAGAGGCCCGTCGTCCGGGCACTTTCATGGTTGGCCATCTGCTGGGCGATTTCGAGCTTCCCGCCGTTGCGGAGATATTCCGTAATCCCCGTGGCGCGAAAGGAATGATTGCCGATCTTGGTCCGAATGCCGACCGCCGTGGCGCGACGGCGAACCATGCGGTAGGCGTCCGTCTGTGTCATCGGCTGGTCTGAGAGTTGGCCGGTCCGACCGTGCATCGTGCGAAAGAGCGGGCTTGGGCCCTCGGTCAACTGAGCCGTCTTGAGGTAGGCATGGAGGTACTCATCAAGATTGTGATGGCAGGGCATCGCATGGAGCTTGCCGCCTTTCTCATGCAAGCGCACCCAGGTCCGACGACCTTGGATATAGACATCCTCCACCTGCATTGCGAGCGCTGCGCCAATCCGCGCGAACGTATAGACCATCAATCCGATCAAGGCCCGGTCTCGTAATCCGACGATTGTGCGCACATCGATGGCTCCGATCAGCAGACGGGCTTCATCGGCTATGAGGACCGGCGTCTTCCCTTTCTTCGTCGAATATTTCGGCCCCCGTACCGAGCTCGCTGGATTGGTGGGAATGACTTGGCCGACCACCAGCCAATCGAACAACATGCGAATCGCAGCGAGATGTTGTTTCACAGATGGGGCGGCCAGCCGGCGTTGCAACGTTTCAATATAGGTGGCGATATGGACTGGCTCGATGGCCTGCAAGGAAAGAAGCCCATGCCGCTCGCACCAGATCGCAAATTCTGCAACCGCCCAGGTGTAGGCCTTTCGCGTATTCGGGTTTCGAATGTTGGCGGTAAAGAATTCGACGAACCGTTTAGTCGCGTTGGGCGTCGGTGTGAAAAGGGCGGGGAGTTTCCTGGTGCCCGGTAGTACTAGTTGCATGTGGTTTCTCTTAGCTGCCCCCTACTGAATATTGCAGTATGATAACGTCCTTTATCATACTTCAACTTTTTATTTTGTCAAGTAAAACAACGATATAGGAGAGTCAGTCTATATCATCGTTGACACAGATTATCAGGCGTCATACACTTCATACACGTACAACATGTATGACGGAGGTGTGATGGTCTCCCTACGATTGGGGAAAAAACTAGAAGACCGCTTAGAACAGCTTGCCGAAGGGACAGGCCGGACCAAGACCTATTACATCCGACTCCTGTTAGAAGAGCATCTCGACGAGTTGGAGGATCGTTATATCGCGGAACAGCGATTAGAAACTCCAGCCCCCAGGCTCAGCTCCGACGAGATGAGGCAGGAACTTGGCCTGGACCATTGAATATGACCGGCGCGTGCTCAAAGATCTGAAGCGGCTCGACCGGCAGGCTCAACAGGCCATTCTGGAGTATTTCGATGACCGAATTGCGCCCACGGAAGATCCACGCGTGTTTGGCAAACCCTTGAAAGCCTCGTTCGCGGGTCTGTGGCGATATCGGATCGGTGATTATCGAGCCATCTGCCGGATCGAAGATAACAGAATGGTGGTCTTGGTGGTGCGGGTGGCCCATCGGAGCACGGTGTATGAGGACTGAATCTATGAGCGGCCTGTTGATCTTCGACGACACGGGATCAACATGAGTCGAGGGTGAACCCATGGGCGGTACCAATCGCAGAGGATCTCTCAACGATCTGTTGAAACGTGAACCACGGCGAATCTTAGAACAAGGCTTGTGTTTTTAAAAGCATGCTTCCCTCATGCTCCCTCATCCACCTACTGCTCAATTGTGTAGGTTCGGATGGTGTTGAGCCAAAGGTGGATTCGACGTACTGCACTTTCCCCTTGTAAGTTGGGAGGACCGGTGAACGACTCCATTTTCCATTCCTTAGGGTATATGGCATGATCAATGCCATGTATGAAAAACTTGATAAGTCTGGGCGAATCGTTGTCCCTAAAGTGCTGCGAGACCGACTTGGGCTGAAACCCAACATGGCACTTGAGGTCCACGAGCAGGCCGATGGAGTGTTGCTCCGGGTACCTGCTCCACAACCGACGATGGCGAAAATCGACGGGCTTTTGATTCATCAGGGGACGGCTCAGGCGAACGCGGATTGGGCGTGCGTGCTTGACGAAGTCCGTGAGAGGTTTGCAGACCTGCCGCCCGATCAGCTCCAGGCGATGATTGATGAGGCTTGTGCGTCCGTCCGGGCCGAGCGTTTCCCGCGCGCCCCGAAACCGTCGGGAACCTAGTTCGTACTGATCAGTGCGTTGCGGTCCCCCACCTCCGCAACAGCACGTCTCGTGGTATCGTGAGACGGTTCCACCACACCGGGACAATTCCAATGTTCGTGGACGTCGTTTTGCACAATTTGGCCTCACTCCCGGTTGTTGAAGTAAGTTGTCAAATATGACAATATGTGGCCCGTATGGATCGTCGTAATCACTGATGCCCGAAGTCCGGAAGACGCGCCCTGTCTCGTGGATCAAGGCGGCGCTGAAGGAATTCAGAACCTTTCCCGAAGGCGTTCAGTCCATCTGCCTCGCGGCCCTGACCATCGCAGCGGAGGGCGGCAAGGCCGATCTCGCCAAACCGCTGCAGGGCCTCGGCTCGGGTGTCTTTGAAATCGCGTTACCGTTCAGGGGCGATGCCTTCCGCGTCGTCTATGCGGTGCAATTGGCGAACGACATTTGGGTGGTGCACGCGTTTCAGAAGAAATCCACAACGAGCATCAAGACACCGAAACGTGAAATCGATCTGATTAGGAACCGACTGAAGAGCCTCAAGGAGATGCTCACATGAAACAGAAAGACAAGGTGGAGGTCGTCTCGGGCAGCGGCAATGTGTTCCGAGATCTTGGCCGGATCCACGCGGACGCCGATCAGTTCAAGGCGATCCTTGCGACCGAGATTATCAAAACCCTGGATCGGGAACGCCTGACAGTGCGGGCCGCGCAGGCGCGGACCGGCATCGCGGCGGCCGACTTCTCTCGCATTCGTCATGCCGATCTTGGCCGATTCACGGCTGACCGGCTCATCACGGTGCTCAACCGTCTCGGGTCGCGCGTCGAGGTCAAAGTCCGCGTGCGGCCTACCACAAGCGCGGCCTGATGACGGAGAGACCCTTCACATAGCACACGTTCTTCCACCTGAGCACTGGGTTGTATGCCTTCTGAAGTTGCTGCTCTGTTGGGTCAGATCGCAACGCCTCTTGTGCGACCCATCTCGTTCCCTTCGTTCACCAAGACGGACCATGCCCCCTGAACAGGTCCAGACACTCAACTATTGCGCCCACGCGATCGACGCACTGCACGAGCTGGAGCGCAACTTGCCCCATGTGTCTCCAGACTCGGCACAGGTGTGTCGCTCTTTGATCGACAAGCTACGCCAGAGCGTCAAGTTCATCTTACCGAATGGCTGTCATCTCATCGACCCACGGGAATTTCGGCAGGCGCATCTGGCTCTGATTCGCCTCCCCTTCCCGTGCGTGGCCTTTGAGGCCCCTTGGGTGACGGAGCAGCCCATCCAGCAGCGTGGCAAGCTCCGTCGGTAGGCCTGCTGGATGGACGTGACACTGATTTCAACGGGCCCATCCGGTAACGGGTGTTATTTCTTTCCGAGGATGGCGTCTTTCGCGGCCTTGACGACTCTGAATTTGACCACGCGTTTCGCAGGAATCTTTATTTCTTTGCCCGTCTGAGGATTGCGACCGATGCGAGCTTTGCGGTTGGCGAGCTTGATTTTTCCGAGACCGGGAAGGGTAAAGACGTTTTTCGCCTCGCGATAGGCCAAGGCGGCGAGCTCGTCGAGAAACTGCATCATCGCTCTTTTGGTGAGTCCAGATTTCTCAGCGAGGTGCTCAGCGATCTGTGACTTGGTGAGAGGTTTTCCCATTGAGTGCTCCTTTCCGCGTACACGGTGAGCGATGCTTGTAGCGAGATGCGACAAGGGTGTCAAGACACGTTGCACGCAAGGGTGTGAGCGGACACTCCTCACAGAGGGTTGCGCCAAATCTGACGAGACCGCACGCCAGTTGCCGCACCGTCCACCTCTATCCTCATGCGTATGTACTCAACCGCCCCGCGCGGGGCACTCGGCATTCTCCCGCATGCAGCACCCGAATCGCCTCAATTCAGTCGCGTAGCGATCGGCGACCCACGCCTCACGTCCGCCTCAAAGCTGATCCTTTGACCATCTGCTCTGTGACGAGCGGGTGTCGAGGTTTCGACACATCACGATGGGTCTCTCCGCCTCATTCTGTCCATCTCGCGTGCTGCATCTCTGAGACCGGCATGGGTGGTGACGTGTGGTGCCTGTGCGGGTGCGTCCTCGGCCCTGGCTTTCCCCCGGTGGGCTGCGTCGATCACGCCAGTCCACTGTCATTTCTCCGCTGGGCGCCCACCGGTCCGCCAGGTCGCCTCGTCCTCGTTGTCTCCTTTGTCGTCGCTGTGTGACCTCCACGCCTGGTGAGAGGTCAGCACATCAACTCAAATCAAAGGAGACAGTCAATGGCACCTCACGATCAACCACTCAACCCTCAGCCGGTCGAGAAATTCACATGCAGCAGCATCACTGCGAGCATTTGGAAGAACGAGGGGGAGAAGGGCGCGTTCTACAACGTGACCATCACCCGCTCGTACAAGACGGCGGATGGGTGGAAGCACTCAGATTCGTTCAGCCTGCACGATCTGGAAGCGGTCACGGTCGTCCTCGGCCACGCGAACGTGTGGATCACGGAGCGGGCCGGGTAATCACTGGTTCTCGGACGCCTTCGGCCCTCGCGCCGGGGGCGTCCCTTCACCCTATGAAAGGAGATCCATGATGAACATCTATCAAGACTTTGCAGAATACGTGGATCAGCTTCTTCACGGTCACATCGCTGTTCGCATCACCGTGGGCGGCTACATGCCACTGTCTGTTGAAGAGATCGGCATTGATGGAGAAGGGCACCGGCTTGTGTCTCTCTGTCATTACGGCGAGCAGAACGGCGACCTCATGCGTGACCCTGATATCGTCTTCATGTTTCAGGATATTCCAAACGGCTCAATCGCTGAACCGGTGTCATTTAGGAATGATTATGTTGGCCTGAATCAAGAGGTGTATCGCTATGATGAGACGGGCAAACGTACTCATCTTGATACCAAACTGAAATTGCACTTGAAGGAGTTTGCTCAGATCTGGTTTGCCAATCTCAACGAACAAGGGTTTTTCGGTGACCAGGCGGTTCGTACCATCCTGTCGCCGTAATCATTCATGGGGCATGATCGAATACGATCATGCCCCTATCTCTTGCTGAGTTGATCGACAAACCGAACGGTCGTAAATCGCGCGGTGAGCCAATCGGCCCACTTCGCCGCTTTGCGCATCACACTGGATCGATAGCGGGCATTTCGTGTCGGGGTGCGCGAATGGTAATTGGCGACGCGCGTCCAGAGGTCCCCTTGATCATTGAGGATATGGGATCGTAACCGCCAGGCGGCCAATTCATAGGGATAGCAGCCTGCTTGTTCAACATCCGCAGCCGTAATGCCGTAGGGCTTCAAGTGTTGCAGATAGGACGTGTTGAACTGCATGGGACCCACATCATAGGTGCCGTTGGTATTCTTCACCCATTGCCCCGGCTTGCCTCCTTCCTTCTCCGCGACCGCCAGGACGATATTGGCTGGGACTTCGTATTTCACCGCAGCCGTGATCGAGCAGACGATTCGCTCCTGGTCCTGAGGTGGCAGATCCGCAGCAATCATCGCCGACCTCAGCGCACCAGCGGACAGGCCGCTAAGAATGCGGGGCCGCCGCCAAACATCTGCGCCGCATGGTATTTAGCTAATGACGAGGCGCACTCGGCGGGAGCGGACCCAATCGCGGACAGGCAAAGCATGGCTTCGCAGGCGTCACGAGCGGCCCCGGTGAGGAGCGACAAGGCTCCACTGTTCGAACTCATCCCAGAGAGCAAAGGGGTTGTTGCCGGTGACGTTGAGACGCTGGGTGTGGCCGGTGCCGGAACACCTGGGCTCTCCGCCCCGACCGTTGAGGTACTGAGACAGAAGCACGAAAGACTGAGCGCCACTACGAATACGCGTGTGGGCTGGATGGTCATGCTTTTCCTCCTTTCGGCCCGGTGAAGGGCTCTTTCCGATCACGAAACGCGGCAATTTCTTCTTTCGGATCGAACGCCGTGTTGTCGGTCTTGCCCTTCGACAAGCTCTCGCCGCCGAATGTGGGTTCCGATGACGACGTTGACGTGTCCGATTGGCTTTTGGTGACACTGGGATAGGATCGACCGGAGAATTGTGGGCCTGAGCTCACACCATCCATGGCCGCCGCTAACGGCATGGCCCCGGCCGGACTCCCGCTTGGAGGAGTATTGTTTGGGCCCCCTCCCCTCCGTCCACTTCCACTTGGTCCACCACTCGGGCCCGTGATCATATGTGTTGGGGGAGGCGCACTCCCACTGCCGTTCGAGACGGCTTGCATCAGGGATTGAGATCCAGCCGCCCCACCCGCCATTCCCGCTCGCGCCATATTCGCCACCAGTCCAACTCCTGCTGCCATGGCTGCCGCTGTGCCGACAGCTGATACTAACGACACGCCCGACCCCAGCGCCCCCACCCCACCACCCATCGCCAGACCACCGAGTAAGGGAGGGATCTTATTCACGAGCCCCAGCAGCACAATCGCCGCAACCATCAACACTGCCATTTCCTTGACGCTCACTTGGCTGCTCATATTCGAGTAATACAGATTGATAAATGAGAAGCCAATGCCCACCACCAATATCATCCCTGTTAGTTGTGCTCCCAGGGATAAGACCGTGCGGTAGTAGTTAATCGCCATATCGGAGGTCCATCGGGAACCGCCGAATCCCAGAAAGAAGATTCCGGCGTAGGCCAAGATCCATCCACTCACCAACAGCACCAACATGTTGATTGCGATGAGGGCCACCACAATGAGAATGATGAGGCACACGACAAATCCAACCGCGCTATCGACCGGCTGCCAGACCGATGATTGCGTCATAACCCGATCGAGCAATTGAAACCCAATATCCGCTAGTGTGGACGGATAGACGTTGGGCCCCAACCCGCTGGCACTCCCTGCGAGTTGTCGCATTGAATTCATGATCTGCACCGCGAAGGTCGGACCATTGGTGAGCAGCCACCAAAAGAACCCGGTCATCAACGTAAAGGACAGGAACTCCCCGAGAAACTCCCCAAGCTCCGCACGGCGCATCGCCAACTGCCCCATCGTCCAGACCAAGGAGATCGTCGCGAGCGTCCAAAAGAGCCAAGAGGCTCGTGCGGTAATATAGGCTGCCCAGCCTGCCGCGCTGGTCTGAAAACTTTGGAGGGCGGTATCGAGGAGACCTGAGGAATTGATGGCCGCATGGGCCTCACTGGGCCAGCACAACAAGGCGAGCACCGCGCCTATTATCGTGTGCTGCACAAGGCACGATAACCGGTACCCTGTGGTCGCGTACCAACGCGTATCTCGCGTGGATATTCGGAACGTCCTCATTTTCCCCTGAAAATGTCGCTCACCGCTTGTTGCGCATTGACGCAATTCGGCGTCGAGGCGAGTTGGCCCGGATTGTTATGACATTTCGTGACCATCGCCGTCCGTTCCGCCTCGTGACTCTTGTACCACTCGACCGTTTGCACAGGATCGAGCGCCTCTCTCGTACACCCAGTCAACCCAATGGCTCCGCTCAAGACCACGACGAAGACAATGGGATAGAGATTCCAGCCAAGATCCGTTCGGTGTTGAGAACACGTGCTCACAATCATAGAATCTCCATGTCGTTCTCGTTGGGAGTTACCATGCGCGTCGGGGGCTTGGTTGAAACGTACCCTGACGAAACGTTCGATCCGCGGCCATCTGCATCGCCTCCCGATCCGCCTGGGCTTGGTGGCGGGTCGCGTCCATATTCTGTTGCGCCAAGAGCGCGGCCCGAATCTGCATCAATTGATTCGCTCCCTCACTCGTCAGCATGTTGTTGTGTTGCATGACCTCGGCTTGCCTATTCGACGTTTGCGCGGCCAGTTGGAGCCGCTTCAAGCGTCGCGCATCGCCATTCAGCGTGTCGTACTGGCGTTCCAGTCCTCGGAACAGGGCCTCAATCGATTTCTTTTGCGACTGGGCCCCGATGACCTCGTTCTCCAAGATCAGGCCCCATTGACTTGGGGAGCAGCCCGGCTCTTTGAAGCACTGCGCATTGCGATACCACGCCATGTCGTGGAAGTTACCGGTAAAGCCGGCCACGGTCCCGTACAGCTGTCGGTAGAACGAGACGGTATCGATCATGTAGCGCAGATCGTTCATGGTTTCTTGCGCGTTGTCCCAGATGAACAGGCCGGGGTTCATGGTGTTTTGCAGCATGTTCACATATTGCTGCAGCTGCAGCCGGTATTGCTCGATTTGCTTCAGTTGTTGGGCCATGTTGGAGATCGCCCCCGTCACCGACGGAGCCAGCACCGCGCTGTCGAATGTCGGAATGCCACTGCCATAGCTCGGCGTCAGTGGTGACAGGAAGACGGCTGACAACACGAGGCCTGCCAGCCGGGGTGCACGATGCTTCATGGCGTCTCCTTTCTTTCATAATCAAACTCTTGGTACGGTTTCGGCAACACGAGGTCTTTCACCACCACGACGTTGAACCGATACCCAGGGCGAATGGTCAACTCTGGCGCAATGCTCAGATTCTTCGCGATGAGCTGCGCCGTGACTTGCCCTAATTGCTGTCCGAGGGCTTGGCTCATGGCGGTGCCGGCATTGTATTGCGGAATGCCGACTTGCCTGGGAATGCCGGCCCCTTGCGCCTGTTGCTGGCTGAACGTGACGCCGGCCGTCACCGCGGACATCAAGAGGGCCGATCCAAACAGTCTCATATAATGGTTATTGACCAGATCGATGAGGCCGGATGCCCCCGATCCGGTGGCCCCCGGCATGGCACCGATATCGAGCGTTTTCCCGTCGGGATACCCTAAGCGTTGCCACGCCACCAGCAAGGCTTTCTGTCCGTATCCGACATCACTCGAATAGGTGCCGATGAGTTTGGTGCCCTGTGGAATGAGCAACTGGGTCTTTGTGGGCGTATCGTACACATGCTGCGACACTTGCGCGATGATCTGACCCGGCAACGAAGAATCAATTTCCGACATCATGAGCGCCGGCAGCACATCACCGGCTTGAATCACAAATGGCGCACGAGGCGGGAACTGTTGTCCGTCATGCTTCCATCGATCTCCTCCCGTCGGGTTTGCTGAAGTCATGGTCCCACTGGGAGCGCTGAGTTTGGCCGTCGATGACGATTCTGATTCTGCGCCAAAGGGGCCCAGCATCCCGGCTTGCCGCAATTGCGTGAGTTGCGCCTGATAGGCCTTCGTGGGGTCGTCACTCCGCGCCGCATTCGCGACGTGTTGTTTGACTTCCGCTAAGCGGTCGCGTGAGTCGCTTGGCGAAGTGGGCTCCGGCTTGCTCTCGATCGTCGGGGCGGGTTTTTCGCTCCGCGTGAGGGAAAAGGTGACGGTGGAGGGCGCTTTGAGCGCGTCCTGCAACTGTTGGATCTTCGCGAGTCTGATCGCGTCCCGCTCCTCACCCGATGCGGTTCTCGACAACGGTTTGCCGGTGACCAGCTGGAGTCCTCCGGCTCGATTCGGCATCGGTGGCGCATCGAGCTCGTCAGGCCGTGCGATCAAGATGTCCGCTTTCACTTGTCCTTCCGCATCGGGACTCCCCGTCCCGGCCAGCGCGGTCTCTGGCTGAGTGAGCTCGTTGCGCATGAGAGGCTTTGAGGACGCGGGCGGGATCACGCCGCCCAGGTGCGATCCCGCGATCCGATCCGCCAGCGCCAGCGTCCCGCCGCCTTTGCTTTGCTGATGTGGCCCTGTGGTTGATTTCAATAGCTGCTCTTGTTTCTGGGCTCGATCACTCGCCACCATCGCCACGACGAGCGCGACCACCGCGATCAACCCGATCACGAGATAGAGCGGAATGTTATTGGCGCGACGAACTCCGGCTCCGGGTGCGATGGACCCCGGCGACCGCTCAGGAGACATCTGCGGATTGGCGGAGGTACTCATAGACCGTGACCGTTACTCCTTCCGCACCCAGGCCCCCGCCTGTGCGAGTACTTGTTGGTCCATGCGATAGACCCGACTCAACGATTGATTCCCGATGAAGACGGTGATGCGGTACAAGCGAGGCTCGAACGGACCGTCAACGACATAGCGAAATGGGATGCCCACGTCGGGACTCATGGCTCGACGCTCGATGCCTGCGTGCATCTCCTCTCGTGTCGAGGGCATCACGTGCCTGTCGACGTGCTCCCTCACTCCATACCCTTTCTGCCGTAACGCCTCGATCAGCGCCAGGCCGTAGGGGTCTGTGGCTGAATGGGTCAACGCGAGACGGGTGTGGGCAGGAGGGTACAAGGCCTCCATCCTGGTGACCGTCTCCTGGGCTAGCCGTTCCGGCATCTGGGGCGGAACAGTTCCACTCACCAGATAGCCATAGGGCGACGGACTGACACAGCCCGCGAGCAGGAGGCCGACCCAGAGAACAACAGACAGCCGTCGCATCGTCATTTCCTCCGTAGGATCGTCACCCGATCTTGATTCGATCCGACCCCTGTGACGAGCACCGCTTTCTCAAAGACGGTATCGACGATATACCGCCTGTCTTGTAGGCTGTAGTTCACCATCACTTCCTCGGCATCGGTGAATAGGCCGCCTTCTTTGCGGACGATCAAGAGGATCGGGGCTTCGGTCTGCGCGATCGACGGCGGCATTTCAATGACGGTCCTGGGGCCATCGTTGTAGACCCGTACCGGCTTCCAGGCGGCGTGACCGGCCACGTCATACTCGAACGACAGCTTGGGCAGATAGTCACTCGTCTGCGGAATCGTCTTCTCCTTCAGCTCCCGTTGCTGGCGCGCTTTCAGCATCTCGAACTTCACCGCTGAGTCTTCGGGATAGCTGAACGCGACTTGCGGCATGTAGCGTGTCTTATGCGACCGCAGCCGCAGATAATAGGCGCGGCGATTGGTCGCGACGACCAACGAGGTTTCCAGCCCCACTTCACGCGGCTTGATGATCACATGCTGCACTTCTTCCGCTCCGCTCCCGGTCAGCGCGGGCTCGATCGACCACCGGACGTTGTCACCGACATTGACCGAGTTCACGTGCTCACCCGGTTGCAAGGCCACATCGCAGACATGCAGCGGTGCACAGACAATGCTGATCTGGTTCACGCCGTACGGAAACGTGATGAAGCCGTTGGCCCCCGCCACCGGCGCACTACCCGATGTCGTGCCTTGTTCGCCGTACGCCAGTCCCGCTTGTTCTTGCGGCGTGAGCGACGGATTGGAGCCGGTCAGCACCTCCTCGACGCTCGGGTCACTCCCGGCCGTCGCATGGAGTGGCAGCAGCACGAGCATCAGGCACAGGACGATGGTTCTCATTCGGTTCCTCACTCCTCACAGTTGTTTGGACCAGGAGAAATCACGCACATAGACCGAGAGCGGGTTGCGCCGGAGCTCATCCTCCGTCACCGTCGTGGACGGTTCGGCACGATAGACCGTGACAAGCGCACGCATCGACACCGGCTGGGTTTTTACCTCTCCCTTCCGGTCCCACACCGATTCCATCCAGGTGACCTCCCACGTATCAGCGGTTTGTGGAAGGACCGTGGAAATGTCCACCGTGACCGTTTCCTTCTCCGCTCGGGTGAACGGATTCGAGTCCTCGGTGCCGTTCATCCATTGGTTCATCTTGCCGGTCGCCGGGTCCTGTTCGCTCAACATCGCATAGACCTGATAGACCGCTTTGCGCTGCAAGGCGGCATCGACCGTCACCAGCCGCGCATTGGCGATAAATTCCCCAATGGTGGCCGCCAGCACGCGCGGATCGGCCGGGCTCGCCCTCTCGACCGGCCCAATCGCCGTCGCATGGCCGTGTGGGTCGACGTGGTAGAGAAAGGGAATGAACTTGGATTGGCTCCCGACATAGGCGATCCCGCCCACCGAGGCCAGGGCAATGAGCAAGCAGAGGATCGCGATCAGTTCCCACGACCGCCGGGTCGCGATTTGCGCCTTCATGAGATCGTTCCAGGTCCGTCGAGCCGAGAGATAGGGATTCGGACTCTCTCCGGTTCGCCGTCCACCCTCCACCGGAGCCTGGGACTGCCGCTCGTCCTTCGAGGCCCGCTCCCCTCCCAATAGGTACTTCACGTCCTTCCAGGCTTCGACCAAGTTGCTCATGCGGTGACCTCTTCATACGTTCCATAATCACGCAGCGTGAGTCCACGGCTCGCGAGCCATTCGTCCGTCCAGGCCTCGCCATATTTGGATTCCAGCGCGCGGATCTCCGCGATGGACTCTTTATCCGACGCGCCGACGAAGGCGAGGGCCAAGGGTCCTAATGCGAGATCGTAGAGCCGATGGCCGTATTCGGAACTGTAGTAGTACTGGCGTTTCGGCACAGCCGTGGCCAGGATCTCAATTTGCCGCGAGTTCAGTCCCATTCGACGATACAGCGCCGACGTGTCCTCATCGCGGGCGAAGACGTTGGGCAAGAAGATCTTGGTCGCCGTGGATTCCACGATCACATCCAAAATGCGGGAATTCGCCGCGTCGGTGAGGCTCTGGGTCGCTAACAACACGAGACAGTTGGCCTTGCGCAGGACTTTCAACCATTCCCGGATCTTCTCCCGGATCACCGGATGCCCGAGCATCAACCAGGCTTCATCGACGATGATGGCGCTGGGCTGACCCCTCAGGCTCCGTTCAATCCGGCGAAAGAGGTACAAAATGGTCGGAAGGGCGTATTTATCTCCCAGTCCCATCAACTCCTCGATTTCAAACACGGTGAAATCCGCGAGCGCGAGGCCATCCCGTTCGGCATCGAGCAGATGGCCCAAGGCCCCGCTCACGGTGTATTGCTTCAGGGCTTCGCGGATCTCTTCGTCCTGCACCATATTCACGAAATCGGAGAGCGAGGCCGGCGGCTGAGTCAATCCGTTGTTGTGGTCATGACTCAACGCATTGGCGTGCAACGCCATGACCGTTTCGGCGATGGCATTCCGCTGGATCGGTGTGGTCTTCACCCCATTCAGGGCGAGCATGGTCTCGATCCACTCCAACGCCCAGGCCCGATCCCCTTTGGTCTCCAAGAATTGGAGCGGGCAAAAGGCCAATTCGTTGGCATCGCCCGCTACGGTAAAGTGCAATCCGCTCCGCCCGTTCGTGTGGGCGCGAATCGCCACCGCCAGGGGATACATCGACTGGCCCTTATCGAAGACATAGACGGACATGCCCTCGTACCGACGCAATTGGGCGGCGAGCATCCCTAAGTGGGTCGATTTCCCTGAGCCGGTCGGTCCGAGCATCAACGTATGGCCCACATCGCGCACATGGAGATTCAGGCGAAACGGCGTGGCGCCATGCGTGACGCACTGCATCAACGGCGGGGCGTTCGGCGGATACATGGGACAGGGCGCGGTGGCGCTGCCGGTCCAGATCGTACTGGTCGGGATGAGATCCGCCAGGTTCATGGTGTTCAAGGGTGGACGCCGGACGTTTTCCACGCCGTGTCCCGGCAAGCTGCCCAAGAAGGCGTCCATCGTATTGAGCGTTTCGATCCGTGCGGCAAAGCCCAATTGATGCATCACCTTTTCGATGCGTCGTGCCGACCGTTCTACTTCTGATCGGTCTTCATCCATGAGGACCACCACACTCGTGTAGTAGCCCATCCCGATCAATCCACTATTCACCTCCCCGATGGCGGCCTCCGCATCGGCGACCATCGCCATCGCATCCTGATCTAATGGACCGGTCTGCGAGTTGGTGATTTGATCAAGAAATCCTCGGACTTTCTGCTTCCATTTCCGTCGATAGCGCGTCAATTCGCGCACGGCTTCATGCGGCTCCATGAAGATAAAGCGGGACGACCAGCGGTACTCAATGGGCAGCTCCCCGAGCGATGTCAGGATGCCTGGGGTGCTGTCTAAGGGAAAGCCTTCGATCGCCACGACCTGCATGTACTGCCGGCCAATCTTCGGAATGACGCCCGTCCACAATTCTTGTCCGCCGATCACGGCATCGAGATACATCGGATGGGCGGGTAAGCGGACCGGCTGATTCAGGCCGGTCACGCAGCGTTGCACCCACCGCAGGAATTCATCATGAGTGACAGTCGATCCGTCTTCGAGGATGAGGGATTGTCCGCGGAGACGTTGCAGGCGAAAGACCGACGACAACCGTGATTCAAACGATGCGCAGTCCCTGGTGAATTGCTCCACCAGTCCCTTCGTGCGGTCCTGCGCCGTGACGGCCGCCTGGTCATCGTCGAACATCAACTCCACGAATTTTCTCTGTGCGACTAACGGTGGCAGATACGTGAGGGTCACGACAAAATAGCCGTCGTACATGGCCCCCAATCCTTCAAAGAGCCGCCGCCGTTCCTCGTCCAACGCGGCGGTCAGGGCATCGGGAAAGTGGGAGAGGCCGGGCGCGGCATAGCCGGCGGCCCGACGCCGCACCGCATCCACATGCACCATCCAGCCGTTCCCCAACGGACTCAAGGCTTGATTGATCCGGAACGACACGGCTTCACGCTGGGGCTCCGTGCTGCTGGCCTGATCGTCTCCGCGGTAGATCCAGGCCGCCATGAGCGAGCCATTTTTGCCGACGATCACGCCGTCCTCGACCATCGCCGCGTAGATCAAAAGATCCGACAGGCCCGCGTCCTGTGACCGATGCTTGTGCAACGTCACCTTGGCATCAGCTTCTCGAACTCGTTGGATCAGCACACACAGAAACACGAGACCGAGCACAGCAATCAAGACGGTCAGCACAACCATCATGAATACTGGTTCCCTTGCCTGGCGCTGTTGACCCGCCAGGGGGTACTGCGTGCGGGATAGTAGGGTTTGTAGATCAACTGCCGGAGATAGACGTGCCGCAGTTTCGGATCGGCTTTGGCCATGAGCCGCAGCAGATAGAGAAGGCAAAACCACAAGGTCACGCCGACGATCCCGGCTCGCAGCTCTTGAGCGGTGAAGACTAATGCAAACGCGACCGCGCCGCAGAACAACACCAGTTCTCGGTCCCCACCCAGAAACAGATTGTCTCGGTGCATGACGCGGCGAATCGGGATCTTCCGGAGCGCCATGGTTAGCTCAGCCTCATCCATTCTGGATACTGCGCTGCCACGATGGCCTCGGTCCCCTGCCCGCTCCATGCGATTTCCGCTCCGGCGGCAAAGAGCGTGGTCAGCACGTTTTGGGCTCCCACGAGGATCGCGATCAGCAACACCAAAAAGACCATCATGCGCAAAAACCCCGTCAACTCGCCGCCGAAGATCAACGCCCCTGCGGCTCCCACAATCCCGATCAACGACAAGGTAAAGGCGACGGGTCCGGTGATTGACGCCCGCAACCGGGTCAAGGCGGATTCGTAGGGAAGCCCTCCTCCGGCTGTGCCCGCCGCGTAGGCCTCATGCGGTATAGTGTTGACGCACAGCGCCAGCATGACACCTATGAACCATAGGTAGTGTTTCCAATGCGATCCGTCCCCGGCATGTTCCATCGATCGTGCTCCTTCAATTAATGAGTGACTGTGTGATGTACTGCCCGTCCTCATAGCCCTGGACCTCGAGAATGTCGTCGACGCGACGCCCTGCCGCACAGCGCGTGATGTGCACCACGACTTGTACGGCTTCGGCAATCAGCGGTTCGATCGGTTTGGGATAGTCCTGATTCATGCTGATATAGAGCGCCAGCTTAGAGAGCCCGGCCCTGGCATGATTCGCATGCAAGGTCGCGATACCACCCTCATGGCCGCTGTTCCAGGCCATGAGCAGATCCAAGGCTTCCGGCCCTCGGACTTCCCCGACCAAAATGGTGTCGGGCCGCATGCGCATGGAAATCTTCAAGAGCTTTGCCATCGTGACATCCACGGTGGTGTGGTATTGCACACAGTTGTCGGCACGGCATTGGATTTCGGCGGTGTCCTCGAAAATGAACATGCGGAGATGGGGAAAGGTGTCCATCATGGTGTCGATGAGTGCATTCACGAGGGTAGTCTTGCCCGATCCAGTCCCGCCGACCACGAGGATGTTTCGTCGAGTGGTAATGGCGGTGAGAAGCACGTCTCGTTGCCGGGCCGTCATGATCCCCTGCTCAACATACTGCTCGAGTCGAAAGACTGCGAGCGCCCGTTTGCGAATCGCAAAGGTCGGCGCGGGCACGATCGGCGGGATCTGGGCGGCAAACCGGGAGCCGTCGAGGGGAAATTCCCCGTCGAGGTAGGGAGACTGGCGCGTGATTTCCTTGCGATGAAACCCCGCCACGGTTTTGATGATGGCTTCCGCACGGGCGGCGGGAAAGGTCCCAATGCACGCCATCCCCTGCCCAAGCCGCTCACACCAGAGCCGCCCATCCGCGTTCAGCATGATTTCCACCGTCCGCGGGTCGTTGAGGGTTCCGAGTAACAGTGCCCCCATATCCCGCTCGATCATCCGGCGGGCTCGTTCTTTCGTCGAGGGTCCGTCATCCATGCGAGTGCTTGCTCGAACCATGTACGATGTATGCGTGCAAAACAACTGATGTAGTTATACTAATATATATTGCTTACTCAATTATTGCCTTGCACTACTACGGGAATGCATCTCGCCTGTCAAGACGATATTCTTGCATGAGCGATAATTAATTCTGCAGTGTAGGGTCGTGTAGGGACGTGCCTCTACAGAAAGGCTGTCCTTACTGTAAAAGTGTAGGCGGTGGAGGACACTGAAACGGACGGGTTACTTCTGCAGCGCTTTTGACATGTTCACAATCATGATCGGCGCGTGGGCGAGGCCATAGGCGATATGGGCCGCGGCACCCAGATTCACGAAGGCACGAGGCGTCGATTTATTCCGAAGGGTGGAGAGATACCATTCATGCTCTTGGTTCTTGATCCGAAAACTCACGTGATAGCGCTTGTTCGGAAGCGCCCACAGCGTGATTTGTTCGACGCCTGAGGCATGAGCCAGCGCCCGTAACACATCGTATCGGACACAGACGGTCATCGGTGGGTCGTCACGCGTGGTGCTGTCCCGAACAGCGGTTTCGTTCACGCCCCTCCCCGTCCGACGAGGGGCGCGTGATCGTGTTTTCCTTCTTGGTTCTAAATCTTGAGACGAGATAGTCCTGACACGTCGCTTCATCCTTGGTCAGGTGCCACGTACGTCTGCCGTCCTACGTCTGTTTTGCATCACATCGATGCCAAGAGGCCCAACAGTCTCATGCTCAGATGCGACGCTCTTTGGGAACGGGAACACCCACGACGTATATATACTTATAGTTGTTGGATTTCTAGCGAAGTTCCCCGCTCACCGATGAATCTACGACCCCTCCTCCGCGAACTAGGACCTCCTTCAGATGGTTACATTGTTCGGTCACCCTGACATGTGTCATGCCGTACATTAGAAGAAGACTTACACGCTCCTGTGGAGAAACCTTCAGAGTGAAGTGCGGATAGGTTGAGCGATCGCTGGGGACCATCGTCTCCTCCCGGCTCATGACGCAGGGAAGGGATGAATCAGCGGACGAGAGCCTCGGCACGACGGCAGTCATGGATGAACCAAGGTCATGCTGTCCTCTGATCGGACATTCCGTTATCCCGGCTTCCCCCCTTCACAAGGTTATCCCCAGAAGATGGGGACGAGGGGCTGTTCTTTATGACTTCACTCTCGTGCTGCTGGGTGCCGTGATTCGTTTTTCAGCCCGCTGCTCGATCCATCGATACAAGACCGGTAATACGATCAACGTCAACAGGGTCGATGAAATAAGTCCACCGATGACGACCGTAGCCAATGGACGTTGAATTTCCGAACCAGGGCCACTCGCGAGAAGCAGTGGGGTGAGTCCAAGGGCCGACACGAGCGCCGTCATCAAGATCGGACGAAGCCGCAAGACCATCCCGGTCAAGATGGCCTCATCAAGCTGCGTCCCCTGTTGTCGGAGTTGGTTGATATACGAGATCTTGACCACTCCGTTGAGTACAGCGACACCGAACAGGGCGATGAAGCCCACCGACGCCGGAACGGAAAGATACAGCCCACCGATCAGCAGCGCGGCAAGACCACCAACCATGGCAAAGGGGATGGCCAATAGAATCAATCCTGCCTGCCTGATATTCCCGAACGTGAGGAACAAGAGAAGAAAAATCAGTGCGATGACTATCGGAACCACGATTGCCAGACGAGCCATCGCGCGCTGCTGATTCTCAAACTGGCCTCCCCAAGTAACATAGTATCCAGGCGGCAACTGCACCAGATTGGCAACCATTGTCTGAGCCTCTTCCACCGCGCCGACTAGGTCCCGCCCGACCACGTTAGTCTCGATGACGATCCGACGGCTGGCCTGTTCCCGACTGATCTGCGCCGGCCCTTCCATAATGTGAATGTCGGCCAGCTCCTGCAGCGGGATTCGAGAACCATCCGGGGCCGTCACCCACAGAGCCTTGATCGACTCAATGTCGGCACGCCGCTCATCCGGAAAACGCACGACGATCGGAAACCGCCATTGTCCTTCAAAAACTTGTCCGGCGCCGATACCGGCCCCGACGGCTTCAATGACCTCCGTAATGTCCGCCACATTGATCCCATGACGCGCAACCTTGGATCGGTTGATGTCGAGTCTCAGGTAGTACAAACCCGCAATCTGTTCCACTCGAAGATCTGACAGACCCTTGATGCGTCGTAACACCCGTTCGATTTCCTCCGCTTTGGCCCG
Source organism: Nitrospiraceae bacterium (assembly GCA_052387595.1). GTDB lineage: Bacteria > Nitrospirota > Nitrospiria > Nitrospirales > Nitrospiraceae > Nitrospira_D. The sequence goes on along the minus strand of JBQTJA010000018.1, from coordinate 11,827 downwards.
TAGGATATCGAGGTCCTCCCCGAACAACTTGATCGCCAGTTGAGATCGTACCCCAGATACCAATTCATCCACGCGCATCGCGATCGGCTGAGTCAACCCGAATGCGATACCCGGCACCTGCTCCAGTCGATGACGGATCTGTTCTTCAATGTCCTGTTTGCTGCGTGCCTTCCACTCGGATTCAGGCTTGAGCAAGACATACATATCGCTGAGCTCCATTCCCATGGGATCGGTGCCCAGTTCATTCGCGCCGGTGCGCGACACCACGGAACGCACGTCGGGAAGCTCCAGCAAGACCTGTTCAACCTGTCCTGAGATCTTGAGGGATTCTGTGAGGCCGATGCTTGGCAGCCGGACCAAATTCACCACGATCGAGCCTTCATCCATGATGGGCACGAACTCCCGACCGATGAAGGGGACCAGTGCGATACCGGCTACCAATACGACAAAAGTCAGGATCACGACTAAAGCGGTCCGGCGAATAGCACCCTCCAAGAGCCGGCGATACAGGTTCCGCCCCCTTGCCAAGAGGAGGCTCTCCCCTGCCACCGAACGAGGCCGCATCAGGAGGACGGCCAGCACGGGGATCACCGTCACCGAGAGGACAAGCGAGCTCAACAAGACCATCACCACCGTCAGAGCCAGCGGAACAAACATCTTTCCTTCGATGCCTTGGAGCGTGAGCAAGGGGAGGAACGTGAGCGCAATAATCAATTCTCCGAACAGGCTCGGCCGCCGTACCTCCAATACAGCTCGGAGGACCAGAGGAAGCCGTTCCGAGACGGTACCCAATGTTCCTCGGCCTTCTGGTCGTTCGCTCAAATGCCGTTCGACGTTCTCCACCTGCACGATGGCCGCATCGACGATCATCCCAAGGGAAATGGCCAGCCCGCCCAACGACATCAGATTGGCTGAGAGCCCGACCCGTTGCATGATCACAAACGTGGCCAGTGTCGCCAACGGCAACGTGAGGGCGACGACCAGCGCACCACGAAGATTTCTCAGAAACAGATAGAGTACGAGCACCACGACTGCAGCCCCCTCCAATAAGGCCCATTCAACCGTTTCCAGTGCCCTGGCCACCAGTTCACTTCGATCGTAGAACGAGGTCATGGCGACCCCACTGGGCAACACACGGTTGATCAGCGCGATCTTGTCTTTCACCGCTGAGACCACCTGCCGACTGTTGCCTCCGCGCAGCATGACGGTGATGCCTTCGAGAACCTCGCCCTGCCCATCGCGCGTGACGCCTCCTAGGCGAACGGCATTCCCTTGGCGAATCTCCGCGACATCTTGCAGGTAGACCGGCGTCCCCTGATGCGCCGTCACGACGATACGGGCCAAATCCTCAGCCGAACGCGCCAGCCCCTGACCAGAGATCACCAACTTGTCGCCGCCTCGCTCGATGTAACTGCCGCCCGCATTTTGGTTATTCTCCATCACCGCTGCTTGCACTTGCCGCAGCGTGATGCCCAGACTCGTCAATCGGTTTGGGTCAACGACGACTTGGTACTGCTTCGAGAGTCCGCCCAAGGTGTCGACATCCGCGAGCCCGGGCACCGCCCGCAACATCGGCCTGATCACCCAATCGTGCAGCGTGCGTAATTCCTGAAGGCTCTGTGACGGCCCTTCCACAAGATACATGAAGACTTCGCTCAGCCCAGTGCTCGCTGGTCCAAGCACGGGGACAGCCTCAGCCGGCAACTGTGAACGGACCTGAACCAGCCGTTCCAAAACCAGCTGCCGGGCGAAATAGTTATCGACCGTATCCTCAAACACCACCGTAATCACTGAGATCCCGAACCGCGAGACCGATCGAAGCTCCGTTTTCCCGGGCAAGTTGATGAGTTCGATTTCCAGTGGGAAGGTCACAAGCCGTTCGATTTCCGGCGACGCCAGGGACGGGGCACGGGTGATGACTTGGACTTGGACCGGCGTCACATCAGGGAAGGCATCAATCGGCAGATACCGGAATGCGAATACTCCACCGACGATCAAGCCCACTGCCACCAGCAGCACGATGACTCGTTGCTCCAACGATGTACGGATCAGCCGTTCGATCATAGCGGCCCCTCCATGGACATCTGCCCGCGAAGCGCTTCGGACTTCAACGCGTAACTGCCTTCCGTGACGACTTCCTCGCCTTCCTTCAATCCATCCTTGATCTCCACATACTCGTTCGATGACGCTCCGATTTTTACTTCGAGCCATTCAAATCGTCGCGGGCCTCGCACAACGAAGACCATGGTGCGGCTGCCGACCTGCTGCAGGGCTGTACGAGGGACAGCCAAGATCGGTTGCTCCTGAGTGAGCAACGTCACCTCGGCGAACATTTCTGGGCGCAAGCGACGATCTGGATTGGGAAGCTTTGAGCGGGCCGTGACGGTTCGAGTCACCGAATCGATCATGGCCCCGACATAGGTCACGGTGCCACGGAACACGGTCTCCGGATACGCTGACACCTTCACTTCTACATTGAGACCTGTCCGCAGTCGTCCGGCCTGCTGTTCTGGAAAGTCGGCACGGACCCACACGGTGGAGAGATCTGCAACGGTCAAGAGCGTCTTACTCGAATCAACCACCTCCCCGACCGTCGCATTCCGCTCGATGATTTCGCCGGAAAATGGTGTGCGCAAGAACACTTGTGCGACTTCTGCGTGGGGGAGGTCTTTGATGGCCAGTCGCCGAATCTCTTCCTCTGTCATGCCGAGCAAATGCAGCTTTTCTTCGGCCTCATGGAGATCGGCACTCGCGTTCTCATAATCCGCCTCACGACGCTGATAGTCGCCGGCACCGATCGCGCCACGGTCAAAGAGTGCTTGTGCGCGTTCGCGTGCCTTGTCCGTCACCCTAACCGCTGTCGTGGTTTTGCGATAGTCCAACTGAGCTTCTCCCAGGGACGGGCTGTCCAGAAGGAGCAACCGGTCTCCAGCTCGGACCCGGTCTCCGATGTTGGCATAGACGGCCACAATGCGTCCCGGCACTCTCGCGCCGAGATGGGCGAGCCGATTTTCGTTGGGAAGGATCTTTCCCCCTTGCGCTTTCAAGGACATCCGAATGGGTCGGAGTTCAGTTCGCTCCGTGTGAAGCTGTGCGAGAGTCGGACTTCCCTCCGGCAATTCAACCAAGCCCGGTTGGGTCGATGATTGAGCCGCTGGAGGAGACGGCTTCGAGGCATCCTCCTGTTTGGATTGGCAGGATGAATGACTCACGATCATGACCGCGACCAACGCGAGGCCCAAGAGCCGCTTCGATGACAGTGCTCTCCGACCGAGTGTCATGGCAGGCCTCCTACTGCCCGTTCCAGACGGGCTAACGCGAGAGAATAGTCCGATCGAGCTTGGGCAAACTCCAACAGCGTCTGGCGGTATACCCGCTGCGCATCGATGACTTCCAGGAGGCTGGCCACCCCATTCCTAAAACTGAATTGCGCGATGTCCAACGCTTCTTTCGCCTGGTGCAACAGTCCCTTTTCAAATACCTGAATCTGCCGTTGGGCGGTGTGCATCTCTTGGAAATATTGCGTCACGGCCTGTTCCAGGTCGTGTTGGACTCGTAGGCGTTCCGCTTCGGCCCGATGCTGAGCGCCCATAGCCGTACTGATCTCTCCTTGCCGTCGATACCACACAGGCAACTGCACACTGAGCCCCGCAGTCACGGATTCATCTCCGGCTTCCCGATGGTACTGGCCGATCACCGTCATATTCGGCATGCGTGCAGCCCGTTCCAGCTCAAGGCTGAACCGAGCCTGCTCCACTGCCTTCTCCTGCCGCTGAAGAGCCGGATGGTGCGCAAGCGCGTCGGCCGTTAATGTCCGCAGATCGAGCCCAGACTTTACCGCAGCAAATTCCCCCTGAATGGTAAATGGCTCGCCGAGTGTCTTGCCGGCCACCTTGTTGAGATTGGCGCGGGCGACGACGAGTGCGTTGTCCGCTCGAGCCAGATCTTTGTCGGCTTGTTGCAATTCCACGGTGGCTTTGACGAGCTCGAATTTTGGCGATTCCTTCGTTTCAACCCGAGCCCGAATCAGCGTGACGAAATCCTCGACGGTCCGGAGGTTCTCCTTGGCAAGCTGCGCATCCTGTTGAGCAAAGAGTACGTGGTAGAATGCCGCCTTGATCTCAGCCGTGATCGCCACCTTGGCTTCGTCGATTCCAGCAAGCGCGCTCGACAATCCGGCGTCTGCCGCTTGTTGTCGAGCCATGCGCTTTGCCGGCCACTCCAAAGGTTGTTCAATAGTGATGGTCCGTTCAACGATCACGGCACCCGTACGCGGGTCACGGATCGAACCTCGGCCGGCAGCGCCGCTCACAGTCGGGTTGAGATAGGCGCCGGCCGACACTTGCCGGCCTTGGCTTTCTTCCAGGGCGGCTGCCACCCCTGTCATCACTGGACTGTGCTGAAGGGCAAGGGACAGGATTTCTGGCAAGGAATAGAGAGCAGTACGTGACTCGGACGCCAGTACGCTGTCATGAAAAGACCACGGACTCACGAGGAACGGCACAAAAGAGAAAAGCACAACTCTGTGCAGAATCATGAAACACCCCTCCACGGGCAGCCCAGGTAGGCGCACGCAAACGATGGGCCCACCTTAGACAGCCGCAAGACTGTGACGTGTGACGAGAGCGGATGTTGCTTAGAGGAGGAAACTAGGCGGTGCGCGAGAAGAATTGGCCCCAACGGGCGGGAGATCTGAAGGAAATGAACTGATAGCCCGATGGATTCGAGGAGCGTACTCCGGATCAGAACCTGTGACAGAGAGAAATCCGAGTGCCTGTGTGAAGAACGGTTTAAGAGACTTTCGATCGCTTGAATCGTTCAGAAGCGAGAGGCCGATCTCAAGGTGGCTATCGCCGGAATGCGCGAATTGTGCAGGCCCGCTGACGGTATCCTCATGATCTTCATGGCTGTCGAACTCACAATCGAGGTCGGGAGACCAGACAGCATGGATCGTTCCATGATGGGTGTGCCCGGCTTCTCCGTGATGATGATCCACATCGGGATGAACATGGAACAACGGCGCTGCGAACATCCACAACGATGCCCAGATCAGGACAGCCATACGAGGCCAACACGATTGTTCACGCTTCGATTTCATGAGGTGATAAAGACTAACACAGTTATATGTTCGTATCAGTTGAGTCAAAATTCCGTCGTCTCTTCAGCCCCTCTTCCCGGTGCAGCTCTGCGCCCTTCATACCACCAGCGTGTGCCGGTCGGCAAGCCCCCATCGGAATTCAGGTACTCAGATTCGTCAACCTCTTGATGGACGTCTCATCGGAGATGCAGAGCCTTCTGATTTCGTACAGAAGATGCACGTTGGCAAAACCGGTACAACCGGCGGCTCCCAGAGAACAGCTGTGGCAATGGTGCGTTTGGAGTCTGACCAGGGCCATCCTAACCTCTTCGCATGGCTGACACGAATTCTTTTCGTCACATCTGGTGCAGATGTCGGTTTCGTTCGGTAGCACTCCTCCTGTGACTGTGTTTTGATATTGCAGTTGAACGTGAGAGAAGGTTCATAACCACATCACAACGCTCGATATAGTCTACACGGCAGTGTCCCTGGACCACATGAACCGGTGTGACTCAGAAGGGGAAGGAGTCTCCGGATGGCGAATCGAAAGAACAGCAAGAGAGTGTGCATCATGATCGTGGACCACGATTGGGAGTATGGAATCAAGATCGCCGATTGGCTCGCAGCGCATGGCTACCAGGCGGTGCTCGTCCGCTCTCTTCAGTCTGCCGCCACAGAGTTCCTGGATAGCCGCCCTGATGCCGTTTTGGTCGGACTTGCCCAGACTGGGTCGGCGTTCCCAATTGATCTCCAGAGACTATTCCGTGCAATCGAGACGGCCTGTGCCCATGTTCCGGTGATCACCATGGGAAGTCGGACCAGCGAGCTCCTCACAAACATCCTGTATGGCAGAGCCCTTCGCCATCGCCATCTTCCCATCAAGCCCGTCGAGTTCACATACATCAGTCGCCTACTCCGGTCGGAACTCGACGCGGCAACAGCTTCACCGCATTCCCCGAGCACGGAGCCGAGGCCTTCCGCTGGCCGGGCAGTCGAGAACCGCATGTATGAACGGACGGTCTATCGCGAGGTCAAAGCATGGAGCAGGTAACCTGTCGACGCTGTCATGGTCTCATGCACCCGATCGATCCACTCGATCCTCTGGATGTCATACAAGGTGCGAAACCATTTGACGTTCGTGCGTGGCGCTGCATGACGTGTGGTGAGCTGATCAACTCAGTGATCGTGCGAAACCGAAGTCTTCCCAGACAGCACCGAGTCCGCGGGCGAGATTCGACGCCCCGCCACCCGGTGTTTAAAGATCCGGATGTGGAATGGCCGGTGTGGAGATAGTGGCGTGGAGTCGTGAAGCGTCCGAATCCGGAACGAAGTACACTCGCCTCGGACGCCTCGTGGAGTCGGCGACACGGGCTTCACGAGCTACGCGTCACCCTTCACGCACGACATTTCAGAGGCAGTTTCAGGTTTCAGGTTCCAAGGTTTCGATCAACCTGAAACTCGACACCTGAGACCTAACACTCAGGAGCGGCTCTGATCGGCCCCCGGCATTTTTTATCACATCTGTTGTATCTGTAGCGCTGGTGAGCAGTGCCCTGTTTCCCGCCCCTGGTATCGTTTCCCGTCCTCCAGGAATCCCCCTTGAGGCACCATGTTAAGGAGTATTGATATGAAGCGTGTCCTGTTGTCAACCGCCGTGATGTCACTCATGCTCTGCAGCCAGGCTCAAGCGTTCTTCGAAGAAGAAGGCCATTGCCAGAAACGGGACCTCCGAGGGAACTGGGTTTCATACCAAAACGAAGTCCTGAAGAATCCGCATACCGGTGTCTGTAAATTCTCGGTGGAGAACGGAAAGGTCCAAGGCACGTGCGACTTTTCGTTGAAAGACGATCAGGGAAATCCCCTCACCGGGTTGCAGTTCACCGGTGAGGCAACTGTGAACGAAGATTGTTCCGCGCACGTGAAGATGGACTTCGCGCCCCGTCCGTTCCAGTCCACCTTTCAGCTTCAATTGCATCGGAACAAGAAGTCGTTCGTCGGCCGCTGGGAGAACAACTTTGGTGCCCTCGGCACAACGAACGGCGTGAAGCAGTAATCCACATTCGATCGTGATCACGCGCCCAGAGAAGTCACGACCGCAACAACCTGCTTTCAGAGAGATGAGCCCTCATGATTCATGACGGTTCGGGCCCCTTCGGCAGACTCAGGGCTCCGAACCACGTCGAGCCTTTGCCTGATTAAGGATCTTCCTCGAGCGAAGTCGAGGAGCAAAACTGCCGGAGCAGCGCATCGCGTGAAGCGTCTCGACCAACGGTTTCGGGTTATCTGAAAACTTCTCCTGTGCGAAGAGTCAATGCCCGCTGGCAGAGGTTGCATATCGTGCATGGCGATGGGGTCCGGATACCAGACCAAGTTTATGCTTGGTGAAGGAACTCGCCGCCTCAGATCGCCGGGATATCCTCAAACGCTTGTAGATTCGCTGGAGGCGGGCCGCGACAGCCCGCGGCTCGATGTGCAGTGCCTGCGCGATCTCTTTGTTCGTCTTTCCGGCCGCAACATGGGAGAGAAGCCGCAGATCTTCCTCCGGGCAACCTTCCAGCGTCGCATGCGGGCCGGTTCGCACTCCATCCCGAACCCACTGGAGTACCTGAGTCGTCAAGCGGTCATCGATCATCGCCTGTCCGGCATGAGCAGCCTCAATACTCTTCGCAAGGACCTCGCCTGAGGCGGTCTTGGTGAGGTAGCCATGCACACCGGCAAGAACCGCGGTGTGCAGGAGGTGTGGATCGTCATAGGTGCTGAAAAACACGATCCTGACATCCGGATGTGACTCACGGATGGTATTGGCAATGTCAATTCCCCTCACGGAACCGACTTGCACATCCATGACCACCACATCCGGCCGGCATGTCTGAAGGGCAGCAATTGCTTCGGCTTCGGTGCCGGCTGTGGCAACCACGACGATGCGGCCATTCTTTTCCAGTAATGCTCTCACCCCATGAAGAGTAATGACGGACCCATCAATGACCAGCACACGAATCGGGTCACGTCTTTCAGAGTGTACGGCGGAAAGGGGAGTGCTCTCGTACGAATGTTTCAGATGTCGCATCTGTCGGGTGTCCGCTCCACTCACTCTTGGCGTGGCGCCAGCTTGTCGTCTGTCGTTTCGTCAACCCATAGGATTCGTCACTATTTGATCAGGAGCAGCTTCCCTCCTGCCTCTTTCGGATTCAAATGATCGTGATAGACGAAGATGGATCCAGCGGCATAGAGCAGATCACTCGTGGGAATGCCGATATATTTGCTCTCTCCCGGCTTGAGCACGAGTTGCACGTGTAAGACCGTCGGGGCCGCTTGATTCGCCGCCGTCGTCATGAGAAACCCGCGCTCACTGGTGGACCGATTGGTCACACGCAGCAGGACCGGGGTCCCTGGACGCGACTTGAGATCCAGCACCGACACCGGAGGATAGAGCACCTTGAGACCCCCGATCTCTGTGGCATGAATATCGAGGTCCACCGACAATTCTTTGAAGCGTTGGCCGACCACCGACCCGCTTTCAAGGTCCCCGATTTCCACACCCCCCGCCTGTAACGCCCAGGCCGCCGTGCCCATGATGAGTGCGCCCACAGTCACCGCCATGCCGACTTTAAGAGGCTTCATGATCATCCGTTCTCCTCCAAGGTTATACCCACCTACAGGGATTCCTCTCGCGGCTGAACGGACAAGAGACAGGGAGGGAGCCCCTGCTCCTCGAGTACCTGCCCGCCAACCACGGTCTCGCCAACGACTAGGAACTGAACCTTGATCCGTCTCGTCTGGTCGAAAAACTTTCCACTCGCCACGGCCGTGACTTCATGCTCGCCATCAGTGTTCGCGACGTCACGTTCAATCCTGACATGATAGGTGTCAAAACCGTCGAACATCTTATTGAACACCTGCGCGCGCAACAGCGTCACCAGCGACGCATCTTCGGCATACGAGGGACTTGCAGGGCACAAGAACACCGTCATGATAAGGGCGATCAACAGCGGCATCATGTACTCCTTCATGAGCATGTCATGTCCTGAATTGCGTTGGCACCCGCCGGGACACCAGAGAGCCGGGCATCTCTTGTGCCGTTGGTTTGCACCGTTATCGCGCCGCCCGCTTCTCAAAATATTCATCGTAGCGAGGGACGAAGTCTTTCATGGCCAATGGCGCGTGACAGCCACGGCACTTACTGAAGTCTTCCGTCAAGGCTTTCCCGTCCGGGCCATAGGCCGCGAAGACCCAATTCCCGGTCTTGAGGTTCTCGGGTACCTCTTGCCCCCAGCCTTCGCCTTTTTCCATGACGAAGATTTTGGCGAGATCGCCCTTCACCAATTTGCCGTCCGGACCGGTCACCGGCGTATCTCCATCCACTTGGGTTTTATAGAGCTCCATCACCATCACCGTACCATTTGGAAATGGTTGCCCCGCCTTTGTCGTGAGACCCACGGCATTAATGAACAACTCGCGGACTTGCTTGAGGTCAGGTCGTTGGACATCGGACAAGAACCTCGGCCCTTTTTGATACCCGACCGGTAGTGTCGGCTCGCCGTCTCTCAGTTTCGCCGGAACGGAGGCAGGTTGCGCCGAACCCATCTCAGCACAGCCCCATACCATGACGGCACAGAGCAGTAATCCCCACAGTTGTGTCATCGCTTGCACCCCTTTCTTCATAATTGGTCTTACGTATACGGAGCCACGTTCTATCTGTCTACCGACCGCTGCTCAGGAAGGCACCCGGTGCTACACATTCATCTCGGATGCGTGTGCGTTGAACCCGGTGATGACTGAGGGAAGAGCGGAGTATGCATGCCAATACCGGACAGAGATTCGGGAGAATCATCCGGGCTGTCCGCCACCGTGCACGTACACGATAGGGTATCGGTACCGAAGCAGATTGGAGGTGGAGTCTGTACAGAACTTCAGCATTGAACACGCAGAGGGACGGACCTTCGCGGAACGGCATAACGCCACAGCTCATCCCCGAGCTTCTCTTTGCACCGGGATAGGCATTCATCCCGGCATCATCGTGCAGGCAAGACTATTTGATCTGTTGAGTTCGGATGACCGCGGCTCTGGTCGCGACAAGCCCTGCCTGCGACCGTTGCCCGAGGTCACGAAGAAGCCCGGCATAGCGATCAAGCAATATCGCCACCATCGGATGGTTTCTTCCTAACATCTGCTGCTGAATCACGAGAGCCCGTTCGTACCGCAACTTGGCCTCATCGAGTAATCCACGCTCCTGGGTGAGCAACGCCCAGTTCCCAAGAATGCTGCCCATCAGGCCTTCAGCCGGTTCTTGCGCTCCTTCGTTACTGGCAAATGCCTCCCGATAGGTGCGATCTGCCAGCTCAGAGAGCCCTTCAGCATGATAGAGATTCGCCAGATTATTCAGACACAGCGCGACCGCCGGATGATGGTCTCCCATGTGGGCACGGCGAATGGCCAGCGCTTGTTGGTACAGTGGTTCAGCAAATACATACAGCTCCTTCTCCTTATAGAGCGATGCCAGATTATTGAGGATCGGGGCTGCATCAGGGGAATGAGCTCCATCCCGCCGCTCCAGCATAGCGAGCGCCAGATGGAACCGGGCTTCCGCTTCGATCTGGCGTCCTTGCCTCCGATAAAGGAGACCCAGGCCATTCTGTCCGACCGCCAGCCGAGAGTGACCAGGACCCAGAGCTCGCTCACCCATTGTGAGCGAACGCAGATAATACGCTTCCGCTTGCTCGACCTCGCCTTCCTGTAGATAGATTTCCCCAAGATTATGTAACGCAGTGGCCACCTCCGCAGATGATTCGGCGGAGGCATGTTCCCAGATGGCTAACGCTTGCTCATAGTAGGACTTTGCTCGCGCATATTGTCCCTGTTCGTGAACGACCAGACCTAAATGATTCAGTGTCGCCGCCAGACGCGCATCGGAATGCCCAGCCTGTTGTAACTCCTGACGGGCCGTCAAGAAGAGCTGTTCCGCCTCTTTATACCGAGCCTGTTCACGTGCGACGATTCCGGCCTCGGTCAAGTCTCTCCACCGATCCGTCACCTCCGCCACGGCCGGACTTGGAAGGACAGCGCCGACGGTGAACGCCACCAGGAGAAGAGCTGGAGACATCCAGCCTCCAGACCTGCACGACGGTCTTGACTCACGCAGCTGATTCGTCACTGCAAAGCCTCCACGTTGGTTTGGATGTACGTGTTGCACGTGTGTAGAAGACATTGAAACCGTTGCGCATTGCGCGCAAGGGACTGCTCGGCGGCCTGCGAATATCGGGGACAGCCTGAATCAATTTCGATGGTGCTCATCTGAGCGTGGCGCGGGTCGACCTGCTTGGGCCAATTCAGACATGGCTGGTTCACGTACCTGCTGCGGTTGCGCGCTGAGGAGTTTCCACCCCTTCCGTTCAATACAGCGATTCATGTCGGTAAAGACGCGGCTTAGATAGTCGGGATGTACTGCGGGATTCCGGCGGTAGGCCAGCGCATCGGGACTTTGATCCATCTCCCTCGCACAAGCTTCTCGATCCTCAAGCAAACTATGCGGGCTTCCGGCATGTTCATACACTGGCTCGCCACAGGCGCTGAGTACGGCCAAGCCAGAGAGAATGCCGATCACTCGCACAAGATGGCTCACTGTAGTGTTCACGTACGATTCAGTCACATTGGGTTGGACAGCTTCTCTGCGCGGGTCGTCATCTCGACTTGTGGTGACAGCGTGGACTGACTCGTTAATACGAGGCATGCCAAGTGTAAGAAAAACATCGT